>NZ_JBHTZF010000016.1:0-157686 GCF_042790435.1 Streptomyces sp. NPDC056738
CGATGGGGGCGGCCGGAGAATTCTCCGGCCGCCCCCATCGTCGTACCGCTTCGTCGTGTTCAGTCGCCCGGAGGCGTCCTCGGTGCGGCCGGGCTCACGCCTGGCGGCGGTGCCTGGCCGGGGCCGGAGCGTCCCCGCGCTCCTGGGCGAGGGCGGCCTTGCGCTCCTTCTCCGCCTGCTCCTCGGCCTCCATCTCCGCGAACACGTCGATGGGCGGCGGCGCCTTGGCCAGGAAGACCCAGGTGAGCCAGACGGCGAGCAGGAACGGCGGGATCTTCAGGGCGATGAGCACCCAGCCGAACTGGGTGGTGTCGCCCCACCAGTAGAGCGGGAAGAGGACGGCGCACTTGGCGAGCAGGATCAGTCCCCAGGCCCAACTGGCCTTCGCGTACGCCTTCTTGCGGCCGGGGTTGCGGGTGCGCCAGGAGAGGTTCTCCTTGAAGACCGGGCCGAGGATCAGTCCGATCAGCGGGACACCCGCGAGGGTGGTCACGATGTAGGCGATGGCGAGACCGAGCGTGTAGAGCATGCCCGGCAGGTAGAAGTCCTTCGCGTTGCCCGTCATCATCGCGAAGACCACGCCGAAGGCGACGCCGAAGACCCCGCTGAAGGCGTGCTTCACGGTGTCGCGCCGCACGAGGCGGACCACGACGAGCAGCAGGGACACCGCGAGGGCGGCGATCGCCGACCAGTGCAGGTCCTTGTTGATCGTGAAGATGGTGACGAAGAGCAGGCCGGGCACCACGGTCTCGACCATGCCGCGCACGCCGCCGAACGCCTCGAAGAGTGCGGCCTCGGTCACCGCCCGTGCATCCTGCTGGGCGTCCTGGGCGTCTTCGGTCGGCTTGTCGAGCGACGTCACCGGCTACTCCCGTCCGAGGGGTCTGAGTTCGTACTTCGGATTGAACAACACCCTACGGCCCCGGCTCATCGAGATACGGCCCGAGGCGATCAACTTGCGTCCGGGCTCGATGCCGACGATGGAACGGCGGCCGAGCCAGACCACGTCCAGGGCGGCCGAGCCGTCGAACAGCTCGGCCTCCAGAGCCGGGACACCGGCTCTCGGCCGCAGAGTGACCGTGCGCAAGGTACCAGTAACGGTGACTATCTGCCGGTCGTGGCAGTCGCCGATACGGGTACAGCCCGCGGTCGCCGTGTCCTCCCGCAGCTCCTCGGACTCCAGGTCCTCCTGGGACGAGGAGAGGCGGTCCATCATGCGCCGGAACCGGCCCGCCGGCTTTTCGGAACGAGGAACAGCACTCATACCGAAAGCGTACCGGGGGGCACCGACAGCTTCGTACCCGCGGCACGGCCGCCCGAACCAGCCGCGGAGCGCGCTCGATCGGACGACCACCGCGGCTCGCACAGATGATCGACGGGGGACGTCCGCGTCACCGTTCGAACCTGTAGCCCATCCCCGGCTCGGTGATGAAGTGCTTCGGGTGCGAGGGATCGACCTCAAGCTTGCGGCGGAGCTGGGCCATGTAGACCCGCAGATAGTTCGTCTCCGTCCCGTAGGACGGACCCCAGACCTCCTGGAGCAGTTGCTTCTGGCCGACGAGCCGGCCGGAGTTGCGGACCAGCACGTCCAGCAGATGCCACTCGGTGGGGGTGAGCCGGACGTCCCGCCCGTCGCGGTGCACCTTCTTCGCCGCCAGATCGACGGTGAACCCCTCGGTCTCCACGATCACGTCGTCCTCGCCGCCCCCGGTGGGCTCCGCGCGGCGGACGGCGGCGCGCAGCCGGGCGAGCAGTTCGTCCATGCCGAAGGGCTTGGTGACGTAGTCGTCGGCGCCCGCGTCGAGGGCCTCGACCTTCTCGTCCGAGGAGTGGCGGGCGGACAGCACCAGGATCGGCACCCGGGTCCAGCCGCGCAGCCCCTTGATCACCTCGACGCCGTCCATGTCGGGCAGGCCGAGGTCGAGCACGACGACGTCGGGGTGGCGGGCGGCGGCGAGCTGGAGCGCGGTGGCTCCGTCGGGGGCCGCGTCGACCTCGTACTTGCGTGCCTTCAGATTGATCACGAGGGCTCGGGTGATCTGGGGCTCGTCGTCGACCACGAGGACCCGGGTCATGAAGCCTGCCTTTCCGCGACTGCTGTTCGGGCTGCCAGGTCGGGACGGCGTTCCACCGCCCGCACCGTGAGCACCATGGTGAGTCCGCCGCCGGGGGTGTCCTCGGCGTTGAGAGTGCCGCCCATCGCCTCGGCGAAGCCGCGGGCGACCGCGAGGCCGAGGCCCACTCCGGTACCGCGCGGGGCGTCACCGTAGCGCTGGAAGGGCGCGAATATCCGGTCCTTGGCCTCGTCCGGGACGCCGGGGCCGCGGTCCACGACGCGGACCTCCACGCGGTCGGCCATGGCGCTCGCGGCGACCAGGACCCGCTCGTCGACGGGGCTGTACTTGACGGCGTTCTCGACGAGGTTGGCGACGGCCCGCTCCAGGAGTCCGGCGTCGACGGCGACCATCGGCAGGCTCTCCGGTATCTCCAGGGTCACGCTGTCCTCGGGGACGCCGCCGAGTGCCATGGGGACCACCTCGTCCAGGTCGATCTCCCGGATCAGCGGAGTGACCGTGCCGGTCTGGAGCCGGGACATGTCCAGCAGGTTGCCCACGAGGTGGTCGAGGCGGTCGGCGCCGTCCTCGATGCCCTCGAGGAGCTCGGCCTGGTCCTCCTCGGACCAGGCCACGTCGTCGGAGCGCAGGGACGAGACCGCCGCCTTGATCGCGGCGAGCGGGGTGCGCAGGTCGTGGCTCACCGCGGCCAGCAGGGCGGTGCGGATGCGGTTGCCCTCGGCCAGTTCCTTGGCCTGGTCCGCCTCGAACTGAAGGCGCTGGCGGTCGAGCACCACCACGGCCTGCGCGGCGAAGGCGGCCAGCACCCGGCGGTCGGAGGCGGGCAGCACCCGTCCGGACAGGGCGAGCGCCATGTGGTCGCCGACCGGCATGTCGACGTCGGCGTCCTCGGGGCGGGTCGCGGGCGCCGGTCCGGCGCTGCCCGCGCACGTCCACGGCTCGACGTCGCCGGCGCGCTCCAGCAGGGCGACCGACTCCATCCCGAAGGTCTCGCGGACGCGCTCCAGCAGGGCTTCCAGGCTGGTCTCGCCGCGCAGCACGCTGCCCGCGAGGAAGGAGAGGATCTCCGACTCGGCCCGGAGCCGTGCCGCCTGGTGCGTGCGCCGGGCCGCCAGGTCCACCACCGACGCCACGGAGACGGCGACGCCGACGAAGATCACGATGGCGACGATGTTCTTCGGGTCGGCGACGGTCAGCCGGTGCAGGGGTGGTGTGTAGAAGTAGTTCAGCAGCAGCGAGCCGAAGGCGGCCGAGGCCAGGGCCGGGAGCAGTCCGCCGAGCAGGGCGGCCGCGACGGTGACCGCCAGGAACAGCAGCATGTCGTTGGCGAGGCCGAGGTCGATGGTGTTGAGCAGCAGGGCCATGACCACGGGGCCGCCGATGCCGACCGCCCAGCCCCAGATGATCCGGGCGCGCCCGAGCCGTGCTCCGCGCGCCACGGGCAGACCGCGTCCCTTGGCGACCTCTTCGTGGGTGACGATGTGGACGTCCAGGTCGGGTCCCGACTCCCGGGCCACCGTGGTGCCGACGCCCGGACCGAAGACGTACTGCCAGGTCTTGCGGCGGGAGGAGCCGAGCACGATCTGGGTGGCGTTGACCCCGCGCGCGAAGTCCAGCAGGGATGCGGGGATGTCGTCGCCGACCACGTGGTGGAAGGTGCCGCCGAGGTCCTCGACCAGGGTGCGCTGGACGGCCAGCTCCTTGGGCGAGGCGGAGGTGAGACCGTCGCTGCGGGCGATGTAGACGGCCATGACCTCGCCGCCCGCGCCCTTCTCGGCCAGTCGCGCAGCACGCCGGATCAGCGTCCGCCCTTCCGGGCCGCCGGTCAGCCCGACGACGATCCGCTCCCGCGATCCCCAGATCTTGGAGACCTGGTGTTCGCTGCGGTACTCGGTCAGGTATTCGTCGACCCGGTCGGCGACCCACAGCAGCGCGAGCTCGCGCAGGGCCGTGAGGTTGCCCGGACGGAAGTAGTTGGACAGGGCCGCGTCGACCTTGTCGGGTTTGTAGATGTTGCCGTGGGCCATGCGGCGGCGCAGCGCGGGCGGCGACATGTCGACCAGCTCGATCTGGTCCGCCCGCCGCACCACCTCGTCCGGCACGGTCTCGCGCTGCCGCACACCCGTTATCGACTCGACGACGTCACCCAGTGACTCCAGGTGCTGGATGTTGACGGTGGAGACGACGTCGATGCCGGCGGCGAGCAGTTCCTCCACGTCCTGCCAGCGCTTGGCGTTGCGGGAGCCGGGCACGTTCGTGTGCGCCAGTTCGTCCACCAGGGCGACGGCCGGGGCGCGGCGGAGCACGGCGTCCACGTCCATCTCACCGAAGACGGCGCCCCGGTATTCCAGCTCCTTGCGGGGCACCTGCTCCAGGCCGTGCAGCATCACCTCGGTGCGGGGCCGGTGATGGTGCTCGACGAACGCCACGACGCAGTCCGTCCCGCGTTCGATGCGGCGGTGTGCCTCGGACAGCATCGCGTAGGTCTTGCCCACGCCCGGAGCCGCACCGAGGTAGATCCGAAGCTTGCCGCGTCCCATGAGCCCATTGTCTTCCTGTCACCGCTGTGTACGCAGCGTCGACCTTACGGCCAGGATTCCCGGCAAAGGGGACGAGCGGCCCGCCGGGGAACGTCCTTGACGCAACTCTGATGCCCCGCGCGCGACGGCGGTGATGACGGTGGCGGTGCCGGTCTCGGTCTCGGTCTCGGTCTGGCTCATGTTCTCTCCCCGTGATCCTTGCGATCCCTGCGATTCCCGTGATCTCCGTGGACCGGGCGCCGGTGTCCCGGCCGGACGCCCGGTCCTTCATCCCCTCATCGGACGGGACCCCGGAATCGGTTCACGCGGGATTGTCGCCGTGCGTGAGCGTCTCCCACGCCACGAAGAGGTTGTTGCTGCCGGCCGGGCGGTTCTGCTGGGTGAGTGCCTGGGTGTTGGTCATCGCGATGCCCAGGCGGTTGTGCAGGGCGTTGTAGCCGACCTCGGTGACCGGGCCGAGCCCGAGGTTCAGCGAGCCGCCGCACAGCCAGCTCGGCACGGCCGTACCGAGCTGGTACTTCGACTGGAAGCCGAGCGCCTGGCGCAGCCGCTCGCCGACGTCGGTGCCGTACAGGTCCTGCCCCTGGATGCGGCTGGTCTCGGCGACGTGCGAGATGGCCGAGATGCCGTACCCGGTGTGGGTGAAGTCGCGGCAGGTCTCCTGGGTGAGGCCGGTGACGAAGGTGGACTGCCCCTGCCAGTAGCCGACGATCTTCGCGGTGGTGTCGAGGTTCTGGCTGGGCACGGTCTTCGGCACGGCGCCGTCGGTGGAGAGGTAGACGTAGGCCGCGGTGCGCGTCCGGAACTTCGCCATGGCCTTGTCATACGACGTCTTGTCGTCCAGGAAGACGGAGATGCCGACGGCGGCCTCCATCATCGACAGCTCCCAGTTCCCGTTGGAGTTGGAGCCGTTGATGATCTCGGGCAGGTAGACGTCGCGGAGCATGTTCGCGAAGCGGCCGGAGTTGGCCCAGGTGCCGGTGTACGTGTACTTGATGATCTCGGCGGCCTTGGGCCAGGAGGAGCCCGCCCAGCCCGTCTGCAGGGGTGCGTTGCTGTTCGTGTGGGACTTGATCACCGCCGACCAGGCGTCCATCAGCTCGATGGACTTCTTGGCGTACCGGTCGTCACGGGTGATGTACCAGGCGAGGGCGTCGGTGTACGCGGCGATCGCGTCCTCGCGCTCGTCCGTGCAGCCGTAGTTGGGGTTGGAGTACGAGCCGCACTCGACGGTCGCGCGGGGCGCGGGGGTGCGCGTGAGCGAGGCGTACTTGCTCGCCATCATCTGGTCGTAGGCGCCCTTCCAGGGCTGGGCGCCGGCCAGGACCTGGGTCCGGGCGAAGTCGAGCTGTCCCTTGGAGACGGTGACTCCGGGGTGGACGAAGGCGGCGGGCGCCGCGTCGGCCGGGTGGGCGCCCGGCCAGGACAGGAGGGTGCCGACGAGTGCGGCGGTCGCGGCGGCGACGGTGAGGAGGAAGGCCGGACGCCGTCGGCGGTGATGCCGAGTGGGGGTGTCGGACATGCAGAGCCATCCATTCTTGTATGTGAACTACACACGGGATGCTGAACATGGTGCGCTGGCCGGTGACCATAGGTATGGACCAGGCTTCCGTCAAGACCTGAAGAAAGAGCCGCTGCTCAACCGCAGTTCACGTACGAGAACGCGGGTGGACCGGTGCGCACGGGCACCCCTGAGATCGTCCGGGCACGGGAAAGGGCCGCATCCCGGGGGATGCGGCCCTTTTCTGTCTGCTCGGCTCTTCCTGCGGCCCTCGGTGGGCCCGTGTCCGTCTAGCGGACTTCCGTGATCTCCGGTCCACGCTGGAGCTGTCCCATGCCGCCGGAGAAGCGGGAGCCGCCCTGGTCCTCCTGCTGAACACCCTCGGGGACCATCTGCGCGTCGTTCGGCAGCTTCAGGACGATCGGGTCGCGGGGAGCCATCGGGCCCTCACCGCGGACGACGACCGTGTCCCGGAAGATCTGCTCCAGCAGGCCCGCGGCCTGCGGCTGCACCGCGCCCTGCCCGGAGATCACTCCACGCAGGAACCAGCGGGGACCGTCCACGCCGACGAACCGCACGACCTGGAAACCACCCGTGCCGTCCGGGAGCTGGACCGGCACCTGTGCCCGCAGCTCCCAGCCCAGCGGGCCCTCGACCTCGTCGATGACACCGCCCTGCTGGGTGATCCCGGAGGCGATCTCCTCGCGCACCTCGCCCCAGATGCCCTCGCGCTTGGGAGCGGCGAAGGCCTGGAGCTGCACGGCGCTGTCGTTGACGACGACGGTCGCGGCGACGATCGCGTCGCCCGCGACCTCGACCCGCAGTTCCATGCCGTCGACCCCGGGCACGAACAGACCACCGAGGTCCACCCGGCCCTCGGCCGGGTCACGGACCTCCGCACTGTCCCAGGGCCCGTCGGGGCGCGGCTCGGGTTCGAGCCTCACACGCCCGCGCTCCACGTCCTCGTCCGCCTCAGTGTCGACGCTGTCGACGACCTGCTCGGCCTCGCCCGCCGCGTCCTCGGCGGCACTGCCCTTCTTGCGACGTCCGAACACGTCACTGTCCTTCCCGGTCGGATACGACCGAAGCGTATCGATTCCCACCCGTTGTGCTGTCCACGGCGGCATGACCGCCGGTGGACCCGAAGCCCCCTGCGGCCCGCGCCGAGTCGGGAAGTTCCGCGACCTCCTGGAAGCGGACCTTCTCGACCTGCTGGACGACCAGTTGAGCAATCCGGTCGAAGCGCTCGAACCGCACCGACTCGCGCGGATCGAGATTCACCACGATCACCTTGATCTCCCCACGGTACCCGGCATCAACCGTCCCCGGGGCATTCACGAGGGCGACGCCGCAGCGGGCGGCGAGGCCCGAGCGCGGGTGCACGAAGGCCGCGTACCCCTCGGGCAGCGCGATGGCCACGCCCGTCGGCAGCACCGCCCGTTCACCGGGCTTCAGCTCGCGGCTCTCGGTGGTGCGCAGATCGGCTCCGGCGTCACCGGGGTGCGCGTACTCGGGAAGCGGGACTTCCGGATCGACGCGCCTGATCATCACAGGGACGTCCGGGCGGGGCTCGTCGGCCCCCGGGCTACGGGTCACGGGTTCACCTCGAAGGCACGGGCTCGCCGGATCTGGTCCGGGTCGCTCATCGCCGCACGGATCTCCTCCGGGCGGCCGTTGTCGATGAAGTGGTCGACCTTCACCTCGACGAAAAGGGCGTCCGCGCGGACGGCGACGGGGCCCTCGGGGCCGCCGATCCGCCCGGTGGCGGTGCAGTAGATCTTCCGGCCGGCCACCGCGGTGACCTCGGCCTCCAGATACAGGACCGTGTCGACGGGGACGGGGCGAAGGAAGTCGGTCTCCAGGCGTCCCGTCACGGCGATCGTCCGCAGCAGCCAGTTCAGCGAGCCGAGCGTCTCGTCGAGCGCGGTGGCGAGGACACCACCGTGCGCGAGGCCCGGGGCGCCCTGGTGGACGGGGCGCACGGTGAACTCCGCCGTGATCGTGACGCCCTCCCCCGCGCGGGCCTCCAGATGGAGCCCGTGGGGCTGCGCTCCACCACACCCGAAACAGTGTTCGTAGTGTGCTCCGAGGAGCTCTCCGGGGGCGGGCGCGTCGGGGTGCCGCACCGGCGCTACGGCGTCGGCGGGAGGCGTCAGAGCTGCGGAAGTACCACTCACAGCCGCAGACCTTACCCGCGCGTCCACCGAGTCTTCGCACCGTGCCAAGCTTGACGTCATGCAGCTCTCGGCATCCCCGTACGAAGAACGCCTCACCGCACCCCGGTCGTGGTGGGTGATCAGCTTCCTGGTCGGGCTCGCGATGGCCCTGATCTTCCTCCCGTTCGGCACCCTGCCGATGCTCGGAGCGCTCGTCGGCGGCACCGCCGTCGCGGCGGTCGCGGCCAGCGCGTACGGCTCGATCCGCATCCGCGTGGTCGGCGACGCGCTGATCGCCGGGGACGCCCGGATCCCGGTGTCGGCCCTCGGGGACGCGGAGATCATGGACCCGGAGGAAGCGCGCGCGTGGCGCACCTACAAGGCCGACACGCGTGCCTTCATGCTCCTGCGCTCGTACATCCCCACCGCGCTGCGCGTCCAGGTCACGGACCCGGCGGACCCGACGCCCTACCTGTATCTGTCCACCCGGGAGCCGGAGCGTCTGGCCGCCGCCCTGGAGAGGGCGCGCGAGTCGGTCCGGACCGCCGAGAGCTGAGCCGGCCGCGGCGGGCACCCGAGCCGACGGCATGGTCCGCCGGGCGGGTGCGAGCGGGCGCGCGGACGGATGCGCGGGCGCCTGCGCCCGCGCGAGATGGCGTCACTCCCCCAGGTCTGTCGGGATCTCTCCGATCGGCACCGGGTCCGTCGGCTTCTCCAGCGGCGGCAGTTGCGGGAGCGCGTCCCACGGCACCTGCATCTTGCGCAGGTCCTTGCGGATGTGGCCGGCCACGCGCTTGGTGTCGCGGCGGTTCATGACCGCGCCCACGGCCGCTCCGACCATGAACGGCATCAGGTTGGGCAGGTCCCGGACCGTCCGCTTCATGATTTGCTGGCGCAGCTCGCGCTTCATCTGACCGCCCAGCGCGGCGTTGATCGTCATGGGCTTGGCCACGTCGATACCGCGCTCGCCCGACCAGGAGTGCAGGTAGGCCGTGCTGCGCTCTTTGAGGTTGCCCTGCGGACGCAGGCCGTAGACCTCGTGGAGTTCGGCGATCAGCTTGAGCTCGATCGCGGCCACGGCGGTGATCTCGGCGGCCAGCTCCGTGGGCATGGCGGGCGGCACCGGCAGCATGGCGGCGGCGCCGATGCCGGCGCCGACGGTGGACGTCGCGGCGGCGGCGCCCGCGACGAGCTTGTCCGCGATCTCCTCGGGGCCGAGGCCCGGGAACTGTCCGCGGAGGGTGGCCAGGTCCCTCACGGGAACCCGTGGGGCGATGTCGATGATGCGGTCGGTGACATACGCGAGGCCCGCCCTGGCCCGGACGCCACTCCTCGTGACGCCCCTCTTGACCCCGTTCCGGACGGCCTCGACGCGACCCCTGGCCACGGGCGAGGGATCGTCCGTGGGGGCCGTCAGGCCGTCTGTGGCGGCCGCTCGGTCGAGCGAGGCTGATCCCTGTTCGGAAGAGCCCCGCTCGTCGTCACGCACGCCTTCAGGGCCCTTGAGGGGCCCTTCGTCCGCCGCCCTGGAGGGGAGGCGGCGCTTCCAAGGTGGGGTCGAGCCTTTCACGGCCGACCCTGCCTCAGTCGCAGTCGCGGCAGATCGGCTGACCGTTCTTCTCGCGGGCCAGCTGGCTGCGGTGGTGCACAAGGAAGCAGCTCATGCAGGTGAACTCGTCCTGCTGCTTCGGCAGCACCCGGACGGCCAGCTCCTCGTTCGAGAGGTCCGCACCGGGCAGTTCCAGGCCTTCGGCGGCCTCGAACTCATCTACGTCGACGGACGAGGTCGACTTGTCGTTCCGGCGAGCCTTCAGTTCTTCAAGGCTGTCCGAGTCGACGTCGTCGTCGGTCTTGCGCGGGGTGTCGTAATCCGTTGCCATTGTCGCTCTCCCCCTCTGGGTGTCTGCGGTGTCTCCAGCGCACGTAACGCGTGAGAGGCCGGACTTGTGCCCGACCCGAGGCGGAGATTTTGCCTCACATCAAGGTCTGTTACTCAATCGACACCCAACCGGACTCATCAAGAGTGATCGGCTTGGATGGCGATGCGGACCGTACACGGTCCCAAGGTCGCACTTCAAAGGCGCCCCACCGTGTACTTCCCGTGATCAGGACCCCCGAAAACCCGGATTTTCCCGGCTTTCCGGCAGTCCGCATGATCACGGAGAGTAGATGGACCTAAAATCGCCCTTGTGATCGATCACACACGGGTCACTCGGGTGGGTGACCCGAAAATTCCGCGCAAAGCGAACATCGCCGCGTGTCCGCGACATGGTCTCAGATGGGGAGCGTGACGCGCATCACGAGGCCACCCCCTTCCCGGGGCCGGGCGACGATGTGACCACCGTGTGCACGGGCCACCGACCGGACGATCGACAGGCCAAGGCCCACTCCCTTGTCGCTGCCCGTGCGCTCCGTGCGCAGCCGCCGGAAGGGTTCGAAAAGATTGTCGACCTCGTACGCGGGAACGACCGGTCCCGTGTTCGACACCTCCAGGACCGCCCGGCCGTGTTCCGTGGCGGTCGTGACCTCGACCCAGCCGTCCTGCGGCACGTTGTACCGGACGGCGTTCTGGACGAGGTTCAGGGCGATCCGCTCCAGCAGGACGCCGTTGCCCTGGACAACCACCGGGGCGCACCGACCGCGGATCTCCACGCCCTTGGCCTCCGCCTCGGCGTGCACCTGGTCGATGGCCTGGGAGGCGACCTCGGCCAGGTCGACCGGCTTGCGCTCGATGATCTGGTTGTCGCTGCGGGCGAGCAGCAGCAGGCCCTCGACGAGCTGTTCGCTGCGCTCGTTCGTGGCGAGCAGCGTCTTGCCGAGCTGCTGCATCTCGGTGGGCACCCCGGGTCCCGAGAGGTGCACCTCCAGGAGCGTGCGGTTGATCGCGAGGGGGGTGCGCAGTTCGTGGGAGGCGTTCCCGACGAACCGCTGCTGGGCGGTGAAGGCCCGCTGCAGCCGCTCCAGCATGTCGTCGAAGGTGTCCGCGAGCTCCTTGAGCTCGTCGTCCGGGCCGTCCAGCTCGATCCGCCGGGACAGGTCGGAGCCGGCCACCGCGCGCGCGGTGCGGGTGATGTGCCCGAGCGGCGAGAGGACACGGCCCGCCATCGCGTAGCCGAACGCGAAGGCGATGACCGCGAGGCCGAGCAGGGCGAGCAGGGAGCGGCTGAGCAGGTCGTCGAGGGCGTGCTGGCGCTGCTGGTTCACGCAGTCGGCCATCGCGCGGTTGAGCTGGTCCGCGGTGGGGGCCGAAGGCAGGTTGCAGGTGCTGCTGCCGACCTGGCCGGAAATGATCTTGAAGGGGAGTTCGCTGCCGACGTTCAGCGCCTGCGCCGCGAGCAGGTAGATGATCGACAGCAGCATGATGCCGGCGATCAGGAACATGCCGCCGTACAGCAGCGTGAGGCGTATACGGATCGTCGGGCGCAGCCACGGGAAGGGTGGTTCCGCCCTTCTGGGGTCCCAGGTGGGTTTCGGAGGCGCCGCGGGCGGCGCGGGTGTGGTGGCCACCTTCGATCAGATCCTGTACCCGGAGCCGGGCACGGTGACGATCACGGCGGGCTCGCCGAGCTTGCGCCGCAGCGTCATGACGGTCACGCGCACGACGTTGGTGAACGGGTCCGTGTTCTCGTCCCAGGCCTTCTCCAGGAGCTGCTCCGCGGAGACGACGGCGCCCTCGCTGCGCAGCAGCACCTCCAGGACGGCGAACTCCTTGGGAGCGAGCTGGACCTCCCTGCCGTCGCGGAAGACCTCGCGGCGGTTGGGGTCGAGCTTGATCCCGGCGCGCTCCAGGACGGGCGGCAGCGGCACGCTCGTACGGCGTCCCAGGGCACGCACGCGTGCGGTCAGCTCGCTGAACGCGAACGGCTTGGGGAGGTAGTCGTCGGCACCGATCTCCAGGCCCTCGACGCGGTCGCTGACGTCGCCGGACGCGGTCAGCATCAGCACGCGCGTGGGCATGCCGAGCTCGACGATCTTCCGGCAGACGTCGTCGCCGTGCACGAGCGGGAGGTCGCGGTCCAGGACGACCACGTCGTAGTCGTTGACCCCGATGCGCTCCAGCGCGGCCGCGCCGTCGTACACGACGTCGACGGCCATGGCCTCCCGGCGCAGTCCGGTGGCCACCGCATCGGCGAGCAACTGCTCGTCCTCGACGACGAGTACACGCACGTCGCTTGTCCTTCCTCTGTCCACCGGCGGGGCACGTCTCGGCGCACCACGCGGGCAGGTCCGTCACGGATGAGGGCTCCATCCTGCCCGTTTCGGCCATAAACCGGCTGTAAGGCGGGGGAGGCGCCAGAGAAGCGCGTCCGGCGGACCGGGAATGCGAGATTTTCTCGTCGGGTTGAGGTTTCCACGGAAGAGAGCGGGGGGAGGACGGCTTTACACCCCGCGATCACGCTCTGCATGTGGCAAGCCACATTGTGGTACGTCCAACCGCTTCCGCAGAGCGGGCGTGGGTGTCCGGCACCGTCGCCGCCCAGAGCGGGCAGCGCTGGGCACCCCATTCGGAGACGTGATCGCCCCTTCCCATCGGCACACCCCCGTGCCACCCGACCCACGACCCAGGACGAGGGGGCGCAGCATGGACGCATTCACCACAGGACTTCTGCAGCGCATAAGGGCGACCGAGACCGACCTGACCCGCGCTCGCGAGACGGGCGACGACTTCCTCGCGGAGGTCGAGCAGGCAGAGCTGGACGACCTGCACCGCCTTGCCGCCGAGCACGGTGTGGAGGTCGGCGCCACACGCGTCTGATCAGCACGTACGAGAGCGGGGCCCCGGTATCGATCCAGTGCCGGGGCCCCGCTCCCGTTCCCGCGCTCGGCCGTCCCGAGGGGTGGGGTCAGTCGTGCCAGGCCCCGAAGTCCTCCAGGAGCCGCTGGAGGGGCTCGAAGACGCCAGGGGAGGCCGCCACCGCGAGATGGCCCGCGGGGCGCTCTCCGGGGCGTCCACCGGTCACCGCGCCCGCCTCCCGGGCGATCAGGTCCCCCGCCGCGAGGTCCCAGGGGTGCAGACCGCGTTCGTAGTAGCCGTCGAGACGGCCGGCCGCGACGTCGCACAGGTCGACCGCCGCCGAACCGGAGCGCCGGATGTCGCGCACCAGCGGGATGAGCCGCTGGGCCACGTCGGCCTGATGGGTCTTGACCTCGGTCACGTAGTTGAAGCCGGTCGAGACGAGTGCCTGGTCCAGTGGCGGGGACGGGCGGCAGGCCAGCCGGCGTTCGCCGACCCAGGCCCCGGACGCCCGGGCGCCCCGGCCGCGTACCGCGTGGTACGTCTCTCCGCGCATGGGTGCCGCCACCACGCCGACGACGGTCTCGCCGTCCTGCTCGGCCGCGATGGACACCGCCCAGGTCGGCAGCCCGTACAGGTAGTTGACCGTGCCGTCGAGCGGGTCCACGATCCAGCGGACGCCGCTGGTGCCCTCGGTGGCGGCGCCCTCCTCGCCGAGGAAGCCGTCCTCGGGGCGGTGCTCGGCGATCAGCTTGGTGATCAGCTTCTCGGCGGCGATGTCCATCTCGGTGACGACGTCGATGGGGCTGGACTTCGTGGCGGCGACGGCGAGGTCCGCCGGGCGGCCGTCGCGCAGCAGTTCACCCGCGCGGCGTGCGGCCTCGTGCGCGAGCTGGAGGAGTTCGGTGTGCAGGGGGTCGGTCACGTGGCTCCTCATGCGTAGGGGCTGTCGGCGCCCGCGGCGGCGGGCTTGGGCGTACGGGCCGGACAGCAGCCCACCGGGCACAGGTCGTGACCGGCGCCCAGCGTGCCCAGGGCACACCGTGTCACCTGCCGGCCGCTCTCGGCCGCGGCGCGCTCCAGCACCAGTTCCCGGACCGCCGCGGCGAAGCGGGGATCGGAGCCCACCGTGGCGGAACGGCTCACCGGCAGCCCCAGCTCCAGGGCCTTCGCCCGTGCCTCGGTGTCCAGGTCGTACAGGACCTCCATGTGGTCCGAGACGAACCCGATCGGCACCATCACGGCCGCCGGGGCTCCCGCCCCGTGCAGCTCCTCCAGGTGGTCGCAGATGTCCGGCTCCAGCCACGGGATGTGCGGGGCCCCGGAGCGCGACTGGTACACGAGCTTCCACGGGTGGTCGGTGCCGGTCTCCTCGCGCACCGCGTCCGCGATCAGCCGGGCCACGTCCAGGTGCTGGCGGACGTAGGCGCCGCCGTCGCCGTGGCCCTCCACCGGGCCGGAGGTGTCCGCGGCGGCGACCGGGATCGAATGCGTGGTGAACACCAGGTGCGCGTCCTGACGGACGTCCGCGGGCAGCTCCGCGAGCGACCTGAGGACACCCTCGGTCATCGGCTCGACGAACCCGGGATGGTTGAAGTAGTGCCGCAGCTTGTCGACCCTCGGGAGCTCCAGACCCTCCCCCTCCAGGACGGCCAGCGCGCCCGCCAGATCCTCGCGGTACTGCCGGCAGCCCGAGTACGAGGCGTACGCGCTGGTGGCCAGCACCAGGATCCGGCGCCGCCCGTCCGCGGTCATCTCGCGCAGCGTGTCGGTCAGGTACGGCGCCCAGTTGCGGTTGCCCCAGTAGACCGGCAGATCAAGACCGTGCTCCGCGAAGTCCTTGAGCAGTGCGTCGAGGAGCGCGCGGTTCTGGTCGTTGATGGGGCTGATCCCGTCGAACAGGAAGTAGTGCTGCCCGACCTCCTTGAGGCGTTCCTTGGGGATGCCTCTGCCCCGTGTCACGTTCTCCAGGAAGGGGACCACGTCGTCCGGGCCCTCCGGACCGCCGAACGAGAGCAGGAGCAGGGCGTCGTAGGGGGTGGCATCGAGCACGTCTGGCATGGGTCCGATCCTGCCACCCGTCCCTGACGGGCGATAACCGGCGGGGTGACGAGCGGGCGACGGCGGCGGAGCGGGCGGGCGCGTGCCGGGTGGGTGACGGGGGCGCGGACGGCAGGAGCGCGTCCTCGGGCGGGCGACGGCGGCGCGGACGGCGGGAGCGCGTCTCCGGGCGGCTGTCTGCCCGGACAAACGGTCGGACGGGTACGCGGGGCTGCGTTAGGGTTACCTAACCAGTAAGTTGTATCGACCATCTTCATGCCTTACCGAGCGTGGACCGCCCGTGGTGACCGGGAGGCGCCCGCGCCGAGCCGACGGAGATCTTCGTGCCCAGCCCGTACCGCGCCCTGTTCGCCGCCCCCGGCTCGAAGAGCTTCTCCGCCGCGGGCCTGCTCGGCCGGATGCCGCTGTCCATGATGGGCATCGGCGTCGTCACGATGATCTCCCAGCTCACCGGGCGCTACGGCCTCGCGGGCGCCCTCTCGGCGACCATCGCGCTGGCTGCCGCGGCGATGGGACCGCAGGTCTCGCGCATGGTGGACCGGCACGGCCAGCGGCGGGTCCTGCGCCCGGTGACGCTCTTCGCGCTCGTGGCGGCCGGCGGCCTGCTGGCCGCCGCGCACTACGGATGGCCGGACTGGGTCCTGTTCGTGTGCGCGGCCGGCATCGGCTGCGTCCCGAGCATCGGCGCGATGATCCGCGCCCGCTGGGCGGCCCTCTACGGAGGCACCCCGCAACTGCACACCGCGTACTCGCTGGAGTCCGTGGTGGACGAGATCTGCTTCATCTTCGGACCGATCATCTCCATCGGCCTGTCCACGGTGTGGTTCCCGGAGGCCGGACCGCTGCTCGCCGCCTGTTTCCTCTCGGCCGGGGTCTTCTGGCTGACCTCCCAGCGCGCCACCGAACCCCAGCCGCATCCGCGCGGACAGCACGGCGGCGGCTCGGCGCTCCGCTCGGCGGGGCTCCAGGTCCTCGTGGCCACGTTCGTGGCGACCGGGACGATCTTCGGAGCCGTCGACGTCGTCACCGTCGCCTTCGCCGAGGAGCAGGGTCACAAGGGAGCCGCGAGCATCGTCCTGGCCCTCTACGCGGCGGGCTCCTGCCTCGCCGGAGCCGTCTTCGGGCTGCTGCAGTTCAAGGGGGCGGCGGAACGCAGGTGGCTGCTGGGCATATGCGCGATGGCCGTGAGTATGATCCCCCTCCTACTGGTCGGAAACTTGCCGTTCCTGGCCGTGGCGCTGTTCGTTGCGGGCCTGTCCATCGCTCCCACGATGATCACGACGATGTCCCTCATCGAACAGCACGTACCTCGCGCGAAACTGACCGAAGGCATGACCTGGGTGAGTACAGGACTCGCTGTCGGGGTCGCGCTCGGTTCCTCCGTGGCCGGCTGGGTGATCGACTCCGCCGGCGCGAAAGCCGGGTACGGGGTTCCGGCCGTGTCCGGGGCCGTCGCGGTCGCGGTCGGTTTCCTCGGGTACCGCCGGCTCAGCAGGCCGGTTCTGCAGCGGGGAGGGTCTCATGAGCACCGCAGTGAGCGAGAAGAGCGGCACGTGGCGTAACTGGGCGGGCAACGTCACCGCCCTTCCCGCCCGGGAGGTCACCCCTGCCTCGGTGGACGAACTCTCCGCCGCCGTACGGAAGGCGGCCGAGGACGGTCTGACGGTGAAGGCCGTGGGCACCGGGCACTCCTTCACGGCCGCCGCCGCGACCGACGGCGTATTGATCCGCCCTCAACTGTTGACCGGGATACGCAAGATCGACCGTGCGGCCATGACGGTCACGGTCGAGGCGGGCACCCCGCTCAAGAGGCTCAACATGGCCCTGGCGCGAGAGGGTCTGTCGCTCACCAACATGGGCGACATCATGGAGCAGACGGTGTCGGGGGCGACCAGCACCGGAACGCACGGCACCGGGCGCGACTCGGCCTCGATCGCCGCCCAGATCACGGGCCTGGAGCTGGTGACGGCGGACGGCTCCGTGCTGTCCTGCTCCGCGAGCGAGAACCCGGAGATCTTCGCGTCGGCCCGCGTCGGGATCGGCGCCCTGGGCATCGTCACCGCGATCACCTTCGCCGTGGAGCCCATCTTCCTGCTCACGGCCCGCGAGGAGCCGATGACCTTCGACAGGGTCACCGCCGATTTCGACGAACTCTTCGCCGAGAACGAGCACTTCGAGTTCTACTGGTTCCCGCACACCGGCAACTGCAACACCAAGCGCAACAACCGCAGCGCGGGCCCCGAGAACCCGGTCGGCCCCGTCCGCGGCTGGATCGAGGACGAGTTCCTCTCCAACGGCGCCTTCCAGGTGGCCAATCTGCTCGGCCGGGCCGTCCCCGCGGCCATCCCCTCGATCGCCGGATTCTCCAGCCGCGTGCTGTCCGCGCGGACCTACACCGACATCCCGTACAAGGTCTTCACCTCGCCGCGCCGCGTGCGGTTCGTGGAGATGGAGTACGCGGTGCCGCGCGAGGCCCTGGTCGAGACGCTGCGTGAGCTGAAGGCGATGGTCGACGCCTCGGACCTGCGGGTGAGCTTCCCCGTGGAGGTGCGGACGGCGCCCGCAGACGACATCACGCTCTCCACGGCGTCCGGCCGGGACAGCGCGTACATCGCCGTCCACATGTTCAGGGGCACCCCGTACCAGGCGTACTTCACCGCGGCCGAGCGGATCTTCACCGCGCACGAGGGGCGGCCGCACTGGGGCAAGGTGCACACGCGCGACGCGGAGTACTTCTCCCAGGCCTACCCCCGCTTCGGCGAGTTCACGGCGTTGAGGGATCGACTCGATCCGGACCGGCGCTTTGCGAACGACTACTTGCGGAGGGTTCTGGGGTCGTAGCGGTCGCGCTGGGTGCGGGGGTCGGGGTGCCGTTCCCCGTCTCCGGTTCGGCCGACGTGCCGTCGCCCGGGGTCGGCGCCGTGGACGGGCCGGTGCCGTCGCCGCCCGTGTCACCCGATCCGCCACCGTCCGCGGACGGTGCCGGCGCGTCCGGGGAGGCCGCCGGCGAGGACGGCGAGGACTCGGTCGAAGGTGCCGGGTCCGGCTCGCCGTTCCCCGAGCCGGACGAGTGCCCCTTGAAGGCGTCGCCGACCGTCGTGCTGGTGCCGTCGCCGCTGAAGCTCTGGCCCGAGACCATTTCGTACGTGGTGATTCCGGCCATCGTGACGCCGAACACGAGAGCGGTCGCGACCAGCGGCCTCTTCCAGCTCCTGACCCGCGCGCGGTAGACGGTCTCCTCGGTGAACTCGCCGGGGTGACCGGGCAGCGGCCGGGGCCTCGGTTTCGGCTGCACCTTCACGTCACGGAGCTGTTCACCGGTGCGCTTGAAAAAGTGCTGGAAGACCGTTCCCCCGCAGGTGGCGACGACGCTGACCAGTCCGGCGCCCAGGATCGTCCCGTAGACACCGAAGTAGGACGCGAGTTTCGCCGCCACCACCGCGGCGACCGCGCTCCCCGCCACCTGGGGGACGCTCAGGTCCAGCCGCCTCTTCCTCGGTTCCACGTCGGCACCCGGCTGCTCGCCGCCGACTTCCGGCTTCTCACGCATTCCCGGACTCTGCCTGCCTTTCCCGTACTTGATCGACCGATCGTACGAGAAAGGGACGTACAGGCGAAACGATAAGTTCCGTTTCTGCCGATTACGTGAAGTGCGCCACGTCCGCCGACCGCCGAAAGGGCGCCGGGATCGGCCAACTAGCACCCCCCGCTCGAAGTTGGGCGGCGTGCCGATCCACGCAAGTGGCCCGAATGGAGTACTGTTGCGAGCCCTGGGTCCGGACTCCCGCCAGGGTGTCCGGGGCCTTGCAGGACCACCGGGAGGGGGCTCGTTGCACAGGGTGATGGAGTTCGTCACTTAGCGTTGCAAAACAGGTAACCGTGCCATAACGGCGACCCCGGGCCCGTGCCCGACACGCCGGGCAACTCGGCAAGGTTGTGGCAGGCTGCACCCGGGCAGGCCACACTCGACTAGCGGAAGCAGCGACGCACGTGACGTCGGCAGGCACCACCCGGGAGGTCCCCATGCCCGAACTGCGTGTCGTGGCCGTCTCTAACGACGGCACACGGCTGGTGCTGAAGGCTGCGGACAGTACGGAATACACGCTTCCGATTGACGAGCGGCTGCGTGCCGCCGTACGCGGCGACCGTCCCCGCCTCGGCCAGATCGAGATCGAGGTGGAGAGCCACCTCCGCCCCCGCGACATCCAGGCACGTATACGCGCCGGAGCGTCCGCGGAGGAAGTCGCCCAGCTCGCCGGCATCCCGGTCGATCGTGTACGCCGTTTCGAGGGACCCGTGCTGGCCGAGCGCGCCTTCATGGCCGAGCGTGCCAGGAAGACTCCCGTCCGCCGTCCCGGCGAGAACGCCGGTCCCCAGCTCGGTGAGGCCGTCCAAGAGCGGCTGCTGATCCGGGGCGCCGAGAAGGACACCGTCCAGTGGGACTCCTGGCGCCGCGACGACGGCACCTGGGAAGTCATGCTGGTGTACCGCGTCGCGGGCGAACCGCACGCCGCGAGCTGGACCTACGACCCGCCCCGGCGGCTCGTCCAGGCCGTCGACGACGAGGCGCGCTCGCTGATCGGCGAGTCGGACGACCTCGCCGCTCCCGAGCCGAGCTTCCCGTTCGTGCCGCGGATCGCCCGGCTGCCCCGCGACCGCCCGCTGGACCGCGCCCTGGAACGCCAGACGGAGCGGCCGAGCCTGCCCCCGTCCTCCCCGGAACCCGGCGAGGAAGCCGAGGACCGGGACTCGCTGACCAGCCTTCTGGAAGCGGTGCCCAGCTTCCGGGGCGACATGGTGGTGCCCGAACGGCCCGCCCCCGCCGAGCGCCCCGCCGCCGAGGAGCCCGATCCCGAGCCCGAGGAGGAGGAGCCCCCGGCTCCCGCCGCCTCGGCGGGTGCCGGTTCCGCGTACGCGGACGTGCTCATGCCCCGCTCGGTGGGCAGCCATCGTGACCGGCTCGTCGGCGCGACGGACCGCCAGGCCGAGGCCGACGGCGTCCGGCCCGGCCGCAGGGCGGCGGTCCCGAGCTGGGACGAGATCGTCTTCGGCACGCGCCGCAAGAAGCAGGAATAGCCGGATCCACGTCAGAACGATGACGACGGGGCCCGCACCGGATCGGTGCGGGCCCCGTCGCGCCGTCAGGCACGGATGGCGCGCGTCGGTACGTGTGTCACTGCGGGTCGGGCCCCACCGCGACGGGGCGGTCCGCGTCCTGGGACCACTCCGACCACGAACCCACGTACAGCGCCGCGGGAACGCCGGCCACGGCGAGGGCCAGCACCTCATGGGCACCCGAGACGCCGGAGCCGCAGTAGACGCCGACCTCCGCCTCCGGTGTCACACCGAAGGACTTGAAACGGTCGGCGAGTTCGGCTCGCGGCAGGAACCGCCCGTCCTCAGTGACGTTCCCGGTGGTCGGCGCGGAGACGGCGCCCGGGATGTGACCGCCGACCCGGTCGATCGGCTCGACCTCGCCCCGGTACCGCTCCCCCGCGCGGGCGTCCAGCAGCAGCCCGGTGCGGGCGAGCGCGGCCGCCCCGTCCGCGTCGAGCGCCGGCCGGGCACCGGGCGCCGGTACGAACGTTCCGGGCGCCGGCGAGGGGACCTCCGAGGACACCGGCCCGCTCCAGGCGGCGAACCCGCCGTCAAGCACGCGTACCGACGGATGACCCGAATAGCCCAGCAGCCACCAGGCGCGCGCGGCGGCCCAGCCCTGCCCCCCGTCGTACACGACGACATCGCGGTCCTCCGACACTCCCGCGGCCCGCATCGCCGCACCGAAGAGCTCGGGGTCGGGGAGCGGATGCCGGCCCGCCGCACCGGCCGGACCAGCGAGTTCGGAATCCAGGTCGACGAAGACGGCACCGGGGATGTGCGCGTTCTCGTACTCGGGGCGCAGGTTGGGACCGCCCAACTGCCAGCGGACGTCGAGGAGGACCGGCGGGTTCGGCCCCGCCAGGTCACTGGCGAGTTCGGGTGCCGTGATGATGGCGTTCATGGCCCCCATCCTTGCGCACGGGGTGGCCGCTTCGTCCATGTCCCGCTACTCTGCTCCGCCGGGCAGGTCCGATCACCCGGCGTACGGGATCGGGCACATGCTGTACAACCGATGGACACCACACGGCAATCGCTCCGCGACCGACGGGAGACGGCGGATCGGACGTCCCCGTTCCCACGCCGCCCGACGGCGGCGCGGGAGGAGCGTCCGGCGCGGCCGGTGGTGCGACCATCGGCACGGGGCGTGCACGCACGCGACGGGGTACGCGTGTCCGCAAGCGGAAGGTGACCGGCCACCGCAAGGGGCCGAGAAGAGAGTGACGATGACCGAGGCACGGGAATCGGCCGGGGCGAACGGCACCACGCACGCTCGGAACACGCCCGGGACACCCTGCTGGGTGAGCCTGATGGCGCACGAGACGGCCGCGACCCAGGACTTCTACGGAGCGCTGTTCGGCTGGGAGTTCCAGCCCGGCCCGCCGCAGCTCGGCCCCTACGCGCGGGCGCTGCTGGACGGCCAGGAGGTGGCCGGGATCGGCCAGTTGCCGCCCGACAGGCACCTGCCGGTCGCCTGGACGCCCTACTTCGCCTCGGACGACGTGGACCACACCGCGGAGACCGTGCGGCACAGCGGCGGAACCGTCGGCGTGGGCCCGCTGGACGCCGCCGAGGCCGGCCGCCTGGCGATCGCCTCCGACCCGTCGGGCGCCGTCTTCGGGATCTGGCAGAGGGTCGCCCACCTCGGCACGGAGATCACCGGCGTGCCGGGCACCCCGGCGTGGAACGAACTCGTGACGCGCGACACCGAGAGCGTCGTGAAGTTCTACACGGGGGTCTTCGGCTACGAGACGCGGGCGGCCGGTTCCGCCGACTTCGACTACGTGACCCTGCACATCGACGGACGGCCGGTGGCCGGCATCCACGGTGTCGGGAACGCCCTGCCGCGCGACCGGGGCCCGCACTGGCTGACGTACTTCGAGGCCGCCGACCTTGACGACACCGTCAACCTCGTCACGGAACTCGGCGGGCGCGTCCTGCGGCCGGCCCACGACTCCCCGTACGGCCGGGTGGCGACCGTGGCGGATCCGGAGGGTGCGGTCTTCTCCCTGATCCACGCCGTCACCTGACCCCGCGGATCTCCGGAGACCCGTCTCCGGGGACAGATCACCCGGAGAGGGACCTCAGGAACAGGCGTCAGGTCCCAGACCCGGGCGAGGCCTGGGCCTCAGACCGGGGCGAGGCGTCAGCCTCAGACCTGGGCGATCGGCAGGACGTCGGGGGACAGGGCGCTCGCGCGGGCCGTGGCGGCCGTCATACGACGTCGGTGGTGCCGGCGGCACAGGACCTCGTAGCCGATGTTCTCGTGCTGGTTGACGTCACCGACGACGACCTGGGCGCCCTCGACGACCATCTCGCCGCCCACGGTGCGGGCGTTGTGCGTGGCGCGGGCGCCGCACCAGCACAGGGCCTCGACCTGGAGGACCTCGACCCGGTCGGCGAGTTCGACGAGGCGCTGGGAGCCGGGGAAGAGCTTGGACCGGAAGTCGGTGGTGATCCCGAAGGCGAAGACGTCGACGTCCAGGTCGTCCACCACGCGGGCCAGTTGGTCGATCTGCGCGGGGGCCAGGAACTGGGCCTCGTCCGCGATCACGTAGTCCGCGCGGCCGCCCTTGGAGAGGTGGTTCACCAGATACGCGTACAGATCCTGGTCGTCCGCCACTTCGACCGCGTCGGTGACCAGCCCGAGGCGCGAGGAGAGCTTGCCCTCGCCCGCGCGGTCGTCGCGCGTGAAGATCATGCCCTGCAGACCCCGCGCCGAGCGGTTGTGCTCGATCTGGAGAGCCAGCGTGGACTTCCCGCAGTCCATCGTTCCGGAGAAGAACACCAGCTCGGGCATGGGGAGTTGAGCACCTTTCGGCAACAGGGAAGAGGGAAGGACGTCAGGAGCGTACTTGGAGGAGGGGCACCAGTTGCTCGGCCGGGGTCATCGAGCCGTGGTTGCCGACCATCAGCGACTCCTTCGGCTCCCGTTCGGACGCGGTGATCAGGACGTCGTCCCGGGCGGCGGCGATGACGTCACCGAGCCGGGCGTAGACCCGCTCGTCGACCCGGGGGCCGAACCAGCCCGCCTCGATCGCCTCGTCACGGGAGGCGACCCAGAACTGTTCGCCCAGGACCTCGCGCCAGCAGGTCAGCACGTCCGCCTCGGCGCCCGGGACCGCGTACACGTGGCGGGCACGGCCCTCGCCGCCCAGCAGGGCGACTCCGGCGCGCAGTTCCCAGTCCTCGTCGAAGTCGATGCGGTGCTGCTCGTCGAACGGGATGTCGATCATGCCGTGATCGGCCGTGACGTACAGCGCGGAGCGCGGCGGCAACTGCTCCGCGAGACGCTGGACCAGCCGGTCGACGTACATGAGCTGGCCGCGCCAGGGGTCGGAGTCGACACCGAAGCGGTGTCCCTTGCCGTCCACCTCCGCGTAGTACGTGTAGACCAGGGAACGGTCACCGGCGGCCAGTTGCTCGGCCGCGAAGTCCATCCGCTCCTCGCCCGACAGCCGGCCGTGGAACGTGCCCCCGCTCAGCGCGATCTTCGTCAGCGGGGTGTTCTGGAAGGTCGGCGAGGAGACCTGGGCGGTGTGCACACCCGCCGCGTCGGCCTGCTGGAAGATCGTGGGGTAGGGCTGCCAGGCGCGCGGTTCGGTCCACGGGTTCCAGCGGAGCTGGTTCATCAGCTCGCCGGTGGCGGGGTTGCGCGCGGTGTAGCCGGGCAGGCCGTGCGCGCCCGGGGGCAGGCCGGTGCCGACAGAGGCGAGGGAGGTCGCGGTGGTGGCCGGGTAGCCGGCGGTGATCGGACGTCCGGTGCCGCCCCGCGAGGACGCCAGCAGCGACGTCATGAAGGGGGCCTCGTCCGGGTGGGCCTTGAGCTGCTCCCAGCCGAGACCGTCGATCAGGAACACACAGTTCCGGTCGGCCGCGGTCAGCTCGGGTATGGCGGCGGTCGCACCGGGCACGGACATGCCGGCGGCGAGCGTGGGGAGCAGATCGGCCAGGGAACCGGCGCCGTACTCGGGAACGGGCGCGGAGTCGACGGCGAGCGGCTCCGGGTGGTCCCAGGTGGGCAGGGCCATCAGCGGGCGACGTCCGCGGTCGCCTCGGAGAGGGACTGCGCGAAGGCGAGGGCCTGGCGGACGGTCTCCGGACCGTCGCCCGCCTCGCTCACCCGCAGGCTCAGGTCGTCCGCCGTCGAGTTGCCGGTGTAGCCGTGATCGGCCTCGCAGTTGGGGTCACCGCAGGCAGCCGGCTCCAGGTCGATGCGGGAGACGGCGCCCCAGCCGATGGTGAGGACCACTTCGCGGGGCAGCGTGCCGGGCGTGTACGACTCGGGGTTCGCGACGACGCGGCTGACGACGACCGACGAGATCCGGCCGAGCTTGACCGACTCCGTCGAGGTCGTGGCGTACGGCGTCGGGGAGGTCGTGTCCGCGTTCTGCTCGTCGGTGTGGCTCACGATGAAACGGTTGCCGGTGAGGACCAGCACGGTGACGTGCCGCCGCACCTCGTTCGCGTCGAACGTCGTCTCCTGGTGGACCAGGTACGACCGGATGGTGTCGCCGCCGATCGCGGCCTCCACCGCCTCGGCCACGAGGGCCGGGTAGTAGCCGCTGCGCTCGATCGCCGCTCGCAGCCCCTGGGTCGTCGTACTGGTCTTGGCCATGCCGTCCATCCTACGGGGGCCCACTGACTGCGAGGCACCGCTCGCGTGGGTCTGTCGTGGACGGATCAGACCGGATCGCGCAGGGTGGCGGGCGGGACACGGCCGCGGCGGACGTCCGGGCGGGGCGCCTGCCGTCACGGGGACCGCCCCCGGGGACCCCGGACGACTCGGACTGGCCGGAACCGTCCGGTCGACGAGGACGGCTCGGGCGACTCGGCCCGACCGGGCCTTCCCGAACGGCTCGAGCTTCAAGGACAAGCCGTGCGGCCCGTACGACCCGGACAGCTCGGCTCCCCGGACGGCCGTGCGGCCCCTACGACTCAGACGACCGGCAGAGTCCGGGGGCCGTGGTCGTCCCGGAAGGGGGCGCGGGCCAGCCGGACCGTGGCGCCCAGGACGCTCAGGCCGGCCGGGGCCACCACCACCGGCTCCAGCGAGACCGCGACGACCTCCGGGTGGTCGTCGACGAGCCGGGAGACCCGCAGCATGAGCTCTTCGAGAGCCGCCGTGTCGACCGGCGCGGAGCCCCGCCAGCCGAACAGGAGCGGTGCGGTCCGGATCGACCGGACCAGCGAGGCCGCTTCCCGGTCGGTGACCGGGACCAGCCGGTGCGCGGTGTCCCCGAGCAGTTCGGAGGCGGCTCCCGCGAGCCCGAAGGAGAGCACCGCCCCGGCCGCCGGGTCGATCACCGCGCGGACGACCGTGTCGACACCGCGCGGCGCCATCCCCTGTACGACAGGGCGCAGCACCGTCGGCGGCCCGAACGCCTCGGTCAGCTCCGCGTACGCCCGGCGCAACTGCTCCTCGTCCGTCACGTCCAGGCGGACGCCGCCGAGGTCCGCGCGGTGCCGCAGGTGCGGGGCGGTGGTCTTGAGGGCGACGGGGTATCCGATGGCGCGCGCGGCCGCCACCGCGTCGTCCGGGGTGGGGGCGGGCAGGGCCCGGTGCACGTCGATGCCGTAGCGCCCTAGGAGCTCGGCCGTCTGTTCGCCCCCCAGGGTGAGACCTTCCCCACGCGCGAGGAGGTCGTCGATCAGCCGGGCGGCCCCCTTCTCGTCGATGTCCTCGTACTCGGGCACCTTGCCGGGCTCACGGGCGTCCGTGCGCCACTGGGCGTACTTGACGGCTTCGGCCAGGGCGCGGACGGCCCGTTCGGCGGCGGGGTAGGCGGGGATGAGCCGGGAGTCCGGCGCGGACTCGGCAGGCGGCGCGGCGGGCGACCGGTCCGAGGGGTGGAATCGGGCGCCGGGGGACGCTCCGGGGGCGCCCTCGGGGGCCTGCGGGGCGGTGCTCGCGGCGGCGGACAGGGCTTCGGCGAGTCCGCCGAGCTCGACGTGCACCACGAGCACGGGCTTCGCCGGAGCCTCCATGGCGGAGGACCGGAGTGCCTCGGCGAGCGCGGCGTCGGCGGCCGAGGTCTCCCCCACGGCCGGTATGGCCGTCACGACGACGGCGTCGCAGCCGTCGTCGGCGAGCGCCTGCGACAGGGCCTTGTGGAAGTCCTCGGCGGAGGCCGCCGTGGTGAGGTCCCGGGGCGGCAGCGGCCTGAGTCCTTCGGCGAGACAGGCGTCGTACGTCAGCAGCCCCAGGGACTCGGAGTTCCCGAGGATCGCCACGCGGGGTCCCCGGGGAAGCGGCTGACGGGCCAGCAGGAGTCCCGCGTCGACGAGTTCGGTGATCGTGTCCACCCGGATCACCCCGGCCTGGCGCAGCAGCGCGGACACGGTGGCGTGCGGCAGCCGTGTGGCCCGGATGGCGTGGCCCTGGGGTGCGGCCCCGCCGTGTCGTGCTCCCTGGACGACGACCAGCGGTTTCGCGGCCGCGGTCCGCCGCGCGAGGCGGGTGAACTTGCGCGGGTTGCCGATGGATTCGAGGTACATCAGGGCGACGTCGGTGTCCGGGTCCTCGTACCAGTACTGCAGGACGTCGTTGCCGGAGACGTCCGCGCGGTTCCCCGAGGAGACGAAGGTCGAGACTCCGGTCACGCCGGTGACGCCGCCGCCGCGCCGGTGCAGCCGGGACAGCAGGGCGATGCCGATGGCGCCGGACTGCGCGAACAGGCCGATGCGTCCGGGGCGGGGCATCTGGGGGGCGAGCGAGGCGTTCAGCCGCACGTCGGGCGCCGTGTTGATGACGCCGAAGGCGTTGGGTCCGATGATGCGCATCCCGTACGTGCGCGCGTGCCGTACGAGTTCCCGCTGGCGCTCGCGTCCCTCAGGGCCGCTCTCGGCGTAGCCGGCGGAGACCACCACGAGTCCCTGCACGCCGTGTTCACCGCATTCGGTGACGACCTGGGGGACGTGTTCGGCGGGCACGGCGACGACGGCGAGGTCGACGGGGTCGGCGATGTCCCTGATGGAGCGGTGGGCCGGGACCCCGTCGATCTCCTTCTCCTCAAGTGCCGCGTTCACCGCGTACAGGCGTCCGGTGAAACCGGCCTGGCGGAGGTTGTCGAGGACGCTGCGGCCGACCCCTCCGGGGGTGCGCCCGGCGCCGATGACGGCGACCGAGCCGGGGGCGAGCAGCCGCTGGACGGAGCGGGCCTCGGCGCGCTGTTCCCGCGCGCGCTGCACGGCCAGGGACCGGTCGGTGGGTTCGAGGTCGAACTCCAGGCGTACGACACCGTCCTCGAAGCTGCGCTTCTGGGTGTACCCGGCGTCCGTGAAGACCTTGATCATCTTGTTGTTGGCGGGCAGCACCTCGGCGGCGAAGCGACGGATGTCACGCTCGCGGGCCACCGCTCCGATGTGTTCGAGCAGCGCGGAGGCGACCCCCCGGCCCTGGTGGGCGTCCTGTACGAGGAAGGCGACCTCGGCCTCGTCGGCGGGGGCGGAGGCGGGCATGCCGTCCGCGTTGATCCGGTCGTAGCGCACGGTGGCGATGAACTCGCCGCCCACCGTGGCCGCGAGGCCGACGCGGTCCACGAAGTCGTGGTGGGTGAAGCGGCGGACGTCCTTGGCGGACAGGCGGGGATAGGGCGCGAAGAAGCGGTAGTACTTCGACTCGTCCGAGACCTGCTCGTAGAAGCTGACCAGGCGCTCGGCGTCGTCGACGGTGATGGGCCTGATGCGTGCGGTGCCGCCGTCGCGCAGCACCACGTCGGCCTCCCAGTGGGCTGGGTACTCGTGCCGGTCCGACGAGGTCTGCATGGGCCCCAGAGTACGGCTCGCGTACGACAACGGCGCGGGGCAGTCTGAGGGTGACGGGCCTCGGAGCGGGTCTTCGTCCGGCACCGCGGCGGGTGGCTCCCGGGTCCGTCCGGGCACACCTCGCGATATGGAACAATGGTCTAGACAACCCTGAACACCCGAAGGGCAGCATCTCATGGCTGAGCGCCGCGTCAACGTCGGCTGGACCGAGGGCCTCCACGCCCGGCCCGCCTCCATCTTCGTCCGGGCCGCCACGGCTTCCGGCATTCCCGTGACGATCGCCAAGGCCGACGGCGACCCCGTCAACGCGGCCTCCATGCTCGCGGTCCTCGGCCTGGGCGCCCAGGGCGGCGAGGAGATCGTCCTCACGTCGGACGCCGACGGTGCGGAGGTCGCCCTCGACCGTCTGGCGAAGCTGGTCGCCGAGGGGCTCGACGAGCTCCCCGAGACCGTCTGAGACCGCCCCCGGGCAGTCGGACACGCACGGCCGAGCCGCGCCACCCTTTCTTCGGGTGGCGCGGCTCGGCCGTTTTCCGTGGGCTCCCCCGCACATTCCCCAGGTGTCACGCCCGCCTCGCGCCGCGACCACGGGAATGACGCGCACCGGAATTCAGGGCACGCGAATAAAAGGGCATCAGAAATGAGCCCCCACCGAATATCCCTCTTTGTATACGGCGCCTGTGTTAAAGACGCGGGCCCGTCATGTTTACGGGATGTTGCGAAGTTCTCACACGGTCCGCCCGCTCGCCTCCGGGGAATCGGAGCCGGTGCGCGGCGCTGGCGCGCTCGGTGTGCAGGGCCGTGATCGCGCGGGCCCGCTCACTGTCCCCGCGGGCCACCGCGTCCACGATGCCGCCGTGCTCCGCCCAGGACTCCGCGGGGTCGGCCGGCGCCTCCACCGAGTACATCCAGGCGATCTTGTGGCGGAGCTGGGCGAGCGTCGAGGTCAGCGCGGGGCTGCCGGACGCCTGCGCCAGCGTCTCGTGGAACCAGCCGCCCAGCGAGCGCAGATCCTCGCTGTGGCCTCGCCTGGAGCGCTCCTGCCCGAGCCTGACCAGACCCCGCAGCACCTTGAGATGGGCCTCCGTGCGCCGCTGTGCGGCCCGCGCGGCCCCCAGCGGCTCCAGCAGCATGCGCATCTCCAGGAGGTCCGCCGCCTCCAGCTCCGTGGGCTCCGCGACACAGGCGCCCGCGTGCCGGCGGGTGACCACGAAGCCCTCGGCCTCCAGCGTGCGCAGGGCCTCGCGCACGGGGACGCGCGAGACGCCGTAACGGCGCGCGAGCAGTTCCTCGGTGAGCCGGCCGCCGCGCTCGTAGACACCCGCGACGATGTCGTCACGGATCGCCGTGCACACCGAGTGTGCCGGAATACGCATGACCGACCTCCGCTTTAATCCCCGTGAAACGCCGTCGATTGACGCTTGTTCAGTGACTCTATTGCAGGAAGCCTGAATTTCCGATGGCGGGCCTGAATCCATGGATATTTTTTGGACAGACGACGTCCGGAAACGACGATGCCCCGGCTCGGTGAGCCGGGGCATCGAAAACGGCGGGGAAGCCGCAAAGCGTTCGTCAGACGTTGACGCCGTGCGAGCGCAGGTAGGCGACCGGGTCGATGTCCGAGCCGTACTCGGCGGTCGTACGGGCCTCGAAGTGGAGGTGCGGTCCCGTGGTGTTGCCGGTGTCCCCGGAGAGGCCGATCTGCTGCCCCGGGGTGACGGCCTGCCCCACGGACACCCCGATGGACGACAGGTGGCCGTACATGGTGTACGTGCCGTCGTGCATCTTGATCACGACTTGATTGCCGTAGGCGCCGCCCCAGCCGGCCGTGACCACCGTGCCGGAGCCGACGGCGTGGACCGAGGTGCCGGAGGCGGCGTGGAAGTCGACGCCGGTGTGGCTGCCGGAGGACCAGAGGGCGCTGCTGGCCTGGTAGCCGGTGGAGACGTACGAACCCGTGATCGGCATGACGAACGTGTTCAGGCGCTTGCGCTCGGCCTCGCGGGCGGCGCGCTCCTTGGCCTCGCGGAGCTTGGATGCCTGCTCCGCGGCCTGCTTGCGCGCGGTCTGCTCGGCCTGCTTGCGCGCGGCGGCCTCGTCGGCGGCGCGCTGCTGTGCGAAGGCCTGGGCGTCGATCTGGTCGGCGACCGTGTCGTTCAGGGTGACGGCCTGGGTGAGCCCGGTCTGCTCGACGGAGGCTTCCGCGGCGAACGCGGGGGCGGCCAGGGTTCCGATCACGCCGGTGGTGGTGAGCGCCGCGACCCCGACAGCGGTCGTGGTGGTGCTGTGCACCCGGCTGCTCGTACGACGATGCTTGCCGGTGCCACAGGTGAACGCCATGTAGGGGCTGATCCTTTCCTTCCCTCTCGCCTACCGGGTTAGCTGACGGGTTCGGAGCAGGAAGGTCTCCTACGGGCCCCCTCCGAAGAGGGCGTCCGATTCACCCCAGGGACTGCGTGGGTCCCCGGCTCCCCTGACTCGCGTCTCGGGGACTCGGCGATGGCTGTCCGGTGCCGCGGGCGCGGCGCACTGCGTGACGAACAGCCGCCCCGACGCTAAACGGGGTGTCTTTCGAACAACAAACGGATCACGATTTTTGTAACGCATCCCACAGGGCAGAAGGGCAACCGCCGTACGAATACGGACATCTTGGGACCGGAGTCCGGAAAGAGAAGGGCCCTGACGGCTCTTCAGCCGTCAGGGCCCTCTTCCGTCCCACGGGTCCTACTCGGCTGCCACCACGGTGACTTCACCGATTCCGAGGGCCCTGACCGGGTCCGCGATCTGTGCCGCGTCGCCGACCAGGACGGTCACCAGACGGTCCGTCGGGAAGGCGCTCACGGCCGCCGCGGTGGCCTCCACGGTGCCGGTGGCGGCCAGTTGCCGGTAGAGCGTCGCCTGGTAGTCGTCCGGCAGGTGCTGCTCGACCTGGTCCGCGAGCGTGCTCGCGACGGCCGCGGCGGTCTCGAACTTGAGGGGCGCGACACCCACCAGGTTCTGCACGGCGACGTCGCGCTCGGTGTCCGTCAGGCCCTCGGCCGCGAGGGTGCGCAGCACCTTCCACAGGTCGTCGAGCGCCGGGCCGGTGTTGGGGGTGTCGACGGAACCGCTGATGGCGAGCATCGCGGCGCCCGTGCCGTCCGGCGCGGAGCGAAGGACCTGCCCGAACGCCCGCACACCGTAGGTGTAGCCCTTCTCCTCGCGCAGGACGCGGTCCAGGCGCGAGGTGAGGGTGCCGCCGAGGCAGTAGGTGCCGAGGACCTGGGCGGGCCACACGCGGTCGTGCCGGTCGGCGCCGACCCGGCCGATGAGGAGCTGCGTCTGGACGGCTCCGGGGCGGTCGACGATGATCACGCGGCCGGTGTCGTCGGCGCTCACCGGCGGCACGGGACGCGGTTCGGCGGACGAGCCGGTCCAGGAGCCGAGGGTGTCGGCGAGCAGTTCGTCGAGGTCGAGACCGGTCAGGTCGCCGACGACGACCGCGGTGGCCGTGGCGGGGCGGACGTGCCTCTCGTAGAAGGCGCGCACACCCGACGCGTCGATGTTGCGGACGGTCTCCTCGGTGCCCTGGCGGGGGCGCGACATCCGCGCGGTCGCCGGGAACAGTTCCTTGGAGAGTTCCTTGGCCGCGCGACGGGCCGGGTTGGCCGTCTCGTGCGGGATCTCGTCCAGCCGGTTGGTCACCAGCCGCTCGACCTCGCTGTCCGCGAACGCGGGGGCCCGCAGGGCGTCGGCGAGCAGGCCGAGGGCCTTGGCCAGACGCGAGACGGGCACTTCGAGGGACAGGCGTACGCCGGGGTGGTCGGCGTGCGCGTCGAGCGTGGCGCCGCAGCGCTCCAGCTCGGCGGCGAAGTCCTCGGCCGAGTGCTTGTCGGTGCCCTCGGAGAAGGCGCGCGCCATGATCGTGGCGATGCCGTCCAGGCCCGCCGGCTCGGCGTCCAGCGGCGCGGCGAGGATCACCTCGACGGCGACGACCTGCTGGCCGGGGCGGTGGCAGCGCAGCACGGTCAGACCGTTGTCCAGGGCGCCGCGCTCGGGGGCGGGGAACGCCCACGGCTTCGGCTGTCCGGCCTGGGGCCGCGGGTGGAAGTCCATGGTGGCGAGCTCGGTCACTTCGCCGCCTCCTCGTCGGTCTCGTCGGCGGAGTCGGCCGCCTCGGCGGCTTCGGCTGTGGTGGGTTCGTAGACGAGCACCGCGCGGTTGTCGGGGCGCAGGCGGGCCTTGGCGGCCTCCTGGACCTCTTCCGCCGTGACGTCCAGGACGCGCTGCACGGCGGTCAGGGCGAGCTGCGGGTCGCCGAACAGGACGGCGTACCGGCACAGTTCGTCGGCGCGGCCTGCGACGGTACCGAGCCGGTCGAGCCACTCGCGCTCCAACTGGGCCTGGGCGCGCTCCATTTCCTCTGCCGTGGGGCCCTCCTCGGCGAACCGGGCGAGCTCCTCGTCGACGGCTGCCTCGATGACCGGGACCTCGACGTCGCCGGACGTCTTCACGTCCAGCCATCCCAGGGAGGGCGCTCCGGCGAGCCGCAGCAGGCCGAACCCCGCAGCGACGGCGGTGCGGTCACGGCGTACGAGCCGGTTGTAGAGCCGGGAGGACTCGCCGCCGCCGAGGACGGTGAGCGCCAGGTCGGCCGCGTCGCACGCGCGCGTGCCGTCCTCCGGGAGGCGGTAGGCGGCCATCAGGGCGCGCGCCGGGACGTCCTCCTCGACGACCTCACGGATCTGCTCGCCGATGACGTCGGGCAGCGAGCCGTCCCGCGGGGCGGGCTTGCCGTCGTGCCCGGGGATGGAGCCGAAGTACTTCTCGACCCAGGCGAGCGTCTGCTCCGGGTCGATGTCGCCGACGACCGACAGGACCGCGTTGTTGGGCGCGTAGTTGGTGCGGAAGAACGCGCGGGCGTCCTCCAGGGTGGCCGCGTCCAGGTCCGCCATCGACCCGATCGGGGTGTGGTGGTACGGGTGGCCCTCGGGGTACGAGAGCGCGGTGAGCTTCTCGAAGGCGGTGCCGTACGGGACGTTGTCGTAGCGCTGGCGGCGCTCGTTCTTCACGACGTCGCGCTGGTTCTCCATGGACTCGTCGTCCAGCGCCTCGAGCAGTGACCCCATGCGGTCGGCCTCCAGCCAGAGCGCGAGCTCGAGCTGGTGGGCAGGCATGGTCTCGAAGTAGTTGGTGCGCTCGAAGCTCGTCGTGCCGTTGAGCGAGCCGCCGGCGCCCTGGACGAGTTCGAAGTGACCGTTGCCATGAACCTGCTTGGAGCCCTGGAACATCAGGTGCTCGAAGAGGTGGGCGAGTCCGGTCCGGCCCTTGACCTCGTGGCGCGAGCCGACGTCGTACCAGAGGCACACCGCGGCGACCGGGGTCAGATGGTCCTCGGAGAGCACCACGCGCAGGCCGTTGGCCAGGCGGTGCTCGGTCGCTGTCAGGCCGCCGGAGCCTGCCTCAGCTGTGGCCGTGTGACCCATGGGCATGTACGTCCCTTCGATCGCGGAACTGCGTCATTCCTGTCGGTCCTGCCACTGTATGCAAGCGCGCGGACGGCTGGCGAAGTTCCCGCACCTCGTACGCCGAGAGCGAGACTCGTGCGTGTCCCCGGCGCGCCCTGGGAAGGCCTCCGGGATCCGCCGCGAACGCCCTCCGGCCCCGCTGCGCACCGGCCGAAGGGGCTCGCGGTCCGTCCGCGCGCCGGGCCGAGACCGCCGCTCGGAAGTGGTCCCGGTGACGCCCGCGGGGCCCGCCCGAGGGGCGCTACGGACGGGTCGCGGTCGGGGTTGTCAGTGGGGCGGTCCACAATGGTGCGCGTCAGAACCCGTTCATGCCCCGGCAGAGACTGTGAAGGAGCCGCAGCAGCGATGGCCCGCCGCAGCACGAAGACCCCGCCGCCCGACGACTCGTACGAGGAGAAGATCCTCGACATCGACGTCGTGGACGAGATGCAGGGCTCCTTCCTCGAATACGCGTACTCGGTCATCTACTCGCGAGCCCTGCCGGACGCCCGCGACGGCCTGAAGCCGGTTCACCGTCGCATCGTCTACCAGATGAACGAGATGGGCCTGCGCCCCGAACGCGGCTATGTGAAGTGTGCCCGTGTCGTCGGCGAGGTCATGGGTAAGCTGCACCCGCACGGCGACGCGTCGATCTACGACGCCCTGGTGCGTCTGGCGCAGCCCTTCTCCATGCGGCTGCCCCTGGTCGACGGCCACGGCAACTTCGGCTCCCTCGGCAACGACGACCCGCCGGCGGCGATGCGTTACACCGAGGCCCGGATGGCCGACGCGACGTCGCTCATGACCGAGTCGATCGACGAGGACACCGTCGACTTCACGCCCAACTACGACGGTCAGGAGCGGGAGCCGGTGGCGCTCCCGGCCGCCTTCCCGAACCTGCTGGTCAACGGCTCGTCGGGCATCGCCGTCGGCATGGCCACGAACATGCCGCCGCACAACCTCGGCGAGGTCATCGCCGCCGCCCGGCACCTCATCCGCTACCCGGGGGCCGACCTCGAGACGCTGATGAAGCACGTCCCGGGCCCCGACCTGCCCACCGGCGGCCGGATCGTCGGTCTCTCCGGCATCAGGGACGCCTACGAGTCGGGCCGCGGCACCTTCAAGATCCGCGCCACGGTGGCGGTGGAGGACGTGACGGCGCGCCGCAAGGGCCTCGTCGTCACCGAACTGCCCTTCACCGTGGGTCCGGAGAAGGTGATCTCCAAGATCAAGGACCTGGTCGGCTCGAAGAAGCTCCAGGGCATCGCCGACGTCAAGGACCTCACCGACCGTGCGCACGGCCTGCGCCTGGTCATCGAGATCAAGAACGGCTTCGTACCGGAGGCGGTCCTCGAACAGCTCTACAAGCTGACGCCGATGGAGGAGTCCTTCGGCATCAACAACGTGGCACTGGTGGACGGCCAGCCGCTCACCCTGGGCCTCAAGGAGCTGCTGGAGGTCTATCTCGACCACCGCTTCGACGTCGTGCGCCGCCGCAGCGAGTTCCGCCGCGGCAAGAAGCGCGACCGACTGCACCTGGTCGAGGGTCTCCTCGTCGCCCTCCTGGACATCGACGAGGTCATCCGCCTCATCCGCTCCAGCGACAACTCGGCGCAGGCCAAGGAGCGGCTGATCGAGCGCTTCTCCCTCTCCGAGATCCAGACGCAGTACATCCTCGACACGCCGCTGCGCCGCCTCACCCGGTTCGACCGCATCGAGCTGGAGTCGGAGCGCGACCGTCTCAACGGCGAGATCGACGAGCTGACCGGCATCCTGGATTCGGACGCGGAGCTGCGCAAGCTGGTGTCCGGCGAACTGGCCGCGGTCGCCAAGAAGTTCGGCACCGACCGGCGCACGGTGCTCCTGGAGTCCGCGGGCTCCCCGGCCGCGACCGTCTCGCTCCAGGTCGCCGACGACCCGTGCCGCGTCCTGCTGTCCTCCACCGGGCTGCTGGCGCGTACGGCGACCGATGAGCCCTTCGGGCAGGACCCGGACGCCAAGCGCACCAAGCACGACGTGATCATCTCCGCCGTGCCGGCGACGGCACGGGGCGAGGTCGGCGCGGTCACGTCCCTGGGCCGCCTCCTGCGCCTGAACGTGATCGACCTCCCGCAGCTCCCCGAGACGGCGTCCGCGCCCAACCTCTCCGGGGGCGCTCCGATCTCGGAGTTCCTGTCCTCCCTCGAGCCGGACGAGACCGTGGTCTGTCTGGCGACCCTCGACGAGACGTCCCCCGGCCTCGCGATCGGCACGGAGCAGGGTGTCGTCAAGCGTGTGGTGCCCGACTACCCCTCGAACAAGGAGGAGTTGGAGGTCATCACCCTCAAGGACGGCGACCGGATCGTCGGTGCCGTCGAGCTGCGCACCGGCGAGGAGGACCTGGTCTTCATCACGGACGACGCCCAGCTCCTGCGCTACCAGGCCTCGCAGGTGCGCCCGCAGGGCCGTGCCGCGGGTGGCATGGCGGGCATCAAGCTGACGGACGGCGCGAAGGTGATCTCGTTCACCGCGGTCGACCCTGCGGTGGACGCGGTGGTCTTCACGGTGGCGGGTTCGCGCGGGACGCTGGACGACTCCGTCCAGACCACGGCCAAGCTGACCCCGTTCGACCAGTATCCGCGCAAGGGCCGCGCCACGGGCGGTGTGCGCTGCCAGCGGTTCCTGAAGGGCGAGGACTGCCTGTCGCTGGCCTGGGCCGGTCCGGTGCCGGGGCGCGCCGCGCAGAAGACCGGCATGCCGGTCGACCTGCCGGATATCGACCCGCGCCGTGACGGCTCGGGCGTGTCGCTGGGCAGGCCGGTGTCGGTGGTGGCCGGGCCGGTGTAGCCGGCCGGCCGGAGGAGCCCGTCGGCCCGGAGGGGCTTGCGGTCAGGCCTCCGGGCTGGGCTCCGGCTCCTGTACGTAGCGGAGGACGCCCCACATGCTGTGTTCATCGGCGTGCGGGGCGTCCTCTTTGCATGCCTCCAGTTCCTTGGCCAGCGCCACCGTGTCGATCCCGGAGCCGATGAGGACGAGCTGGGTGAGCCGCTCGTCCGCTGCGGTCCAGGGCTCCGGATAGAAGCGCAGGAACCGCCCGACGGCATGCACCGCGTACCGGTTGCGGAGGTCCTGCACGCCGAAGTCGACGTACCCCTTGATCCGGTAGAGCCCTTCGGGCCGACTGTCGAGGAAGGCCATCAACTGCCGTGGGCCGAGCGGGACTTCGGAGCTGAAGGAGAGGGAGTCGTAGGCGGAGTGAAGGTGGCCGAGGTGGCCGCCTTCCTGCGGAACGTCATCGCCGCCGTCGTCGTGCCGATGGAGATCGTCGAAGGACAGTTGTCCGATGCGTTCCTCGCTGGGCCGGCAGTCGAAGAGGAACTCCGGGTCGACCCGGCCGTAGGTGGCGGGGACGACCGCGGCCCCGCTCGCGAGCTCCCGGACGACACCCAGCACGCGTCCGGCGTCCTCGGCCCGGTCGATCTTGTTGACGACGACGAGATCGGCGAGGGCGAGATGCCGGTCGATCTCGGGATGCTTCTCGCGCGTGCCCGCGAACTCGGCGGCGTCGACGACCTCGACGAGCCCTCCGTACACGATCCCCGGAAGTTCACTGGCGAGCACCATGCGTACGAGTTCCTGGGGCTCGGCGAGCCCGCTCGCCTCGATGACGATGACGTCGATCCGGGCGGAGGGTTGAGCAAGCCGGTCAAGATATTGATCAAGTTCGCTGACGTCGACCGCACAGCACAGACATCCGTTGCCGAGGGAGACGGTGGAGTCGCCGAGCGCCCCGGCCACGGCCATCGCGTCGATCTCGATCGCGCCGAAGTCGTTGACCACGGCTCCGATCCGGCTGCCACCACTGCGGTGCAGGAGGTGGTTGAGCAGTGTGGTCTTGCCTGAGCCGAGGAAGCCGGCGAGAACGATGACCGGGATCTGCCGCGTACTCGACGAACTCACCACGCGCCCTCTCTGAACCTGTGCGCGCACCGGCTCACGGGACCGGCGCTCACGCGGGGAATGAATGCAGACCAAGCATACGAGCGGGAGGAAACGCCCCGAAGTGAACGATTGTTAGCGGCGCTCGCGGGGCACACGTTGGACATGGCGCCGGTGGATGCGACCCGCACATCCCTCCGTGCGCCTCCTCTCCGCCTCCCCGCCGATCAGAGCCGCTCGGCAACACTGGGAGGCGGCAAGCGCGCCGCCCACCGCTCGCCGGTCCGCTCCCTGTCGCCCCACAACCGACGACCGGCGGACGGTCGCCTGATTCGGGGGTTGACATGGCCACAATGAAAGTCAAGGTTCGTGGGTTGCGCTCCGCCGCCGCCGCGGCGGTCGGTCTATTGGCAGGGGCGGCCGTCACCCTCGCCGCGCAGCGATCCACACTTGACGCGCTGCACGCGCGGATCGAGCTGCTGGAGCAGGCCGCCCAGACCCAGCGTCAGGCCAATCTCGCCCATCAGCAGCGGCTCCACTGGGAACTGCTGAGCAAGGCCATGGACGATCCCGAGCTGGCGGAGGTACTGGACGCGTACGAGGGGACCGTCTCGCCGAGGAAGCAACGCCAGTTCCTCTTCGCCAACGCCCTTTACACCAACGCACTCTGCTACTACCGCATGGGCAACATGACCCGGGAGGAGTTCTTCAGCTTTGCCCGTGGATGGCTCCAGAACCCGATCTTCAGGGAGTACTGGTACGCGACCCGCCCGCACAGGGCAACGCTCGTCAGCACATCGAACGAGGCCCAAATCGGACTGATGGTCGAGGATCTCCTCTCACAACTGGAGGAAACAGACACGGACGAGTGGTGGGTAGTGGGCGAACCGCCGAGCGAGTAGCGCCTTTCACCCGGCACGCTCCGGCGCAAACCGGCTCACCTGCGCCACTCCGCAGAGCGAATCACACGGTCGGGCGATAACGAAGCAGTAAACCGGCGCGTTTCTTCAGGTGCCAACAGGGTTGACTGCTGCGCAATCACGTACTGGGTCGATCCCCACCCGAACCATCGCTCCGCCAACGCCGCCGGTCCGAGGTCACAGCCCCACAGGGCTCAATCGCGCCGCGCAGCAACCGTGCGCAGGCAATCCCACCTCGAGATCAAAGGGAATTCAGAACAGTGAGCCACATCATCCGTCGGATCGGCACCCCTCCAAGCTTGCGGGGAAGCACGTCTGGTGCCAATTGCCCAGACATTTTCGAACTGTCCGACGGAACGTTCGCTGTGATCGGAACAGACGTCACCGAGAAGCTGGACGCCCAGCTCCCCTCCGACGCATCCCGGGCAGACTACGAAAGAATCGTCGTAGTCTCCCGCGAAACCCTTATTCACGCCAAGGTGGATATTCCTGACGCATAGGCCGAAGGGCGCATCCTCACGCGGTATCGGCGCGGCCGCCTCGCCCTGCGTTCCAGTTTGCCCTCGGTAGAACCGTTTCACGGGCCGCCCCCTCGGGTGGGGCGGTCCAGGGACGACCCACACCGTGACCCCCGGGTCACCGTACGAAAGGCCGAGACAATGAGGACTGTCGTCCGTCGAGTCGGCACCGCTCCCCGTGCACGAGGCAGCGCCTCTGGCCAGTCCTGTCCTGACATCTTCGAACTCAGCGACGGCAACTTCGCCGTCATCGGGTATGACGCCACTCCCGAGCTCGAGGGAGAGCTTCCGCCCGACGCCGCACGAGCTGCGGACGAGCGGATCGTGGTCATCACGCGCGCGACACTCGTCCAGGCCAGGGACGATATTCCGTCGGCGTAAAGGGAGTTGTTCCATCTCAACTCTCATTCCGGGCTCGGCACCCACTTGGTGCCGAGCCCGTTCCTGTCGGGCCAGTCAGCGCAGAACGGGCACCGCCACCGGCGGAACCGGGCCGACATAGCGAGCCGCCGGGCGGATGATCTTTGAGTCCTGGGCCTGTTCCATGATGTTCGCGCTCCAGCCGACCGCGCGCGCGGCGGCGAAGGTGGGCGTGAACATCTCCCTGGGCAGCCCGCAGAGTTCCATGACCACGCCGGCGTAGAACTCCACGTTGGTGTGCAGCTCCCGGCCCGGCTTGAGCTCGGCCAGGATCGCCTCCACCTGCCGTTCCACCTCGACCGCGAACTCCACGAGCGGGCCGCCGAACCCCTGAGCCAACTCGCGGAGCATCCGTGAGCGCGGGTCCTCGGTGCGGTAGACGGGGTGCCCGAAGCCCATGATGCGCTCGCCGGCAAGAACGCGTTCGCGGATCCAAGGGTCGATGCGGTCAGGGGTGCCGATCGCGTCAAGGGTGTCCAGAGCGCGACTGGGAGCGCCTCCATGGAGCGGCCCGGAGAGAGCCCCGACCGCGCCCACGAGACAGGCGGCCACGTCCGCACCCGTGGAAGCGATCACCCGTGCAGTGAACGTTGATGCATTGAATCCGTGGTCAATGGTTGAGATGAGGTATTGCTCGACCGCACGGGCGCGGACAGGGTCCGGCTCCGAACCCGTCAACATGTACAGGTAGTTGGCGGCGTACCCCAGGTCCTCGCGCGGCTCCACAGGGTCCAGTCCCTGCCCGAGCCGGTACAGCGCGGTGAGCAGGGTCGGCACGGCCGCCGTCGCCGCGAGGCCGTCGTCGCGGCGGCGTCCGGCGTCGATGTCGTACACGGGACGGAACCCCAGCGACGCCCCCAGCAGCGACAACGCGGTCCGCAGCCCGGCGAGGGGTCCCGAAGGGCCGGTCGCCGTCGCGATCGCCGGCAGCGCGGCCCGTACGTCGTCCGGCAGTCGCCGCAGCCGCGCGGTCCGCTCGGCGAAGGCGGCACGGCGGGCCTCGTCAGGCAGTTCGCCGTGGGCCAGCAGATGCCAGACCTCCTCGAAGCCGCAGGCCCGGGCGAGGTCGACGGCCGAGTACTGGCGGTAGTGGTAGAAGCCTTCCAGCCCTCTGACGTCACCCAGTTCGGTGTCGGTGACGACGACTCCGGCGAGACCGCGCGGGACATCGGCGAGTACGTCCGCGACTGCGCCGGCAGAGGTGGACGCGGCTTGGTTGATCGGCATGTTTCCTCCCTGGACTTGATTCAACTGTCCATGCTTGACTCAGTAACTGTCAATGTTGATTAAATCAATATGCCGATCCACAGATACGGTGGCGCTCATGAGGGATCGAGAAGCGGCAGCACCCGCCCACGAGGGCCGACGGCTCAGCACCAAGGAGACCGCGGAGCTGCTCGGCGTGAAGCCGGAGACCGTGTACGCGTACGTGAGCCGCGGTCAGCTCAGCAGCAGGCGGGAGCCGGGAGGGCGCGGGAGCACGTTCGACACCAAGGAGGTCGAGGCCCTCGCGCGGCGCAACAGGCGTGAGGGCGGCGGCAGTTCGAGCAGTGGCGGCGAGCTATCCGTCCGTACCCGCATCACGTTGATCGACAAGGATCGGTACTACTTCCGTGGCGTCGACGCCACGGAGCTCGCCGCCCGGTACTCCTACGAGGAGATCGCCGAGTGGCTGTGGACCGGCGAACTGCGCCACGGAGTCACGTTCACGGCACCCGAGGCCACCGTGGCGGCGGCCCGGCGCAGCGTCGACGCGCTGCCGGAGCACAGCGGCCCGACCGACCGGCTGCGGGTCGCGGCGATCGCCGCGGCGGCCTCCGACCCGCTGCGCTTCGACCTCTCCGAGAGCGCCGTGCTCGGCACCGGACGCACCCTCATCCCCACCCTCGTCGCCGCCCTTCCGACCGTGCGGCACGACCACGGCGACGAAGGCCCGCTGGCCCGACGGCTCTGGACACGGCTCAGCGGACGCGCACCCGACGACGCGTCAGTGCGCGTACTGGACACGGCACTCGGCCTGCTCGTCGACCACGACCTCGCCGCCTCGACGCTGGCGGTCCGCGTCGCGGCCTCGGCCCGCGCACACGCGTACGCGGCCGTGTCGGCGGGCCTCGGCGTCCTCGAAGGGCCCCTGCACGGGGCGGCCAGCGGGCTCGCGCACCGGCTGCTGCTGGACGTTCTGGACCAGGGCACCGCCGCCCCCGTGGTCGCCGACGAACTGCGCGCCGGGCGCCGCGTCCCGGGACTGGGTCACCGGCTCTACCCCGGTGAGGATCCACGCGCGCGTGCACTGTTCGCCCTCCTGGAGGAGGTGCCCGGTGCGGCGCCCGCTCTGGCGGCGGCCCGCGACGTGGTGACCACCACGGCGAGGCACGCCCCGCTGCACGCCAATGTCGACCTCGCCCTGGCCGTCCTCACGGTCTCGTCCGGCATGCCGGCCTCGGCGGGAGAGACGATCTTCGCCGTCGCCCGGACGGCGGGCTGGATCGCCCACACCCTGGAGGAGTACGCGGAGCGCCCCCTGCGGATGCGGCCGAGCGGCCATTACGTCGGCGAGCGGCCACCGCAGCCGCTCCCGCGGTAGAGGGCGCGCGCCGGGCGCGCGAAAGGATCCTGTGCGCGCTCCCCAGGCACCGTCTCCCCACCCGTGCTCCCGCACGCCCGGCCACGCGCCTGGACGCCCCCTGCCGCGCCCCCAATGGACGGCGGGAAGTCACCCCGGGTGAAGTCAGGTTAGGCTCACCTCTGTGAGTACGTGCACGACTGTGTCGCGGCAGCTCGACGAGCCGTTTACCGGGACCGCGGCCACCGCAAGGACATGGCTGCTCATCGAGCAGCCCGGACCCTGGGGTGCCAAGGCGCTCACTTCGAGCCACCTGGACCCCGCGCTCGGCCGCGCCCTCGAAGCGGCGGCGCAGGACACCGGGGTGCGCGTCGCGCTCGTCCGGCGCCCCGGGCGGCATGCCGACTGCGGTTCGCTCGCCGAGCGGCATGTGTACGTGGCCCACACCACCCCGGGAAACGCCTGGGTGCACAGCGCCATGACGCGCGATCCCGAAGAGCTGCTCGGCATCGACTTCGCGGCACTCGGAGCGGGCGATCCGGGGTCCTTCGACGAGGTGCTCCAAGGACGGCCCCACACGGGCGATCCGCTGGCCCTCGTCTGCACCAACGGCAAGCGCGACCGCTGCTGCGCCCTGCTCGGGCGACCGCTGGCGGCGGAACTTGCCGCTTCGGGCGTCGGAGGTGTCTGGGAGGTCACCCATCTGGGTGGTCATCGCTTCTCTCCCACCGTGCTGGTCCTGCCGTACGGGTACGCGTACGGCCGTGCCGAGGCCCATACCGTCAAGGAGATCCTCCAGGGCGTCCGGGAGGGCCGTGTCGTCACCGAGGGATGCCGTGGGAACTCCGCCTGGGAACGCCCCGGCCAGGCGGCCGAGCTGGCCGTGCGGACGGCTTCGGGGGAGCACGCCGCCGATGTCCTGACGGTGATCCGCACGGACGGCAGCGCGCCGCGCTGGGAGGTCACCGTCGCCCACTCCGACGGCCGGCTGTGGCGGGTCGTCGTCGCGCGGGGTGCCTCGCTGCCGCCCCGCCCGGAGAGCTGCGGCTCGGCGCTCGGTTCACCCGCGCGGATGGACGTGGTGGCCGTACGACAGCTCGAGGCGACGGCTGTGGCCGTGGCCTGCTGACGCCCGCTGCCTATGGATTCGACCGGGCCGGGCGCGTGACGCGGAAACTGGTTGGGTCGCACGAAGCGCCCTCAAGCCGTGGCAGGCCCCCACCGCCGGCCCCCGTGGCTGTGGTCGCCTCCCGGCCTTCAGATCCATTGATCAAGAGATCCACACCACACTCTCTGTGGAGAGGCGCGGGCACCGCCGTACGGTCGTGGGCATGAGCCCCACTCCCCTCGCACGACGACTGCGCCTCGGTCTGCCACGGCGGGTGTTCGCGCAGGTGCTGTTGATGCAGATCGCGATCGCGGCGGGAGTCGCGACACTCGCCACCGGGCTGTTCCTGGCACCGCTGAGCGCCCAGTTGGACGACCAGGCCATGCGGCGCGCTCTCGCGATCGCGCAGACGACGGCGGCCCAGCCGCAGATCGCCGTGGACCTCCGGAACACGGCCCCCTCCAGGACCGGACCCGTGCAGGCCGAGGCCGAGCGGATACGCCAGGCGAGCGACGCCGAGTACGTCGTCGTGATGGACATGCGGGGCATACGCTGGTCGCACACGAACCCCGCACGGATCGGCGAACCGGTCTCGACGAGCCCGGACCAGGCCCTGGCCGGCCAGGACGTCATGGACATCGACACCGGAACCCTGGGGCGCTCCGCACGCGGAAAGGTGCCGCTGCGCGACGCCTCCGATCAGATCGTCGGCGCGGTGTCGGTGGGTATCAAGTACGACAGCGTGCGAGCGCGGCTGATCGACGCGATCCCGGGCCTGTTCGCGTACGCGGGCGGGGCCATGGCCGTCGGCGCGCTGGCCGCTTATCTGATCTCCCGCAGAGTCCAGCGACAGACCCGTGACCTGGCCTTCTCCGACATCTCGGCGCTGCTGGCGGAGCGTGAGGCGATGCTGCACGGCATCCGTGAGGGCGTGGTCGCCCTGGACCGCGTCGGTCGCGTACGCCTGCTGAACGACGAGGCCCAGCGGCTGCTCGGGGTGGGCGCCGAGGCCGTCGGGCGACCGCTCGACGACGCGCTGGGTCCGGGCCGTACGACGGATGTGCTGGCGGGACGCGTCACCGGCACCGACCTGCTCACGGTCCGCGGCCAGCGCGTCCTGGTCGCCAACCGGATGCCCACCGAGGACGGCGGCGCCGTCGCCACCTTGCGCGACCGGACGGAACTGGAGCAGCTCGGCCGTGAGCTCGACTCCACGCACGGTCTGATCGACGCCTTGCGCGCGCAGGATCATGAGCACGCCAACCGGATGCACACACTCCTGGGGCTGCTCGAACTGGAGATGTACGACGACGCCGTGGAGTTCATCGGCGAGGTCGTCGGCGACCACAGGGTCACCGCGGAACAGGTCACCGAGAAGATCCACGATCCGCTGCTCGCCGCGCTGCTTGTCGGCAAGGCGACCGTGGCGACGGAGCGGGGCGTGGCCCTGTGGATCTCGGACCGGACGCTGCTCCCGGACCGGCTGGTCGATCCGCGGGGGCTCGTCACCGTCGTCGGGAATCTCGTGGACAACGCGCTGGACGCCGTCGCGGGTACACCGCACGCGCGCGTGGAGGTCGAGTTGCGGGCCGAGGGGCGAACGGCCGTGCTGCGGATACGGGACACCGGCCCCGGCATTCCCGAGGAGCGGCGGGAGTTGGTCTTCACGGACGGCTGGAGCACGAAGCAGCCACCGGCGCACGGCAAGCGCGGAATCGGACTCTCGCTGGTGCGGCGTCTCGCGGAGCGGCAGGGAGGCAGCGCGGAGGTGGCCGACGCGGAGGGCGGTGGCGCGGAGTTCACGGTCGTCCTGCCGGAGGCGCTGACGGACTCGTCGCTGGCCACGAAGGCCGCCCCCGGGGATGCCAGGAGCCCCTGGAATGCCGAGCACGCCGGAACCGGCTGGAACGCCGGGAGCCCCGACGGAGAGTCGGGATGATCGAGGTTCTGGTCGTGGACGACGACACACGTGTCGCGCGCGTCAACGCCGCCTACGTGGAGAGGGTGCCGGGCTTCCGTGTCGCGGGGCAGGCGCACAGCGCGGCCGAGGCGCTGTGCCGGATGGAGGAGCTGCCGCGCCCGGACCTCGTCCTCATGGACCACCACCTGCCTGACGAGTCAGGTCTCGCGGTCGTCGAGGAGATGCGCCGGCGGGGCCATCAGACCGACGTGATCATGGTGACGGCCGCGCGTGACCTCACGACCGTACGGGCGGCGTTGCGGCAAGGTGTACTGCAGTACCTGGTCAAGCCATTCTCTTTCGCCGGGCTGCGGGCCAAGCTGGAGGCGTACGCCGACCTGCGACGCACGCTCGACCGCGGCGGCACGGCCGAGCAGTCCGATGTGGACCTGATCTTCGGGGCGCCCTCTTCGGGCGTCGTGCCCGACCTGCCCAAGGGCCACTCCCCCGCGACGGCCGACCTCGTACGGCGCGCCCTGCTGAACGCCGAGGGCTCCCTGTCCGCCCAGGAGGTTGCGGAGGAGACCGGACTGAGCCGGCAGACCGCGCAGCGGTATCTGAAGCTCCTGGAGCGCACCGGGAAGGCGCGTCTGACCCTCCGCTACGGCGACGCGGGCCGCCCCGAGCACCGGTACGGGTGGGCCACCCCCGACTGAGGGCATGCCCGAAACGGGAACGGCCGCCCCTCGCCCGTACGACCGGAGGAACACGGTCGTACGGGCGAGGGGGCGGCTCGGCGCGTTCTCAGCCGGAGGGTGGTCAGCCGGTCGCCTTCTTCACGAACTCCGTGGTGTACGTCTTGCTGAGGTCCACGTCGGCGTTCTTGATGTTCGGGTTGAACGCCTTGAGGACCTTCTCGACGGTCTCGGGACCGTTCTCGGGCATCACGCCGTCCTCGGTGAACATCGGCAGCGTGCTCTTGATCGCCCCGGCGTACAGCGTCTGGTTGCCCTGGGAGTAGTCGGCGGGCATCTTGGCGGCGATCTCGGAGGCGCTGTGCCCGGCCATCCACCGAAGGGTCTTCACGAAGGCGTTGGCCAGCTTCTGGACCGTCTCCTTGTGACCGTTGACCCAGTCCGTCTGCATGTACAGACTTGACGACGGGTACGGTCCGCCGAGCGCCTTCTGCGAGCCCTCGGGCGTGCGCATGTCGACGAGGACCTTGCCGAGGTTCTTCTCCATGACCGTGGCGACGGTGGGGTCCGTCGTCATGCCGCCGTCGATGGCGCCCTTCTGGAGGGCGGAGACGAACGTCGGTCCGGCGCCGACGGCGACCGGGGTGAACTCGCTGACCTGCACACCGTTCTTGACGGCGAGGTACTTCGTCAGGAAGTCGGTCGAGGAACCCAGCCCGGTGACACCGAGCTTCCTGCCCTTGAAGTCCTTGGGCGAAGTGATGTCGCCCGCGCGCTTGTTGGAGACGATCTCCACCTCACCCGGGGCGTGCGAGAACTGCACGACGGACTCGACCGACTTGCCCTTGGTCTGCAGGTCGAGCGTGTGGTCGTAGAAGCCGACCGCTCCCTGCACCTGTCCGGAGACGAGGGCGGTCTCGGCCTGGACACCGGCCGGCTCGCTGAGGAGCTCGACGTTCAGACCCGCGTCCTCGAAGTAGCCGAGTCGCTGGGTGAGCATCGCCGGCAGGTAGATGACCTTGTCCAGCCCACCGACCATGATCTTGACGTGCTCCCCCTTGCCGCTCCCGCCGTTGCCGGAACTGGCCGTGGTGCTCGCCGCGTCGTTGGCGCAGGCGGTGAGCGAGGAGAGAGCGAGCAGACCGGCGGCTGCCAGCGCGGAGTATCTGGCGGTCTTGCGCATGGTGGTTCACGTCCTTGTGAGTGGAGGGGAGGCTGTGCCTGCGTACGGCGGGATCGTGCGTACGGGCGTGGTGCTTACGAGCGGACTCGTACGGGCGGATCCGTACGGGCGAGAGGGAGAAATCGTGCCGACGTGCGGGCGCCGGTCAGCGGTCGGAATCCGACGGCTTCCAGCGGAAGATGCGGCGCTCACCGAAGGTCAGCAGTCCCTCGGCGAGCAGGGCGACGACGGCGAGGATGACCATCGCGGCGTACACGCCTGCCGCGTTGAAGGTGCCCTGCGACTGCGCGACGAGCAGGCCGATGCCCTTGGTGGCGCCGATGTACTCGCCGACGATCGCGCCGATGAGGGCGAACCCGAAACTGACATGAAGACTCGTGAAGATCCACGAGGTGGCGGACGGTATGACGACCTGCAGCGTCACCCTGCGGTCGCTCGCGCCGAGGATCCGGGCGTTGGCCACCAGGTTCCGGTCGACCTCCCGGGCGCCCTGGAAGGCGTTGAAGAACACCGGGAAGAAGACGAGCACCACGGCCGAGGCGACCTTGGACGCCGGTCCGAGCCCGAACCAGATCACGAAGATCGGCGCGAGGACGATCCTCGGTATGGAGTTGAGCACCTTGATGTATGGACCAAGAATGTCCGCGAGCAAGGCGATGCGCCCCAGCGCGATGCCGCAGAGCACGCCGGCGACCACACCGATGACCCAGCCGAGCAGCGCCTCGTGGAGCGTGTACCAGATCTGCTCGCCGAGAGGACCGAGCGCGGTCCCGTGCATCACCCAGGTCTGGATCTGCTCCCAGATCTTCGACGGCATGGAGAAGTTGAACGGGTCGATGACCTTGGCGCGCGAGAGCATCTCCCACAGGCCCAGCACGGCGACCAGCAGCAGCACCCGGGCGGCCGCCACCACGATCTTGCGTCTGCGGGCGGCACGGGCGCGGGAGTGCGCGCGGCCCGGAGTCTTGGCCGTGTCGACGACCGGAGCGCTGAGAACCTCAGGCGACATTGGCGGCGCCCCTTTCGCGGGTGATGCGGACCTCTTCGCCGAGCGACTCCCAGATCTCGCGGTAGATCTCGATGAACCGCGGCTCCAGGCGCACCGATTCGACCTTCCGCGGCCGCGGCAGATCGATGTCGAAGACCTGCTTCACGGTGGCGGGCCCCGCGGTCATCACGACGACCTTGTCGGCGAGCGCGATCGACTCCTCCAGGTCGTGGGTGACGAAGACGACCGAGGCGCCCGTGCCCTCCCACAGTTCGAGCAGTTCGTCGGACATCAGCGCCCTGGTCTGCACGTCGAGCGCGGAGAAGGGCTCGTCCATCAACAGGATCTCGGGGTCGTTGACGAAGGTCGCGGCGAGAGCGACACGCTTGCGCTGGCCACCGGAGAGCTGGTGCGGATACCGGTCCTCGAAGGCCGCGAGCCCGACCCTCGCGAGCCATTCCCGGGCCCGTTCCTTCGCCTCGGCCTTGGGCACGCCACGGAACCTGGGTCCGGCCATCACGTTGGACAGCACCGTGCGCCACGGGAAGGTGGCGTCCTGCTGGAAGACGAAGCCGACCTTGTCCCCGACGCCCGCGACAGGCTCCCCGGCGACCAGGACCTCGCCCTCGGTGGGCTCCTCAAGACCGCTGACCAAGGTCAGCGTGGTGGACTTCCCGCAGCCGGTCGGTCCGACGACGGCCACGAACTCGCCCCGGCCGACGGTCAGGTCCAACTCCCTGACGGCCGTGTGCAAACCCCCCGACGGGGTCTTGAAGATCTTGCTCGCGCCCCGTAGCTCGATGGCGGGGCTGGTGTCTGTGCTCATGGCCCGGGACCGTAGATGTGGGGCGGGCCACACCATCAGTCTTCTGGGCGCAAGCCGTTCTTCTGCTCGCAAGGGTCTGTTGTGCTCATTTTGCTCGCGCTACAACAGCGGAGCCGAAACACGGGCGCAACATACGCCCAGGCCTTGAAGAGAAAGAGGCCCGATGATTGACGTCCTGGTCGTGGACGACGACTTCCGCGTCGCCGAGATCAACGCGAAGTACGTGGGCAAGGTTCCCGGATTCCGGGTGGCCGCCCGCGCGCACAGTGCCGCCCAGGCTCTGGCCGCGATCGAGCGCACCCCCGTCGACCTGGTGCTGCTCGACCACTATCTGCCCGACCGGACGGGACTCGAACTCGTCCACCGGATGCGGGAGAACGGTCACGGCACCGACGTCATCATGATCACCGCGGCCGCCGATGTCGCCACCGTGCGGGCGGCGATGCGTCTGGGTGCCCTGCACTACCTGATCAAGCCGTTCACGTTCACCGCCCTGCGCACGCGCCTCGACTCCTACGCCGCCCTGCGCCGTACCGTCGACCGCGTGGGCGGCCATGGGGTGACCGGCCAGGAGCAGGTCGACCGGATCTTCGGGGCCCTGCGCACCGCCCCCGCCCCGTCCTCCCCCGGGCTCCCCAGCGGCCACTCCGAGCCGACCACGGACCTGATCTGCGATGTGCTGCACCATGCGAACCAGCCTCTGTCGGCCCACGAGGTGGCCTCCGAGACCGGCCTGAGCCGATCCACCGCCCAGCGGTATCTGCGGCACCTGGAACAAGCGGGACGGCTGCGCCTCTCCCTCAAGTACGGCGACACAGGACGCCCGGAACACCGCTACGCCTGGGTGGCGCCCTGAGCCGGCGCTCCCCCGGCGACAGGCTGCCGGGGTCCTGCCGCCACAGGGCGGTCGTACACGACCCTCAGAAGGCCGTCAGACGGCCCCGGCCCCCGTGAGCGCGCGGACCTCGATCTCGGCGTGCTTGGCCGCGTCCGGCGGCTCCGTGGACGTGACCGTGCCGAGCCAGCCGGCGACGAAGCCCAGAGGGATGGAGACGAGGCCCGGGTTCTGCAGCGGGAAGTACTGGAAGTCCACACCCGGGAAGAGTGATTCGGGACTGCCCGAGACCACCGGCGACAGCAGTACGAGCAGCAGCGCGGGCACCAGACCGCCGTATACGGCCCACACGGCACCGCGCGTCGTGAAGGACCCCCAGAACAGCGAGTACAGCAGCACCGGCAGGTTCGCCGACGCGGCGACGGCGAAGGCGAGCCCGACCAGGAAGGCCACGTTGAGATCGCGGGCGAGCAGGCTCAGGCCGATGCCGATCACGCCGATGCCGACCGACGCGGCGCGCGCCACCGTCACCTCGCCGCGCGGCTTCGCACGGCGGCGGCGCAGCGAGCCGTACAGGTCGTGGGCCACCGCCGCGGAGGACGCGAGGGTGACCCCGGCGACGACCGCGAGGATGGTGGCGAAGGCGATGGCGGCGACGATCGCGAACAGGACCGTTCCGCCCGTGGAGTTGGCCCCGCCGCCAAGATCCAGGGCAAGCAGCGGAACGGCGGTGTTCCCGGCCGCGTTCGATCCGCGCACCGCCTCAGGACCGACGACGGCGGCCGCGCCGAAGCCGAGCACGATCGTCATCAAGTAGAAGCCGCCGATGAGCCCGATCGACCACAGCACGGAGCGCCGGGCGGCTCGCGCGGTCGGCACGGTGTAGAAGCGCGACAGGATGTGCGGCAATCCGGCGGTGCCGAGCACGAGCGCGAGCCCGAGGCTCATGAAGTCGAAGCGCGCCGTCCAGTCGGCGCCGTACTTCAGCCCGGGTGCGAGAAAGTCCTCGCCGTGGCCGCTGCGCCGGGCGGCCGTACGCAGCAGGTCGTTGATGTCTCCGTGGAATCGCATCAGGACCAGCACGGTGAGGGCGATGGCCCCGCCGATCAGCAGAACCGCCTTGACGATCTGGATCCAGGTGGTCGCCCGCATCCCGCCCATCGACACGTAGATCACCATGAGCGCGCCGACACCGATCACCGTCCAGTTGCGCGCCGCGTCGCTCGTGCCGCCCAGCAGCAGCGAGACCAGACTGCCCGCGCCCACCATCTGCGCCACCAGATACAGCACGGACACCACTACGGAGGACGCCCCGGCCGCGATCCGTACCGGCCGCTCGTCCATCCGGGCCGCGACGACGTCGGCGAGCGTGAACCGCCCGCAGTTGCGCACCAGTTCGGCGACGAGGAAGAGAACGACCAGCCAGGCGACCAGGAATCCCACGGCGTACAGCAGGCCGTCGTAGCCGTACAGGGAGATGAGTCCGGTGACACCGAGGAAGGAAGCCGCCGACATGTAGTCCCCGGAGAGGGCAAAACCATTCTCCATCGGCGAGAACAATCGCCCGCCCGCGTAGAACTCCTCGGCCGAGCCGTGCCGGTTGCGACTCACCCACGTCGTGATCGCCAGCGTCACCGCGACGAACGCGCTGAACAGCAGGAGCGCGAGGGTCTGATGGTGGCCGCTCACCGCTCACCACCCCGGGCGTTGCGCGTCATCTCCTGGGTGTCCCAGCGCAGTTCGAGCGCGGCCCGGTCCCGTCGCAGCCGAGCGTGCCGTGCGTACGCCCAGGCGAACAGGAACGTCGTGAGGAACTGTCCGAGTCCCGCGAGCAGTGCCACGTTCACCGCACCGACGACGGGAGTCGCCATGAACCCCGGCGCGGTGGTCGCGGCCACCACATACCCGACGTACCAGGGGAAGAAGACGGCGACGGCCGGAATCACGAACCTGCGGTACCGGCCGCGCACTTCCTGGAAGGCGGCGCTGCGCTGCACCTCCAGGTAGACGCGGGCGGCGTCGCCCGCGCCTCCTTCGTGCTCCGAGCGGGCGGCCGGCACGGCGGGAGCGAGCGCACCCGTGCCGTCCAACTCGCCCCAGCCGGAAGCGAGCGCGTCGTACCAGGGGTCGTCGAACCGCACCTCCCCCGTGTCGCCGCCGTCGTGCTTCTCCACCGAACTCTCCTTGTCCGCGACCCGTTTCTGCCGCGTGCCCAAGGATGTGCAGATCGGAGGGCTCCCTGACCCCTGTCTCCGCGCTCTTCACCCCATCAGGTGACGTCAACCCGCGGGCGGCCGTACGAGACCTTTCCCATAGGCATAACGGACTGCTTGAGCACGGTCCTTGAGGCCCGCTTTGGCGAAAAGATTGTTGATGTGGGTCTTCACGGTGGCCGTGGAGACATGGAGCTTGCGGGCGATCTCATGGTTGCTGAGGCCCTCGGCGATCAGCAGGAGAACCTCCGTCTCGCGCGAGGTGAGCCCGTCCGGGGCCTCCGGCGGCGGGCCGGGCTCGGGTTCCGGCTCCGGGGCCGACAGCCGCTCCAGCAACCGTCGCTGGATGCTCGGCGAGAGCCCCGCGTCCCCGGAGAGCACACTCTCCACGGCCCGCACGATCTCGTCACCCCCCGCGTCCTTGGTCAGATAGCCGCGGGCCCCGGCACGCAGCGCGGGGAACAGCGACTCGTCGTCCGCGAAGGTCGTGAGCACGACGACCTGGGTCCCGGGATACTCGGTACGGATACGCCGGGTCGCCTCGACCCCGTCACAGCGGGGCATACGCAGATCCATCAGCACGACGTCCGGAGCGAGTTCGGCCACCAGCTCCACCGCCTCGGCGCCGTCACCGGCCGCTCCGACGACCTCGATCCCGGGCAGCAGTCCCAGCAGCATCACGATGCCCTCGCGCACGACGGTCTGATCGTCCGCGACCACGACCCGCGCCGGCCTGCGCTCCTCCCGCTCGGTCATACGGGCACCTTCAATGTCACCACGAACCCCTCCTCGCCCGGTCCGGCATCCAGCGAGCCGCCGAGCAGCTCCACGCGCTCCCTCATGCCCAGCAGACCGTACCCGGCTCCCGAACCGCTGAGTTCGCCCGGTTTTCCACCCGAATCCCGTACATCAAGCGTCACTTCATGCTCTCCGTAGTCCAGCCGGATGTGCACCGCGGCTCCCGGAGCGTGCTTGCGTACGTTCGTCAGCGCCTCCTGCGCGACGCGGCGCACCGCTTGGGACGCCTCCGCCGGCAGCGGCTGGCGCTCGCCGGTCACCGTGACACCGGCGCGGTCGGCGGTGGCCACGAGTTCGCCGAGGAAGTCCTCCAGCGGAGTCATCTCGCCCCGGAGCGCGGACAGTGCCTGCCGGGTCTCCGCGAGCCCTTCGCGGGCCATTCCCCGTGCCGCCACGACCCGTTCGAGAATGACCTCCCGGTCCGCTCCTCTCTCGATGAGCAGGCGTGCCGCCTCAAGATGCACGAGCTGCGCCGACAGGCTGTGGGCCAGGACGTCGTGGATCTCCCTGGCTATCCGCGCCCGCTCCGCGAGTGCCGCCGACTCCGCCTCGGCCGCGCGCGCGGCGCGCTCCTGGACCAGCAACCGCTGGGCACCGGCCCGGGCTTCCGCGTCCAGGCGCAGCACGTATCCAGCCAGCGCCAAGCCCGCGGTGGTGGCCGCGGTGGTCAGCCAGGCATCGTCGTCGAACACACCGTAGACGCCGAGCGCGACCGCCGTGGCCGGCAGGGCCGCGACGAGAGGCAGCCGTTCGATGGCGGCGACGCCGCATCCGCAGAGCAGGACGAGCGCCGGGATCCGGAAGCCCGCGTGGTGCCCCACGGACGCGACGGCCAGCAACAGGGCAAGCAGCACCAGGGACGGCAGCAGCCGATGTTCCAGCGTGGTCCGCCAGAAGCCCCAGGCGAGGATGCCGCAGACCACGATCCCCGTGATGCCCCCGGCCAGGGCCCAGTCGCCGAGCTCCGGGTTCGTCAGTGTCGTGGCGAGGAGGGTGGCGAGGACGATGGCGCGCGTGGTCAGGGAGAGTACGCGGCGGGCCCTGTGCACACCCACGCGCGAGAGTGCCTCACGAGAGGGCCAGCGCACCCAGGCGTTGTCCGTCACAGGCGCTCCTTCCGCAGGACGCGGCCGACTCCGTCACCGTACGCCGGGCTCTGCCCCTGATTCTGTCCCTGGTTCTGCCCCGTCGCCGCCGGCTCCAGTGCTTGTGCGCGCCAGGTCAGCAGCCCGGAGCGGACCAACAAGGTGGCCGCGAGGCCGAGCATCAGGGCCGAGGAGGTCTGGTGCACACCGAGCAGGGTCCCTATGCCGAACAGGCCCAGTCGCAGACAGATGCCCGCGGCCCAGACGGCTCCGCTGGCCTTGGTGCTCCTGCTCCACGCGGCGCCGTCCGACTCTGTCCATATCCGCGTCGTCCACGCCCATCCGGCTCCGATGGCCACCGCCGTCACCAGTTCCGTGCCGAGCAGGAGGGACGACTCGATCTGGTGGTGCGGGTCGATCATGCCGGGCTCGCGCAGGGCCATGATGGCCAGGACGGCCGGCACGATCCACCAGCGGCGGTCCGAGGCGATTCGGCGGGCGCTGAACTGGCGCGTGATCACCACTGCGGCGATCGCCAGGATCAGAGCGGCATTCATGAGCCCGGACATGCGTGGCCTCCGTGAGCGGGGAGTGGGTGTCCGCAGCGAGTGCTGCCGACACCATCGACGCTACGGATATCTCGGCCTCGGCAGATCGGCGCCGGGGTGGACCCTGGGTGGATCCCCCGGGCCCGCGTCTCTCCACCCACGGGTGGATCCCAGACCCACCACGCGCCAGGCCCTGGCCGTGCGGGCCAGGACCCAACCCTGTGAGCCGGGCCCCGGCCAGGTGGCCCGAGCCCTGATGCGACGGCCCACAGGCTTGTTTCGCCCCCTCCGCCCCTACCCGTCCCGTACCTGGGGCTCCGCCCCAGACCCCGCTCCTCAAACGCCGGAGGGGCTGAAGTTCTCCCGCACCTGAGAAGCGAGGGCGGGGAAAACTCAGGCCCGTGGGGCTGCGCCCAGACCACCACGCGCCCGCAGCCAGAGACAATCAGAAGGTGGCTGTGGCCGAGCGACGCAACCCGCGGTCCGCCAGGCATGGAAAGAGGCCGTGTTGGTACATCGCATGTCCGATGTACCAACACGGCCCCTACCCGTCCACTAGAGGCGGCACCACACCCGGTGGCGCCCCGGAGGGTTACGCGTCGATGCGTGAGCGGTCCAGCGTCGCTGCCGAGCTGGAGATGAACTCCTTGCGTGGTGCCACGTCGTTCCCCATCAGGAGGTCGAACACCTGCTCGGACGCCTCCAGGTCGGAGATGTTGATGCGGCGCAGTGTCCGGAAGCGCGGGTCCATCGTCGTCTCGGCGAGCTGATCGGCGTCCATCTCTCCGAGACCCTTGTACCGCTGGATCGAGTCCTTGTAGCGCACGCCCTTGCGCTGCAGCTCCAGCACCGTCTCCCGCAGCTCACGGTCCGAGTACGTGTACACGTACTTGTCCTGCCCCTTCTTGGGCTGGCTGAGTTCGATGCGGTGCAGTGGCGGGACCGCGGCGAACACCCGGCCCGCCTCGACCATCGGGCGCATGTAGCGCTGGAAGAGCGTCAGCAGCAGGATCCGGATGTGCGCGCCGTCGACATCGGCGTCGACGAGGAGAATGATCTTCCCGTAGCGCGCGGCGTCGATGTCGAAGGTCCGCCCGGAGCCGGCTCCTATGACCTGGATGATCGCACCGCACTCGGCGTTCTTCAGCATGTCCGTCACGGACGCCTTCTGAACGTTGAGGATCTTGCCGCGGATCGGCAGGAGCGCCTGGAACTCGGAGTTGCGGGCCAGCTTCGCCGTGCCCAGCGCGGAGTCACCCTCGACGATGAAGAGCTCGCTGCGCTCGACGTCGTCGCTGCGGCAGTCGGCGAGCTTGGCGGGCAGCGAGGAGGACTCCAGAGCCGTCTTCCGGCGCTGTGCGTCCTTGTGCTGACGGGCCGCGATCCTCGTGCGCGCGGCGGCGACGGCCTTCTCCATGACGACCCGCGCCTGCGCGGCCTCGTCCCGCTTGGTGGAGGTCAGGAACGCCTTGAGTTCCTTGTTCACCACGTTCGTCACGATGCGGCGGGCGGCCGAGGTGCCGAGGACTTCCTTCGTCTGCCCCTCGAACTGCGGCTCGGCGAGACGCACGGTGACGACGGCGGTGAGGCCCTCGAGCGCGTCGTCCTTGACGATGTCGTCCTCTGCGACGCGCAGCAGCTTCTTGGTGCGCAGGACCTCGTTCATCGTCTTGGCGACGGCCTGCTCGAAGCCGGCGACGTGGGTGCCGCCCTTGGGCGTGGCGATGATGTTCACGAACGACTTCAGGGTCGTGTCGTAGCCGGTGCCCCAGCGCATCGCGACGTCGACGCCGAGCTCGCGGGTGACTTCGGTCGGCGTCATCTGGCCGTGCTCGTCGAGGACCGGGACGGTCTCCTTGAAGGTCCCCTGGCCGGTGAAGCGGAGGACGTCGCAGACCGGCTTGTCGGAGGCCAGGAACTCGCAGAACTCGCTGATTCCGCCGTCGAAGCGGAAGGATTCCTCGCCCTTGCTGCCGCCTTCGCCGAGTCCGAATTCGTCACGGACGACGAGGGTCAGGCCCGGCACCAGGAAGGCGGTCTGGCGGGCACGCTGGTGGAGGTGCTCCAGGGAGAGGCGGGCGTCCTTGAGGAAGATCTGGCGGTCGGCCCAGTAGCGCACGCGGGTGCCGGTGCGGGTCTTCGGGATCCGCTTGAGCTTGCGCAGGCCGCTGCTCGCGTCGAAGGCGGCGTCGGGACCGTCGGCCTTGAAGGCTCCCGGGGTGCCGCGGCGGAAGCTCACGGCGTGGGTCTGGCCGCTGCGGTCCACCTCGACGTCCAGGCGGGCGGAGAGCGCGTTCACGACCGAGGCGCCCACGCCGTGCAGACCGCCGGAGGCCGCGTAGGAGCCGCCGCCGAACTTGCCGCCGGCGTGCAGCTTGGTCATGACGACCTCGACGCCGGAGAGGCCGGTCTTGGGCTCCACGTCGACGGGGATGCCGCGGCCGTTGTCGCGCACCTCGACGGAGCCGTCGTCGTGCAGGATGACCTCGATGTGGTCGCAGTAGCCCCCGAGGGCCTCGTCCACGGAGTTGTCGATGATCTCCCAGAGGCAGTGCATCAGGCCGCGGCTGTCGGTCGACCCGATGTACATGCCCGGGCGCTTCCGCACTGCCTCGAGCCCTTCAAGGACGAGCAGGTGCCGCGCGGTGTAGTTGGAGCCGTCCCGGTCTGCTCCGGTCAGCAGCGCTGTGGACGGCACGGACGTATCGGCGGTCACGCGGTTCGCTCCTCGCTGAATTTCATGGGAGACCCTTTGGGGTAAGGGCCCGGCTTCGGTCGCCGTTCAGAGGGTACCGAGGCCTGGTAGAGCCGTTGTAGCACCACCCTCGCACGAACTCACCCTAGTCCAGGATCGCATGGGTGTTCGATCCCTCGATGGAGTGAAGTACATATCACGTTCCCTTCGAGGCATGAACCATTTAGGCTCCGGGCACGTCCTCATGAACAACCGGCAATCCAGCCGGGAGGACCGACACCTGACAGACAGCGCGAACCCGTACAGACACAAAGACACGCAATACGGCTCATTCGCCGCCACCCGGCAGCAGACAGCCGCCTCGAAAGAAAATTTCGAGGAAAAGCCGCGAGCGGGAACGTTTTCGGCCTGGTTGGATGTTGACCCTGGTACGACAGCTCGTCGAGCTAGAGAAGAGGCGACGTGACTACTGTTCTGACCCCCGCGAGCCCGCTGACGGCCGCTGACCGCTGCGACCGTTGCGGCGCCCAGGCATATCTGCGCGTCGTCCTCCTGAGCGGCGGAGAACTGCTCTTCTGCGCCCACCACGGTCGCAAGTTCGAGCCGGAACTCAAGAAGATCGCCGCTGAGATACAGGACGAGACGGAGCGGCTGACGTCCGTTCCCGAGAGCGTCAACGACGAAGAACGCTGACCTTCGCATCAACGACGAGCGGGTACCGGCGACAGGCCGGTGAGTGGGCGGTCACACCCTGGAGACAGGGAGTGACCGCCCACACTCGTACCGCATCGTCGAGAGTTCTCAGCGGCCTGCCTTCAGTGCCTGGACGGCCTCTGAGACCCGTGTGTAGACCCCTGGGCTCCCCGGGCGCCCACAGCCGCTCCCCCAGGACACCAGGCCGATGAGACGGCCCTGGGCGACCAGCGGCCCGCCACTGTCCCCCTGGCAGGCGTCACGGCCGCCGGCGGGCTCTCCGGCGCAGACCATGGACGCGGCGTCGTAGGTGCCGGACTCGTCGCCGGGATAGGCCCGCTCGCAGGCCGTGTCGGAGAGCACGTGCACATCCGCGGCCCGCAGGCTGCTCGCGTAGTCACCGCCGCCCGTCAGATCGCCCCAGCCGTAGACGGTGGCGGCGGTCCCCGGCTCGTACGCCGGATCCCCCGAGGGGGCCATTCGGATCACGGAGGCGGCCGGCAGCGGCTCGGCGAGGGTCAGCACGCCGAAGTCCCCGGCGTTCGTATCACTGTCGTAGTGCGGGTTGACCCAGATGTCGCTCACGGCGATCTCCTTGCCGTCGCGGGACATCAGGTCCCCGCGGCCCGCGATGACCTTCAGATCGCGGTCGTCGCGTGGTGGCGCCCCCAGCACGTCCTCGCCGAGGCAGTGGGCCGCGGTCAGGACGGTGGTCGGACCGACGACCACTCCTCCGCAGAACTGTCCTGCGCGCGTACCCCCGAACCGGTCACGGCTGGACAGGGCGACCGTCCACGGACTGTCGGAGATCTGGACCGGACGGCTTCCTATGACAACGCTGTCGGAGGACGCCAGGGCGGGGGTGGTCAGTGATATCACCGCGGTGGCGGCCGCAAGGGCCAGCGTCGGGGCGTAGGGACGGCGCATGCGCGCTCCTCACACTGGGAGGGTCGTGGAACACCCAGAGTGATCCAGCAGGCGATCACACGCATTCCGCGCGCACGGCGAGGGCCCGGCCTCCGAGAGGAGGCCGGGCCCTGGTCGACGTGCGGCCGAGGCCTAGTCGAGGTAGTCGCGCAGCACCTGCGAACGCGACGGGTGACGCAGCTTCGACATCGTCTTCGACTCGATCTGGCGGATCCGCTCACGGGTCACGCCGTACACCTTGCCGATCTCGTCGAGGGTCTTCGGCTGACCGTCGGTGAGACCGAAGCGCATCGAGACGACGCCCGCCTCGCGCTCGGACAGGGTGTCGAGGACCGAGTGCAGCTGCTCCTGGAGGAGCGTGAAGCTGACCGCGTCGGCCGGGACGACGGCCTCGGAGTCCTCGATGAGGTCACCGAACTCGCTGTCGCCGTCCTCGCCCAGGGGGGTGTGCAGGGAGATGGGCTCACGGCCGTACTTCTGGACCTCGATGACCTTCTCGGGGGTCATGTCGAGTTCCTTGGCCAGCTCCTCCGGGGTGGGCTCACGGCCCAGGTCCTGGAGCATCTGGCGCTGGACGCGCGCGAGCTTGTTGATGACCTCGACCATGTGCACCGGGATACGGATGGTGCGGGCCTGGTCGGCCATGGCGCGGGTGATCGCCTGACGGATCCACCAGGTGGCGTACGTGGAGAACTTGTAGCCCTTGGTGTAGTCGAACTTCTCGACCGCGCGGATCAGACCGAGGTTGCCCTCCTGGATGAGGTCCAGGAAGAGCATGCCGCGACCGGTGTAGCGCTTGGCCAGGGAGACCACCAGACGGAGGTTGGCCTCCAGGAGGTGGTTCTTGGCGCGGCGGCCGTCCTCGGCGATGATCTCGAGCTCACGCTTGAGCTTGGGGGCGAGCTTGTCGGCGTTGGCCAGCTTGTCCTCGGCGAACAGACCGGCCTCGATGCGCTTGGCGAGCTCGACCTCCTGCTCGGCGTTGAGCAGCGGGACCTTGCCGATCTGCTTGAGGTAGTCCTTGACCGGGTCGGCGGTGGCACCGGCGGCCGCGACCTGCTGCGCGGGCGCGTCGTCCTCGTCCTCGTCGGACAGGACGAAGCCCTGGGCGCCGTCCTCGGTGGGCTCCTCCGCACCGGGCTTGCCGGGGGTCTCCTCGACCGTCTCCTCGTCGACGAGCTCGGCGTCGTCCTTCTTGGCGCTCGTCTTCTTGGCCGCCGTCTTCTTGGCGACCGTCTTCTTGGCGACGGCCTTCTTCGCCGTCGTCTTCTTGGCTGCGGTGGGCTTGCCTGCGGAGGCGTCCTCGGCCGAATCGTCGGCGAGGGCAGCCGGAGCCGCGGTGGCGGTGGCCTTCTTGGCAGTCACCGTCTTGGCCGCCACGGTCTTGGTGGCGGTGCGCTTGGCCGGACTCTTCGCTGCGACGCTCTTTCGGGTGCGCTTGGGCTCCGCGGCACTGACCATCAGCGTCACACCCTCTTCCTCGAGGATCTGGTTGAGGCTGCGCAGTACGTTCTTCCACTGAGTGGCCGGAATCTGGTCAGCTTCGAAGGCCCGACGCACGTCATCGCCGGCGATCTGCCCCTCAGCCTTTCCCCGCTCGATGAGCGCCATGACAGAGACGGACTCGGCGATCTCCGGCGGGAGCGTACGGGATGTGCTGGCCGACACGAACAACCTCTCGGAACGTTGGAAAACGGCTTCCGGCCCTGTCCGCTGTGGACAGGAACCGACGACCGCCGACTGGGGATGGGCCGACGGCGCGGGCGGGGACCGGGAAGATGCACAGCGCCACACACGGCGTCTGTATTCCTTCCTCGGCTATCACCTCTTAGGTCATCGCGCTGCCCCGAAGAGCGTTACGCCCAATCTGCGTGGCCCGAGTCACACCCCGTAAGTGCCCAAAAGATGACAGATCCTGTCAATCCAGGTTAGTTCATGATCCGCCGCCCGGTCGCACCGTCGGGACCTCACCTCATCCGGGAAGGATTCGGTGAGGTCCCGACGGGTGATGACTCTCGGGTCCGACGCCGCCACGGAAGCGCACACGCTCCGGACCGCGTCACCCCCGCCGCGCGATCAGTGCTCGCGCGGCGCGGGCACGACACGCTCCACCTCGGGGTGGACGGTGAGGAGCTGCCGCATGGCCGTCTCGGCCGCCGCGCCGTCCGCCGCCGCCAGGGCGTCGACGATGCGCGCGTGGTGACCCAGCGAGGCCTCGTTCGGCCGGTCACAGCCGGTGACCGGGCTGCCGGAGACCTGGAGGGCCGCCGACACGATCCCCGAGAGGTGCTCGAGCATCCGGTTGCCCGCGAGCTGGATGAGCAGCGAGTGGAACTCGGTGTCGGCCCGCGAGAAGGTCAGGGCGTCACCCTGCGACATGGCGTGGCCCATGATCTCGACCATGTCGCCGAGGCGCTGCTGGACCTCCTCGCGCCCGTGTCCGGCCGCGAGGCGCGCGGCGAGCGGCTCGATCGTCCAGCGGAGCTCGCTCAGCTCGCGCCGCTGGTCGTCCCGCTGCGGACCGAAGGCCCGCCACTCGATGATGTCCGGGTCGAGGAGGTTCCAGTCGCTGACGGGGCGCACGCGCGTGCCGACGTTCGGGCGGGCACTGACCAGCCCTTTGGCCTCCAGGACGCGGAGCGACTCACGGACGACGGTCCGGGAGACCTCGAATCGCTGGCCGATCTCCTCCGGCACGAGCGGACGGTCCGCGCCGAGGTCTCCGGAGACGATCATCTGGCCGAGCTGCTGGACGAGTTGGCCGTGCAGTCCGCGGCCGCGGCTGCCGGCGGCGCGTCGGCCGACGCGGCCGAGCTCCGGCTCGGCGCTCTCCCACACAGGGGGACCGACGCGGTCGGCACCGGGCGCGTCGGCATAGGGGTAACGGTCGAGTTCGCCCGGTCCGGCGAGGCCGGAGTCTGAGGAACGGGCGGCGGTCATCATGGTCTGCGCAAGGATACTCACGGGTCTTTTGTCGGCGCCGGTTCCAACTGCCTTGAGGTCTTTGGTGAAAAGCACACGAAAGGGTGATCGCTCACACCGTCGCAATTGACGCCTTATCGGAAAGAAATGGGCGTTCTCCGGGGAGTTGTGCGCACAGGGGGAACGGAAGGGTGCGGACGGTCGTCATCGGGCCCGGCTCCGCAGGGTCGTGAGCAGATATGTGCAGAGCAGTGCGGTGAGCGACAACAGCAGTGCTTCGCCCACGGGTTGGGCGAGTACCCGCACGACGGCCGCCAGGTAGCGCTCCCCGCCGAACGGCCACTGCATGAGGACCAGCTCCCGGAGCCGCTCCGGGAACCCGGCCGCCGACCGCACAGACGGTCCCTCAAAGGCTTTTTGTACGAGCGGTACGACGACGACCGGCACCGCGAGGACCGCGGCGAGCCCGGCGGCGGTGGACCGGAAGACGCCGGCCGCCAGCACGCCCGCCCACGCGCAGCCCACCACGAGACCGAACCAACTCGCGCTCAGCGACAGCCAGTCCGACGGAACTCCGGCGAGCTCCCGTCCGTAGACGAGGTAGAGCATTTCGAGGTCGCATCCCACGGTGAGGAACGCCAGTGTCAGCGCGGTGGCCGAGGCGAAGAGGAGCTTGGCGGTCAGCAGTCCCAGCCGGCGCGGGACGGTGCCGCGGTCCGCGGCCAGGGCGGGGTGGCGGAACTCCTCGCCGAAGGCGACGGCTCCCAGCAGTCCGGCGCCGAGCGCAGCGGGCGGGAGCGGGAGTTCCCGCGGCCACGCGGCCAGCAGACGCGGCTGCGGCGTGTGACCGATTCTGGCCAGCAGGAGGGACAGGAGGACCGAGGTGACGAGAACGGCGGCCGCCGTGAAGTAGCCGGTACCGACACCGGCGGCCCTGCGCAGTTCGTAGCGCAGGGGGCGCAGCGGGCTCCGGGCCTGGCGTACGGCAATGGGCGGCGGAAGGGCGGAGGCGTCGTCCGAGGCCGGGGTCTCGGCGAGGCCCGGCTCGTCCGCGGAGCCTGGCTCGTCCTTGGAGCCCGGCTCCTCGGCGGGTCGCTCACCCTCCTCCGACGGCGCCTTGGCCGACGAGGGCCCCATGTCTCCTGTCTCGTCGGCGAGTTGGTGTACGAGGATGCCGTGCCGGAAGGCCGTCTCGCCGACGTCGGCGCAGGTGCTGCCGTACACCGAGAGCCGGTTGCCCTCCTCGCGCACGACTTCCACCGAGCGCTGCGCCGTTCGGGCTTCCTTGGTCAGCAGGGAGCCCAGCCGGGCGGCATGCGGGCTGCGGACGGCGACGCGCGGCCGGAGCCGGGTGCGGGCGAACTCGGCGGCCTCTTGGTCGGCGACGAGGCGACCCCGCTCCAGCGTCACGACCCGGTCGGCGGTCCGTGCGGCCTCCTTGGGGTCGTCCGTCGTGAACAGCACGGTGCCGCCCTGGTTCGCGTGCGCGCGCAGCATCCCGTGCAGCCAACGGCCTTCCCTGACGGACAGTCCGCCCGCGGGGGCGTCGAGCACGAGGGTGTGGGGATCGGGCAGGAGAGCGCAGGCGAGCCCGAGCCGGCGGTCCATGCCGCGGGAGAGCGTGCCCAGACTCTCGTCCCGCAGGCTGACGAGCCCGACCACTTCGAGGACTTCGTCCGCACGGCGCGCGGGTACCCCGGCGGCGGCGCAGAGCATGCGGAGCTGACCTCGGACCGTGCGTGCCGGATGACCCGGCACCTCGCCCAGGAGTACACCGACCTCACGGGCGGGATGGGCGATCCGATGCAACGGCCTGCCCCGGAAGTAGGTGACTCCGCGGCCCTGTTGGAGTTCGAGCATGAGTCTCAGGGCCGTCGTCTTGCCCGCGCCCGGGGCTCCGAGGAGCGCCGTGACGTGTCCCGCGTGCGCCTCGAAGGACAGGTCGTCGACAGCGGGCGGACGCGCCTTGCGGGAGTTGCTGGTCAGTCCGATGGCCTGGATCACTCAAAGCAAGATAGCGCGACATTCCGGATTTTCCGGGCACCATGCGACACCATGCGGCTCGCCTCCGGCAGGCCTCGCGGCTCCGACGAGGGCGCCGAGGTCCCGGCGCCCGGAACCGCGTTCGCGGCCTTCCTCAGACCTCGGGGCGCAGCATCGGCGGGTTGAGCAGCGTGGCGCCGCCCGCACGGAACAACTGGGCGGGGCGGCCGCCCTGGCGCGTGGTCGTGCCTCCGGTGGGCACGAGGAAGCCCGGTGTGCCGGTCACCTTGCGGTGGAAGTTGCGCGGGTCGAGCGCCACGCCCCACACGGCCTCGTAGACACGACGCAGCTCGCCCACGGTGAACTCCGTCGGGCAGAAGGCGGTCGCCAGCGACGAGTACTCGATCTTGGACCGGGCGCGCTCCACACCGTCCGAGAGGATCTGCGCGTGATCGAAGGCGAGCGGTGCCGCCTGCTCCCCGTCCCGCCCGTATCCGCCCTGCTGCAGCAGTTCCTCGACCGGCGCCCAGCGCGCGCTGTTCGCGTCACCGCCCGCGCGCGGAGCGGGCAGGTCGGGAGCGAGGGCCAGGTGCGCGACGCTCACCACCCGCATCCGGGGGTCGCGCTTCGGGTCGCCGTAGGTCGCGAGCTGCTCGAGGTGCGCGCCGTTGTCCTGTGCGGGCACCGACGGGTCGTGGGCGCACAGTCCCGTCTCCTCGGCCAGCTCACGGGCCGCGGCCTGCGCCAGGTCCTCGTCGGTCCGCACGAATCCGCCGGGCAGCGCCCATCGCCCCTGGAACGGCTGCTCGCCCCGCCGTACCGCCAGCGCGCACAGGGCATGGCGGCGCACGGTCAGCACGACCAGGTCCACGGTCACGGCGAAGGGCGGAAAGGCTGACGGGTCGTAGGGCATGCCGCGATCATAGTCGTCTGCCTGACGATAAACACCTCCTTCGGAAGCCCGGTACAAGGTTGATCGACTTCGGTCCCGTACGGCGCACCGCCGCCCGGAAGCCGGTCGACGACGCCTCCCGCGGCGTCACACCCCCAACTGCAGTCCGTCACCCGCTTCCTCGACCATGGCGAGCCCGAGTCTGCTGACGCGCACGGAGAAGGGAGCGCCCGAGATCCGCAGGCCCGTCAGCACGATCTCTCCCAGAGGCGCGGCCCGGAACGGGCGCAGGGTCACTGTGCCCGCGGGCGCATCGGGGCGAATCCCTGCCAGGGCGCAGAGCAGCAGTACCCCTGCGGCGGCCGAGGTGGCCGCGGGCCGGGAGGCGGCCGGATGAGGAACCGGCGCACTCCCCCGCGCGCGCTGCTCCCCCGCGTACATCTCGGGCAGTCTGCCGCCGAAGGACTCGGCCGCCGCCAGTACGCCACGCAAGAGGGAGCCGGCCTCCTTCTCGTGGCCCGCGGCGGCGAGCCCCGTGACGGCGACGGCCGTCTCGTGGACCCGTACCGCCCCGCTGCGATGACCGAACGGGTTGTACGCCGCCTCCTTCGCCCCGAGGCTGCGCAGCCCCCAGCCCGAGTCCATGGGCGGACCGCCGAGCAGCCGCGCAAGCTGCTCGGTCCGCGCCTTGTCGAGCAGACCGGGGGCGTGCTCACCCGCGCCCGACAGGCCTGTGTCGAGGAGATGGGCGGCGCCCGAGCCGAGCTGAGGCACGGGGCGTCCGTCCTTGGTGCGGGCGGCGGCCGGTCGGCCGCCGGCCGGGTCCTCGATCCAGAAGTCGTCGCGGAACGCCCCCCGCATCGCCCGGGCCCACTGCCGCAGCCCCGTGCCGCCGGTCCGTCCGTGCGCGTCGAGCAGATCGGCGCCCAGCAGCGCGGCGCGATGGGCGTGTGCCTGTGTCTCGCAGCGGAACGGTCCGCCCGGTTGGGGGTCGGGCAGATAGGTGCCGTCGCCGATCGTGGTCCGCAGCCACTCCAGGCACCGTTCGGCCGCGGGCAGCAACTCCTCCACCTCCCGCTCGGGCAGCCCCCAGCGCCAGGCCTCGGCGAGAAGCACGGGGAAGAGCAGGGTGGCCTCGGTCGCCGTGCAGCCGGGCGGTAGGTGCGGCCCGCTGTCCCGGAGCGGTCCCGGGATCAGTCCGGCGTGCGGTCCCGGACCGGCGAGTTGGGTGCGGGCCAGAGTGCGCAGCGTGCCGGCGGCGAGACGGGTGCCCAGCGGCAGGGTCATCCGGGCCGCTGCCAGTGCCTCGGCCGGAGCCAGCCCGCAGCGCCAGGGCGCTCCCGCCGCGAGGTGGGTGTCGGCCGGGTGCCGGGAGTCGCGCAGCAGCAGGGCTCGAAGGTCGTCGACGCTGGTTCTCAGCAGCGCTTTGGCTCCGGGCTCGCCGCTCACCACCCGGGCCTCGGCGAACGGGCTCGCCGCGCCCCGGCCCGCCGCTCTGAGCGGCCCCTGGCCGTCCGGTCTGACACGCAGTTCCAGCGTGAGCGAGCCGCCCGGCGCCAGTTCGACTTCCCAGCGCAGCAGTCCCGCCGAAGCCAGGGCGTCGGTGGGCGGCGGATCGGCGGAGACGATCACATGGCCCGTGGGGCTCGACCAGCGCAGACCGGCGGCGTGGACACTCGCGGGCAGCTCGGCTCCGGCCCGGCCCGAGGCGACGTCGCCCAGTTCCGCGAGGTCCGTCCCGAGGGCGACCTCGACGGGCAGGCGCAGGGCGCGAAGAGCCGAGCTGCGCAGGGTGATCCTTTCGACGCCGTCCGCCTGGCGGGTTCTTTCGACGATCACGTCCGGGTCCGGACCGGTGTCGGGGCAGGCGCGCAACGTACCCACGAAGCGGGCGCGGTCGGCCGCGAGCATCCGGGCCTGCATGGCCAGCGGCTCCCGGCCCGCGACCCGCACGAGGCAACGGGACAGAGTCCGTCGGCCCGCCATGTAGAAGCCCTCGAGGCCACGGCCGGTGAGCTGTCCTTCCTCCGTCGAGATCACCAGTCCAGGCAGGGCGGCACAGATCAGGGTGGTGTGGGCCGGGGGCAGATCCGCCGGCCGGCCCGGCACGGGAAGGGGCGTCCGCGGAGCACCGGGACCGCGCCCTGCCGGGAGCAAGGGCGCGCCGGGTTCGCGGCCCGGCCGTGGGGCCGCCGGAGCGCCCCCGCGTCCGGCGGGCTGTGCGGGCTCGGGACCGGACGGGCGACCGCCGTCGGGCGCCGAGGACGGATGGGGCATGGACATGGGCTTGCTTCCTCCGCGCTCGATGCGCCTGGAGTGCGCTGGGCTCCGGGTGGGGGCTCCGCGGGGTTGGCGGCGTTGGGGCGGCGCAATCCGGCCACGGATTCCGCCACTCAGGTGAACGGGCCAGCCCGGTCCCGGGTCACGCGTTTGACCAGGAAGCCGACCGAATGGCGGTGGGGCCGGGCACCGGTCGCTCCAGCGTCGGTGGGACGGTGGCCGACAGCGCGGGTCCTGCCCCGGCCCGTCGAGGGACCCGCCGTCGGGCAGTGGCGTGCCCCGGAAGCTCACCCTTCCTCCCCGGCGCCATGTCGCTCGCCGTTCTCCGGCCCTCGCCGTTGGCCGTCGGCCCGGTCCGCAGCTCGCCGGGGCCGGTTTCCGGTTGGGGAGGCGTCGCCCGCCGGGCGGCGCCCCTGGGGGGTCGAGGCCCCAGGGCCGCGCCGGGTCGCCCGGCCGCCGCCGCTCGCCGCGGAACGAGGCCGGCGGCGGCGCGGTGCGGCGGGCGTCGAGAGGGGGGCGGCCGTCGTCGGCGTGGCAGCCGTAGAGGTGGGGATGGCCGGTGTTGTGGGCGGGGTGGCCGTCGCGGGTGAGGTGGCGGACGTCCTCGACGGAGTGGCCGTCGAGGGCGGCCCGGCCGATGTCCTTGGGTCGGTGGCCGTCGGCGGTGCGGCGGCTGGACTCGTGGGCAGGTCGGCCGGTGTGGGGGAACCGAGCGGCGTGGAGTCGGCGGACGGCAGGGGCGGGCAGGAGTCGACCGGGCGTTCCGCTTCGGTTGGCCGTTCCGTGTCGATCGGCGGTTCCGTGCCGATCGACCGCATGTCCTCGGTGGACCGCTCTGCCTCGGTCGGCTGCACACCCTCGGTCGGCCTTTCCACCTCGGTCGGCCCTTCCACCTCGCTCGGGTCGCTGTGCGTGCGTTCCGCGCGCAGGCAACGGCGGACGGATTCGGGGTCGAGGCCCTCATTGCAGGCCTGGTGGAGGAGGCGGGCGAAGAGATACTCGGGGTCGGCACCGAGCGCCATGGCGAGTGCCTCGCGCGCTTCCAGCTCATCTCCCATGGACCAGGCGACCCATCCCGCGAGGGTGAGTGGTGCCGCGGCGTGCTCGCGGTAGGGGCCGACGCAGCGACGGGCCAGGGCCCGCCACAGGCGAAGCGCCGGGGCGGCCTCGTCGCCCTCCATCCACTGGGCAGCGCGGTCGCGGGTCGTGCGGTCCTGGAGGCCGAGGATCAGTGTGGCGGCCTCGTCGTTCTCCAGGAGTCCGTCGTCGCGCAGGTCCGACGGGCGTGTGCCCGACACGGGAAAGGCCGCGGCGAACCGGTCCCTGATCCGCCGGGCCAAGGCGAGGGTTTCCTCGGCCACCTCGGCCCGGCTGTCGTCCATGAGGATCCTCGGCACGAGCGCGATGCTTGCTGTGTCGAGCGCGAGTTCCTGCCCCAGCGCGGCCGTGGACTCCCAGGGTTGGAACCTGGCTGTCAGGTCCTTCAGTGATCCGCGCACCTGAAGGCCCGCGTACGTCGCGGCGGCGGCGAGGACGGACGTCCCCGGCAGCCCCATCGACGTGCCCTCCGGCGGGCAGCATCCCTGCCCCGGGCAGGTGTAGGTCCAGAAGCGTCCGTCGGAGATGCAGAGTGCCTCGATCACCGGAACGTCGAGACGCCCGCATGCCGTCCGCAGCATCTGTGCGAGCGGGCGCAGACGTTCCATGACGTCCCGGCCCGATTCACCGCGCCCGGGTTCCTGGCACAGGTACACCACCATGCTCTCGGGACGGTTGCCCCGGCGCTCGCTCCCCTTCACCAGCCCCTGGGCGAGCTGATCGGAGGCCGCCGGCCAGTCGTCGGCTTGGGCCGGGATGCCGAGCCGGGCCCGGCCCCCGAACCGGCCCCGCCGCTCCCTGTCGTGAAGGGCGACCAGCACGATGCTGTCGTCCGGGCGGTATCCGAGGAGATAGGGCAGCGCGTCGGCCAGCTCCACCGGGGTGCGGAGAGTCACCTGATGCTCTCCGCCCGGAAGGCCCACGCCGCCCGAGTGATGATCGTCGCGGGTCCGCTCCGCGTCGCCGCCGTGGCGCAGCCCGCGAGGAATGGCCGGACCGCCGTGGATCACCGGGCCGATCTGACCGACCGGCCGGGCCCGGCTCTCGTGGCCGGGCCGACCGGCTGGACCGTCCCGACGGTCGACGGTCCGGCCGCCCGAGCCGTCCAGCCCCTCGCGGGAGTGGCCGCCCAGACCGTCCGCGCCTGCGCGGGAGTGGCTGTCCAGCCCCTCCAGTCCTTCACGGGAGCGGGAGCGGCCGTCCAGCCCCTCCAGCCCTTCGCGGGAGCGGCCGTCCAACCCCTCCAACCCATCGCCGGACCGTCCGTCCGGATCGTTCCACGCGTCGGCGCCGAGGCCGCCCGGCCCGCTCCGGCCACCCGGGCCGCATTCGGTGCGCCCGCTGCCCTCGCCACCTACGAGGCCTTCCTCACCGGATCGATCGCGCTCGGGGTTCCAGCCGTATCCGCTGACCGAGCCGATGTTCTTGTCGCCGGACGTGCCGGTCGATTCGTCGCGATTAGTCATGCGGTGACCATCCCGCGGATCGCAAGATTCCGGTTGGGCCTGTGGATAACCGTCACCATGATCACGACAGAAGTTGTCCACAGCTCGACGTCTCGTTCGCGCTTTGTCCGACCCATCCGGTTGCATGGAGCCATGACCAACGCAGACCCGCGACCCACAGACCCCGACAACGCACACGACACCACCCGCGCAGAACTCCGGGCAACGGCCGACGCCGTCCTGGCCCGCCTCGTCGGCGCGCCGGCGGGCGAGGCGCGGCTGCGCGAGGACCAGTGGCGCGCCATCGAGGCGCTGGTGGCCGACAAGCGCAGAGCGCTGGTCGTGCAGCGCACCGGCTGGGGCAAGTCCGCGGTCTACTTCGTCGCGACCGCCCTGCTGCGCGAGCAGGGCGCCGGTCCCACAGTGATCGTCTCGCCGCTTCTCGCGCTGATGCGCAACCAGGTGGAGGCGGCGGCCCGTGCCGGAATCCGCGCACGGACGATCAACTCCTCCAACACGGAGGAGTGGGAGACCATCCAGGCCGAGGTGGCGGCGAGCGAGGTCGACGTCCTCCTGGTGAGTCCGGAACGACTGAACAATCCCGACTTCCGTGACCAGGTGCTGCCGAAGCTGGCCGCGGCCACGGGCCTGCTGGTGGTGGACGAGGCGCACTGCATCTCCGACTGGGGTCACGATTTCCGCCCGGACTACCGCCGTCTGCGCACCATGCTCGCCGACCTCCCGCCCGACACCCCGGTGCTGGCCACCACCGCGACGGCCAACGCGCGCGTGACGGCCGACGTCGCCGAGCAGCTCGGCACCGGCGTGAGCACGGACGCGCTGGTGCTGCGCGGCCCCCTGGACCGGGAGAGCCTGAGCCTCAACGTGCTACGACTGCCGGACGCCGCGCACCGGATGGCCTGGCTCGCCGAGCATCTGAACGACCTGCCGGGCTCGGGAATCATCTACACGCTGACCGTGGCCGCGGCGGAGGAGGTCACCGCGTTCCTGCGTCAGAGCGGGTACACCGTGGCCTCGTACACCGGGAAGACGGAGAACGCCGACCGTCAGCAGGCCGAGGAGGACCTGCTCGCCAACCGCGTCAAGGCACTGGTCGCCACGTCGGCGCTGGGCATGGGCTTCGACAAACCCGACCTCGGCTTCGTGGTGCACCTGGGCTCACCCTCCTCACCGATCGCCTACTACCAGCAGGTGGGACGCGCGGGCCGCGGCGTGGAGCACGCCGAGGTCCTGCTCCTGCCGGGCAAGGAGGACCAGGCGATCTGGGAGTACTTCGCCTCGATCGCCTTCCCCCCTGAGGAGCAGGTGCGGCGCACTCTGGACGTCCTGGCCAGGGCCGAGCGTCCGCTCTCCCTGCCCGCGCTGGAACCACTGGTCGAGCTGCGCAGATCCCGCCTGGAGACCATGCTCAAGGTGCTCGACGTGGACGGGGCCGTGCACCGGGTCAAGGGCGGCTGGATCTCCACCGGTATGCCCTGGACGTACGACACCGAGCGCTATGCCTGGGTCGCCAAGCAGCGGGCGACCGAGCAGCAGGCGATGCGGGACTACGTGTCGACGACCGGTTGCCGCATGGAGTTCCTCCGGCGGCAGCTCGACGACGAGGGCGCCGCGCCGTGCGGGCGCTGTGACAACTGCGCCGGCGGGCGGTTCCAGGAGTCCGTGTCCGCGGCAGCGCTGGACGCGGCGACCGGCGAGCTGGACCGCGCGGGTGTCGAGGTCGAGCCCCGGAAGATGTGGCCGACCGGGCTGGCGGCGGTCGGCGTCGACCTGAAGGGCCGCATCCCAGCCGGCGAACAAGCCGCTCCGGGCCGCGCCCTGGGGCGACTCTCGGACATCGGCTGGGGCAACCGGCTGCGGCCCATGCTCGCCCCGCAGGCCCCGGACGGGCCTGTTCCGGACGATGTCGCCCAGGCCGTGGTCGGTGTCCTGGCCGACTGGGCGAAGGGCCCTGGTGGCTGGGCCTCCGGGCAGCCCGACGCGACGCCGCGCCCGGTGGGCGTGGTGACCATCGCCTCGCGCTCGCGGCCGCAACTGATCAACTCGCTCGGCGCGCGGATCGCGGAGATCGGCCGGCTGCCGCTGCTGGGGTCCGTGGAGTACGTCGGCGAGGCGTCCCAGATCTCCCGCAGCAACAGCGCGCAGCGGCTCAAGGCGCTGGACGGCTCCCTGACAGTGCCGCCACGGCTGGCCGACGTCCTGAGAGAAGCGGAGGGTCCGGTATTGCTGGTGGACGATGCCACGGACACGGGCTGGACGCTGGCGGTGGCATCACGGATGCTTCGCAGAGCGGGAGCCCAGGCAGTGTTGCCGCTGGTCCTCGCCGTACAGGCGTGACTCGTGTGTCGCTATTCGAAACACCGGGCAGGTATATAGGACGCTAATCGCCCGAAAACGGTCGGTGGCCCCAATTGCTCGTTGCCGCAACCCAGTTCGACAGGAAGAATTGAGCTCCGCTCCCCGCACGGTTTGCCCGTGGTCCGGTAGGGCTCTGCTGCGGCGTGCCATTCCCCCAAGTCCGACCCCGCCCGCTGTCCGGGCACGTAGCCGAAGGGAGGACCGTGACCTTCGGATTCGCTCCGTCCTCGGCGGCAACCATGTCTCCCGACCTGTCCGCCGCTTCCACCAACCCACTCACCCGCATGCTGGAACCCGCCGAATGGGCCTCGGCCGGAATTCCGCTTCTGCGCGATCCCCGTGAGGTCGTGAGCGGCCTTCACGCCCGGCACCGGCCCAGACCGACGACCGCGGTCGTCGCGGTGCTCGACCAGGACGAGCGGCTGTTGGCGAGCGCCTCCTTCACCCGGCGTTCGGCACCCGCCGACGGCTGGATGTTCCGTAACGCGCTGCTCGCACAGCTTCGCCGGGTCATCCCGCACGACCTGCGGCGCCGCACTCCCGCGCGCACGGCCGTCCTGCTGTACTGCCGGGAAGGCGACGCGCGCTGGACGGAGGAGGACGGGGCCTGGATGTGGGGGCTGCGCGACGCCTGCACGCTCCACGGGCTGCGGTGCGGTGCGTACATCACGCTGACACGTGACGGCTGGCAAGTGCTCGGCGAGGGCCGGGGCGGACGCCGCCCCAACTCGGAGTCGGCCCCGGAGTTCTACGTGGGTGAGGTGCTGCCGCCCCTGCCCCGCACGGGCGGCGTCGCCTCCGAGGTGATGCGCCGGGCGGCCGCCCGCTGAGGTCCGGTCCGTCACAGCCGGTGGCCCGCCTGGGGGAAGGCGGGCCGCACACGGCGGCCGGACGATTCGCTGGTCCGTACACACACGCGGCCGGGCGGTACGAAGGGGTCTTCAGCACGCGCCGGCGAACCGTGGTGCCTCGCCCCTCTCAGCTAGGTGAACCCGCGGCCGTGCAACTCGCGCACCGATGCGGCACGAGCGCGCGGCCCGATCCGGAGCACGCCGAAGCTCGGCGATCGAGAGGGCATACACCGAACGCCTGCCGCCGTCGGCGTGCAGGCCGAACCCAGCGATGCGCCGCGGTGCACGCAAGGTGACCGTGCACATGCCGGACCAAGTACTCCAGAGAGCGCCAGTGGAAAACAGGAAGGCGCGCATGTGGAGCGGTCGGGCTCGGGGCCGCGGCACCGGCCGGGATGCCACCCTCTGGCATCGGCTCGGATGCCGACCTGCGGCATTCGGATGCCGACCTGTGGCATCGGACGGGATGCTGAGCAGGTCCGCAGGTGCGCGGCGGACTCGACGTGTGTGGGTACGCCGAAGGGACCGCCGTGCAGGTGCCGCCGTGGCGGCACCCTCAGCGTCCCGCCGGGCGCGTTCCGGACCGGGTCCGGAACGCGCTCAGACGCCTGCGGCCAGGACCGAGTTGATCTGCTGCGGGTCTCCGCAGACGATCAGCAGGGCACCGGCCCGGCCGAGGGCCAGGGGCAGGGCGGTCGCGGCGACCTCGCCGGAACCACCGTTGACCGCGACCACGACCACGGGACGGGAAGCGGCGCGGGGCGCGGCAGCGGCGTCGGCGTAGAAGACGTCGTCGCCGGCGTCGTGCTGCGCCCAGTAGGCGGCCTCGCCGAAGGAGAGCTCGTGCGCGGCCCACGGGTGGGGATCGCCGGTGGTGATCACCAGCACCTCACCGGGGGCGCGGCCCGACTCCAGCAGCAGGTCGACGGCTTCTTCCGCGGCGTCCAGCGCACCGTCGGCCGAGGCCGGGACGAGCTGGATCTGCGGGGTGACGGCCGCGGGTGCGGCCGGCTTGGCGGACGGCCCCGGTGCGGCCACGACCGGCTCGCGCGGGGTGCGTTGGGCCGGCATCGGCCGGACAGGACCCGGACGGCCGGGACGCGGCGGGGCCGCGGGACGGGGACCGGGTACAGGGCGGGGGGTCGGCGCGGTACGGCCACTGGCCGGAGTGACGCGGGGACCCTGGGCACTCTCGTGAATCTGAGGCTCCTCGGGAATGAGAGGCATGAGCTGATATCTATCAAACGCCGGTGCGACGGGCCCCGGCGGGTGGCACATGAGTGCGAACGGAGTCGTCAGAAGTCGAAGCCGAGCTGGCCTTCGATCTCCGGGACGTTTCCGTCCGTCAAGCTGCGGGCCTTCTTGAGGTGCCGCCACTGGGGCAGCGCATCAAGATACGCCCACGACAGCCGGTGGTACGGGGTGGGGCCCCGCTCCTCCAGCGCGGCTTTGTGGACCGGCGACGGGTACCCGGCGTTGGCCGCAAAGCCGAAGTCTGCATGGTCGATGCCCAGTTCGGCCATCATTTTGTCGCGCTGCACCTTGGCGATCACCGAGGCCGCCGCGACGGCGACGCAGGACTGGTCGCCCTTGATCACCGTACGGACCTTCCAGGGAGCCCCGAGATAGTCGTGCTTCCCGTCGAGGATGACCGCGTCGGGGCGGACCGGCAAGGCATCAAGGGCGCGTACGGCCGCGAGGCGCAGCGCAGCCGTCATGCCGAGTCGGTCGATCTCGTCCGGGGAGGCGTGCCCGAGGGCGTACGCCGTCACCCATTTCTCCAACTCCACGGCGAGCGCGGTCCGGCGCTTGACGGTCAGGAGCTTGGAGTCGGTGAGCCCGTCGGGCGGGCGACGCAGTCCGGTGACGGCGGCGCAGACGGTGACGGGGCCTGCCCAGGCACCGCGCCCCACCTCGTCGACACCGGCAATGACCTTCGCTCCGGTCGTGGCGCGGAGGGAGCGCTCGACGGTATGAGTGGGGGGTTCGTACGGCATGGCGCCCTCAGACTACGCCGCCCGGAGCCCCGCGCGACACCCAGGTCCCCGGGCCGCGGGAAAGCCCTCGCCTGCACCGGCGGAGTCGACCGTCACGCTGCCCAGTGCCACCCGGCGCGCACCGGCGGAGCCACCCCAGAGCCAACCCCACGCGGACCGGCGAAGCCGCCTCGCGGACACCGGCGGGGCCGGCCGAGGCGCGCCCGTCACCCCAGGCACTCCCACCGGCCGGCCGGTCCGGCCAACCGCCCCACACCGACAAGTCGGCCAATCCCCCGCCCACCCATGACGCCGACAAGATCAGCCCGATGGGGACGACCCTCACAGCAAGATCAGCCCACCCGCACGCACAGCAACGGGACCATCATCTGGTCGATCATCTCCTGGAGATCCCGCTCGCTCCATTCGCTCGCGCACACCTTGGCGCGGTACATCATCATCGCCGGGACGGCGTCGAAGACGTACGAGTTCGCGGCCTCGGGGCGCACCTCGCCCCGGTCGATACCGCGCTGGACGACCTCGCGGAGCAGATGCAGCGTGGGTTCGACAACCCGGCCACGGATGACCAGATTGAAGCGCTCGGCCTGCCTGACATCGCATTCGTGAAGCACCGAGCGAAGCGCGATTCCCGGCGGCGAGAACATCGCCTCGCGCACCCGGCGGCACACCTGGAGCAGATCCTCGCGGACGCTGCCGAGGTCGGGGGCTCGCGTCAGGTCCGGCAGTCCGGCCTGGAGGGCGTCCGCGACCAGGTCGACCTTCGAGGGCCACCGGCGGTAGACCGCGGCCTTGCCGGTCTGCGCGCCGGCGGCCACGCCCTCCATGGTGAGGCCGTTCCAGCCGACCGCGCCGAGCTGCTCCAGGGCGGCTTCCAGGATCGCGCGCTCGAGAACGGCGCCGCGACGGCGCGAGGCGGGCGCCTGAGCGGGGGCGGCCGTCCAACGCGAAGTAACCATCAGAGTGTCTCCGTCGTACAGGGAGCGGTATTCAGGGAGTTCGGACTTCAGGGACTTCGGACTTCAGAGAGTTCGGACTTTCGGACGAGGGGTGTGCGCGGCCGGGTCGTCCGCGTCGGGCAGCGGCTTCAGTGAACGCTTGCGTTCACTGACGGGGAGTCACTACCGTTGACGCGCAAGTGAACGCGTGCGTTCACTAACTCACTTGTGGGGGAAGCATAGTGACAACCTCTCAGTTGATTAAGGACAGCAATCCAGGTGCGGCACGCCGGGAGGGACATCCCGGCATCGCGCTCACCGTCATCGCGGCCTGCCAACTCATGGTGGTACTCGACGCGACGATTGTGAACATCGCGCTCCCGCACATTCAAGACGCACTCGACTTCAGCACGACAGACCTGACATGGGTGGTCAGTTCGTACACCCTCACCTTCGGTGGCCTGCTACTTCTCGGCGCACGGGCAGGTGACATCCTCGGTCGGCGCCGGGTCTTCATGACCGGCATCCTGCTGTTCACCTTCGCCTCGCTGCTCGGCGGACTGGCTCAGGAGCCCTGGCAGTTGCTGGCGGCGCGGGCCCTGCAGGGCGTGGGTGGCGCGATCGCCTCCCCGACATCGCTGGCCCTGATCACGACGACCTTCCCCGAAGGCCCGGAGCGGAACCGGGCGTTCGCCGTCTTCGCAACGGTGTCGGCAGGTGGCGGCGCCATCGGCCTGCTCGCCGGAGGCATGCTCACGGAGTGGCTGGACTGGCGCTGGGTCCTCTTCGTCAACGTGCCCATCGGCATCCTGATCGCCGTTCTCGCGCCGATGTACATCAACGAGTCCCGGCGCCACCCCGGACGCTTCGACGTCGCGGGCGCGCTCACCTCGACGGCCGGTATGGCGTCCCTGGTGTACGGCTTCATCCGCGCGGCGGAGAACGGCTGGCGGGACGGTCTCACGATCGGGTCGTTCGGCGCGGCCGCGGTGCTGTTGCTGGCCTTCGGGATCATCGAGACGCGGGCGAAGGAACCCATCACCCCGTTGAGGATGTTCGCCGACCGGAACCGTTCGGGCACGTATCTGATCATGCTGAGCCTCGCCGCCGCGATGTTCGGCATGTTCTTCTACATCGTGCTCTTCGTGCAGAACGTGCTGGGGTACACGCCGATCTCGGCCGGTGTGGCGTTCCTGCCGGTGACGGTCGCGATCGCGGTCGGCGCGGGACTCTCGCAGCGGTTCCTGCCGGTGCTCGGCCCCAAGCCGTTCATGGTCACCGGCTCGTCGCTCGTCGCCCTCGGGCTCGGCTGGCTGACCTTCATCAGCCCCGACGACTCGTACGCCGGTGGAGTTCTCGGACCGATGCTGCTGTTCGGCTTCGGCATGGGCCTGAACTTCGTGACGCTGACGGTGACCGCGGTCTCCGGCGTCGCCCAGCACGAGGCGGGCGCGGCCTCCGGTCTGCTCAACGTCACCCAGCAGGTGGGCGGTTCGCTCGGCCTCTCCATCCTCACCACGGTCTTCGGCTCGGCCAGCCGCGACGAGGCCCAGAAGCAGATGCCGAAGTTCCTGGCGGACGGCTCGGCCGAGCAGAAGGCGGCCTTCGCCAAAACCCACCAACTGCCCGCGCCTTGGGGGCATGACGTGCTCGCCCACGGCATCTCGACCGCCTTCATCCCGGCGGTGGGCATGGCCCTGCTCGCCCTGACCACCGCCGCACTGGTGATCAGGGTGCGCAAGAGCGACATGGAAGCTCTCGCGGGGACGGCGGCTCCGGCAGCGGGCTGAGGGCGCACGCCGCACCGCCGGGACACCTGCGGTGGGCCCACGGGCGCCGTGAGCCCAAGGGCGCTCCCGCCGGTGCGGCGAGAGCGCCCTTCCGGACCGAGATCGCGGTCCAGTGATACGCGGTACGGGCCCAGGCATGCGCAGACGCAGCCGGTCTCAGCCCGTACGGAGCCGGTACGCAGCCGGTCCTAGCGGTACGGGCCGGTCAGGCCGGCCGCCGGTGACGCCGGTTGCACCGCCGGCTGGTCGCACCGGCGATCGGCGACCGGTGACGCCGGTCGTCCCGATGACCCGGCTCGTGCCGGTGACGCCGGTCGCGCCGTTGGCGCCGAAGACCAGCCACGCCGAGCATCGGCCGAAGGCGTCAGCGGTACTCGGGCACCTCGGTCAGCGAGTTGCACACGCTCTCGTCGACCGACGCGGCGGGCGGGTCGTCACGAAGGATGTCCCGGGCCCGGGCCTCACCCCAACTCATCGCGTACCAGGGCGTGTCGTCCTCGCCCAGTTCGTCGGCGATCGCACTCAGCACACAGGAACGCGCCGGCTCCTTGAGCTTGTCGAGGGCCGGTACGGCGTCGGCCGACAGATCGCGGGCGTACAGGATGTCGAACTTGCCCGTGTCCTCGTACCGCTGGACGTTGTTCTCGGCGATCAGGCCGTCCGGCGACATCAGCCCGAACGCGAGGACGCCGACCGCCGCGCTGGCCGCGACGACGCGGGGCAGCCAACGGGCACCCCAGACACCGGCCGCCATGATGAGCACGATGACCAGGCCCAGCCACAACTCCCCGGCCAGCACCGAGATCCTGAGCCGCGTCAGCCCGTAGGCCTCCACGTACATGTCCATACGCCGCACGGCGGATGCCACGACAACGAGCGCCAGGGCGCAGAGAGTTCCCAGCACACCCCGCACCAGCTTGCGGTCGCCGGCGCCGTCCCGCGGCGCCCAGCGCAGCGCGAACACCACGACGAGCAGGGTCAGCAGCGTGACGATCAGGAGCTGCCAGAAGCCCTGGCGCGCGTACTCCGCGTACGTCTGGCCGGTCTTCTTCAGCACGGCGTCGTAGCCGCCGAAGAGCACGACGAGCTGGACCGCGTTGAAGGCCGCGAAGAGCACCGTGAGCACGATCAGCGGGAGGGCCCACTCGACACGGTTGCGCGGGGTCCCGGGGCGCACCACGACCCGGTCGAGTCGCACCGGCGCGGCCGCCGTGTGGGCCGCGGCCAGCGCCACGACCAGGCCCGCCACCAGGAGCACCACGCGCACGGGTCCGCCGGTGACCGAGGTGTCCGGCACCAGGTCGCCGAGCAGATCGGCGAAGGCGGCGTCGGCTCCGGCGAACAGGGCGCCGAAGACCAGCAGCAGAAGCACGCTCACCACGAGCGAGCGCAGGCCGACGCCGACGCCGCGACGGGCCCCGCCGAATCGTTCCCGCAGTCCGAGCCAGCCCCAGGTGACCCCGGTGACGACCGAGTTGATCACGCTGATGGGGCCGAGCAGGATCGCGGGCCAGGTGCGGCCGCCGTTCAGCGCGAGCGAGCCGAGCCCGATGGCCGCCGTGACGGCCAGGAACGAGGGCCAGTCCGCGTCCCGCAGAGCCGGCACCGCCAGCAGGCCGAGGCCGCCGATGCCCCAGACCAGGCTCCACGCGCGCGGGCGGCGCCCGGCGGCCCGGCCGGCGAAGTACGCGGCGAGCCCGGCGGGGATCGCCGCCAGCAGGAGGTTGATCCCGAGACCGCCGTCGAGGAGCAGCATGCTCAGCACGCCGGTCGCGAGCACGGCCCACAGCGTGGGCGTGCGTACCGGGGCGGGCGATGTGACCCACAGCCCCGACGACCACACGTCCGGGGCGGCCGATGTGCCCGCCTTGCCCGTCCTCGCCTGCGGCGGCCGGGCGGCCTGAGCCCGCGCCCCGCCTACGGCCCCGGCACCGGCGGCCCCGGCACGGGCGGCCCCAGGCGCATCCGCACCGTCGGACTCATCCGCTCTCTTGGAGCCACCTGCGCCCCCGGACTCCTCCGTGCCCTCGGAGCCACCCGCACCCCCGGACTCCTCCGCGCCCCCCGACGCGGCAGGATCCGTGGAGTCCGTGGGCTCCTGTGTCTCCGTGGGCCGGGGCTCGGCCTCCGGAATCGCTTCGCCTGCCTCCGGTCTCTTCCGCTGCTCCGATGCCTCGTCTCCTCGCTCAGGCGTGGACGGTATGTCGGACAAGGGATCCCCTCCCAGCCGGTCACCGGGCAGCCCGGATCACGCCACTGGGGCGGAGAGGCTGTCAGCCGGTGTTTCGTCGGCACACACCCGTCATGATCAACGGGCGGCGTGGCGCACAGGGTATCCAGGGGCCATGCGGCTCACCACGGCGCTACGGGGCTGTAGCAAGCCTGTGACACAGCCCGGCGCCCTCCGAGGTCCAACCCCCGCGCCCGCCCTCCCCAGAGCGCCCCAGAGGCCGCTTCACGCGGCATCCAGGGACCTTCGTAGGCGTCCCCGACGAATCCCCGGAAGCAGCAGTACGAATCCCAAGGGCTCCGCGCGGCAGCCGTACGAGGAACGGCGCCGAACGCACCCACCGCACCGAACATGCCAACCGCCGGGTCCCCCGGACACCTGGACACACCGCAGCCCGGTACTCGACACACCACCGCCCGCCACGCCCCGCACACCCCACGAGCCGCCCACCCACCCGCCGGACACGCGGCCTACCCGCCGGACACGCCCCCCGGCATCCATCCCGGCAGCGTCTCCGTCGCCTTCAGCCACGGCCCGGGGGGCGCGCCGGCCTTTCCGGAGGCGATGACGCCGCCGACGATGGAGCAGTTCGTGTCCACGTCGCCGCCGACCTGGGCGGTGGCCCAGAAGCCCTCCTCGTAGTCGCCCAGGGCGCGGGCCGCGGACCAGAGGGCGAAGGGGACGGTGTCGTGTGCCGACGTACGCCGTCCGCAGCCCAGCACGGCGGCCACCGTCGCGGCGTCGCCGTAGTCGAGCATGTCGCGGGCGCGGCGCAGGCCGGCGCCCACGGCGCTGCGGGGTACGAGCGCGATGACGCCGTCCAGCAGGGCCTCGGCGCTGGGCGGGCCCGCCGGGTCGGCGGCCAGGGCGGCGGCCGCGGCGACGGCCATGGCGCCGACCACGGCCTCGCGGTGCTGGTGCGTCGGATAGGCGGAGATCTCCGCCTGGTGGGTCGCCTGCTCCGGGTCGTCTGCGTACCAGGCGCCCAGCGGAGCGATCCTCATCGCGGCGCCGTTGCCCCAGGAGCCCTGTCCCTTGAAGAGGGCCGACGCGAGCTCGCGCCAGTCTCCGCCCTCCCGGATCAGCCGCAGCAGCCGGTTGACCGCGGGGCCGTAGCCGCGGTCGAAGTCGTGGTGGTCGGCGAAGGAGTGGGCCAGTGCGTCCTGGTCGACACGGTGGTGCGTGGCCAGGACGGCGACCACGGAACAGGCCATCTCGGTGTCGTCCGTCCACTGCCAGGGACGGGGCGGCAGCTCTCGGCGCTTGAGGAGGGGGTAGTTCGCGGGCACGAAGAACTGCGAGCCCAGCGCGTCTCCCACCGCGAGTCCGCGCAGGCTGGCGAGGGCGCGCTCGAAGCGCCCGTCGGGAGAGGTGTCAGCGATCATCGCCCTGCCACTCTATCCGGTGGCTCCGAACGACTTCCGGATCACGCCACTGCTCGAAGGGACGGTCGAGGGTGTACCGGCCGTCCTCCCCCAGAACGAGCATCCTCACCTCCGCGTTCCCCGGGTTGGAGAGCGATTCGAACTCGGCGACCGTCCAGTGGAACCAGCGCATGCAGAACAGCCGCATGGCCAGGCCATGGGTCACCAGCAGTACGTTCGGCGGGTGGTCCGGGGCCTCGAAGCTGCGGTAGAGGCTCTCCAGGAAGCCGCCGACCCGGTCGTACACGTCGGCGCCGGACTCTCCTTGCGCGAACCGGTAGAAGAAGTGCCCGTACGCGTCGCGATAGGCCTTCTGGAGGCGTACGTCGTCACGGTCCTGCCAGTTGCCCCAGTCCTGCTCGCGCAGTCGAGGCTCCTCGCGCACCCGCACGAGCTCGGGGTCCAGATGGAAGGCGCGGAAGGTCTCGTGGGTACGACGGTAGGGGGAGACGTAAACGCTTACGCGCTCCCTTCCGAAGAGCTCGCGCAGCCGTTTGCCGGTGTCCTCCGCCTGTTGCCACCCCGTCTCCGTGAGCGCCAGTGCGTGGTCGGGCTCGCGTTCATACACGGTGTCATCGGCATTGCCCACCGACTCGCCGTGCCGGACAAGGACGATGCGCCGTGGTCGTGCCATGCCAAAACCCTAGATCGTGTCGGCTCCGTTCGAGCGGTCGTACGGTCTCATAAGGCGCAGGTCACACCGTTCCGGCAGTACAGGTCACACTTTCCCGCACATCAGTTCGCCCGACGGGGGGTGCCGTCAGACGATCCAGCCGGGTTCGAGCTGCACGACGTCTCCCGCGAGGGCCGCTATGTCGGCCTCGAGCTGGGCGCGCAGCGCCAGCCGCTCCAGCCGCTCGGCGCGGTACTTCCCGTGCTCGGCCGCCGACTGCCACATGGACAGGACCAGGAACTCACTGCCGGGCGCCTCGCCGAACATGCCCCTGATCATGCCGGGCGAACCGGCCATCGCGGGGTTCCAGACCTTCTCCTGCATCAGGGCGAAGTGTTCCGCGCGTTCCTCGTGGACACGGCAATGCGCGACCCGGACCACGTCGGAGTCCGTGAAACGCGGTTCGAAGCCGGTCTTCACGTCGAAGCGGTAGTCGAACAGCTTGACCTGGGAATCCTTGAAGGTGCCGGACTGCGACGCGGCGAGCCGGTCGTGGGACCGGGCCATGAAGGAGTCGTAGAAGGCGCGGCTCTCCCAGAAGGAGAAGATGTGCGCGACACCGGACCGTCCCACACTCCACCCTCCCCCCTGTCCCCGGAATCCCGGCTCCCCCAGAAGCCCCGCCCACTTTCGCTGCCCGCGTTCGAAACCGCGGCGGTCGACCACGGTGCAGCGAATCCACTTGACCAGCACCGCGCCATCGTAAGGCCCCGGAACGTGGCGCCGGTCACGCTCCGGCGGAGTGGATCCGGGCGCACGCCCCGGCGCCCATGGCACGATGGGCAACCGGCCCTGCTCTCAGGGGAGTTGGACCGGCGACTGTTGAGGAACGGGGAGGGGACATCCGGTGAACGGTCTCAACAAGGGAATCCGCAAGGCCGAGTTGGCGATCAAGTGGGATCCCAGCCCCGTGGGCGAGCCCGCGACCGATCTCGACATCGTGGCGGCGACGTTTCTGGCGTCCGCGCCGAACGGCAACCCGGACTACGTGGTGTACTTCGGCAGTCGCTCGCCGGACGGCACCATCTATCTGAACCGCGACAGCAAGGACGGCAAGGGCTTCGGCTGGGACGAGGTCATGACCCTGGAACTCGACCGCCTGGACAGCCGGTACGCGCGCGTGGTCGTCGGGGTCCTCATTCAGCAGCGCACCGAGGCGCGGACGTTCGTCGGTGTCCTGAACCCCGCCTTCCGTCTGCGCGAGGGCTACACCGTGCTGACGGAAGGCGACTTCGGCGACGTCCTGGGTTCGACGGCCGCGACCATCGGGGAGTTCGTGCGCGACCACTCCGGTGAATGGACGTTCCACGCGGGCATCCACGGCTACGACACCGACCCGGCGACCTTCGCGAGGGTCATGGGCAACCCGCAGGAGGCGTGAGGCCCAGCCCGGCGACCGCCTGCCTGCGCCGACCGCGCTGTCCGCATGGCGCCGGCCGTCCGGTCCGCGCCGCGTCGGCCGTCGGTGCCGAGCCGCCGCGGGCCCGCCCGATGACGGCGGGTATGACGGCGGGCGTTCAGCCGCTCTTCCAGCCCGGAACCGTCGGCAGCACCAGCTCGGCGACGCGGAACAGCGCCGCGTCGTCGGGTGCCACGCCGTCCTGACGCCAGACGGAGATCTCGAACGAACCGCCGCCCCCCTTGGGGTCCTTGGCGACCAGCAGGCTGCGGGCGGCGCCACCGGGGCCGCTCTCGGCCTTGCCCGAACCGAGACTGAGGGCGATCGTCCGGTCCGAGTAGAGGACCGCCGGGTGGCCCAGGATCTGTCTCGGCTCCGCCTTAGGCAGCAGATCCAGGCCCTGTGAGACGGAGAGCCGGTCGTCCGAGGCCGACAGCTTCACGGAGTACGTCTTCAGGGTCACGTTCGCCTCAGGGCTGGCGATCTTGGTGCCGCCGTCGAGGGTGATCCAACTGTCGTCGCCGTCGGCCGTCCGCGCGCGCTCGTCCGGCGTCCCGAGCAGAACCGGCAGATCCGCGCGGTTGAGCGCCTGGCACAACTGCACACCGGAGACGCGCTTCGGCGGCGGGGTGCTGAGCCGGTCGGAACACCTGACCGGGTCGTCGGCGCCGCCGCCGCTGTTCGGAAGGATCCGCGAAATCCCCCATATGCCCCCCGAGACGCCCGCGACGAGCACCACCGCAGCCACGGCCTGAACCCCCGCGTTCAGGCCTCTCCTCGATCCGACCACCTTGTCGGCCATGTCCCCCGCCCTCCCCCTGCACGCTCCGTGCGCGCGGAGGGAGACTAGCCGTTGATCGTTTCATGGGAAAGGCGAATTCGTCCCGGTCCGCCGCCGGACCCGGCGGCGGCCTCCGGCAACGCCGAGGGCGGTGGAGCCGACTGCTCGCTCCACCGCCCTGATCAGCCTCTTACGCCCGGCAGGCGCGCGACGTCAGCCGCGCCGCCCGTCCGGCCCGTGTCAGCTGCAACCGCTCGTCGAACCGCAGCCCTCGCAGATGTAGCAGGAACCGGCCCGCTGCATCTTCGTACCGCAGGAGAAGCAGAGCGGGGCGTCGGCCTGGATGCCGAGCTGCATCTCCACCAGCTCGGCGCTGGTGCGGACCTGCTTGGGAGCGGGCTCGGCCACGACCGCCTCGGTCTTCGGGGCGGCGACGGCCTTCAGCTCCTGGGCGAGGGGCGCGGACTGGGCCAGACCCTCGACGTCGAGCTCGTCCTCGGAGGGCTCGTAGGAACCCGTCTCCAGGTGACGCTGACGCTCCTCGGCGGAGTGGATGCCGAGCGCGGAGCGCGTCTCGAAGGGCAGGAAGTCGAGCGCCAGGCGGCGGAAGATGTAGTCGACGATCGACTGCGCCATCCGCACGTCCGGGTCGTCCGTCATGCCGGCCGGCTCGAAGCGCATGTTCGTGAACTTCGAGACGTACGTCTCCAGCGGCACGCCGTACTGCAGACCCACCGAGACTGCGATCGAGAAGGCGTCCATCATGCCCGCGAGGGTCGAGCCCTGCTTCGACATCTTGAGGAAGACCTCGCCGAGACCGTCGTCGGGGTAGGAGTTGGCGGTCATGTAACCCTCGGCGCCGCCGACCGTGAAGGACGTCGTGATGCCGGGACGGCCCTTGGGCAGGCGCTTGCGGACCGGGCGGTACTCGACGACCTTCTCGACCGCGGTACGGATGGTGTCCTCGGCCTTGGCCGTGACCTCGGCCTTCTCCTTCTCCTTGGTCTTGGCGGAGAGGGGCTGGCCGACCTTGCAGTTGTCGCGGTAGATCGCGAGCGCCTTGACGCCCATCTTCCACGCCTCGAAGTAGACCTCTTCGACGTCCTCGACGGTCGCCGTCTCCGGCAGGTTGACCGTCTTGGAGAGCGCGCCGGAGATCCACGGCTGGATCGCGGCCATCATGCGGACGTGGCCCATCGCGGAGATGGAGCGCTCGCCCATGGCGCAGTCGAACACCTCGTAGTGCTCGTGCTTGAGACCCGGGGCGTCGATCACGTTGCCGTGCTCGGCGATGTGGGCGACGACCGCCTCGATCTGCTCCTCCTGGTAGCCCAGGCGGCGCAGGGCCTGCGGGACGGTGCCGTTGACGATCTGCATCGAGCCGCCGCCGACGAGCTTCTTGAACTTGACCAGGGCGAGGTCGGGCTCGAGGCCGGTGGTGTCGCAGGACATCGCGAGACCGATGGTGCCGGTCGGGGCGATGACGGAGGCCTGCGCGTTGCGGAAGCCGTTCTTCTCGCCGAGGCGGATCACGTCCTGCCAGGCCTCCGTGGCGGCGGCCCAGATCGGGGTGTCCAGGTCGTCCACGCGGACGGCCGAGGTGTTGGCGTCGGCGTGCTGCTTCATGACGCGCTGGTGGGGCTGCGCGTTGCGGGCGTAGCCGTCGTACGCGCCGACGACCGCGGCGAGTTCGGCGGAACGCTTGTACGACGTACCGGTCATCAGGGAGGTGATGGCGCCGGCGAGCGCGCGGCCGCCGTCGGAGTCGTACGCGTGGCCGGTCGCCATCAGCAGGGCGCCGAGGTTGGCGTAGCCGATGCCGAGCTGGCGGAAGGCGCGGGTGTTCTCGCCGATCTTCTCGGTCGGGAAGTCGGCGAAGCAGATGGAGATGTCCATCGCGGTGATGACCAGCTCGACGACCTGGGAGAAGCGCTCGACGTCGAAGGACTGGTGGCCCTTGCCGTCGTCCTTCAGGAACTTCATCAGGTTCAGGGAGGCGAGGTTGCAGGACGTGTTGTCCAGGTGCATGTACTCGCTGCACGGGTTCGAGCCGTTGATACGACCGGACTCCGGGCACGTGTGCCAGTGGTTGATCGTGTCGTCGTACTGGATGCCCGGGTCAGCGCAGGCCCAGGCGGCCTCGGCCATCTTGCGGAAGAGGGACTTGGCGTCGACCTCCTCGATGACCTCACCGGTCATGCGCGAGGTGAGACCGAACTTGCCGCCGGTCTCGACGGCCTTCATGAACGTGTCGTTCACGCGGACCGAGTTGTTGGCGTTCTGGTACTGGACGGACGTGATGTCGTCGCCGCCCAGGTCCATGTCGAAGCCCGCGTCGCGCAGGGCGCGGATCTTCTCCTCTTCCTTGACCTTGGTCTGGATGAAGTCCTCGATGTCGGGGTGGTCGACGTCCAGGATGACCATCTTGGCCGCGCGGCGGGTGGCGCCGCCCGACTTGATCGTTCCTGCGGAGGCGTCGGCACCGCGCATGAAGGAGACGGGACCCGAGGCGTTGCCGCCCGAGGAGAGGAGCTCCTTGGAGGAGCGGATGCGGGAGAGGTTCAGGCCGGCGCCGGAGCCGCCCTTGAAGATCATGCCCTCTTCCTTGTACCAGTCGAGGATCGACTCCATGGAGTCGTCGACGGCCAGGATGAAGCAGGCGGAGACCTGCTGGGGCTGGGGGGTCCCGACGTTGAACCAGACCGGGCTGTTGAAGCTGAAGATCTGGTGCAGGAGGGCGTACGCCAGCTCGTGCTCGAAGATCTCGGCGTCGGCGGGCGAGGCGAAGTACTTGAAGTCCTCGCCGGCCTTCCGGTACGTCTTCACGATGCGGTCGATGAGCTGCTTGAGGCTCACCTCGCGCTGCGGGGTGCCGACGGCACCCCGGAAGTACTTGCTGGTGACGATGTTGACCGCGTTCACCGACCAGAAGCCGGGGAACTCGACGCCACGCTGCTCGAAGTTGACCGAGCCGTCGCGCCAGTTGGTCATGACGACGTCACGGCGCTCCCATTCCACCTCGTCGTACGGGTGCACGCCGGGGGTGGTGTGGATGCGCTCGATGCGCAGTCCCTTGCTGGCCTTGGCTCCGCCCTTCGCGCGGGAACCTCGTGCCGGACCGCTCGCCGTCTCTGTCATGCCGCCTCCCTGTAACAGGCTAAAACGCGCTCAAGTGCCGCGAACTTCCCGTGGCACGGTGTGTGTCTGATGCCGCGCACGCCGTTGGTACGGCCGTGCGCTGCAAGTCTGTGGTCGCCGCCCGCGGGCGGGCCCGGAGGACCCGAGGGGTCCGGGCCGCGGTCAGTCGGCGGCGGTGGCGGGCACGGGAACCTCGACGGTTCCGCGCTGCCCGTGATCGGTCTCCTGGCGCACCGCGTCCGGGACGTCGTCGTCCTCGGCGGGGCGCTGATTCACCTGCCTGAGTTCCGCGATGGCGGCTTCGAAGTCGTCGAGCGAGTCGAAGGCCCGGTACACGGACGCGAACCTCATGTAGGCCACGAGGTCGAGTTCCTGCAAGGGTCCGAGTATGGCCAGCCCCACGTCGTGGGTGGTCAGCTCGGCGCTTCCGGTGGCTCGCACGGCCTCCTCGACCCGCTGCCCGAGCTGGGCGAGCGCGTCCTCGGTGACAGGCCGTCCCTGGCACGCCTTGCGCACGCCGTTGATGACCTTGATGCGGCTGAAGGGCTCGGTCACACCGGAGCGCTTCACCACCATCAGGGAGCACGTCTCCACGGTCGTGAAGCGACGGGAGCAGTCGGGGCACTGGCGGCGCCTGCGGATCGACGTGCCGTCGTCGGTCGTACGACTGTCGACGACGCGGCTGTCCGGGTGCCTGCAGAAGGGGCAGTGCATGGCTCCAACCCTCCTTCACAGCACGACTCAGAAACCTCGCGGGACCTCACGGGCCCCTCGAAGCAGGCTCCAGCATAGGCGATGCCCGAGGGTCAGGAGACCCGGGGGACCACAACTTCTGGGATGCCTCCGCAATCCAACCACTAGATGTGGGGATCAGCTCGTGAAACCGCCCACGCCGCGCGTGTCGTACACGTAAGGGCACGTGCCGCACAGGCATACCCATCCCGGACACACGGGGATAGCGTGGTCGACGCACGGAAGGGGCCGGTTCCCGGCCGGTCGGCCATCGGATGGCAGACTGGGCGACGGCCCAGGTCAGCCGACACGGCGGCCGCCTCCGGCGCTGAAGGGTACAGCAATGGGCCCTTTTGTCCGCCAGGCGCGTCGACAGCCATACACCCGGACACATGCTCACGTCAGGCAATTCGCGGTTTTTCACTCGAACGTGTGTTTGGCGCAACCTTTCGAAAGCAACTACCGTTGTCCAGCAGGGAGACCATCGAGAGGGGCCGACGTGACCACCACCGCAGACAGCGCCACCATCACCGCCCAGGACCGCTCCCAGGGCCGACTCGAGCCGGTGCATGTGATGAACGAAGCCGCGAATCATGAGGGGCCAAAGCGCTCCCTGCCTGGCCGACCTCCAGGCATCCGGGCCGACAGCTCGGGACTCACGGACCGGCAACGCCGGGTGATCGAGGTGATCCGGGACTCCGTGCAGCGGCGCGGCTACCCGCCGTCGATGCGGGAGATCGGGCAGGCCGTCGGCCTCTCCAGCACCTCCTCCGTCGCGCACCAGCTCATGGCGCTGGAGCGCAAGGGCTTCCTGCGGCGCGACCCGCACCGCCCCCGCGCCTACGAGGTGCGGGGCTCGGACCAGTCGTCGGTGCAGCCGACGGACACGGCGGGCAAGCCGGCCGCGTCGTACGTACCGCTCGTCGGCCGGATCGCCGCCGGTGGCCCGATCCTCGCCGAGGAGTCGGTCGAGGACGTCTTCCCTCTCCCCCGCCAGCTCGTGGGCGACGGGGAGCTGTTCGTCCTGAAGGTCGTCGGTGACTCGATGATCGAGGCCGCCATCTGCGACGGGGACTGGGTGACGGTCCGCCGTCAGCCGGTCGCCGAGAACGGTGACATCGTCGCCGCGATGCTGGACGGCGAGGCCACGGTGAAGCGCTTCAAGCGGGAGGACGGCCACGTGTGGCTGCTGCCGCACAACTCGGCGTACCAGCCGATCCCCGGTGACGAGGCGACCATCCTCGGGAAGGTCGTCGCCGTACTGCGCCGGGTGTGACACCGCGACGGGCGGTCCACCGCCCCCGCCCCTGACCGGGCCCCGGAACCACTGCGCCGGTTCCGGGGCCCTGCGCGTTCTGGCCGGGGGCCCTGACCAGGGGTGACTGGTCCGGGGTCTCCGGGCGACCCCGGGTCCCGGAGACCTCGTGACCCCGACGGGTCCCGAGGTCGGGCGAACCCCGGGAGGGGTCCCGGGGGGGCGGACGAACCCTGGGGGTCCCGGAGATCAGGCGACTTCGGCAGGTTTCGGGGTCCCGGGGAGATCCCGGGGAGAGGTCCCGGAGATCAGGGGGCCCGGCGGGGTCCGGAGGCCGGGGAACCCGGGGATGTCCCGGAGGTCGGGCGAAGCCCGGGAGCGGTCCCGGAAGTCGGGACACCCGGCAGGATTCGGAGGCCCGGGGAACCCGGGGAGGTCCCGGAGGTCGGGACACCCGGCGGGATTCGGAGGCCCGGGGAACCTGGGGAGGTCCCGGTGGTCGGGTGAACCCCAGGGCTGTCCCGGAGGTCGGGCGAAGCCCCGGGATCTCGGGCTGCCGGGCGGACCCCCGGAGGCCGGGGGCTGCGCCGCGGTGCTGGACGGCTGGGCAGGCGCCGGGCTTCGTTGAGCGGTACGGGTTCGCGAACTGGCCTTCAGCCATGGCCAGGTGCCGGACGGCCCGGCGCGGGGGCGTCGAGCCGACCCCGGGCCCCAGGGGCGCCGGGGCGGGGCGGGCGACCAGGCGGCGGGTTGGCTGGGACCGGGTCGGGTTACTCGGGGTCCGGGGTCGGGGACGGGGCCGTGGGGAGTTCTGTCGTTCTGGCTTTTTCGTCGATCGCAGCCAGGGATCTGCGGACCTGGTTCGGGTCCGTGGTGTACCAGAAGTCCGGGAGCGAGGCCTTCAGATAGCTGCCGTAGCGGGCCGTGGCCAGACGCTGGTCCAGCACGGCCACCACACCCCGGTCACCCGTGGCACGGACCAGGCGGCCGGCGCCCTGGGCCATGAGGAGCGCGGCATGGGTGGCGGCGACGGCCATGAAGCCGTTCCCCCCGTTCTCCTCGACCGCTTTCTGGCGGGCGCTCATCAGCGGGTCGTCCGGGCGCGGGAAGGGGATCTTGTCCATGACGACGAGCTGACAGCTGGGCCCCGGCACATCGACGCCCTGCCAGAGCGAGAGGGTGCCGAACAGGCAGGTCTTCGGGTCGGCCGCGAAGTTCTTGATCAGCTCGCCGAGCGTCTCCTCGCCCTGGAGCAGGATCGGGAACTCGGGGATTCGGGTCCGCAGCTCCTCCGCCGCGAGCTGGGCCGCGCGCATCGAGGAGAACAGACCGAGCGTGCGACCGCCGGCGGCCTGGATCAGCTCTGTGAGTTCGTCGAGCATGTCCCCGCGGTCGGCGTCCCGTGCGGGGCGCGACAGATGCCGGGCGACGTACAGGATGCCCTGCCGGGGGTAGTCGAACGGCGAGCCGACGTCGACACCCTTCCACGGCGGGACGTCCTCGCCCTCCGTGCCCTCGGGCGCGAGCCCCATCGAGGCTCCGACACCGTTGAAGTCACCACCGAGCTTGAGCGTGGCGGACGTCAGGACGACCGAGCGGTCGGAGAACAGCTTCTCCCTCAGGAGCCCGGACACGTTCATCGGAGCGACCCGGAGCGAGGCTCCGAAGCGGTCGTGCCGCTCGTACCAGACGACGTCGTACTCGGAGCCGTTGGCGATGCGCTCCGCCACGGAATGCACGGACTCGACGGACGCCAGTGCCTGCTTGCGGACGGCGTCCTCGTCCTGGACGGACTTGTCCCGGGTGGAGCCGAGGGCGGTGATCACCGTACGGGCGGCGTCGCGCAGCGCCATCAGCGCGTACCCGAGGTCCTCCGGGATCTCCTCCAGGCGGCCCGGCAGCGCCAGCTCCATCAGCCGTTCGAAGCCCTCGGCGGCGGTCTGGAGCTGGTCGGCGGCCTTTTCGTTGACGAGCTTCGCGGAGCGGCGCACGGCGCGGTTGACCTGCCCCGGGGTGAGCTCGCCGGTGGCGACACCGGTGACCCGGGAGACCAGCTCATGGGCCTCGTCGACGATCAGCACCTCGTGCTGCGGCAGGACCGGCGCGCCCTCGATGGCGTCGATCGCGAGCAGAGCGTGGTTGGTGACGACGACCTCGGCGAGCTTGGCCCGCTCGCGGGCCATCTCGGCGAAGCACTCGGCTCCGTAGGCGCACTTCGTGGCGCCGAGGCACTCCCGGGAGGACACCGACACCTGGCCCCAGGCCCGGTCGGAGACGCCGGGGGTGAGGTCGTCCCGGTCACCCGTCTCGGTCTCGTCCGACCAGTCGCGCAGCCGCAGCAGGTCCTGTCCCAGCTTGCTGGTGGGCGCGGCCGCCTCGAACGGGTCGAAGAGGCCCTCCTCCTCGTCCTGCGGCACGCCCTCGTGCAGGCGGTGCAGGCACAGGTAGTTCGACCGGCCCTTCAGCATCGCGAACTCGGGACGGCGGCGCAGCAGCGGATGCAGCGCGTCGACGGTGCGCGGCAGGTCCCGCTCCACGAGCTGGCGCTGGAGCGCCAGGGTGGCCGTCGCCACGACCACCCGCTCGCCATGCGCGAGCGCGGGAACCAGGTACCCGAGGGACTTTCCGGTGCCGGTGCCCGCCTGGATCAGCAGGTGGGAGCTGTCGTCGATGGCAGCCGCGACGGCTTCGGCCATCGTCACCTGGCCGGGGCGCTCCGTGCCGCCGACAGCGGTGACGGCAGCATGCAGGAGTTCGGGGAGTGAGGGCTTCGTCATAGCGTTGCCAGCCTACGGGGCGCCACTGACAACCGAGCGATCAAGGCCGGAACCGAGGGCGTGATCGCGCCGGACGCGCGCCGGGGGATCACGGCTGGTGAAGGGCCGCGCGCGGCGGGTGTCTCCCGGGCGTCCGGGGCGGCGGAGGGATGGGACACGGGGACTCCTCGGCGGGGAACCGGGTCGGGGGTGATCGGCCGGTGGACCGGGAACGGCGGCTCTACAGCAGATCGCGCAGGGCCCGGTCCCGGATCATGAGGGCCGCCCTCTTGTCCGGCAGATCGACCTCCGCGGAGAAGCGGAAGCCCGCGCTCAGGAACGCGGACACGGAGGGCGTGTTGCGGAGGTCGGGTTCCGCGACGACACGGGCGCAGGAGGCGCGCTGGTCCAGTACGTGGTCGGCGACGGCCCTGAGCAGGGTGGACCCGAGCCCGCGCCCGCGGTCGGCGACCCCGCCGATGAGGAGGTGGATGCCGGTGTCGTGGGGCCGGGCGGGGTAATGGCGGGCCAGGGGATCGAGGTCCGCGCGGTAGATCTCCCAGTAGCTCATCGGGGTGCCGTCGAGCACGCCGAGACACGGGACGCTGCGTCCGTCGCCGTCGAGCTGCCGGAGCACGTGCTCCTCGACCACGGACACGGATCCCGCCAGCTCCCAGAACTCCGCGACGGCGGGGTCGTTCATCCAGCGGTGGACGAGCGCCAGGTCGCGGCGCGGACGCACCGGGACGAGCTGGAGGACGCCTGCGGGTGTCTTCGCCGGCCCCCAGCCGCCGACCCGGTCGAGCAGATCGCCCCCGTCCGGCCTCCTGTCCGCGGTCTGGTCCCGGGATCCGCCCGGGACTCCGTCCGGAGCCTCTTCCCCGGTCTCGTCCCCCGATCCGGCGCCCTGCGCGAACAGGGCGATCAGTTCGTCGGAAAGGCGCAGGTCGAGCGTGTCCTCGCAGTCCGTGCCGGTGCCGGGGTCGGTGCTCTCATCGGTGGGGGGCACGACGGCGCTCCTCTCGGGAGACGGGGTGGGTCATGCTCCCCAGGGATGAGGGGAGTCGGAGATCAGGAATGGAGAGGGTTGGCGATGGTGACGTAGACGGACTGGGTGTCCACGGGGCCGACGAGTTCGTCGAGGCCGTGCAACCGGGTCAGCAGGTTGGCCTTGCACCGCAGGACGGGTGAGTCGAGCAGCAGGGCGGGCAGCGGAGTCCGCAGCCGGGCCGGGCCGGTGATCACGCCGCCGAGGAAGCGCCGGAACGCGGCGAGCAACAGGGCCTCGTCGGCGAGCCGTTGGGAGCCGAAGGCGCCGATGAGCCCGAACACGTTGTTGATGGCCAGGTAGTACGCGAAGCGTTCGTCGGTGACCTCGTCGGGGACGAAGGTGTCGCTGTGCGCGCCGATGCCGGGCAGCCGCCGGTCGAGTTCGGCTCGCCGGGACTCGCGGAAGTAGTAGCCCTGGTTGTCCCGGTAGCGGCCGCCCGTGGGCCAGCCGTCGGCGTCCAGCACGAGCAGGGTGTTCTGCTGGTGGGCCTCCAGGGCGATGCCCGCCTCGCTGTCCAGCCAGAGCACGGGGCGGACGACCTGTTCGAGATAGCGCAGGAACCATTCGGTGGCGACGGCGCCGCGCGGGCGGCCGGTCCGGCCCGCGAGCCCGGTGACGACCTCGGTGAGCCGGGACCGCATGAAGGGGCCGCGCTCGGCCGGGTTGTGCGTGCCCAGGCGGGCGTACGGCCGGGGTGAGACCAGTCCCGCGACGCAGCCGACGTCGTCGGTGGGCGTGAACGGGTTGTGCCGGATCATCACGTCGAGCCCGGGGAGCGGGTCGCCGTCCCGGTCGTCGACGGCGAGCCAGGACGGGTCGCGGACGATGTCGAAGCCGGGATGGACGGACTGCCACTGCTCGGACAGGCCGCCGCGCAGCAGACGGTGGACCTCGGCGCCGCGGTGGAGTTCCTTGCGGAGGTTCTCGCGGCGGGAGTTGGTGATGCGCAGTCCCAGCGACAGTTTCAGCATCGCGGGGGCACCGGAGCGGTAGACGGTGCGGACGGAGGAGGTGGGGTGCCAGGGCGTGCCGTGCGGGCCGAGGTCGCGGAGCAGCCCGGCGTCCAGCAGGGCCGCGGTCCCGGGACGACTTCGGACCTCGCGCATCTGCCAGGGGTGCAGGGGCAGTACGGCGGAGAAGCCCTCGGGGAGGGACAGGCCGGGCCCGGCCAGCCGCAGGGTGAGCTGCTCCGCCGACACGGGGCGGCCGCGTTCCGTCCAGGCCGAGTCGGACGCGAGGACCGAGGGGGCGACCGCCATCCAGTGCAGGGGGAAGAAGCCGCGCAACTCGGGTGAGTAGAGCATGCCTTCGGTGTCGGAGAGGCCGTCGCGCCCCTTGGGCATCGGGTGCAGGGGGTGGCCGAGGAGGAGCGCCTGTTCCGCGGCGAGGAAGTGGTCGGGCGGGTCGGCGGGGTGCTCCCTGCGGTCCCTGATGAACACGGCGGTGCGCCGGACCGAGTCGGCGACGCGGCCGACGAGGTCGGTGCCCTCACCGGCCGGACTGTCCGTGTGCCCGGCGCCGGCCTCACCCGACGCCTCAGCCCCAGCCCAAACCCCCGAAGCTGCCGCGCCCGGTCCCGTTCTCGTTGCCGCTGCCGCTGCCGCTGCCGCTGCCGCAGGGTCGTCGGCCGGTGCCGGATGCACCGTGTCCGCGGCCGGAGTCCCGGGAGCCGTCTGGCGAGCGAGAAGGGCCGCCACGGTCACCGCGTCGACGGCCGGTGCCTGTTCGGGCGTTCCGGCCAGACGGGGAAGCCCGAAGCGGTGCCAGCCGGAGCGGGACCAGTGGTGGACGGGTACGAGCAGGGTCACTCCGCTGGCCGGCAGTGCGATGCGCAGCGTTCCGTCGTCGGGGGCGGCCAGGTCGTTCTCCCGTACCCAGCAGCGCAGCAGATTCTCGACGGCCGCCGCCTGCGCCGCGGTCCGGGTGTCGGGGTGGTCGAGCAGGTCCAACAGGTCCAGCGGGTCCACGGTGGCCCGGCCCGGCCTTCGGGGCGCCCGGGCCGCGTCCGTCTGCCGGGGAACGGACTCGGGTGCGGGCAGGTGCGGGGCCGGTACGGGGACGGCCGTTCGCTCGTACGGGGAAGGAGGGCTGTCGGGTGCGGGGGTGGTGTTCACGAGAGGTTCCTTGCGGGTCGTTCGGGCTCGTGCGGCGACGTGACCGGGCCTGAGCCGGAGTGCGCCGGGGCTCTTGGCGTTCCGGGTCGGTCCGTGGAGCGGCGGTGGGGCGGGGAAATACCGAGGGGCCGGGCCGTCACTCGGGACCGGCGGCCCCCGGCGCCCCGTCCCTGCCCGGTCTCCGCTCCCCCAGGGCCGCCGCGCTCACCGCGCTCACCGCGTCCGCCAGGCGGTCGAGCACGGCGGAGGCCTGTTCGTCGCTGATCGTCAGGGGTGGAAGGAGCCGTACGACGCTCGACCGGCGGCCTCCGAGCTCCACGATCAGACCTCGGCGCAGGCACTCCCGCTGGACGGCGGCGGCGAGTTCGGGGGAGGCGGGACGGGGGCCGTCGGGGGTGGGGTGCGGCGGTCCTTCGGGGTCGACGAGTTCGAGGCCGATCATCAGACCCCGGCCGCGTACGTCCCCGACGCACGGGAACTCCGAGGCGAGCGAGCCCAACCGCTCCAGCATGCGGGCCCCGACGGTCGCCGCGCGCTCGGCGAGGCGGTGCTCACGGACGTAGGCCAGGGTGGCCGTGCCGGCGGCCATGGCCAGTTGGTTGCCGCGGAAGGTGCCGGCGTGGGCGCCGGGCTCCCAGACGTCGAGGTCGTCGCGGTAGACGACGACGGCCAGGGGCAGGCTGCCGCCGATGGCCTTGGACAGCACCATCACGTCCGGGGTGATCCCGCTGTGTTCCACGGCCCAGAACGCGCCGGTCCGGCCCACTCCCGTCTGGACCTCGTCCACGATCAGCGGGATGGACCGGGCCTCGGTGATCTCGCGCATCCGCCGGGTCCAGGCGTCCGGCGCGGGAATGACCCCGCCCTCGCCCTGGACGGGTTCGAGGATCATCCCGGCGGGGAGCGGCACCCCCGACTTGCTGTCGTCGAGGAGGGACTCCGTCCAGCGCGCGGAGAGTTCGGCGCCGTGCTCACCGCCGATGCCGAACGGGCAGCGGTAGTCCTGCGGATAGGGCAGGCGCGCGACCCGTACGTCGGTCGCGCCCCCGGAGGCTTCGAGCGCCCCCGCGGTCATCCCGTGATAGGCGCCGGTGAAGGCGAACATGCCCGTGCGGCCGGTCGCCGCGCGCACCAGCTTGAAGGCGGCCTCCACGGCGTCCGTCCCGGCCGGTCCGCAGAACTGGACCCGCGCGCGCTCGGCGAACCGCGGGGGGAGGCTGCGGAACAGCTCGGTGGTGAAGGCGTCCTTGACCGGTGTCGCGAGGTCCAGGACGTGCAGCGGCGCCCCCGAGTCGAGGACCTTTCTGATCGCTTCGAGGACGACGGGGTGGTTGTGCCCGAGGGCCAGGGTCCCTGCTCCGGAGAGGCAGTCGAGATAGCGGCGCCCGTCGGCGCCCTCGATCGTCAGCCCGCGAGCCCGTACGGGGACGATCGGCAGGGCGCGCGCGTACGTACGAGCCGCCGACTCGCGCGCCGACTGGCGCCGCAGAATGCCCTCGTGCGCGGCGCGCGCCCGCTCGGCCGCTCCGGCGCCGGCGTCCCGCGCCCCCTCGGGTTCCCCTGGCGCCCCCACCGGCACCACCGCTGACTCGGTCACGGCCACGACTTCAGGTCCTCCCGCTGTTCAGAGGCGAGTTGGCAGGAGGGTCCGGACGCAGGCGGCAGGCCCCCCGTACGTACCAACGACGCCGGTCGCTTTGGGAAGCGGGTGGATTCGGGGTTCCTTACCGGTTCTTTGCCGGGACGGAACGGCGGCCCGCACAGTGACCTTCCGTCAGGAAGCGGCGGGAGCGGCGGACGCACGCCCCCGTAGCTGAACCGTTGCCGTTCCGTCGGGCGTCCCGCACAGCGACCGCATAGTCTGTGATGCCGTTCGGCCGTGCCGGACGTACCGCTCAGGCGCCCGCAGACGCACCGCACAGTTCCCATACGTTCAGGGGGAGTTACCCACCATGCGATCCATACGCCCGCCCTTCGCCGCCCGTCGAGGCAGGAGCGCGCGCCGCAGACCGTCCCCCGTCCTGGCGGCTCTCGGTCTGGCCGCGGCCCTGACGCTGACGGCCACCGCCTGCGACTCGGGCAGCGACACGGCGAGCGGCGAGCCGACCGCCTCCGCGTCCCAGGGCGGCGACGGAAAGATCCAGATCCCGGACGACATCAAGAACAAGCTCAAAGAGCACGGCATCGATGTCGACAAGTGGAAGAAGGGCGCCTGGAAGAACTGGGACAGGGACGAGTGGCTGCGCCAGGCCGACGACTTCATCAACCCGATCATCAAGGGGCTCTGGGACCCGTCCCGTATGCGCGGCGCCGACGACCCGGACAAGAACAAGGGCGTGGACGACGCCGACCTGAGCGGTGACCAGGGTGTCACCGACCCGGAGCCGGCCCCGGTGACGGCGCGGGCCGTGAATCCGTCCTACCACGCCAGCGTGCCGGTGGCGGGCAAGGTGTTCTTCGACGCCCCCGAGGGCACGATGGTCTGTTCGGCGACGGTGGTCGAGGACCCGGCGCACCCGGGCAAGTCCAACCTCGTGTGGACCGCGGGCCACTGCGTGCACGCCGGCAAGAAGGGCGGCTGGTACCGCAACATCGCCTTCGTGCCCTCCTACAACGACCAGGGCAAGACGGAGGCGCAGTTGGAGAGCGCCCCGCGCGAGGAGGTCGCTCCCTACGGTGTCTGGTGGAGCGACTGGGCGCAGACCTCGGACCAGTGGATCGAGCAGGGCGGTTCCACGGGCGGCCAGGGGGCGTCGTACGACTACGCGGTGCTGCACGTGACGCCGGAGAAGGGCAGCGGCGGCCAGTCCCTCGAGGAGACGGTGGGTTCGGCGCTGCCGGTGAACTTCAACGCTCCGGCCGTGCCCAAGGTGTCCGCCATCACGGCCACCGGATATCCGGCGGCGGCGCCGTTCGACGGCCAGAAGCTGTACCAGTGCACGGACAAGCCGGGCCGGCTGTCGGTCACCCGGTCCGACCCGACGATGTACCGCATCGGCTGCACGATGACCGGTGGTTCCTCGGGCGGCGGCTGGGTGGCCACGGGGTCGGACGGCAAGCCGGCCCTGGTGTCCAACACCTCGATCGGACCGGTCAAGTTCGGCTGGCTGGCGGGTCCGCGGCTGGGCGATGTGGCCAAGGGCGTGTACGACTCGGTGAGCGCGAAGTTCGCCGGGCGGTGACACGCGTGACGTGACACGTCCGGGCGGGCGCGGGAGGCCGGGGCGGGGGATTCCCCGCGGAGCCGCCCGCGCCCGGCCGGCACGGAGACAGGGATTCGACCGGGGGGTACGAAAACCGATGAGATTCTCAGGACCGCGACGCAGGGCCCTCGCCGCCGGCCTCATGGCCGCCCTGGCACTGGCCGCGACCGCCTGCGGCACCGGTGACGACCGGGCGGACGGCGGGTCCGCCGCCTCCGCTTCGCGGGGGTCGGCGAGCGGCGACGACAAGATCGACGTCCCGGACGGCATCAAGGACCGGCTCAAGGAGCACGGGATCGATGTCGACCGGTGGAAGAACGGCGACTGGAAGAACTGGGACAAGGACAAGTGGCTCGGTGAGGCCGAGGACTTCGTCAATCCGGTGATCGACGGGCTGTGGAAGCCCGAGCGGATGAAGTCCGCCAAGGACCCGGCCAAGACGGTCTCCGTGCAGGACGCGGCGGCGGACCAGGGCGTCAGCGACCCCGAGCCGGCCCCCGTCGACGCGCGGGCCGAGCAGACTCCGTACCACGAGCACGCCGCACCGGTCGGGAAGGTCTTCTTCGACTCCCCCGAGGGCTCGATGGTCTGCTCGGGCACGGTCGTCAAGGACGTGAACCACCCCGGAAAGTCCAACCTCGTGTGGACCGCGGGCCACTGTGTGCACGCCGGAAGGAACGGCGGCTGGTACCGCAACATCGCCTTCGTGCCCTCCTACAACGACCGGGGCAGGTCCGAGGCACAGCTCGCCGGTGCCGGCGCCTCGGAGATCGCGCCGTACGGCCAGTGGTGGGCGGACTGGGCCTCGACCTCCGACGAGTGGATCTCGGGCGGTGACGAGACGGGCGGTGCGGGCGCCCCGTACGACTACGCGGTGCTGCATGTGCGTCCGGAGCAGGGCGGAAGGTCGCTGGAGGAGACCGTCGGCAACGCGCTGGACGTGGACTTCTCCGCGCCGTCGGCCCGGGACGCCGGGACGGTGGGCGCCTGGGGCTACCCGGCCGCGCCGCCCTACGACGGACTGAGCATGTTCAAGTGCGTCGACACGCCCGGCCGCCTGTCCCTGAGCCCGGCCATGCCCACGATGTACCGCATCGGCTGCACCATGACCGGCGGTTCGTCCGGCGGCGGCTGGTTCCGGGTCGTCGACGGCCGGACCGAACTCGTCTCCAACACCTCGATCGGCCCGGCCGCGCACACCTGGCTGGCGGGACCGCAGTTGGGCGGGGAGGCCCAGGCGCTCTACCGGCAGATGAGCGAGGAGTACGGCGGCCGGTAGCCGGCTCCGTCCGCCGATCGCGACCTCGCGCACGCGTGCACGGCGAAGGCCCGCCCCCTCGAGAGGGGGCGGGCCTTCGTGCGTACTGAGCGATCGCCCGCCGACGTGCCGAACCGGTTGCCCGACGGAGCGCCAGCGTGCCGGCCGGTCGTCGCCTAGCGGAGTGCCGGCGCCGCCACGTACGGAGCGAGGTCCGCCGCCAGTTCCTCGTGGACCCTCACCTTGAGCAGGGTGCCCTCCCCGGTGTGCTCCTCGGAGATCACCTCGCCCTCGGTGTGGGCGCGGGCGACCAGCTTGCCGTGCGTGTACGGAACGAGCGCCTCGACCTCGACCGAGGGGCGCGGCAGCTCGTTGTCGATCAGCGCGAGCAGTTCCGCCATGCCCTGGCCCGTGCGCGCCGAGACGGCGATGGAACGCTTCTCGATGCGCAGCAGGCGCTGGAGCACCAGCGGGTCCGCCGCGTCCGCCTTGTTGATCACCACGATCTCGGGGACCTTGGTCGCGCCGACGTCGGTGATGACCTCGCGGACCGCGGCGAGCTGCTCCTCCGGTGCCGGGTGCGAACCGTCCACGACGTGCAGGATCAGGTCGGAGTCGCCGACCTCCTCCATCGTGGAGCGGAACGCCTCGACCAGGTGGTGCGGCAGGTGGCGGACGAAACCGACCGTGTCGGCCAGCGTGTACAGCCGCCCGCTCGGGGTCTCGGCCCGGCGCACGGTCGGGTCGAGGGTCGCGAACAGCGCGTTCTCGACGAGGACGCCCGCGCCCGTGAGGCGGTTGAGCAGCGACGACTTGCCGGCGTTGGTGTAACCGGCGATGGCGACCGAGGGCACCTTGTTGCGGCGGCGCTCCTGGCGCTTGATCTCGCGGCCGGTCTTCATCTCCGCGATCTCCCGGCGCATCTTCGCCATCTTCTCGCGGATGCGGCGCCGGTCCGTCTCGATCTTCGTCTCACCGGGACCACGGGTGGCGAGGCCGCCGCCCTTGCCGCCGCCCATCTGACGGGACAGCGACTGACCCCAGCCTCGCAGCCTCGGCAGCATGTACTGCATCTGCGCGAGCGCCACCTGCGCCTTGCCCTCGCGGGACTTGGCGTGCTGGGCGAAGATGTCGAGGATCAGGGCCGTACGGTCGATGACCTTGACCTTGACGACGTCCTCGAGGTGGATGAGCTGGCCGGGGCTCAGTTCACCGTCACAGATGACGGTGTCGGCGCCGGTCTCGATGACGATGTCCCGGAGTTCGTTGGCCTTGCCGGAACCGATGTACGTGGCCGCGTCGGGCTTGTCGCGGCGCTGGACGACGCCGTCGAGCACGAGCGCTCCCGCGGTCTCCGCGAGGGCGGCCAGCTCGGCCAGCGAGTTGTCCGCGTCCTGGATGGTTCCCGAGGTCCAGACACCGACGAGGACGACGCGCTCCAGGCGGAGCTGTCGGTACTCGACCTCGGTGACGTCCTCGAGCTCGGTGGAGAGGCCCACCACGCGGCGCAGGGCCGCGCGCTCGGAGCGTTCGAACTGCTCGCCGTCCCGGTCTCCGTCGATCTCGTGGCTCCAGGCGACGTCCTCTTCCATCAGGGCATCGGCCCGAAGACCTTCGGGGTAGTTCTGCGCGGAGGTCTGCGCGTCCTGGGAAGGGGAAGAAGAGGAGGTCATTGGATCCTTACGTAGATGGGGTGAGCCGCGGGCCGACGTACGCCGCCCGTCACAGTGCACAACGTGTGCGACCACCGGGAGATTCCCGGATCCGGCCGGGGCAACCCTCCGAAGGGGCCGCGCCGCCGGCTCGAAGATGGTCGCACGGCACTGTACGGCGCGTCACGCGACTTATCGTGACCCGCCGACCACCCCTCGGACACGCACGGACACCGCCGAAGACCACCGAAGACCACCGGAGACCACCCGGCATCCCGCGGACATCGCTGCCCGCGGGATGCCGCGTACGCCCGGCCCCGGACCCGGCCCCGGCCCTGGCCCCGGTGCTCCGGGACGCTTCAGCCGCTCCGACGGCCCGGCCGGCGGGCCGCTCACGTGTGCTTGCGAGCCTTCGGGGCGTCGCTCTTCCAGTCCGGGTGACCCGGCATGGGGGGTGTCTTCGCGGCGTAGAGCCACTGCCTGAAGAAGCCGGTCAGGTCCCTTGCGGCGACGGCGGACGCGAGGTCCACGAAGTCGGCCGTCGAGGCCACGCCGTCGCGGTTGACGCCCACCCACGTGCGCTCCAGGCGCTCGAAGGCCCTGCGCCCGATCTCCTGGCGCAGCGCGTACAGGGCCAGGGCCGCGCCGTCGTAGACGTTCGGCCGGAAGATGCTGATCTTCTGGCCGGGCTTGGGTCCCTTGGGCCGCGCGGGCGGGCCGCCCGTGGCACGCCAGGAGTCGGACAGCCGGTAGGCGGCCTTCATCCGCTTCTCCATGGGCTGGTGCGCCTTCTCCTCGGCGTACAGGGCCTCGTACCAGGTGGCGTGCCCTTCGTTCAGCCACACGTCGGACCAGGTGCGGGGGGTGACGCTGTCGCCGAACCACTGGTGCGACAGCTCGTGCACCATGATCGAGTCGACGTACCACTTCGGGTAGGCGGGCTGGGTGAAGAGTTCCTTCTCGAAGAGCGACAGCGTCTGCGTCTCCAGCTCGAAGCCGGTCTGGGCCTGGGCCATCAGCAGCCCGTAGGTCTCGAAGGGGTACCGTCCGACTTTGCTCTCCATCCAGGCGATCTGGCCGGGGGTCTTGCGCAGCCACGGCTCCAGCGCGGCGCGGTCGGCGCTGGGGATCACGTCCCGTACGGGCAGACCGTGCGGGCCCTCCCGGTGCAGCACGGCGGAGCGGCCGATGGACACCTGGGTCAGCTCGGTGGCCATGGGGTGCTCGGTCCGGTACGTCCAGGTCGTGGCCCCGCGGGCACGGCGGGTGCCCTCGGGGAGACCGTTGGCGACGACCGTGTACCGGTCGGGGGCCGTGACGCTGATGGTGAACAGGGCCTTGTCGGAGGGGTGGTCGTTGCACGGGTAGACCAGGTGGGCGGCGTCGGCCTGGCCGGCCATCGCGAGCCCGTCCTTGGTCCGTACCCAGCCGCCGTCCTGGCCCTTGGCGCTCACCGGGTCGCTGGTGTGCCGCACGGTGATGCGCAGCGGGCTCCCGGCGGGCAGGGGTTCGTCCGGCGTCACGACCAGGTCCTCGCCGGCCTGGGTGAAGCGGGCGGGGGTGCCGTCGATCAGGACCGACCGGACGCTGCCGTGCGCGAAGTCGAGGTTGACGCGGTCGAGCGTCTCGGTGGTCACGGCGTCGATGGTGGTGACGGCCGTGAGCGGCTTGTCGTTGCTGCCGGGGTAGGTGAAGTGGAGGTCGTACGACTCGACGTCGTACCCGGGGTTGCCGAGGGTGGGGAAGAGACGGTCGCCGACCCCCAGGGGCACGGCCGGGTCCGGGGCGCTCGCGGCGATCAGGCAGACGGAGACGGCCGAGGCGAGCAGGGCCGCCGTGACACGGCGGCTCCTCGGGCGTGCGGGCGTGGGGGTGGGGTTGTGCGACATGGACCACGGCTACCAGCGCGCACCCCCTCGGCGCCGCCGACTCGCATCCGTCCCACCCGAACGGGTCGATCCCGGGACTCATTGGGGCCAGCACGGAACCCGCGGCTCCGAGCCGTGCCACCGGGCCGCGGACGCCCGCTCCACGGGCATCGGCCCGACCGGACACCGACGCCCGCTCGACCGCGCTCCCGCTGTCCGGTCGGCCGGGACACCTTCCCCCGGTGCGTCCGGGGCGCCTTGACCCTACTGGGGCGTCGGGGTCGGGTGCTGCGGGCGGCTCACGTCGTACACGCCGGGTACGTTGCGCATCGCGCGCATCAGGGCGGGGAGGTCGGCCGCGTCCGGGAGTTGGAGCGTGTACGTGTGGCGCACGCGCTGCTGGCTCGGGGGTTCGACCGTCGCGGAGACGATGGCGACCCCCTCGGCGGCGATGGCCTCGGTGAGGTCGGCGAGCAGGTGCGGCCGTCCGAACGACTCGGCGACCAGGGTGACGCGGCACTCGGTGGTGTCGCCCCAGCGCACTCCCACCTCCGGGCGCCCCGCGCTCTTCATGCGGGCCGCTCCTGCGCACTCGACGCGGTGCACGGTGACCACTCCCCCGCGGACGGCGAAGCCGGTCACCTCGTCGGGAGACACGGGTGTGCAGCAGCCGGCCATGCGGACGGACGCGCCGGGGAGGTCGGCGACGGCGCTCGCGGGGCGGGCGGCCTGCGTCTCGGTACCGCGGGCCGCCCCCGCCTCGGCGGGCCGGGCCGGGGCCGCGACGGGCTGCCGGGGTCCGGTGGCGGAGGCGGTGGCCGCGTCCTCGTGGCCGGGGGCGGGGTGGGTGGCCATCCAGCGCTGGATGGCGATCCGCGCGGCGGGCGTGTGCGCGTGCTCCAGCCACTCCCTGGACGGCTCGGAGGCGGGGTCCTGACCCATGAGGAGCTGAACGGTGTCGCCGTCCCTCAGGACCGTACTCAGCGTCGCCAGGCGGCCGTTGACGCGGGCGCCGATGCAGGCGTGCGCGTCCTCGCCGTACTGCGCGTACGCCGCGTCGACGCAACTGGCGCCCTCCGGAAGGCCGAGCGAGCCTCCGTCGGCGCGGAAGACGGTGATCTCCCGGTCCTGGGCCAGGTCTTCGCGCAGCGTCGACCAGAACGTGTCCGGGTCGGGCGCGCCCTGCTGCCAGTCGAGCAGCCGGGACAGCCAGCCGGGGCGGGTGGGGTCGGCGCGCTCGCCGTCGAAGGGGCGCTCGCCCGCGCCGTCCGACTGGTCCTCCGACGGTGCCGTGTAGGGATTGCCGAGCGCGATGACTCCTGCCTCGGCGACCTTGTGCATCTGGTGGGTACGGATGAGGACTTCGGCGACCTGGCCGTCGCCGCGGGTGACGGCCGTGTGGAGCGACTGGTAGAGGTTGAACTTGGGGACGGCGATGAAGTCCTTGAACTCCGAGACCACCGGGGTGAGACAGGTGTGGAGTTCGCCGAGGACCCCGTAACAGTCGGCGTCCTCGTTCACGAGGACCAGGAGGCGGCCGAAGTCGGCGCCGCGCATCGGGCCGCGTTTGCGCGACACCCGGTGCACGGACACGAAGTGCCTCGGCCTTATGAGGACTTCGGCCTGGATCCCGGCGTCGCGCAGGACCGCGCGTACCTCCTCGGCGATCTCCGCGAGGGGGTCGTCCTCGCGGTTCGCGTTCTCGGAGATGAGCTCGCGGGTGTGCTCGTACTCCTCGGGGTGCAGGATCGCGAAGACGAGGTCTTCCAGTTCGGTCTTGAGCGCCTGGACGCCGAGACGCTCGGCGAGCGGGATGAGCACGTCCCGGGTCACCTTGGCGATGCGCGCCTGTTTCTCGGGGCGCATGACCCCGAGGGTCCGCATGTTGTGGAGCCGGTCCGCCAGTTTGATCGACATGACCCGGACGTCGTTGCCGGTGGCGACCAGCATCTTGCGGAAGGTCTCCGGTTCGGCGGCGGCGCCGTAGTCGACCTTCTCCAGCTTGGTCACTCCGTCGACCAGGTAGCAGACCTCGTCGCCGAACTCCTCGCGGACCTGATCGAGCGTCACTTCCGTGTCCTCGACGGTGTCGTGGAGCAGGGAGGCGGTCAACGTCGTGGTCTCGGCGCCGAGTTCGGCGAGGATCAGGGTCACGGCGAGCGGGTGGGTGATGTACGGCTCGCCGCTCTTGCGCATCTGGCCGCGGTGCGAGGACTCCGCGAGGACCCAGGCCCGGCGCAGGGGCTCCAGTTTGGCGTCGGGGTGGTGGGCGCGGTGGGCCTCGGCCACGTGCCCGATGGCGTCCGGCAGCCGGTCCCGGGCCGCGGGCCCGAGCAGCGCGGCCCGCCCCAGCCGGCGCAGGTCGATCCGCGGCCGGGACTTCTTGCGGTGCGCCGGGGGCACCTCCGGCTCCAGGGACGCCGAACGCCGGCTGGCGGGCGTAACGGGGCCTGGCGTCGCGGGATTCGTCGCCTCCGCACTCATGGGCACCTCCGGCTGCGTCAGACCGGCGGACGGGTGCCCCATGGCGAACTCGGCTCAGGGGATGGTGTCGATCCCCCGTCCGGGCCGGTGCTTGATGCTACCGACCCCACCACGCCCGGCTGACCGCCTCTCGCCGAGCGTGAAACGGATCACTCATTCGAGCGAAGGTTTTGGGGTTTACGGTTTCGATTTTCTGGAATGGACGGCAAGGACGTACGACGTCCGTCCTGCACGACGCGGCGCGCCCGGCGCCGGCTCGACACAGCGCCCGGCTCGGTGCGGCTCCGGCATGCCCCGCGTGGCTCAGCGCAGCGCGCCGTCCAGCCAGTCCGCGTCGATCTCGCCCTCGGCGACGATGACGGCGGGGCCGGTCATCTCGATCTCGCCGTCGGCGTGCTCGGTGATGACGAGGCGTCCGCCGGGCACGTCGACGGTGTACGTCACCGGGGTGCCGGTCACGGCGGGGTCGGCGCCGTCGCGGCGGGCGGTGGCGACGGCCACGGCGCAGGCGCCCGTGCCGCAGGAACGGGTCTCGCCCGAGCCGCGTTCGTGGACCCGCAGGGCCACATGACGCGGTCCCCGGTCGACGACGAACTCGACGTTGACCCCGTCCGGGTAGGCCGACGCCGGGGCGAACGGCGGCGGGGTGAACAGGTCACCGGCGTGCGCGAGGTCGTCCACGAAGGCGACCGCGTGCGGGTTGCCCATGTTCACGTTGCGCGCGGGCCAGCTCCGGCCGCCGACGCTGACCGTGACCTCCCCCTCGGGCAGGAGCGCCTTGCCCATGCCGACGGTGACGTCTCCGTCCTTGGCGATGTGGACGGGCTTCACGCCTCCGCGCGTGGCGATCGCGGTGTCGCCCTCGGGGACGAGGCCGGCGCGGTGGAGGTGGTGGGCGAACACGCGCACGCCGTTGCCGCACATCTCGGCGACCGAGCCGTCGCCGTTGCGGTAGTCCATGAACCACTCCGCCTCGGCCGCCATCCCGGCGGCCTCGGGGTGCGCGGCGGACCGCACGACGTGCAGCAGACCGTCGCCGCCGATGCCCGCGCGGCGGTCGCACAGAGCGGCGACGGCGGCGGGAGGAAGGTCGATGACGTTCTCCGGGTCCGGGATGATCACGAAGTCGTTCTCGGTCCCGTGCCCCTTGAGGAAGGCGATCCGCGTGCTCATTCCTCGATCGTAAGGGGTCGCGCCGACAGCCCCGTCCACGCGGTGCGGGTGCCGCTGCCGGGACGGCACCCGGGGGTCAGCGCAGTCGGGCCACGCGTCCCACGGCCAGCACGGCCACCGCGGCGACGATCACGACGTACGCGAGGACCACACGCCAGTCGGGGCGTCGGCCGGAGCCGCGCGACGGGAAGCCGGGCAGCGTGTAGCCGACCCGGCGGGCCGCCATCATGCCCCAGCCCGCGGCGCACAGGCAGATCAGCAGCCCCAGCATGGCGACCACGGCACCGCCGTCACCGAACTCGAAGGCGAGCGGGAAGGCGAACATCAGGGAGCCCGTCGCGCCCAGCGCCACGATCGGCGCGAGCTGCCAGATGCGCAGCAGACGCTGCGGGCGCAGCTCGACCTCGACCTCAGGCTCCGGGGACATCTCGCCGGGGCCCGGACCGTCGGCGATCACTCCGCCGGGGGTGTCCTCGGGGCCGTCGGAGCTTAGGCGCTCTTCACCCAGCTCCGGCTCGACGCCGTGGTCGGCGTCCGGATCGATGCTCAGACGAACTCCGTCCCGATCGGCACCGTACTCGGTGCCGCGTGCAGTGTCGCGAGGGCCGGCCTCCATCGCCACGCGCCCTCCCAAACTCGGACTTCACTGGTCGATCGAAGCTCGATGATGGCACGGCGCCGGAGGCCCGGATGACGGCCGGAGCGTCCCGATGCCATGACGTGATCAGGCTGTGACCGGTCGTTCGAGCAACGTCAGTGCGAGTTCCGGGAGTTCTGTGAGATCCGCCGCAGCCCCACTGAGCCAATGCACCCTGGGGTCCCGCCGGAACCATGAATCCTGACGGCGCGCGAAGCGCTTGGTGGCGCGAACGGTCTCGGCCCGGGCCTCGTCCTCGGTGCACTCCCCGGCGAGCGCCGCGAGGACCTGCTGGTATCCGAGCGCGCGGGAGGCGGTGCGCCCGGCGCGCAGGCCCTGCGCCTCCAGCGTGCGCACTTCGTCCACGAGGCCGGCCTCCCACATGCGGTCGACCCGCCGGGCGATGCGCTCGTCGAGCTCGGGGCGGGCCACGTCGACGCCGATCTGGAGGGTGTCGTAGACGGATTCGTGGCCGGGCAGGTTGGCGGTGAAGGGCTTGCCGGTGATCTCGATGACCTCCAGCGCGCGGACGATCCGGCGGCCGTTGCTGGGCAGGATCGCCTGGGCGGCCCCGGGGTCGGCCATGGCGAGCCGCGCGTGCAGGGCTCCGGAGCCGCGCAGGGTGAGCTCCTCCTCCAGGCGGGCGCGTACGGCCGGGTCGGTGCCGGGGAACTCCATCTTGTCCACGGCCCCGCGGACGTACAGCCCGGAGCCGCCCACCAGGACGGGCCAGCGCCCCTCGGCGAGCAGCGCGTCGATCCGGGCGCGGGCGAGCCGCTGGTACTCGGCGACGCTGGCGGCGACCGTCACGTCCCAGATGTCCAGGAGGTGGTGCGGGACGCCGCCGCGCTCGGCGGGCGTCAGCTTGGCGGTGCCGATGTCCATCCCGCGGTAGAGCTGCATCGAGTCGGCGTTGATGACCTCGCCGCCGAGACGCCTGGCGAGGAAAACGCCCAGATCGGACTTTCCTGCGGCGGTAGGTCCGACGACGGCGATGACCCGGGGTGCGGGAGGTGCGCTGCTCACGGTCCCAGTCTCGCAAACCCTGGGACCTCCCCCGCAACGAGCCGCGTGACGCGGGGGTTCCGGGTTCGTTCCCTCATGCGGGGTTCCGGCCGCCGGTCCCGAGGACCGGTGACCCGGGTGACGCAACGGGCCGCACCGGGCGACGCGGAACTTCGCCCTCACGAGTAACGTAAGGAGCTGATATGGGCGTTTTTGAACGGCTTCTCCGGAGGTCGAAGGCCACCGAGGAGGCACCGGCCGTCGAGGCGCGGGTGGCCGTGGAGGCCGAGGGTTCGTCCGAGGACGAGGGCGGGGCGACGGCGGGCGACGCCGGGACCGCCACCGCGGAGGACGTCGGCATCCCCAGGCAGCAGACGCCGGAACAGGCGGCCGACCACGAGGCCGGCAAGGGCTCCCGCACGTAACTGTCCCGCCAGGGAAGGCGAACCATGGGTCTGATGGACAATCTGAAAGCCAAGCTGGAGCCCGCCAAGGACAAGGTCTCCGGGCTCGCGCAGCAGCACGGGCACAAGGTCGCTCACGGCCTCGACAAGGCCGCCAAGGTGGTCGACGACAAGACCAAGCACAAGTACAGCGACAAGATCCACACGGGCACGGGCAAGGCGAAGGACGCCGTGGACCGCCTCGCGCACAAGGACGGCGGCCCGGACGCGAGTCCGCCGGACGCGCAGACCCCGCCTCCGGCGTCCTGAACGGCCCGGACGACGGCGGACGGCCGCGAGGAGCCGGGCTCCTCCCGGCCGTCCGCCGCGTCTGACCTACGACCAGGCCGCCACCACGTAGCCCACCCCGTAGGGCGCGTCCTCGTAGAGCAGGGCGCCGCCCAGTCCCGCGCCCTCGGCCGCGCCCGCGAGGACCTGCCAGGGGGCTCGGCCCGCGGCCTTCAGTTCGTACGCCAGAGACGTGTCCAGCGCCTTGAGGGCCTCGACGTCCGCCGCCCCGAGCGCCCGCGCGACCTCCGCGTCGAATCCCTCCGCGCGCTCGTCGAGATAGCCGGGCGCCTTGAGGGTCCTGCACGCACTGGCGTCCCCCATCACCAGCAGGGCGACCCGTCCGGCCCGCCCGCCGATCTGCTCCCCGGTCCGGACGCACCGCTCGGCCTCCAGCGGCTCGCCGACCCCGAGTCCCTCCACGGGGGCGTCGGACCAGCCGGTGCGCTCCAGCAGCCAGGCGGCGACGGCGAGGGAGGGCGGCAGCTCACGTTCCGGGGCCGCTGAGTCGGCGCCGTCCGGGTCCGGGAGGGAGGCGTCCGCCTTCGGACGGCCGAGGCACACGTCGAGGTCGACCCCGAAGCCGCTGAACGAGCCCCGGGTGCCCTCCGGATGGAGCCCGCGAGCGTTCTCGTCGGCCGGGCCGACGACCACCAGCAGGTCGGGACGCGACGCGGCGAGCACACCCAGCGCGTCCGTGCACGCGGCGCGCGCGGCGTCCAGTTCGGGGGCCGCTCCGGCGGCGACATCGGGGACGAGCAGCGGGGGGCAGGGGCAGACTGCGGCGGCTACGAGCATGACCCGCAGCGTATCGCCGCACACCACCGGCACGCTCCGGCGCGACGGCCCCGCACGAGCGCGCCGACCGTCGTCGGGCCGGTCGCACCGAGCAACGGCCCGCCGCCGGGACGGCAGCGGGCCTCCGTGGCGGTCCCGGTCAGTCGCAGCCGCAGCCGCTGCCCGTCGCGACCGGAAGCGGTTCCGGGGCGCCGATCCTCGGCAGGCCCAGCATGACGCCGGCCGGCTTGGCGGCCTCCGCGGCGTTGCGCTTCTCCCAGGCGTCGCCCGCGCGGGTGCGGCGCACGTCGAGGACGGCGCCCTCGGCGAGCAGGTGGTGCGGGGCGGCGTACGTGATCTCGACGGTCACCACGTCACCGGGGCGGACCTCCACGTCGGGCTTGGTGAAGTGGACCAGCCGGTTGTCGGGGGCGCGGCCCGAGAGGCGGTGGGTGGCCCCGTCCTTGCGGCCCTCGCCCTCGGCGACCATCAGCTCCAGGACGCGGCCGACCTGCTTCTTGTTCTCGTCCCAGGAGATCTCCTCCTGGAGGGCGACGAGACGCTCGTAGCGCGCCTGGACGACCTCCTTGGGGATCTGGCCCTCCATGGTGGCCGCCGGGGTGCCGGGGCGCTTGGAGTACTGGAACGTGAAGGCCGCCGAGAAGCGGGCCTCGCGGACGGCGTGGAGGGTCTGCTCGAAGTCCTCCTCCGTCTCGCCGGGGAAGCCCACGATGATGTCGGTGGTGATCGCCGCGTGCGGGATGGCGGCGCGGACCTTCTCGATGATCCCGAGGAAGCGCTCCTGGCGGTAGGAGCGGCGCATCGCCTTCAGGACGGTGTCCGAGCCGGACTGCATCGGCATGTGGAGCTGCGGCATGACGTTCGGCGTCTCGGCCATGGCGGCGATCACGTCGTCGGTGAAGTCGCGCGGGTGCGGCGAGGTGAAGCGCACGCGCTCCAGTCCCTCGATCTTCCCGCAGGCGCGCAGCAGCTTGCTGAAGGCCTCGCGGTCGCCGATGTCGCTGCCGTACGCGTTGACGTTCTGGCCGAGGAGGGTGATCTCGGAGACGCCCTCACCGACCAGTGCCTCGATCTCGGCCAGGATGTCGCCGGTCCTGCGGTCCTTCTCCTTGCCGCGCAGCGCGGGCACGATGCAGAAGGTGCAGGTGTTGTTGCAGCCGACGGAGATCGACACCCAGGCCGCGTACGCGCTCTCGCGGCGGGTCGGCAGCGTGGAGGGGAAGGCCTCCAGGGACTCGGCGATCTCGATCTGCGCCTCTTCCTGGACGCGGGCGCGCTCCAGGAGGACCGGCAGCTTGCCGATGTTGTGCGTGCCGAAGACGACGTCCACCCAGGGCGCCCGCTTGACGATGGTGTCGCGGTCCTTCTGGGCGAGGCAGCCGCCGACGGCGATCTGCATGCCGGGGCGCTTCGTCTTCATCGGGGCGAGGCGGCCGAGGTTGCCGTAGAGCTTGTTGTCGGCGTTCTCCCGGACGGCGCAGGTGTTGAAGACCACGACGTCCGCGTCGCCGTCCGCGCCCTCGGGAGCCCGCACGTAACCGGCGTCCTCGAGGAGCCCGGAGAGCCGTTCGGAGTCATGGACGTTCATCTGACACCCGTAGGTGCGCACTTCGTACGTCTTGGATTCCTGAACGTCCACTGCCTGACTCCGGTCGCCGCTGCTCATGGGACAAGGGTAGGCGGTGCCGGGAGTGCGTCCGGACGCCGGAGCGGGCGCCGGCCGTCGTCCGTCACCCGACGTGCGGTTTCCGGTACCCGGCGTGCGGTCGCACCGCCGCCGGTCAGCCGCCCGGTGCGGCGAACGGTTCGGCGACGAACCGCTCGGCGACGGTCCTCGCGGCGGTGCCGAGCAGGATCGTGTAGTGGTTGGAGCCCTCGATCAGTTCGGCGGGCAGACGGCCGGGGCCGCCGGTCCAGTCCTCGACGACGGACGGAGCGAGCATGGGCGGCTCCTGGCCGAGCAGTCCGAGCGGCGCGTGCAGCAGCAGGGCCGGGACGCTCAGGCCGGTGAGGGCGGCGGCGACGGGGCCGACGGACGTCAGCAGGTCGCGTCCGTCGTGCCGCACGGCCTCCTCCCGCACCTTCGACCGCCTGGCGCCGCCGGTCCCCGTGACGTCGTAGCGCACGTACGCCTCGATGTCCGCGTTCCAGTGCGGTCCGAGTGCCGGGTGCGCGCGGAAGAAGTCGACGTAGGCCTCGTCGCTCTCGTACGTCCGGCCGAGGCGGGCCAGCGCGGGTCCGAGCGTGGTGTCGAGGACGGTGTCGGGGTCCGTTCCGGGCGGGACGGGCAGCGGCAGGCCGCCGTCGACGAGCAGCAGCCGGTCGAACAGTCCGGGTCGGCGCGTGGCCGCCCGCAGCGCGGTGTAGGCGCCCATCGAGTGCCCGGTCAGGGCGACCGGCCGGCCCTCGCCCAGGTCCTCGGCCAGGCGGCACAGGTCCCCGGCGTGCCGGTCGAGGCCGTACGGGCCGGGGGTGTCCGCGCTTCCGCCGCGCCCGCGCAGGTCGGGCGCGAACAGGCTCCACTCGTCGGGGAGATGACGGGCCACGGCGCGGAAGGACATCCCGGATCCGGTGATGCCGTGGGCCGCGAGGGCGGTCCGCGGGCCCTCTCCGAACCTCAGGACACGGAGGGTTCCGCCCTCGACGGGCAGATCGAGTTCGGCCGGCTCGTTCATGCGCTCTCCTGCTCGTCGCTGGTACCCGTACGGTGGCCGCGCCCCCATGGCCTCCCCGCAGAGGGCGGCCTTCCTGCCGGGGGCGGGGCGGTTCGGCCTCCCCAGGGCGGCGCCCCGGGTATGGCCTCCCCATGGCGGCGCCGATGGCAACGCCCCGGGGAGGGCCTTCCCCTGTCCCCCGCTCCGGGTGTCACGCGTCCGGTGCGCTCCACCCCTGCCGCCGCAGCACCTCCGACACGTCCGGTGCCCGGTAGTGCTCCCCCTTGAGGACCTTGCCGTCGGCCCTGCGGGCGACGTGCCCGTCGGGGCCGAGCTTCGTCATGTTGGCCCGGTGGATCTCGGCGATCACCGCGTCGAGGTCGATTCCGTGGACGAGCGCAGTGCCGTACGCCACGTACACAACATCGGCGAGCTCGTGCGCGAGCCGGTCGAGCGGGCCGCCGACCGCGACCTCGGCGACCTCGGCGGCCTCCTCCGCCAGCAGCTCGCCCCGGTGGGCGGCGAGCTGCGGGGAGACCTCGGTCGGCGTGCCGCGGACGTCGAGGCCGAAGGCGAGGTGGAACTCACGGACCAAGGAGGCCGGTGAGGGCCCCGGCGCGAGCTGGGACGCGGCGGATCCGGACGGCGGGACGTGCGACGGCGGGGACGGCTGCATTCGGCGAGCCTACCCAGCCGCGGGGGCCCACTCCCGGGTCCGGCCCTGGCCAGGACCGGGCCCGGGCTGGCAGGATCGCGCGCATGTTCCAGGCACTCACCCGTATCGGCCGGCGTCGCGCCCTGTTCGGCTCGGCGGCCGTCTGCGCGCTCGCCGGGCTGCTGCTGTGGTGGCTGCTGCCGCTGGGCGAGGAGTCCCCGAGCGGGACGATCACCTTCAGCACGGGCACCCCGACCGGGGTCTACCAGATGTACGGCAAGCTCCTGCAGGGCGCCATCGCCAAGGACATGCCCGACCTGGACGTGCGGCTGCTCAACAGCGACGGATCGCAGGAGAACATCAGCCGGGTGGCCACCGGCAAGGCCGACTTCACCATCGCGGCGGCCGACGCCGTGGAGACGTACCTCCACCAGCACAAGCCGGGCGCGAAGCGGCTGCGCGGCTGCTCGCGGCTCTACGACGACTATGTGCACCTGGTCGTCCCGCGCTCCTCGCCCGTGCAGTCCGTCGAGGACCTCAAGGGCATGAAGGTCGCCGTGGGGCCGGGCGGATCCGGGGTGCGGCTGATCGCGAACCACGTCCTCGAGGCGGCGGGCCTGGACCCCAAGAAGGACATAACACCCCTCGACGAGGGCATCGCGACCATGCCGGGACTGCTCGAACAGCACAAGATCGACGCGTTCTTCTGGTCGGGCGGTCTGCCGACGAACGCCGTCCAGAAGCTCTCCAGGTCCTACGACATCCGGCTGGTGCCGATCGGCAGCGACCTCGTCGAGAAGCTGCACGAGCAGGGCGGCGCCTCCAGCTACTACCGTTCGGCCGTGATGCCCGCCGACGCCTATCCCGCGTCGCAGCGCGGTTCCGCCGTGCCGACGCTGGCCGTGGCGAACTTCCTGATCACCCGGGAGGACGCGGACGCGGATCTCACCGAGGAGCTCACCCGCACGGTGATCGCGAGCCGCGACCGCATCGGCGCCGTGGTGCACGCGGCCCAGCTCGTGGACCTGCGCACGGCGATCTACACGGACCCGCTGCCGCTGCACGAGGGCGCCCGGCGGTACTACCGGTCGATCAAGCCGTAGGGCCTGTCCGGCCCTTCCCCTCCGCCCGGCCCGGCGTGACCGCGGTGGGGCACGCCGGGGGATCCGGGCACGCCGGGGGATCCTTCAGATCACCGGCTCCGACCTGGGCACGGTCACCGTCACCCGAAGACCGTGCGGTTCGTGGTGGCCGTACGCGATGGAACCGCCGCCCGCGGCGAGCAGGGCCCGGGAGATGGAGAGGCCGAGGCCCGAGCCCTTGATGTTCTGGTGGGCGGCGCTGCGCCAGAAGCGGTCGCCGATGCGGGCCAGGTCCTCGTCGCCGAGGCCGGGGCCGCCGTCGGTGACCACGACGGTGGAGGACGCCCCGTTCGAGGCGACCGTCACCTCGACGCTCTCCCCCTCCGGCGTGAACTTGACCGCGTTGTCTATGACCGCGTCCAGGGCGCTGGACAGGGTGACGGGGTCGGCCCACGCGGTCGTGGGCGGGCAGTTCCCCGCCAGCCGCACGCCCCTGCTGTCGGCGACCGGCTGCCAGGACGCCACGCGCTCGGCGGTCAGGGCGCCGATGTCGGTCAGGCGCACATCGGCTTCGGCGTGCTCGGCCAGTGCCAGGTCGAGCAGGTCGTCGAGCACCTGGGTCAGCCGCTTGCCCTCGGTGCGTACGGACGCGATCTCCTCGTTGCCCTCGGGGAGTTCGAGGGCCAGCAGCTCGATCCGCAGCAGCAGCGCCGAGAGGGGGTTGCGCAGTTGGTGCGAGGCGTCGGCGACGAAGGCGCGCTGCTGTTCCAGCACGCTCTCGACGTTGTCCGCCATCTCGTTGAACGACCGTGCCAGCCGCTGGAGTTCGGGCGGCCCGCCGGCGGGCGCGACCCGGGACTTCAGCCGGCCGGTCGCGATGTCGTGGGTGGTGGCGTCGAGGACGCGTACGGGCCTGAGCACCCAGCCGGTGAGGCGCAGCGCGGCGCCGAGCGCGAGGAGCATCGCGGCGATCTCGCCCGCGCCGATGATCAGCCAGCCGTGCAGGGCCGCCGAACGCATCTGCCCGGTGGGCGAGTCGGTGACGACGACGCCGATGACGTCGCCGTCCCTGATGACCGGGGAGGCGACGACGAGACGGTGGTGCTGCCAGGGCCAGACCTGTCCGGGATCGTGGCTGCGACGGCTGACGAGTGCCTCGTTGAAGGCGTCGCGGGCCGGCCCGGTCTTGGGCAGGAGCCAGCTCTCCGGGGCGTTGGCCATCGGCTCGTCGTCGCGGTAGAAGACGCCGACGCGGATGCCGTACACCTCGTAGTAGCGGGCGAGTTCGGTGCGCAGGGTCTCGCCGCGCTCGTCCGGGAAGCCGGCCCGGGAGCGGCTCGGGGAGTCGGTGACGTACTGGGCGAGGGCCGCGAAGCGCGCGGTGTCGTCGATGCGGTCGACGACGACGCGCTGCTGCTGCTGCGCGGCGACGCTCGCCGCGAGCGGGACGCCGAGCGCGAGCAGCACGGCCGCCATCAGGACGATGAGCAGCGGCAGCAGTCGGGTACGCACCGGTGCCCGCTACGCGGCCGGGGCGACGAGCCGGTACCCGACGCCGCGCACGGTCTCGATCAGCGCCGGCATGCGCAGTTTGGAACGCAGCGACGCCACGTGCACCTCCAGCGTGCGGCCGGTTCCTTCCCAGCTCGTGCGCCACACCTCGCTGATGATCTGTTCCCGGCGGAACACCACTCCGGGGCGCTGGGCCAGCAGCGCGAGCAGGTCGAACTCCTTGCGCGTGAGCTGGACCGCCGAACCGTCCACCGTGACCTGGCGGTTGGGGAGTTCGATGCGCACGGGTCCCAGGAGCACCAGGTCCTCGCCGGGCGCCGACCCGTCGTCGTGGGCGGTGCGCCTGCTGACGGCGTGGATCCGGGCGAGCAGTTCCCCGGTGTCGTACGGCTTCACCACGTAGTCGTCGGCGCCCAGGTTGAGGCCGTGGATGCGGGAGCGGACGTCCGCGCGCGCGGTGACCATGATCACCGGTGTGGCGGTCCGTTTGCGGATCTTGCCGCAGACCTCGTAGCCGTCCTGGTCGGGCAGTCCGAGGTCGAGCAGCACGACGCCGAAGCCGTCGCTCTCCGGGACGAGGGCCTGGAGGGCCTCCTCGCCGCTGCGGGCATGGGTGACCTCGAAGCCGTGCCGTGCCAGCACCGCGGACAGGGCGGCGGCGACGTGGTTGTCGTCCTCGACGAGAAGCAGTCTCATCCCGGCCCCCTCCGGCTCATCGGTCGTACCGTCCTGGTCGTACCGTCTCGGTCGTACCGTCTCGGTCGTACGGTCTCGGGTCTCATCGGTCGAACGGTCCCCGTTTCAACAAAGTGGTGCACGCGCGCGTGCACCAAGGAAGTCACGCCGATGGACAAGGACGGCGTCAAGGGGCTTCGGGTTGCCCGGGGCTTCCGTTATCCAGCCGGTACGCGCATGCGCGCGATCGCTACGACACGTGTCCGATTGCTATCGGATCGTGATGCTCAGATTCCCCTCAGATGTAATGACGCTGGTCGTAAGGGGTCACTACTGTCCTCGGAAACCGAGGAGGACGGAGCCCCCAAGCGATGACCGATGCATCGGTGGCCAAGGACGCCATGGCCGGGACCGACGAACTGGTCGTCCTGAAGAGCGTCGACAAGCACTTCGGGGCCTTGCACGTGCTCCAGGACATCGACCTGACGATCACCCGTGGTGAGGTCGTCGTGGTCATCGGGCCCTCCGGGTCCGGGAAGTCCACCCTGTGCCGCACCATCAACCGTCTGGAGACGATCGATTCGGGCGAGATCTCGATCGACGGCAAGCCGCTGCCCCAGGAGGGCAAGGCGCTCGCCCGGCTCCGGGCCGACGTGGGCATGGTCTTCCAGTCCTTCAACCTCTTCGCGCACAAGACCGTGCTCGAGAACGTGATGCTGGGGCAGATCAAGGTCCGCAAGACCGGCAGGCAGGCGGCGGAGGAGAAGGCCCGCGCCCTGCTCGACCGCGTCGGCGTGGGCACGCAGGCCGACAAGTACCCGGCCCAGCTGTCGGGCGGCCAGCAGCAACGCGTCGCCATCGCACGGGCGTTGGCGATGGACCCCAAGGTCATGCTCTTCGACGAGCCGACCTCGGCGCTGGACCCCGAGATGATCAACGAGGTGCTCGAGGTCATGCAGCAGCTCGCCCGGGACGGCATGACCATGATCGTCGTCACCCATGAGATGGGCTTCGCCCGTTCGGCCGCCAACCGGGTCGTCTTCATGGCCGACGGCCGCATCGTCGAAGAGGCTGTGCCGGACCAGTTCTTCAGCAATCCGCGCAGCGACCGCGCCAAGGACTTCCTCTCGAAGATCCTGCACCACTGACGTTCCCGTCCAGGGGCCACGCGCCCCGTCCAGGGGGATCACGCGCCCCCTTCCGAGGGCCCACGCGCGCCACCCGCCCGTCGACGGCCGTACTCCGCTCTTACTCAAAGGATGTTCATCATGAAGCTCCGCAAGGCAGCCGCCGTCTCGGCCGCCGTACTCGCGCTCGCCGTGTCCGCCACCGCGTGCGGTTCGAGCGACAACAACGACAGCGGCTCCTCGTCCTCGGGCGGCGGCAAGATCAAGGTCGGCATCAAGTACGACCAGCCCGGTCTCGGCCTGAAGCAGCCGGACGGATCCTTCGCCGGTTTCGACGTGGACGTCGCGACCTATGTCGCGGGCCAGCTCGGGTACAAGCCCGGCCAGATCGAGTTCATCGAGACGAAGAGCGCCGACCGTGAGAACGCGCTCGCCCGTGGTGACGTGAAGTTCATCGCGGCCACCTACTCGATCACCGACGAGCGCAAGCAGAAGGTCGACTTCGCGGGCCCGTACCTGCTGGCCCACCAGGACCTTCTCGTGAAGAAGGACTCGACCATCGCCAAGGGCACGGACCTCAACGGCAAGAAGCTGTGCTCCGTGACCGGTTCGACCTCGGCGCAGAACGTCCAGAAGACGATCGCCCCGAAGGCCAACCTGAAGCAGTACAGCGGCTACTCGGAGTGCATCGCCGCCCTCCAGAGCGGCGCCGTCGACGCGGTGACCACCGACGACTCGATCCTCGCGGGCTTCGCGGCGCAGGACAAGTACAAGGGCCAGTTCAAGCTCGCCGGCCTCAAGCTGAGCAACGAGAACTACGGCGTCGGCATCAAGAAGGGCGACGCCGAGCTGGAGAAGAAGATCAACGCCGCACTGGCGAAGATGGTCAGCGACGGCTCCTGGAAGAAGGCGGTCGAGAAGAACTTCGGCCCCGCGAACTACCAGTACGAGCAGGCCCCGAAGATCGGCGTCATCGTCAAGTAACGCGGGCACAGCCCAGCAGCAGGGGGATCACCGGGTAACTCGGGGCCCTCGGGCAACGCGGGAGACCGCGGTTCACACGGGGCTTCGCAGGTGTGCCGCCGCCCGTCGCGATCACGGCGGCGGCACACCGCGCCCACCCCGTCCGCCACGTACGCCACCACCCGGAAGCGCGGGAGATCGTGTTCGACTTTCTTCAAGGTTATGACGTCCTGGGGGCGTTCTGGACGACGGTGCAACTCACCGTCTACTCCGCCCTCGGCTCCCTGATCCTGGGCACACTGCTGGCCGCGATGCGGGTCAGCCCGGTCCCGCTCATGCGCGGATTCGGCACCGCCTACGTGAACATCGTCCGGAACATCCCGCTGACGGTCATCATCGTGTTCAGTTCGCTCGGTCTCGCGGACATCTTCGGTGTGACGATGGGGTCCGACGACTTCAAGGTCCAGGGCTTCCGGCTCGCGGTGCTCAGCCTCGTCGTCTACCACGCGGCCTTCGTGTGCGAGGCGCTTCGCTCCGGCATCAACACCGTGCCGGTCGGCCAGGCCGAGGCGGCCCGCGCGATCGGGCTCGGCTTCGGGCAGACGCTGCGGCTGATCGTCCTGCCGCAGGCGTTCCGCTCCGCCGTCGTCCCGCTGGCAAACGTACTGATCGCGCTGACCAAGAACACGACCGTGGCCGCCGCCATCGGCGTGGCCGAGGCCGCGACCCTGATGAAGACGATGATCGAGAACGAGGCCCAGACGGTCCTCATCGCCTCGGTCTTCGCTTTCGGATTCGTGGTCCTGACCCTCCCCACCGGCCTCTTCCTCGGCTGGCTGGGCAAGCGACTGGCGGTGAAGCGATGACCTCCGTCCTCTACGACGCCCCGGGTCCCCGGGCCAAGCGCCGCAATCTGCTCCTCTCGGTCCTCTTCTCCGTCCTGGTCGCGCTGCTGCTGTGGTGGATCTGGACGGCGATGGACGACAAGGGCCAGCTCAAGTGGGACCTGTGGGAGCCGTTCACCACGGCGGACGCCTGGAACACCTATCTGCTGCCGGGCCTCTGGGGCACCCTGAAGGCCGCCGGGCTGAGCATGGTGATCGCCCTCCCGCTGGGCGCCGTCCTCGGTATCGCGCGCCTCTCCGACCACCGCTGGGTGCGCGTCCCGGTCGGCGCCGTGGTCGAGTTCTTCCGGTCCATCCCGGTCCTGCTGCTCATGCTGTTCGCGAACGAGCTGTACGCCCAGTCGGCGAACGTCGCCAGCGAGGACCGCCCGTTCTACGCGGTCGTCACGGGTCTGGTGCTCTACAACTCCTCGGTCCTCGCCGAGGTCGTCCGCGCCGGCATCCTCGCGCTCCCCAAGGGCCAGACGGAGGCCGCGTACGCGATCGGCCTGCGCAAGGGCCAGACCATGAGCAGCATCCTCCTGCCGCAGTCGGTCACCGTGATGCTCCCGGCGATCGTCAGCCAGCTCGTGGTCATCGTGAAGGACACCGCGCTGGGCGGTGTGATGATCAGCTATCAGGAGCTCCTCGCCGCGCGCAGCACCCTCGCGGCCAACTACGCGAACGTCATCCCGAGCTTCATCGTGGTCGCCGTCATCTTCATCGTCGTGAACTTCACGATCACCAGCTTCGCCTCCTGGCTGGAGGGCCGGCTGCGCCGCGGCAAGAAGTCGACCGGCGCGGTGCTCTCCGCGAACGACGCGACCATCGCGGGTACCGCGGCGACGGGCGCGGGCGGGGGCGGGGGTATGGAGTGACGCGCCCGGGCGCGTGATCCGACGAGCCGGGGCGCGATCCGACCGATCGGGGGCACGATCTGACGGATCGTCCGAACATCGGTCGATCAGTGTGACCGAAGGGGTCAGTGACGGGACCGCCACTGACCCCGTCACTTGACGCAAGCAGCGGCAATGGGTTGCATACGTTCTGTGATCGTGCACCCTGCTCCACCTGCCTGTTCCCGTACGTCCCTCAGGACACAGCTCCGTGCAGGGGGCACCGCGCCGTGGACCCGGTGATCATCGTCGGAGCCGGGCCCGTGGGGCTCACCCTCGCCCTTGCGCTGGCCCGCCAGGAGGTCCCCTCCATCGTCCTCGACGAGGGCCCCGGCAAGGACGAACAGAGGCTCGCGCGGACCGTGGTGCTGCGCGAGGACACGGTCGCGCTCGTCGAACGGCTGACGGGCCTGCCGCTCGACGACGCAGGCTTCCGTTGGGCCGGATGGCGGTCGATGCGGCGCAGGCAGGTGATGCGCGAGATCGTGTTCGACGGGCAGGGTTCCGCGGGGGCGAACGGCGCCTTCGATCCTCTCGGCGGCGAGGCCGTGCGGGGCGACGCTCCTCGGGGGACCGTCGCCGCACGCGGCACCGCCGCTTCCCGGCTCCTGGAAGACCCGGTGGACGGCACGGAGTTCACCGCTCCGCTGCACATCGCGCAGCACGCGCTGACCGGCGCGCTGCGCGAGGCCATCATCCACGAGCGGCTCATCAAGGTCGCCGTGCTCAGCCGCCTCGACTCCGTCGAACAGGACGCCTCCGGCGTCACGGCGCACACCCGGGGCCCCGACGGCACCTGGTGGCGCGGCAGTTATCTGGTCGGCTGCGACGGACCGCGCTCGACGGTGCGCAAGCTCCAGGACATCCGCTTCCCCGGGCGCACCGCCGTCGAACGGCACGCAGTGGCAGCCCTGCGCACGGAACTCCCCTGGCCCGGCGAAGCGTTGCTGCACCGGATGACGCCGTGGCGCGCCTCCGGGCCCTCGGCCGGCGAGGTGAGCGCCCGTCCGCTCGCCGAGGACGTCTGGCGGCTGGACTGGCTGCTGCCCCCGGGCAAGGACCTCGTCACGCCCGACCTGCTGGTGGCACGCGTCCGGGAGACCCTCGCGGGCTGGAGCGGCGGCGCCACACCCGCGTACGAACTGCTCGACACCGGAGTCCACACCGTCCACCACCGACTGGCCCGCCGCTGGCGCGCCGGCCGGGTCTTCCTCGCCGGGGACGCGGCCCACCTGCTCGGCGCCCTCGGCACCCAGGGCCTGGACGAAGGGCTGCGCGACGCCGACAACCTCGCCTGGAAGCTGGCGCTCGGCTGGCACCACGGTCCGCACGCCGCGCTCCTCGACAGCTACCAGACGGAGCGGCGAGCGGTGGTCGCCGCCCGGCTGCGCGCCGCGGACCAGGCACTGCCCCTGCTGCGGAGCGGTGGCGGCCTGCGCGCCTACGTCCCCGGGACCGCCCGCGGACACGACACGCTGCTGACGGACGGCCATCTGGGCCGCGGCCCGCTCGGCGCGCCGGGGGCGTACACCGGATCCCCGCTCATGCCCCCGCCAGCCGAGTCGCACGCCGTCGTCGACACCGAGCCCGGCGCGCCGGTCGTCGACGTGCGGGTGACCGCGGAGGACGGCTCGTTCGTACCGCTGCGCGAGCGGCTCGGGCGCGGGGTGCTGCTCGTCGTGCTGATCGCTCCGGGTACGGGGGTGTGGGAGCGCAAGCACTGGGTGACGGCCGGCGTCATGCCACGGCTCGCCGCCGCCGTGACCGCGCTTCCCCACCCCGCCGAGCTCCTCGTCGCGGAGAGCTACCCGGGTGCGGCGGCGCACACCGTGCTGCTGGTCCGCCCCGACGGACACCTCGTCGCCGCGTTCGGCGGGGTCCGGCCGGCCGACCTGTACGAGGCGGCCGAGGCGGCCCTCGGCGGGCCGGCACGGGTGGACGCGGAGAGCGCCGCGGAGGCGACCGCGGGCAGGCGCTGAACGCTCCGTGACCGTCCGGCCCGGGTCTCCGTGATCTCCGGGCCTTCATGGTCCATATAGTGACGGTGAGTTGACCGGTCTGCGCCACCATGGTCTACTCCGGATCGTGACCGACACCTGTGTGCGCCTGTGGCGGAGGGTCCATATGGACCTCGTCCGCTATGCGGGCTGCGTGTGTCGCCCGTCCTTCTGACTTCGCATCCTCTTCTTCCGCGCGCCGCCGCCGTGCCCCGCGCGCTCCTCTCGCGAACTCTCAGGACGGTCCGAGTGTCTGTGCCACCCTCTGTCTCCACGTCTGTCCCCCTCTCCGCCGCCGCCCCCGTCGCCGCTGCCGTGCCTTCCGCCGTCTCCGGCGCCCCCCGGATCCCCACCCAGGCCGACCTCCTGGACTTCGTACGCCGTACGGCGGCCGACGCCGAGCTGATCGCCTCGCTCCCCCTCGACCCCGAGGGCCGTACCTGGGTGCGGCTCGAAGGCCCCGCCGGCAGTGAGGCCTGGCTGATCGGCTGGCCGCCCGGGACCGGGACCGGCTGGCACGACCACGCCGAATCGGTGGGCGCCTTCCTCACCGCGGCCGGCGAGCTCAAGGAGCACTCCCTCGCCGCGCGGCTGCCCGCCGACGGCTGGAAGACCCTGGAACTCGCCGAAGAGATCGACCGGCAGCGGAAGCTGCCCGCGGGCACCGGCCGCGCCTTCGGCCGGCATCACGTGCACGAGGTGCTCAACGAGTCCACCGAGGAGCACGCCATCTCGGTCCACGCCTACTACCCGCCGCTCCCGCAGATCCGCCGCTACAGCCGTACGGGGCAGATCCTGCGTCTGGAGCACGTCGAGCGTCCGGAGGACTGGCAGTGAGCGGCAGCGGGCAGCCCATCGGTATCGACGCCCTGCTGGAACAGGTCCGCGCGGGCCTGGACCGGGTGGAGGCCGAGGAGGCCTTCGAGGCGGTGCGGCGAGGGGAGGCACTCCTGGTCGACACCCGGTACGCCGCCCTGCGGGACCGGGACGGCCTGATCCCCGGCGCTCTCGTCGTCGAGCGCAACGAACTGGAGTGGCGGCTGGACCCCACGGGCAGTCACCGCGTGCCGGAGGCCACGAGTCACGACCTGCGGGTCGTGCTGTTCTGCAACGAGGGGTACGCCTCCAGCCTGGCCGCCGAGTCCCTGCGCCGGCTGGGACTCCACAGGGCCACCGATCTGATCGGCGGCTTCCAGGCCTGGAAGACCGCGGGCCTCCCGGTGACGGCTGCGGACCCGGAGAGCTGACGGCTTTCGTCTCGCGGAGCCCGGCGTGGAAAGCCGACCGCTTGCGCCTCGCGGAGCCCCGCGCGGAAAGCCGACCGCTTGCGCCCCGCCGAGACCGACGCGGAAAGCCGGCCGCTTGCGTCTCGCCGAGACCGACGCGGAAGGCCGGCCGCTTCCGCCTGGCGGAGACCTGCACGAAAAGCCGACCGTCTCCGCCTCGCGGAGCCCGATCCCCCGGACGAGCCGCCCTCGTACGAGGGCCCGCGAGGGCAGGGTGACGGACGACCGTGGGATCAGAATCCCTCGTCGAGCCCTTCCGTGTCCTCGCCCTCTTCCTCCAGCGCCTGACGGACCACGCGCAGGGCCATGCCCTGGGAGTAGCCCTTGCGGGCCAGCATGCCGGCGAGGCGTCTCAGCCGCTTGTCCCGGTCCAGTCCGCGGGTGGAGCGCAGTTTGCGCGCGACCAGCTCACGAGCGGTCGCCTCCTCCTGCTCGGAGTCGAGCTGTCCGACGGCCTCGTCGATCAGCGTCGATTCCACGCCCTTGGTCCGCAGTTCCTGGACGAGCGCGCGCCGGGCCAGCCCCCGCCCGTGGTGCCGTGACTCCACCCAGGCGTCCGCGAAGGCGCTGTCGTTGATCAGCCCGACCTCCTCGAACCGTGACAGCACCTCGTCCGCCACCTCGTCCGGGATCTCGCGCTTGCGCAAGGCGTCCGCCAGTTGCTTGCGCGTACGCGGGGTCCCGGTGAGCAGGCGCAGACAGATCGCTCGCGCCCGCTCAGCCGGGTCCCCCGGGGACTCCCCCTTCTCAGCCCTCGACGAGGAGGGGGTGTCTCCGTCCCGCCGGCCGTCGGACGGTTCGCCGAAACCGCCGCCCCGTCGACGACCTCTTCCACCACGCGGTCCGCCGGCGGCACGTCCACCGCGTCGGGAGACCGCGTCCGGCGAACCGTGACCGCGCGGCAGGCCGTCACCGTGCCGTGCGTCACCGCCCGTCGAACCTCCGCCGTCCGGATCCCCGTCGTCCGGACCGCCACCGTGGAAACCATCGGCTCCGTAGAACCCGCCGCCGGTGCCGTACAGCCCACCGTCGGCTTCGTGGAGCCCGTCATCGGTGCCGTACGACCGGCTGCCGTACCCCCCGGCACCGTCGTACGACCCGTCACCGTCTCCGGCCGGACCGCCGTGTCCCCCGCCGTACCCCTGCCCCGACCGCGTGTCGGGGGTCTGGGGACGGGCGTACTCGGCCCAGTCGGTTCGTCGTGTCATGGACTAGCTCTTGGCCGCCGCGGCCCTGGACTTGGTGGCCTTGGCAGCCGGAGCGGGCACCGTCTTCGCGGCGTCGTCCGGGGCCGAGACCGCTGCGTCCGCGCCCGGCTCGGCGGCGGGCTGCTCGGGCTTCACACCGACGCCCAGCTTCTCCTTGATCTTCTTCTCGATCTCGTTGGCGAGGTCGGGGTTGTCCTTCAGGAAGTTGCGGGCGTTCTCCTTGCCCTGGCCGAGCTGGTCGCCCTCGTACGTGTACCAGGCGCCGGCCTTGCGGACGAAGCCGTTCTCCACGCCCATGTCGATCAGGCCGCCCTCGCGGCTGATGCCCTGGCCGTAGAGGATGTCGAACTCGGCCTGCTTGAACGGCGGCGCGACCTTGTTCTTGACGACCTTGACGCGGGTGCGGTTGCCGACCGCGTCGGTGCCGTCCTTCAGCGTCTCGATGCGCCGGATGTCGAGGCGCACCGAGGCGTAGAACTTCAGCGCCCGGCCACCCGTCGTCGTCTCCGGAGAGCCGAACATGACGCCGATCTTCTCGCGGAGCTGGTTGATGAAGATCGCCGTCGTCTTCGACTGGTTGAGCGCGCTGGTGATCTTGCGCAGGGCCTGGCTCATCAGCCGGGCCTGGAGACCCACGTGCGAGTCGCCCATCTCGCCCTCGATCTCGGCCCGCGGCACCAGAGCGGCGACGGAGTCGATGACGATGAGGTCGAGCGCACCGGAGCGGACCAGCATGTCCACGATCTCCAGGGCCTGCTCGCCGTTGTCCGGCTGGGACAGGATCAGGTTGTCGATGTCGACGCCGAGCTTCTTCGCGTACTCGGGGTCGAGGGCGTGCTCGGCGTCGATGAACGCCACCTGGCCGCCGGCCTTCTGCGCGTTCGCCACCGCGTGCAGGGTGAGGGTCGTCTTTCCGGAGGACTCCGGGCCGTACACCTCCACCACGCGGCCGCGCGGCAGGCCGCCGACGCCGAGGGCGACGTCGAGCGCGGTCGACCCGGTGGGGATGACCTCGATGGGCTCATTCGGCCGCTCGCCCAGGCGCATCACGGCGCCCTTGCCGAACTGCCGTTCAATCTGCGCGAGCGCGGCGTCGAGCGCCTTCTCGCGGTCGGTTCCTGCCATGGGTTCCACCCGGTTTGCTTGAGTCGATCGCTTCACGTCAAAGACGCTAACGCCTGCCACTGACAATGCGCCCCGACGCCCGTCCGGCCTGTGGATAACTCGGGCACATCCCTGCCGAAACCATGCCGAATCACCCGTCGCGAGCTCTGCCGGAACCTCCATAAGAATGGATGTTCGATTTTCGTGTCAAGCGCACCACGCGGCACTTCCGAGACTACGGTCGCCCTCCGACAACGACGGGAGATCCGGCGTCCTCGGGCCCTCGCGGCCGCCCCGACACATCTCCCGAAGCCCGGTACCCGCCCCGCCCTCCGGCTACTCCCCGGGGCGCAGGACCGGTGCCTCCGGGCGGACGACGACACCGGCGGGAACGCCCGGCAGGCTGTGGGCCATGCCGACGACGACGCGCCCCCCGACACCGCGCCCCCTGCCGACACCGCCGTCCTCGCTCCGGCCGGCCGAGCGGCTCTGCCGGGCCACGGGCGCCCTGCTCGTCCTCTCGGGCCTCCTGCATCTGCTGGTCTTCGCCGTCGACGGCGGCCCGTGGGACGGCCCCGTCTCCTGGCGCAAGCCCGTCACCTTCGGACTCTCCTTCGGGCTGACCCTGATCGCGGTCACGTGGGTCACCTCGTACGTGCGGATGGAGGCGAGGCGGCGCAGCGTGCTGCTCGTCGTGTTCGCCGCGGACTGCGTGCTGGAGGTCGGCGGGATCACCCTTCAGGCGTGGCGCCGGGTTCCGTCGCACCTCGACATGGAGACCGGCTTCGACACCGCGGTCTCCATGATGCTCGCGGTGGGCGGCGGGATTCTGGTCGTGGTGCTCACCGCGTTCGCGGTCGCCTCGTTCCGCCGCAGGCCCTCGGGGCCCGTGGGCATGCCGCTCGCCGTGCGTTCGGGGTTCGCGATCCTGCTCGTCGCGCTGGCCTCGGGCGCCGCGATGATCGCGCGCGGGGTCGTCCTCACCAGGACCGGCCACCAGGAGGCCGCGTACCACTCGACGGCTCCGCTCAAGCCGCTGCACGGTGTGAGCCTGCACGCCGTGCTGGTGCTGCCCGCGCTGGCCTGGCTGCTCTCCCGCACCGGCGAGGAGACCCGGCAGCGGATCGTGTGGGCGGCGGTCGGTCTCTACGCGGCGGCCGTCGTCGGCACCGGCGTCCAGGCGGTCCTCACCTGGTGACCGTCACCGGCCGAGCTGCCGTCGCACCCGCGCGAGGAGGCCCGCCGAGCTGCGGACGCGGTGCCCGTGCACCCGCGGGTCGTCCGTGACGTCGTAGCGCTTCACGTACGCGCCGAGGAACGCCTGGAGGGTCGCGACGGCGGGGATGGCGATCAGCGCGCCGACGGCTCCGAGGAGCGCGGTCCCCGCGATCACGGACCCGAAGGCGACCGCGGGGTGGATGTCCACCGTCCTGGAGGTCAGCTTCGGCTGGAGCACGTAGTTCTCGAACTGCTGGTAGACCACGACGAAGACGAGCACCCACAGCGCGTACCAGGGGTCGATCGTGAACGCGATCAGCATCGGCAGGGCACCCGCGAGATAGGTGCCGATGGTCGGGATGAACTGCGAGACCAGGCCGACCCACACACCGAGCACGGGCGCGTAGGGCACGCCCAGCGCCTCCAGCAGGATGTAGTGGGCGATGCCCGAGATCAGCGCCATCAGGCCGCGTGAGTACAGATAGCCGCCGGTCTTGTCGACGGCTATCTCCCAGGCGCGCAGCACCTCGGCCTGCCGGGCCGGCGGCAGCACCGAGCACAGGGCGCGCCGCAGCCGGGGTCCGTCGGCGGCGAAGTAGAACGAGAACAGCGCGACCGTCAGGAGCTGGAAGAGACCGCCGAGGACCTGGCCGGACACGTCCAGGACGCCGGTGGCGCTGTTCTGCACGTACTTGCGCAGCCAGTCGGAGTGGAGCAGGCCCTCCTGGATGTCGACCCGTCTGAGGTCGGTGTGGAAGTGCGTGTTGATCCAGTTGATGACCGAGTCGAGGTAGTCCGGGAAGCCCTCGATCATCTTGATGATCTGGCCCGCGAGCATCGAGCCGAGCAACGTGACGAACCCGGCGATCATGATCAACGAGCCCAGGAAGACGAGGAACGTGGCGAGCCCCCTGCGCATGCCCCGGGAGGCCATCCAGCTCACCGCGGGTTCTATCGCGAGCGCGAGGAAGAACGCGATCAGGATGTTGATCAGCAGGCCGGTGAGCTGGTGGAACGCCCAACTGCCGAGCTGGAACACGGCGACCAGCGCCAGGGCGAGCACCATGGCGCGGGGCAGCCAGCGCGGCATGCGCGGACCCGCCCCTGCCGCGTCGGCGGCGGGCGGACCGGGCGGCGTCGTGCCGAGCGGTGATGACTGCTGATCGACCTGCGTGTTCTCGTCTGTCGGGGCCACGCGCCAAGTCTGGCCCACGCCACCGACACCGGATCCACGTCCCCCCGGACTTTCCCGGTCTTCGGTCCGGTTCAGTGGTTTTCGTGCGGAACGTTCATGGTCGCGCACACCACGCGCCACACGTCCTTGGCCTCCCAGCCCGCGTCCAGCGCCTCGTGGACCGTGCGTCCGCCCAGTTCCGTCATCACATGATCGCGCGCGAACGTCTCGGCGTACCCCGCGCCGAAGTGATCAGCCATTCGCTGCCAGAAGACCGTCAACCGCATGACACCAGTATCCCGCCCCTGAGAGTGGCCCCGGTCCGGGGCCGCGTGGCGAGACCGCTTTCCGCCCTACGGTCTGACGCATGGCCGAAACCGGAGCATCCCGACTCCCCCAGACGCCCCCCGCGCAGTCCGCCCTCGCCCGCGCCGAGCACTTCGTCTGGCTCACCGCGCGCGTGCTGGAACAGCGCCGCTTCGCCTATCACTTCCTCGGTGGCGACGCCGACGCGGTGGAGACGGCCCTGGCCGCCTACCGCAACGACGACGAAGGGTACGGTCACGCGCTCGAACCCGATCTGCGCGGCCCGGTCAGCCAGCCGCTGCACACGGGGCACGCGCTGCGCGTGCTCGACTCGATCGGGCGCTGCGGCGGGCAGCGCGTGGAACGGGTGTGCCGCTATCTGACGTCCGTGTCGACCGCGGACGGCGCGCTGCCGGCCGTCCATCCCAGCCAGCGCGGCTATCCGGCGGCTCCGTTCGTGCCGGTCGTCGACGATCCGCCGAGCGAACTCCTCGCCACCGGCCCGATCGTGGGGCTGCTGCACCGCAACGAGGTGTGGAACGCCTGGTTGTTCCGGGCCACGGACTTCTGCTGGCAGGCGGTGGAGTCCCTGGAGAAGTCGCATCCGTACGAGATCGAGGCGGCCGTCGCCTTCCTGGACTCGGCGGCCGACCGCCCGCGCGCGGAGGCGAGCGCCGACCGGCTGGGCCGGCTCGTCCGTGAGCAGCGGCTCGCCGTGCTGGACGCCGGGCGCCTGGAGGCCTACCCCGTCGCGCCCGGCTACGCGCCGCGCGAGCACCACTTCCCGCACGACTACGCGCGGACGCCGGACTCGCTCGCGCGCGCGTGGTTCACCGACGAGGAGATGGCCCGCTCGCTGGACCACCTCGCGGCGGAGCAGCAGGAGGACGGCGGGTGGCCGATCCACTGGCGTCAGTGGGCGCCGGGCACCGCCCTGGAGTGCCGTCCCATGGTGACCGTCGAGGCCCTGCGCACGCTCCGGGCGTACGGCAGGGCCGTCAACTGAGGCCCACGGGTCCGGCGCGGCGGTGCTCGGGCGGTGTCCGTGTCAGCCGGTCAGCGCGCGGACCCCTGCCGTCACCACCACGGCGGCGGCGACGACCACCAGGAACGGGGCTCGCAGGATCAGCGCGACGGCCGCCGCGGCGAGCCCGGCGGCCTTGGCGTCGAGGACGAGGACCCGGCCGTCGGCGAACGTCTGCTGGGCCGTGAGAGCGGCCAGGAGCGCGACGGGCAGCAGGGCGGCGAGGCGCTGGACGAGCGGTCGCTCCAGCACGCCCGCGGGGATCAGCAGACCGATGAGCTTGACGGCGTAGCAGCCGACGGCGGTGACGCCGATGGCGATCCAGATGCTCAACGTACCTCTCCTGACGCGTCCGGCCCGTCGTCGTGCGTACCGGCCGGTGAGCCGTGTTCCGCGCTGGCTCGCGAACGGTTCTCCACCTCGGACGGCGGCCCGTCGCCCGCATCGGCCGGCAGCGCGTCGCACGAGGCACCGGCCGGCGCCTCGTGCGACGTGCCGGAGGAGGCGTCTCGGGCGGTGTCCGCGCGGCGGCGCCCCGTCGCCCAGAGCACGGCGGGGGCGGCCAGGGCGGCCACCAGCACGGGGACTCCGGCGGGCAGCACGGGCAGCAGGCCGAGTCCGAGAAGGACGGCGATTCCCGCGACGGCGCGTTCCGTGGTGGTCTTCAGCATCGGCGCGAGCAGCGCCAGGAACACCGCGGGTCCGGCCGCGTCCAGGCCCCACGCGTCGGTGTCGCCGATGGCCTCGGCCCCGGCCGCGCCGAGCAGGGTGGTGAGGTTCCACAGCAGGTAGAGGGACAGGCCGGTGACGGTGAAGCCGATCCGGACGCTGCGGCGGTCGGGCTGGGCGAGCGCCACGGCCGTGGTCTCGTCGATCACCCACTGGGCGGCGAACGGGCGCACCGCGCGCGGGAGGGCCAGGAGCTGGGACAGCCGCAGCCCGTAGAACGCGTTCCGGACCCCGAGGAAGAACGCGCCGGCGGCCGCGGTGAGCGGATTGCCCCCGGCCGCGAGCGCGCCCACGAGCGCGAACTGCGAGGCCCCGGTGAACACCAGGAGGCTGAGGGCGCAGGTCTGGAGCAGGCTGAGCCCGCTGCCGGCCGAGGTCACCCCGAAGGCGAAACCGGACAGGCCGACGGCCACCCCGACGCCCAGGGCGTCGCGGACGACGGCCGCGTCGGGTTTTCCGCCTTCTTCACTGCGTATGTCTGGGAGAACTGTCTGTTGTGCCACGCTCGGACGGTACGAGGAGTCGCCCGCCGGCGTCTTGTACGTTCTTGCGCTCTCGCTGGTAGGCGCCCGGAGGGACACCCACGATCCGGCTGAAGTGGCGGTTGAGGTGCGGCTGGTCGGTGAAGCCGACGGCGACGGCCGCCTCCGCGGGTGTGGACCCGGCGTCCAGGAGGTGGCGCGCCCGGCGCACCCGGGCGTCGGTCAGCCAGGTGTGGGGCGGCATGCCGTAGGCGTCCCGGAAGGCGCGCAGCAGCGCGAACGAGCTGGTGCCGAGGTCCGCCGCGAGCCGCTCCAGGGTCGGCGGCTCGGCCATCCTCTCGTCCAGCACGCCACGCGCGCGTGCCGCGAGCCGGCCGCCGGCGGTGCGTACGGCCCGTTGCGGCAGCGTGCCTCCGTTCAGGCGCAGCAGCCGGGTGACGGCGACCCTCAGCAGGGTGTCGGCGGCCAGCGCGTTGCCCTCCTCCGCGGCTCGGAGCACCTGGTGGACCAGGCCGGCCGCGTAGGGGTCGTCGAGGACCGGGCGGCTGAATCCGGGGGTGCCGCGGAGGGTGGTGGTCTCGGCGGCGATCTCGGCGACCGTCTCCGGCGAGGGGTACACGGCCCCGTACTTCCAGCCCTCGGGGACGCCGGCGCGCCCGGTGTGCGGGGTGTCGGGGTTGACCAGGGCGAGTGACCCAGGGCCCGCGTACTGGTCGGCACCGCCGTGGTGGAACACCTCGACACCCTCGGCGACGGCGGCGATGACGAAGTTCTCGTGGGTGTGCCGCACGAAGATCTTCTCGACGTAGCGGGCGCGCAGCAGATCGACACCGGGCAGCTCCGCGTACTGCCAGTGCCGTGCCCGCTCCTGCCCCGAACCTGCCACACCCTCATTGTCCGCCACCCACCGAACCACCTGGCCGCGGCACCTCGGCGCCCCGCTCGCCCTGCCACGCCGCGGCGCCACCCCGCCGACCGGCTCGCCCTGCCACCCTGCCGACCACCTCACCCTGCCGCCTCGCCACGGCACCTCACCGACGGCCTCACCCTGTCACCTGGCCGCATCGGCTCACCACGCCACCCCGGCGACCGGCGCGCCTTGCCACCGCGCCACCGCACCGACCACCTGGCAGCGCCGGCTCGCCCCGCCGCCTAGCCGCACCGCCCGCCGCGCCATCTCGCCGCGCGACCCAGCCGCACCGGCTCGCCGACCGGGGCGCCACCGCACCGCCACCGCATCGCGGCCGACCGCCACCGACCGCCCCACCCGCCCCCTTCGCCCGCATCTGCCCCGGTCCGGCACGGCACCGATCTCCCCCACCGCGCCCGGTCAGCGCGTTCTCGCAGGTCAGCGCGATTGTCAGTGGGCGGGTGCAGGATGGACGCATGGTCAGCTCCGCGCACCCTGCGCTCGACGGCTTCTCCCCCGCGACCCGCGGCTGGTTCACGGGGGCCTTTTCCGCGCCCACCGCGGCCCAGGCCGGGGCGTGGGCGGCCATCGGCGCGGGTTCGGACGTGCTGGTCGTCGCCCCGACCGGCTCCGGCAAGACGCTCGCCGCGTTCCTCGCCGCGCTCGACCAACTGGCTTCGACGCCGCCCCCGGCGGACCCCCGCAAGCGCTGCCGAGTGTTGTACGTGTCACCGCTCAAGGCGCTCGCGGTCGACGTGGAGCGCAATCTGCGCAGCCCGCTGACCGGCATCCGGCAGGAGTCGGTGCGGCTCGGGCTGCCGGAGCCGGAGGTGAAGGTCGGCATCCGTTCCGGCGACACCCCTCCCGCCGAGCGCCGAGCGCTGGCCACCCGCCCGCCGGACATCCTGATCACGACCCCCGAGTCGCTGTTCCTGATGCTGACCTCGGCCACACGCGACGCGCTGACGGGCATCGAGACGGTGATCCTGGACGAGGTGCACGCGGTCGCGGGCACCAAGCGCGGCGCCCACCTCGCGCTCACCCTGGAGCGCCTCGACGAACTGCTGCCGAAGCCGGCCCGGCGGATCGGCCTCTCCGCGACGGTGCGTCCGGTGGACGAGGTGGCGCGCTATCTCTCGCCGCGCCGCAAGGCGGAGATCGTCCAGCCGCCGTCCGGCAAGGAGTTCGACCTGTCCGTGGTGGTCCCGGTGGAGGACCTGGGCGAGCTGGGCGGGTCCCCCGCCGCCGACGGCAAGGAGGGCGCGGAGAAGCCCTCCATCTGGCCGCACGTCGAGGAGCGGATCGCCGACCTCGTCCAGTCCCACCGCTCGACGATCGTGTTCGCCAATTCACGCCGCCTGGCCGAGCGGCTGTGCAACCGGCTGAACGAGATCGCCTACGAGAGGGCGACGGGCGAGCCCCTGGAGGAGGCGCACGCGCCGGCCGAGCTGATGGGCGGCTCGGGCGCGGCGCAGGGGGCGCCGCCGGTCATCGCCCGCGCTCACCACGGCTCGGTCTCCAAGGAGCAGCGGGCGCAGGTCGAGGAGGATCTGAAGGCCGGGCGCCTGCCCGCGGTGGTCGCCACCTCCAGCCTCGAACTGGGCATCGACATGGGCGCGGTCGACCTCGTCGTCCAGGTGGAGTCGCCGCCGTCGGTGGCCTCGGGGCTGCAGCGGGTGGGCCGCGCGGGTCACCAGGTCGGCGCGGTGTCCACCGGTGTCGTCTTCCCGAAGTACCGGGGCGACCTGGTGCAGGCGGCGGTGGTCACCGAGCGGATGCGCACCGGCTCCATCGAGTCGCTCCGGGTGCCGGCCAACCCGCTGGACGTGCTGGCCCAGCAGCTCGTCGCGATGACGGCGCTCGACACCTGGCAGGTCGACGATCTGCTCACCACGGTCCGCCGGGCGGCCCCCTTCGCCTCGCTCCCGGAGTCGGCGTTCACCGCCGTCCTGGACATGCTCGCGGGCCGCTACCCCTCGGACGCCTTCGCCGAGCTGAGGCCCCGCGTGGTCTGGGACCGCGTCGCGGGCACGGTGACGGGCCGCCCCGGCGCCCAGCGTCTCGCCGTGACCTCCGGGGGCACCATCCCCGACCGCGGTCTCTTCGGGGTGTTCCTCGCGGGGGCCGACCCCAAGAAGGGCGGCGGCCGGGTCGGCGAGCTCGACGAGGAGATGGTCTACGAATCCCGGGTGGGCGATGTGTTCACCCTCGGCACCAGCTCCTGGCGCATCGAGGACATCACCAGGGACCGGGTCCTGGTCTCCCCGGCGCCCGGCGTCCCCGGCAGGCTGCCCTTCTGGAAGGGCGACCAGCTAGGGCGTCCGCTGGAACTGGGCCGCGCGGTGGGCGCGTTCCTCCGCGAGGTCGGATCGCTCTCCGAGGGCGACGCCCGGCTGCGGCTGCTGGCGGCGGGCCTGGACGCCTGGGCCGCCGACAACGTCATCGCGTACCTCACCGAGCAGCGTGAGGCGTGCGGGCACGTCCCGGACGACCGCACGATCGTCGTCGAGCGCTTCCGCGACGAGCTGGGCGACTGGCGTGTGGTCGTGCACTCCCCCTTCGGCGCCCAGGTGCACGCTCCCTGGGCCCTCGCCCTGGGCGCCAAGCTCTCCGAGCGCTACGGCATGGACGCCCAGGTCATGCACGCGGACGACGGCATCGTGCTGCGGCTGCCCGACGCCGATCTGATGGGCCTGGACCTGCTCGACCAGGCACCGGCGAAGCCGGGCACGGAGTACGACGCGGAGCAGGCCCCGGTCGGCGCGGCGGACGTCGCCTTCGACAAGGGCGAGGTCAACCAGATCGTCACGGACCAGGTCGGCAGTTCGGCCCTGTTTGCCGCCCGCTTCCGCGAATGCGCCGCCCGCGCCCTGCTCCTGCCGCGCCGCAACCCCGGCAAGCGCACCCCGCTGTGGCAGCAGCGGCAGCGGGCCGCACAACTGCTCCAGGTGGCGAGCGAGTTCGGGTCCTTCCCGATCGTCCTGGAAGCGGTGCGCGAATGCCTCCAGGACGTCTTCGACGTGCCGGGGCTCACGGAACTGATGGGCGACATCGAGTCCCGCAAGGTGCGGCTCGTCGAGGTCACCACGCCCGAGCCCTCCCCCTTCGCCCGTTCCCTGCTCTTCGGATACGTGGCCCAGTTCCTTTACGAGGGCGACTCGCCGCTCGCCGAGCGGCGGGCCGCCGCGCTGTCGCTGGACTCCCGGCTGCTCGCCGAGCTGCTGGGCCAGGCCGAGCTGCGCGAGCTCCTGGACGCGGACGTCCTGACCGAGCTGGAGCGCGAGCTCCAATGGCTCACCGAGGACCGGCGCGTCAAGGACGTGGAGGGTGTCGCCGACCTGCTGCGTCTGCTGGGACCGCTCACGGAGGCCGAGTTGGGCGAGCGGGGCGCGGACCCGCGGTGGGCGAAGGAGCTGGCGGCCGCCCGCCGCGCCATCCGGGTCAGGATCGCGGGAGCGGACCACTGGGCGGCCGTCGAGGACGCGGGCCGGCTGCGCGACGCGCTCGGCACGGCCTTGCCCGTCGGTGTCCCGGAGGCCTTCACCGAGCCGGTCAAGGACCCGCTCGGCGACCTCCTCGCCCGGTACGCCCGCACCCACGGGCCGTTCACCTCGGCGACGGCCGCCACCCGGTTCGGTCTCGGCACGGCCGTCACCGACGGCGCGCTGCATCGCCTCGCCGCGAACGGCCGGGTCGTCCAGGGCGAGTTCCACCCCGCGGGCATCGGCCAGGAGTGGTGCGACGCCGCGGTCCTGCGCCGGCTGCGCCGCCGTTCGCTCGCGGCGCTGCGCCATGAACTCGAGCCGGTCCCGCCCGCCGCGCTCGCCCAGTTCCTGCCGCAGTGGCAGCACGTGGGCAGCGGTCACGGGCTGCGCGGCATCGACGGACTGGTGCGCGCCGTCGAGCAGTTGCAGGGCGCCTCGGTGCCGGCGTCCGCGCTGGAGAAGCTCGTGCTGCCGTCCCGGGTCGCCGGTTACACCCCCGCCCTGCTCGACGAGCTCACGGCCGCCGGCGAGGTGGTCTGGGCCGGGGCGGGTTCCCTGCCGGGCAAGGACGGCTGGGTGTCGCTGTATCTCGCGGACGCCGCCCCCCTGCTCCTTCCGGCCGCGCACCCCCTGGAGCCGACGGCGCTGCACGAGTCGGTTCTCGGCACCCTCTCCGGGGGCTACGGCCTGTTCTTCCGCCAGATCGCCGACCAGGTCCGCGCCACGACGCACCCCGACGCGACGGATCCGCAGCTCGCCGACGCGATCTGGGAGCTGGCCTGGTCCGGGCGGCTGACGAACGACACGCTCGCGCCGATGCGCTCCCTGCTGGGTTCGGGCCGCACCGCGGGCTCGACGGCCCACCGCGCCAAGCGCTCGGTCCCCCGCGGGCGCTACGGCTCCCTGACGGGCGGGGCCCGCCCCCAGTCGCGTACGGGTCCACCCACCGTGGCGGGCCGCTGGTCGCTGCTGCCCGAGCGCGAGCCCGACGCCACCGTCCGCGCGCACGCCCTGGCCCGCACCCTGCTCGACCGGCACGGCGTGGTGACCCGGGGAGCCGTCGCGGCGGAGGGCGTCGAGGGAGGCTTCTCGGCGGTGTACCGCATCCTGTCGGCCTTCGAGGACAGCGGTCAGGCACGGCGGGGTTACGTGGTCGAGGGGCTCGGCGCGGCCCAGTTCGCCATGGACGGCGCGGTGGACCGACTCCGGGCCGCGGCGAACGCGCGCGACCGGGGCGCCGCCCTCCTCGAACCCGCCGTCCCGGACAACTCCCCCGCCGCCCACGGCTTCCCGGACACTCCGGTCTTCCCGCCCTCCGGCCCGGGCTTCGACGGCAAGGGCCACGGCGGGAACTACGTCGACCGGGACGGCATCGCGGACGGCCCGGACTCCCTGAACGACCTCACCCGCGGTCTCGACCTCGGCCCAGGCTCCCCGCTCGGGCCCGGCTCCGCCCTCGACTTCGACTTCGACGCCGAGGACGACCACACGTTCTCCGCCGATTCCGCCCTCGCGGCCGGTGCCCCCCACCCCGACGCACCCGACCCCTACGCGTCCCACAGCCGGAACGACCGCTCCGGCCGCGGCGGCCCGGGGTACCCGTCGAACGGCTCCGGCCATCCCGGCACGGGTTTCCCCGGCGCCCGGCCCCGTTCCCGTACCGCCTCCCCCGCGGTCGTGCTGGCCGCCGCCGACCCCGCGAACGCCTACGGCGCGGCCCTCCCCTGGCCCGAGTCCCCGACCGAAGCGGGCCACAAGCCGGGCCGCAAGGCGGGTTCCCTGGTCGTCCTGGTCGACGGCGAACTGGCTCTGTACATGGAACGCGGTGGCAAGACACTGCTGGCCTGGCCGGCCGACCCGGACACCTCTCTCGCGCAGGACACCCGTCTGGGCGCCGCCGCGGAGGCGCTCGCCGCAGCGGCCCGCGCGGGCTCGCTCGGCACCGTCACCGTCGAGCGCGTCAACGGCGTCTCGGCCCTGACCTCCCCCCTCGGCACGCTCCTGGAGGGAGCGGGCTTCATCGCCACCCCGCGCGGGCTGCGCCTGCGCGCCTGACCGGCCGACCCCCACCGTGCCACCCTGGAGTCATGCCCGAAGGAGACACCGTCTGGCAGGCCGCGAGGCGCCTGCACGTCGCCCTCGCGGGCAAGGTCCTGACCCGTTCCGACCTGCGGGTGCCGCGGTACGCCACGGCCGACCTCACCGGTCGCACCGTCCTGGACGTCACCCCGCGGGGCAAGCACCTCCTCACCCGGATCGAGGGCGGCCTGACCCTGCACTCGCATCTGCGGATGGACGGATCGTGGAAGGTGTACGAGCCCGGCCGGCGCTGGAGCGGAGGCCCCTCCCATCAGATCCGGGCCATCCTCGGCACCTCGGACCGCACCGCGGTCGGCTACCGCCTGCCCGTCCTGGAACTGCTGCGCACCGCCGACGAGGCCCGGGCGGTCGGCCACCTCGGACCCGACCTCCTGGGCCCCGACTGGGACCCGGACAAGGCCCTGGAGAATCTCCTGCGCGACCCCGAGCGCCCCCTCGGCGAAGCCCTCCTGGACCAGCGCAATCTCGCCGGGATCGGGAACGTGTACAAGAGCGAGCTGTGTTTCCTGCTCGGCGTCACGCCCTGGCTCCCCGTCGGAGTGCTGCCCGCCGACCGCGCCGTCCACCTGCCGGCCCTCGCCCAGAGGCTGCTGGAGTTCAACCGCGACCGTCCGATCCGTGTCACGACCGGACGCCGCGAACAGAACCTGTTCGTGTACGGGCGCACCCCTCGCCCGTGTCTGCGCTGCGGGACGCCGGTCCGCTCGGGGAACCAGGGCGACGGATCCCGCGAGCGCCCCACGTACTGGTGCCCCCGCTGTCAGACGGGCCCCACCCCGCCGCCCGCCCGTCCGCGCGGCAATGTGCGCACGACCAATTGACGACCCGTCAGATTCCTTCGTACCGTCCCTTCATGGGCCTCGCCGCGTACGACCTCACCGGACGCACCGCTTTCGTCACCGGCGCGGCCGGAGGCATCGGCCGCGCGACGGCGGTCCTGCTCGCGGACGCGGGCGCCACCGTGCACTGCGCGGACCTCGACGAGCCGGGCCTGCGCGAGACGGCGAAGCTGATCGAGGGCCAGGGCGGCACGGCGCTCCTCCACCCGCTCGACGTCACCGACCGGGCCGGGCTCCAGCGGGCCGTGGCCGCGTGCGGCCGCCTCGACGTCATGGCGGCGATCGCCGGGATCATGCACAGCAGCCCGGTCCTGGAGACCCTGGACGAGGATCTGGACCGGGTCCTGAACGTCAACTTCAAAGGGGTCCTGTACGCCTGTCAGGAGGCCGCGCGCTCCATGATCGCGAACGGTGTCCGCGGCAGCGTCGTCACCATGGCGTCGGGCGCGATCGACTCCGGCGGTCCGGGCCTGTTGTGCTACAGCGCCGCGAAGGCGGCGGTCGTACAGCTCACGAAGACGCTGGCGACGGAGGTCGGTCCGCACGGCATTCGCGTCAACGCCGTGGCGCCCGGCTGGATCCGCACCCCCATGACCGACCGTCACGGTGAGCGCCAGGCTCACACCGAGGCGTTCATGGCGCGCCTGTCGCCGCTGGGCCGCGTCGGGGAACCCGAGGACATCGCCCACGCCGTGCTGTACCTGGCCTCGGACGCCTCGGTCTTCACCACGGGTCAGATCCTCCGTCCCAACGGCGGGGTCGCGATGCCCTGGTAGCCCGCCCGGCGGCCCGCCGGCGCCGGATCTCCCGCCAGTGCCCCCGCCAGTGCTCACGCCACCGGTCCGATCCGACGGCGCCGCCGGCCCGGGACTTCGGCACGCAGTGCACGGGCAGCAGGCTGAGTCCCCATCCGCCGGCGGCTATCGCCCCTTCGAGGACCCCCGCGTCGGGTGCCAGAGCGAGCCGGAGCACGCTGAACCACCACAGCGCACCGAGCACCAGACAAGCCCCCCTGCGCAACGTCCGCCCCGCCATGACACCTCCTCCGGCGCGGCACCGGGCCGCCGATCTCACGCGCGAGCAGGGCACACCGGCGGGATGCACGGGCCGGGGCCGGGCGGGGGGCGCTCAGCCGTTCTCCGCCTGGAACATCCAGTGGTGCTTCTCCAGGTCGGCCGTGATGGCGATGAGGATGTCCTGGCTCACCGGATCCGGGTCCGCGGTGACGGCCACCCGTTCCCGCATCCGCGTGATCACCGCGCCGAGCGCCTCCACGAGCGTCCGTACGGCGTCGGTGTCCTTGATCCAGCCGTCGGGGGTGTGTCCGACGCCGCTGCTCGACGCCACGGTCGCGGCCCGTCCGTCCGGCGGGACGCCCAGCGTCGAGGCGCGTTCCGCCACGGTGTCCGAATGCAGTCGCGCGACGTCCACGACCTCGTCGAGCTGGAGGTGGACGGACCGGAAGCGGGGCCCCACCACGTTCCAGTGGACCTGCTTGGCCACCAGGGAGAGGTCCACGAGATCGACCAGGGCGCCCTGGAGCGCCTCGGAGACGGTCTTCAGGTCCGCCTCCGGCAGGGAGCTCTTCACGACGTACATCCGCATCCTCCGATCGACGACGACTCCGGTGGCCGGTCCGGCTGCCGCGGGCTCACGACGGCCGGCATCGGCTTCGCCGGGTCCCTCCACCATGGAGGCCGCGCCGGATACCGGCAAACGGGCCCATGAGGGACTTCGTGGCACACGAAAGCCCCGGCCCGGCTTCTCCGGATCTCCCCGGGGAAGCCCCGGCCGGGGCTTCGGTGATACGTCTCTCAGCTCGGGTTGCGCGAGCTGGTGAGCGTCAGGCGGCGACGACGTCGACCGCTTCGGCAGGCGCCTTGATCGTGACCCGTTCCGGTGGCACGCCGGTCACCGATACGGAATTGAGCATCGGGCGACGCACCGGTGCGGGCACCGGTTCGGTGGCCGCAGCCGACTGTGCCAGCTCCGCGAGGGCGAGCTCGTCGCTCACTTCCCGCATGAGCTCGGACATCCGTACGTCCAGCGCGTCGCAGATCGCGGAGAGCAGTTCGGAGGATGCCTCCTTCTGCCCCCGCTCCACCTCGGAGAGATAGCCGAGTGAGACTCGGGCGGACGAGGAGACTTCGCGCAGAGTACGGCCCTGGCGCTGGCGCTGCCGACGCAGCACGTCACCCAGCAGGCGACGGAGCAGAATCATCGGTGGCTCCCTCCTCGGACCGCGTAGCCGCATCCTTCACGCCCCACCGTACCGCCTTGCGCCGCGGCCGTGCGGGGAGCGATGTCGTGTTCACTCAGGGCTGCAAACATCAAAACCCCCCGTTCTGTTCCGTATCCTGTGCCCGCTCATTCCCGGTCTGTTCGCCCGCGAGCTCCTGAAGGAGCACCGCGAGTACGCTGCGTACACTCTCCATACGGATTTCCGCCCGGTCGCCGTTCAACCGCAGCGGCACCACTTTCCCGCCGCGAACGGTGTCGGAGGGGCCTTCGAAGGGTCCGTCGACGGCCACGTAGACCGTACCGACCGGCTGTCCGTCCTGTGGATCGGGACCGGCGACGCCCGTCGTCGCGATCCCCCAGTCGGCTCCGAGCGCCGCCCGCACCCCGGCCGCCATCTGCGCCGCGACCTGCGCGTCCACCGCGCCGCGTTCGGCCAGAAGAGTGACGTCGACACCGAGCAGCTCGTGCTTCAGTTCGGTGGCGTACGCGGTCACGGAGCCGCGGAACGCCTTCGAGGCGCCGGGCACCGCGGTGATCTCCGCGGCCACCAGGCCACCGGTGAGCGACTCGGCGACGGCGAGCGTCTCGCCCCTCACCGTGAGTAGTCGCACCACTTCGGTGGCCGTGGGACTCACCGCTCGGCCTCCGCGGCGGCCGCACGCCGCTCGGCGATTCCGCGACGCCGCAGCACGACGGCCTGGCGCACGTAGTCGAGCCCGGTGACCACGGTCAGCACGATCGCGACGCCCATCACCCAGAACCTCAGACTGGCCAGCGCCCCGGTCAGCGGCAGGATGTACATCCCGACCGCGGTGCCCTGGGCCAGGGTCTTCAGCTTGCCGCCCCGGCTCGCCGGGATGACGCCGTAGCGGATCACGACGAAGCGCAGCAGGGTGACCCCGAGTTCACGCCCCAGGATCACGAAGGTGACCCACCAGGGGAGGTCGTCGAGGGCCGACAGGCAGACCAGCGCCGCGCCCATGATCGCCTTGTCGGCGATGGGGTCGGCGATCTTCCCGAAGTCCGTGACGAGGTTGTACGTGCGCGCCAGGTGGCCGTCGAAGATGTCCGTGATCATGGCGACGGCGAAGGCCGCCCAGGCCCAGGCCCGCATGGCGGGGTCGTAGCCGCCGTCGGCCAGCATCAGCGCCACGAAACCCGGCACGAGGACGAGCCGGATCATGGTCAGGATGTTGGCGATGTTCCAGAGGCTGGCCTGGTTGACGGCCGCGGCGCCCAGTTTCCCGCCACGAGGCGTCTTCGGGCCTCCGGGAGCGTCGGACGCCCCCGGGGCACCGGAGGTGCCGGGAGCGCTCGACGAGCCGGAGGCGCCGGAGCCGTGGGATGCGCCCGGAGCACCGGATGCGCCGGGGGCGCCCGTCGCGCCTTTGGCGCCCGGGGAGCCGCCTGCCGCGGATGCCGGGGCTCCGGTCATCTGGCCGCCTCCTCAGTACATGCGAGCGAGCCGAGGAGAAGCGGCTCGGCCACCAGGTCGACACCTTCCGTGCCGACCACCTTGGCCTCGACGATACGGCCGACGGTCAGACCCTCGCCGCTCGTGAACAGGACCTGGCCATCCGTCTCGGGCGCCTGGTGCGCGGCGCGGCCGTACGCGCCGTCCTCGTCGTCGATGCCCTCGACCAGCACGTGCACGGTCTCGCCCACGCGCTCCTCCGCGCGCTGGGCGACCAGTTCCTCGGCGAGCCGGGACACCCGCGCCAGACGCTCGGCGACGACGTCCTCGTCCAGCTTGTTCTCGTACGTCGCCGCTTCGGTGCCCTCCTCGTCGGAGTAGCCGAAGACGCCGATCGCGTCGAGGCGGGCTCCGGTGAGGAAACGCTCCAGCTCCGCGAGGTCGGCCTCGCTCTCGCCGGGGAAGCCGACGATGAAGTTGGAGCGCACGCCGGCCTGCGGGGCCTTGGCGCGGATGGTGTCGAGCAGTTCCAGGAAGCGGTCGGTGTCGCCGAAGCGGCGCATGGAGCGCAGCACGTCGGGCGCGGAGTGCTGGAAGGACAGGTCGAAGTACGGGGCGACGTTCGGAGTCGAGGTCAGCACGTCGATGAGCCCGGGGCGCATCTCGGCGGGCTGAAGGTAGCTGACCCGCACGCGCTCGATGCCGTCGATCTCCGCGAGCTCGGGGAGCATCGTCTCCAGGAGACGGATGTCACCCAGGTCCTTGCCGTACGAGGTGTTGTTCTCGGAGACGAGCATCACCTCCTTGACGCCCTGTTCGGCGAGCCAGCGGGCCTCGTTCAGGACGTCGCTGGGGCGGCGCGAGATGAACGAGCCGCGGAAGGAGGGGATGGCGCAGAACGTGCAGCGGCGGTCGCAGCCGGAGGCGAGCTTCACCGAGGCGACCGGGGATCCGTCCAGCCGGCGGCGCAGGGGCGCGCGGGGGCCGGAGACCGGGGCGACGCCTTCGGGGAGGTCGGTGGGGGCGCCGTGGCCGGGAAGGGCCACTTCCTCGCCGGCGCTCTGCCGCTCGGCCGGGCTGATCGGCAGCAGCTTGCGCCGGTCGCGCGGGGTGTGGGAGGCGTGGATGCCGCCGTTCAGGATGGTCTGGAGGCGGTCGGAGATGTCGGCGTAGTCGTCGAAGCCGAGCACGCCGTCGGCCTCGGGGAGCGCTTCGGCGAGTTCCTTGCCGTACCGCTCGGCCATGCAGCCGACCGCGACCACGGCCTGGGTTCTGCCGTGCCCCTTGAGGTCATTGGCTTCGAGGAGGGCGTCGACGGAGTCCTTCTTGGCGGCTTCGACGAACCCACAGGTGTTGACGACGGCGACGTCCGCTTGCTCGGCGTCCTCCACGAGTTGCCAGCCGTCCGCCTCCAAGCGGCCTGCGAGCTCCTCCGAGTCCACCTCGTTACGGGCGCAGCCAAGGGTGACGAGTGCGACGGTACGGCGTTCAGGCATGGGCTCAAGACTACTTTGTCTGGCCGACACCCCACGTCGACGGGGTTGGCCGATCTTGGCCGACCCCGTCGACGGTGTGCTACCGGGGACCCCCTATCCGACCTGCGGGTCGCCCTTCGTGTACGTCAGACGCTCCACGGCGCCCGGCTGGAACTGATCCTCGATCTTCTTGCCGTTGACGAAGAGCTGGATGGCTCCGGCGTCACCGAGGATGAGGTTGATCTTGGAGCTGTCCTGGAAGGTCTTCGACTCGCCCTGCTTGAGCAGCCCGTCGAAGAGCATCCGCCCGTTGTGGTCCTTGGCGGAGATCCAGCTCCGTCCGTCCGCGGCGCTGACCTGGACGGTCACCTTGTCCTGCGGAGCGGCCGCGATGGCGCTGTCGGAGGGTTCGGGCTTCGGGTCGGCGGGCTTGGTGGCGGTCGCGGACGGCGCGGCGGACTTCTTGGTGGTCGGCGTGGACCCCTCGGCGACCTGGGTCTTGGAGTCGTCGCCGGCGCCGCCGCCCTTGACCATGGTGAACCCGACGAAGCCGATCACCGCGACGATCGCGGCGACCATGGCGGCCGTCCAGTTCGGCCCACGGCGCTCAGGGCGGATACGTTCCGCCTCGAACAGCGGGGCGGCGGGCGTCGGCGCGGGACGGCCGCCGTGCTCGGCGTCGTACTGCGCGAGCAGCGGAGCCGGATCGAGCCGGACGGCGCGGGCCAGGGTGCGGATGTGCCCGCGCGCGTAGACGTCGCCACCACAGGGGGCGAAGTCGTTCTGTTCGATGGCGTGGATGATCGTGATACGGACGCGGGTGGCGTTGCTGACGTCGTCGACGGTCAGATGGGCCTCGATGCGTGCCTTCTGAAGGGCACGTCCGATCGAGAGCCGTTCGGCCGCAGGGTCGTCTTCGAACGGACGCTCGTCTTCGGGGGAGTTGCCGTCAGGTGAGTTGACGATGGACACGGGGGCGCCTTTCGAGCGTGTAGCCACCTGTGCTGGAAGTACAGTCTAGGGGGGGTACGAAAGGGTGGGGCAACCGGACGGTGGGACTTTGTACGCCATCAGAATGGCCGGTCATCCTGATATAGGGACATGGTGGCGTCCCTTCGCTCAACTTGACGTGCGACAAGGCGAAACGGTTGCCCACCGACTCCTTACGGGTGAGTCACGTTCACATATCAGCCGGGTGCGGAACATGACGTTCCGCCATCCGCCCGACACCACCGCCGCTCCCTGAGCGACCGCCACGCGCCCTCCGCGCCGTTGCCGGCTGTCCGTCCCCCCTCGCCGGGGTTCCGGGCGGTGTCGACCCGGACCGGTCCGAACGGCACCGCCTAGGCTTCTGCTTCCCCGCGCATCACGGCCAACACCCCGTCCAGCTCGTCGGCCTTCACGAGGACGTCACGCGCCTTGGAACCCTCGCTGGGTCCGACGATCCCGCGCGACTCCATGAGGTCCATGAGCCGGCCGGCCTTGGCGAAGCCGACGCGCAGCTTGCGCTGGAGCATCGAGGTGGACCCGAACTGCGTGGAGACGACCAGCTCCGCGGCCGCGCACAGCAGATCGAGGTCGTCGCCGATGTCCTCGTCGATCTCCTTCTTCTGCTTGGTGCCCACGGTGACGTCGTCCCGGAAGACGGGCGCCATCTGATCCTTGCAGTGCTGCACGATCGCCGCGACCTCGTCCTCGGTGACGAAGGCGCCCTGCATACGCGTGGGCTTGTTGGCCCCCATCGGCAGGAAGAGTCCGTCGCCCTTGCCGATGAGCTTCTCGGCACCGGGCTGGTCGAGGATGACCCGCGAGTCCGCGAGGGAGGACGTGGCGAAGGCCAGCCGGGAGGGGACGTTCGCCTTGATCAGACCGGTGACCACGTCCACGGACGGCCGCTGGGTGGCGAGCACCAGATGGATGCCGGCCGCGCGCGCGAGCTGCGTGATGCGCACGATCGAGTCCTCGACGTCGCGCGGCGCGACCATCATCAGGTCGGCGAGCTCGTCCACGATCACCAGGAGGTACGGGTACGGGGTCAGCTCGCGCTCACTGCCCTCGGGCAGCTTGACCTTGCCGTTCCTGATGGCCTCGTTGAAGTCGTCGATGTGCCGGAACCCGAACGCCGCGAGGTCGTCGTAGCGCAGGTCCATCTCCCGGACGACCCACTGCAGCGCCTCGGCGGCCCGCTTCGGGTTGGTGATGATCGGCGTGATGAGGTGCGGGATGCCCTCGTACGCGGTCAGCTCGACGCGCTTGGGGTCCACGAGGACCATCCGCACGTCCTCGGGGGTCGCCCGGACCATGACCGAGGTGATCAGGCAGTTGATGCAGGACGACTTGCCGGAACCGGTGGCTCCGGCGACCAGGACGTGCGGCATCTTCGCCAGGTTGGCCATCACGTAGCCGCCCTCGACGTCCTTGCCGAGCGCGACCAGCATCGGATGGTCGTCCTCCGCCGCGTCCGCGAGCCGCAGCACGTCACCGAGGTTGACCATCTCGCGGTCGGTGTTGGGGATCTCGATGCCGACCGCGGACTTGCCGGGGATCGGGCTGATGATCCGCACATCGGGGCTGGCGACCGCGTACGCGATGTTCTTGGTCAGCGCGGTGATCCGCTCGACCTTCACGGCGGGGCCGAGCTCGACCTCGTAGCGGGTGACCGTCGGCCCGCGCGTGAAGCCGGTGACGGCGGCGTCGACCTTGAACTCCCGGAAGACGTTCTGCAGGGAGGCGACGACCGCGTCGTTGGCGGCGCTGCGGGTCTTGCCCGGGCCGCCGCGCTCCAGCAGGTCGAGGGAGGGCAGGGAGTAGGTGATGTCCCCGGAGAGCTGGAGCTGCTCCGCGCGCGGGGGCAGTTCGCGCGGCGCGTCGGGCGCGGCCTTGGTGAGGTCGGGCACGACCTGCTCGGCCGGCAGGGTCTCCTGCTTGGGCCGCTTGGCGCCCGGGACGGCCTTGGCGCGGGCCGCCGGTACCGGCGTCGTCTCCTCGTACCCGTCGCGTTCGACGCTGACGCCCTGCGTCAGATCGGCGACCAGGGGCGAGGGCGGCATCCCGTGCAGCACGGCACCGTCCAGCGCCGCGGCGGCGGCCGCCGCGACGTCCACGGCGTCCATCGGACGGTTCATGTCGGGCTGCTGCGCACCGGGCCGCCGGGGGCGGCTACGGCGCCGGGTGAGCGCCTCCTGCTCGGCGCTGTCGGGGTCGTACGCCTCGGGGGCGCGCGAGCGCCCGCCGGGGCGCCCGGCGATCCCGTCGCGCCACTGCTCGTCGTAGCGCTCCTCGTCCTCGCGGAACGCGTCCTCGTCGAAGTCGGCCTGGACGATGCCGAGCTTCTGGCCGAGCAGCCGCAGCCGCTGCGGAATCGCGTTGACCGGGGTCGCGGTGACGACGAGCAGTCCGAAGATCGTGAGCAGCACCAGGAGCGGTACGGCCAGGACGTCACCCATCGTGTACGTCAGCGGGGTGGCCGACCCCCAGCCGATGAGTCCGCCGGCGTCCCTTATCGCCTGCATCCCCTCGCTCCGCGCCGGCGAACCGCACGCGATGTGCACCTGCCCGAGCACGCCGATCACGAGCGCCGACAGCCCGATCACGATCCGTCCGTTCGCGTCGGGCTGCTCGGGGTGCCGGATGAGCCGCGCCGCGATCACGGCGAGGAGTATCGGGACGAGGAGGTCGAGGCGGCCGAAGGCGCCGGTCACCAGCATCTCGACGAGATCGCCGACCGGACCGCGCAGATTGGACCACGTACCCGCCGCGACGATCAGCCCGAGGCCGATGAGCAGGAGCGCGAGCCCGTCCTTGCGGTGCGCCGGGTCGAGCCCCTTGGCGCCGCGCCCTATCCCGCGGAAGGCGGCTCCGACGGCATGGGCGAGACCCAGCCACAGGGCGCGTACGAGTCTGTACACGCCCGCGGTCGGGTTGGGCGCCGGCGCGGGGGCGGGCTTCTTCACGGCGGCCCTCTTGGCGGGCGCCTTGCCGGCGGCCGCCTTCTTCGCGGGGGCCTTTTTCGCCGGGGCCTTCTTCACCGGAGCCTTCGTCGGAGCGGCCGCCTTCTTCGCGGGCGGCTTCTTGGCTGCGGACTGACGTGAGGCCATGTGTGTGAGGTTACCGGTGGAGACGACAGCGGACACGTGTGCCCAGTGCTTCACCCGATCGTGTCGCCGTTGCGGGGAGCGGAACTGACGCTTCCTCAAAGCGCCGCGGGCGTTCCCTCACGCCGCGGCGGAAGTCCTCTGGCTGTCTGACGCGCCGTCCGGCACGCCCGTGCGGACCTCAGCTCTGCGAGGGCAGCGAGGGTGCCCCGCTGCCGGTGCCCGGCTCCAGCGCGTCCAGCGCCCTGCGCAGTCCGGTGAGTTTGCGCTCCAGATGCGCCGCGGTCGCCACGGCCGCCGCGTCGGCGGAGTCGTCGTCGAGCTGCTTGGACAGCGCCTCGGCCTGCTCCTCTACGGCCGCGAGCCGCGCGGAGAGTTCGGCGAGAAGCCCGGCGGGCTCCTTGGCCTCACCGAGCGCCGCCTTGCCGCCGCCCTCGAGCTGTAGCCGCAACAGGGCCGCCTGCTCACGGAGTTGGCAGTTCTTCATGTACAGCTCGACGAACACCGAGACCTTCGCGCGCAGCACCCACGGGTCGAAGGGCTTGGAGATGTAGTCCACGGCACCGGCCGCGTACCCCCGGAAGGTGTGGTGGGGGCCGTGGTTGATGGCGGTGAGGAAGATGATCGGGATGTCCCGGGTCCGCTCCCGCCGCTTGATGTGCGCGGCCGTCTCGAATCCGTCCATGCCGGGCATCTGAACATCCAGCAGAATGACCGCGAAGTCGTCCGTGAGCAGCGCTTTGAGCGCTTCCTCCCCGGACGATGCCCGAACCAGTGTCTGATCGAGCGCGGAGAGGATCGCCTCCAGCGCCAACAGATTCTCCGGCCGGTCATCGACCAGGAGGATCTTGGCCTTCTGCACCATGGCCCGCCCTCCTCGCCCCGGCATGGGGCCTCCCCTGTCCGCAGGACTAGGGGAAGCGCCGGGCGCCGCCCCTGGGGACGACTCCCTTGCGCCGTCCGTCCTTGTGCCGGTCATGCTAGCCGCACCCCGCCCGTCGCCACACCCTGTCACCGTGATGTCACTGTGCACGTAGCAGAAACGCGGCAGGGGACCAGAAGGTTCCCCGTATCCCGTGCTTCTACACGGCTTCGGGCACAGTCCGTCATCCGACGCCGGGCCGCCGGAAACGGCCGTGCCGCACGGTGTACCGGTGCCCGGCACACCGTGACGACCCGCGTCGCTCCTTCGAGTGTGTCACCCCTCGCGCATCCACTGCGCCATCACCGACAGCAGGTGATCGGGATCGACCGGCTTGGTCACGTAGTCGGAGGCACCCGACTCGATCGCCTTCTCCCGGTCGCCCTTCATGGCCTTCGCCGTCAGAGCGATGATCGGCAGGCCCGCGAACTGCGGCATCCGCCGGATCGCCGTGGTCGTGGCATAGCCGTCCATCTCGGGCATCATGATGTCCATCAGAACGACCGTCACATCGTCGTGCTGCTCCAGGACCTCGATGCCCTCGCGGCCGTTCTCCGCGTACAGCACGGACAGTCCGTGCTGTTCGAGGACGCTGGTCAGCGCGAAGACGTTGCGGATGTCGTCGTCGACGATCAGCACCTTCTCGCCCTCGAAGCGGATGCCCCTGCCCCGCTGCGCTCCCGCGTCCTGCTGACCCGCGGCCGCCCAGGGCTCCTGAGCGGCGCCCGCGGCACCGTCCTGCTGCCCGGAGACGTCCGCGCGCTGCTCGGCCGTGGGCAGTGCCCTGCGGCGCCTTCTGAACAGCGCGGCGGGCCCGTTCTGGGCGTCCTGGTACGACTTCACCTCGGCCGGCATCCCGATGCTGTGCAGTTCACCCTCCGAGGCCAGCAACTCCCCCGCCTCCAGCGCCGGGGCGAGCTGCCCGTACCCCTGAGGCGGCAGTTCGCTGGGGTGCAGCGGCAGGTACAGCGTGAAGGTGGAGCCGCGTCCCGGCTCGCTCTGGGCGTAGATCTCGCCGCCGAGCAGCCGCGCGATCTCCCTCGAGATGGACAGCCCGAGGCCCGTACCGCCGTACTTGCGGCTCGTCGTGCCGTCCGCCTGCTTGAAGGCCTCGAAGATCACCCGCATCTTGCTCGCCGCGATCCCGATACCCGTGTCGGTCACGGAGAACGCGATGAGGTCCGCGTCCGCGTCCCGCAGCGACCCCGACTCCAGGAGCTGCTCCCTGATGGCCACCGGCACGTCGGCCCCCGCGGGCCTGATCACCAGCTCGACCGCTCCGGAATCGGTGAACTTCACCGCGTTCGACAGGAGGTTGCGCAGCACCTGGAGAAGGCGCTGCTCGTCGGTGTGCAGCGTGGCGGGCAGCTCCGGCGAGACCCGTACGGAGAAGTCGAGCCCCTTCTCCGCGGTCAGCGGACGGAAGGTCGCCTCCACGTAGTCGACGAGCTGGACCAGCGCGATGCGGGTCGGCGACACGTCCATCTTGCCCGCCTCGACCTTGGACAGGTCGAGGATGTCGTTGATGAGCTGGAGCAGGTCGGAGCCCGCGCCGTGGATCGTCTCGGCGAACTCGACCTGCTTGGGCGTGAGGTTCGTGTCCGCGTTGTCGGCGAGCAGCTTGGCCAGGATCAGCAGCGAGTTGAGCGGCGTGCGCAGTTCGTGCGACATGTTCGCCAGGAACTCGCTCTTGTAGCGCATGGAGACCGCGAGCTGTTCGGCGCGCTCCTCCAGGACCTGCCGCGCCTCCTCGATCTCGGTGTTCTTGACCTCGATGTCGCGGTTCTGCTGGGCCAGCAGCTCGGCCTTGTCCTCCAGCTCCGCGTTCGAGTCCTGGAGCGCCTTCTGCCGGTTCTCCAACTCCGCCGAACGCTCCCGCAGTTGCTCGGTGAGCTCCTGCGACTGCCGCAGCAGCACCTCCGTCTTGGTGTTGACCGAGATGGTGTTGACGCTCGTCGCGATCATTTCCGCGATCTGGTTCAGGAAGTCCTTCTGGATCTGCGTGAAGGGCGTGAACGACGCCAGCTCGATGACACCGAGCACGGTTCCCTCGAAGAGCACCGGGAGCACGATGACCTGCGCCGGAGGCGCCTCCCCCAGCCCGGAAGAGATCTTCAGGTAGCCGCTCGGCGCGTTCTCCACGAGGATCGTGCGCTTCTCCTGCGCCGCCGTCCCGATCAGCGCCTCACCGGGGCGGAACGAGGTGGGCATGGAACCCATCGAGTAGCCGTACGACCCCAGCATCCGCAGCTCGTACGCCTCCTCGTCCTCCGTACCCGCGTCCGCGCCGTCGACCAGCGGCATCGACAGGAAGAACGCGCCGTGCTGGGCGGAGACGACCGGCGTCAGCTCGCTCATGATCAGCGAGGCCACGTCGTCGAGATCGCGGCGGCCCTGCATCAGCGCCGAGATGCGGGCGAGGTTGCCCTTCAGCCAGTCCTGCTCCTTGTTCGCGATCGTGGTGTCGCGCAGGTTGGCGATCATCTTGTTGATGTAGTCCTGGAGCTCCTGGATCTCGCCGGAGGCGTCCACGTCGATCTTCAGGTTCAGGTCACCGCGGGTCACCGCGGTCGCCACGCGCGCGATGGCGCGCACCTGCCGGGTCAGGTTCCCGGCCATCTCGTTCACCGACTCGGTGAGGTCACGCCACGTGCCGTCGACGTCCCGGACCCGCGCCTGACCGCCCAACTGCCCCTCGGTGCCCACCTCGCGGGCCACCCGGGTGACCTCCTCCGCGAACGACGAGAGCTGGTCGACCATCGTGTTGATGGTGGTCTTGAGCTCCAGGATCTCGCCGCGGGCGTCGATGTCGATCTTCTTGGTCAGATCGCCCTTGGCGATGGCCGTGGTGACCATCGCGATGTTGCGCACCTGGCCGGTCAGGTTGGACGCCATGCCGTTCACCGACTCGGTGAGGTCCTTCCACGTCCCCGCGACTCCCGGGACGTGCGCCTGACCGCCGAGGATGCCGTCCGTACCCACCTCGCGGGCCACCTTGGTGACCTGCTCGGCGAACGAACTCAGCGTCTTGACCATGGTGTTGAAGGTGTCGGCGAGCTGCGCGACCTCACCGCGCGCCTCGATCGTCACCGTGCGGGTCAGGTCGCCGTTGGCGACGGCCGCCGCGACCTGCGAGATGTTCCGCACCTGCATGGTCAGGTTGTAGGCCATCAGGTTGACGTTGTCGCTCAGGTCCTTCCAGATGCCCGTGACACCGGGCACCCGCGCCTGACCGCCCAACTGGCCCTCGGTGCCCACCTCGCGGGCCACCCGGGTCACCTGCTCCGCGAACGACGAGAGCTGGTCGACCATCGTGTTGACGGTCGTGACCAGTTCGAGGATCTCGCCCCTGGCGTCGACGGTGATCTTCTTGGACAGGTCGCCCATGGCGACCGCGGTCGTGACCTCGGCGATGTTGCGCACCTGGATGGTCAGGTTGTTGGCCATGAAGTTCACGGACTGGGTGAGGTCCTTCCAGGTGCCCGAGACACCCTGCACCTCGGCCTGCCCGCCGAGGATGCCCTCGGTGCCCACCTCGCGGGCCACCCGCGTCACCTGCTCGGCGAAGTTCGAGAGCTGGTCCACCATCGTGTTGAGGGTGTTCTTCAGCTCCAGGATCTCGCCGCGCGCGTCCACGTCGATCTTCTGCGACAGGTCACCACGGGCCACCGCGGTCGCGACCTGCGCGATGTTGCGCACCTGGGCGGTGAGGTTGCCGGCCATGCCGTTCACCGAGTCGGTCAGGTCGCGCCACACACCGGCGACGCCGGGCACCTGCGCCTGACCGCCCAGCCGGCCCTCCGTACCCACGTCACGGGCCACCCGCGTCACCTGGTCGGCGAACGCGGAGAGCTGGTCGACCATCGTGTTGATGGTGTTCTTCAGCTCCAGGATCTCGCCGCGCGCGTCCACGTCGATCTTCTGCGACAGGTCACCACGGGCCACCGCGGTCGTCACCTGCGCGATCTGCCGCACCTGCGAAGTCAGGTTCCCCGCCATGAAGTTGACGGAGTCCGTGAGTTCCTTCCAGGTGCCGGAAACGCCGTCCACCCGGGCCTGGCCGCCGAGCCGGCCCTCCGTGCCCACGTCACGGGCCATCCGCGTCACCTGGTCGGCGAAGCTCGAAAGCTGGTCCACCATGGTGTTCACGGTGACCTTCAGCTCCAGCATCTCGCCGGCCACCTCGACGGTGACCTTCTGCGACAGATCGCCGTTGGCGACCGCCGTGGTCACCTGGGCGATGTTGCGCACCTGACCGGTCAGGTTCTGGAACGCCGTGTTGACGGAGTCGGTCAGGTCCTTCCAGGTGCCGGCCACTCCCGGGACCTGGGCCTGGCCGCCCAGCTCACCCTCGACACCGACCTCGCGCGCCACGCGCGTGACCTCGACACCGAACGACGAGAGCTGGTCGACCATCGTGTTGACAGTGTTCTTCAGCTCCAGCATCTCGCCGGCGACCTGGACACTGACCTTCTGCGACAGATCACCGTTGGCCACGGCGGTCGTCACGGCGGCGATGTCGCGCACCTGGGTCGTCAGGTTGCGGAAGACGGTGTTGACCGAGTCCGTGAGGTCCTTCCACGTTCCCGCCGCCCCCGGCACGTTCGCCTGACCGCCGAGCCGGCCCTCGCCGCCGACCTCGTTGGCGACACGGGTCACTTCGTCCGCGAACGTCCGCAGCGTCTCGGTCATCTGGTTGATCGTCTCGGCGAGCTGAGCGACCTCACCGCGCGCGGAGACGGTCACCTTCTGCGACAGGTCACCGCTCGCGACCGCCGTGGTCACCTGCGCGATCCCGCGCACCTGGGCCGTCAGGTTGCCGGCCATGAGGTTCACCGAATCGGTGAGGTCCTTCCACACGCCGGCCACACCGGGCACCTGCGCCTGACCGCCGAGCTCACCCTCCGTGCCCACCTCGCGCGCGACGCGTGTCACCTCGGAGGAGAAGGAGGACAACTGGTCCACCATCGTGTTGACGGTGTTCTTCAGCTCCAGCATCTCGCCGGCCACATGAACGGTGACCTTCCGCGACAGGTCACCCTTGGCGACGGCCGTGGTCACGAGAGCGATGTCACGCACCTGGGCGGTGAGCCGGTACGCCATCGTGTTGACCGAGTCCGTGAGGTCCTTCCACGAACCGGACATGCCACGGACCCGGGCCTGACCGCCCAGCTTGCCCTCGGTGCCCACCTCGCTGGCCACGCGGGTGACCTCGTCGGTGAACGTCGAGAGCTGGTCCACCAGATTGTTGACGGTCCGGCCGACCTTCAGGAACTCACCGCGCAGCGGATGCCCGTTCCCGTCCGCCGCCTGCGCGCGCAGGTCCATGCGCGGCGACAGATCGCCCTCCGCGACAGCGGACAGTACCCGGCCGACCTCGGAGACGGGTCGTACGAGATCGTCCACCAGCGCGTTCGACGCGTCGATGGCGGCCGCCCAGGCGCCTTCGCCCGCGCCCGCCTCCAGCCGCTCCGTGAGCTTGCCCTCACGGCCCACCACCCGCCGTACCCGCGACAGCTCACCCGTCAGATGCAGATTCCGGTCCGCGACCTCGTTGAAGACAGCCGAGATCTCGGACATCACGCCGTCACCGGAAACAGTGAGCCGCTTGCGGAAGTTGCCGTCCCTCATCGCCACCAGGGCCGTCAGCAGCCGGTTCAGGGCCGCCGTGTCCACCTCGGTGGTGCCGGTGCGCGGTGTGCGCCCGCTCTTCAGGGACTGTCCGCCTTTCGCGCGCGTCCTACCGCCCCGCGTCGCTGCGCCAGACTCCACTGTGTCCCTCCCGCAAGGGTCGACCAATACTGCTCGGCGTACTCGGGTACTTCTTTTCGTGGTGCGCGGGAGGCATGCGACCTGCCCGGACCTTCTCCTGGAGCCTGCCCAGTGTTTCACCCCGGCCGAACCAGGCCATAACAGTTCGGCAGCTTCGCACATCGTCCGCACACCCGCGGGACAATCCTTCGGCCCCGGTCGGAGGCAATCACACGCACCTGTCCGAACGGAACACCGCACTCTTCAAGACGGAAACACCCGTGACCGGCATCCGCAGGGGCCGCGGAGGTAAGTAACCTTGCAAGCGGCTGTCCAGCCGTGCCGGTCCCGTCCGGCCTGGGCGGTGGCACGAGTACGAGCGGGCAGGCATCGGAGGGGCACCGCACCATGACCACCGGACTGCATCCCGGGGAGACACCCCAGGATCCCCGGCAGACAGGGCACCACGCTCTGCCCACGCAGGAGCGGGCCGGCCACGGAACCCCGCACGCCACCGACGACCGGACAAGGAGTTCTGTGATCACCGCGCGCGCGGCCGCCAGTTTCGAACCCGTGGGACGGTCCGTCGCGACCGCCCGCTCGTTCGTCCGGGACACCCTCCAGGGCTGGGGCTTCGCCGACATCGTCGACGACGCCGTCGTTCTGACCAGCGAGCTGGTCACCAATGCCGTCGTGCACGCGGGCACCTCCGCCGATGTCCTGTGTCTGCGCAGCGACGACGGCGTGCGCATCGAGGTGGCGGACCGCTACCCGGAACGTGAGATTCCACTCCAGGCCGCGGCCATCAACATGGGGAGCCCGGACCGCGAGGGCGGCCGCGGCCTCCAGCTCTGCGCGGCCCTGGCCCGCCGCTGGGGCGTCGACTACACGCCCACCCACAAGCAGGTCTGGTTCCAGCTCGACCTCCCCGAGCGCGCGATCGGCACCCGCGCCGCCGGCCCCTCGCTGCCCGCCGACCTGCTCCCCCTGGCCGACGGCCGCGTCCGCGTGGCGGTCGTCCAGATCGACCGCACCGGCGCCATCAACGCCTGGAACGAGGACGCCGAGGAACTCTTCGGCTACGCGGCCGAGCAGGTCACCGGCAAACCGCTCACCGACTTCGCGGCCTGGCCGCACACCCCCGGCACCGGCACCGGCATCGTCGAGGCCCTCCAACTCTCCCGCTGGGAAGGCAGTTACGGCGTCCGCTGCGCCGACGGCCGGGTCACCCCCGTGTACGCCTCGCACCTGCGCGTCCGCGACACCAGCGGCGAGCCCTCCACCGTCTGCCTCCTCGTACGTGACCACGAACGCGCCGTCCTGCAGACCCCGTTGCGCGGGCCCGCCTCCGACTCGGGCTCCCACACCGAGGGCCAGGCCACGGATCCGTTCGAGGTCTTCATCGGATCGCCGGCCCCGGACGACCTCGACGGTCTCCTCCAGCGCACGGTGGAACGCGCCCGCGACATGCTCGACGGCGACTCCGCCTTCCTGCTCCTCGCCACCGACGACGAGACGGAGTTGGAGGTGCGCGCCTCCACGGGCCTGCCCTCCGCCCGCCAGCGCTTCGCCCGCGTCCCGGTCGAGGCGGGCCCAGGACGCTACGGCTCGGCCCGGATGCCCGCCGTCCACGAGGACCTCACCCTCGTCCCCGGCGCCGTACCGCTCCTCGGCGGCACCGGCATGCGCTCGGTCGTCACCGTCCCGCTCAAGGTCGAAGGCCGGCTGACCGGCTCCCTCGGTGTCGCCGCCGAATCGCCGGGACGCTACTCCAACGAAGAGGCCCTGCGCCTCCAGTTCGCCGCCGACCGCATCGCCCTGGCGGTGGAATCGGCCCGCCTCGGCGAGCTGGAACGCCTGCGCCGCGGCTCGCTGTCCTTCCTCGTCGAGGCCTCGGACCTGCTCGCCGGCACCCTGGACCGCGACCAGACGCTCGCCCTCATGGCCCAGATGACGGTCCCGACCCTGGCCACCTGGTGCGCCGTGTACACGATCGCCGACCAGGCCTCCGATCCGTACCTCTCGTACGTCCTGCACGAGGACGAGGAACTCATCGACGGCCTCAAGGCGTTGCTCTCGAAGGTCGCCCCACCGGACCCGGTGCCCACCCCGGGCGCCCGGGTCTGGTCGGCTCCGGCCGCGGCCGCCCACGACGCCGCCCTGCGCACCTCGATGCGCAGCCTCGGCCTCGGCGGGCAGACCTCGGTGAGCTCCGGCATCGGCCCGACCCTGGCGACGGCCGCGGCGGTCGGCGGCGAGACCGTCGTCCTGCCCCTGGTCGCACGCAACCGCGTCATCGGCATGCTGACCCTCGGCAAGCCCTCGGACGAGCATTTCCGCCAGGAGATCCTGGAGTTGGCCGAGGACCTCTCCCGACGGGCGGCTCTCGCCCTGGACAACGCACGCCTGTACTCGGAGCGCACGGCCATCAGCCAGTCCCTCCAGCGCAGCCTCCTGCCCCCCGAACTCCCCCAGATCGAGGGCGTCGAGGTCGAGGTCATCTACCGGGCGGCCGGCGAGGGCAACGAGGTCGGCGGCGACTTCTACGACCTCTTCCCCATCCGTGACGGCGCGTACGGCTTCGCCATCGGCGACGTCTGCGGTACGGGCCCGGAGGCGGCGGCGGTCACGGGCCTGGCCCGGCACGCACTGCGCCTGCTGGCCCGCGAGGGCTACGGCGGCCCCGCGGTCCTGGAGCGGCTGAACTCCGCGATCCTCGACGAGGGCGCCCGCAGCCGCTTCCTGACCCTCCTCTACGGCGAGTTGTGGCCCCAGGAGGACGGCAGCGCGGTCCTGAAGGTCGTCTGCGCCGGCCATCCGCTCCCGCTGCGCCTGCGCCAGGACGGAACGGTCGAACCGGCCGCCGAGCCGCAGCCGTTGCTCGGTGTCATGGAGGACCTGGAGCTGTACGAGCAGAGGGTCACGCTCGATCCGGGCGATGTCCTGCTGTGTGTCACGGACGGCGTCACGGAGCGGCGCGAGGGCACCCGCATGCTCGGTGACGACGGCCTGGCGGACGTCCTCACCACGTGCACGGGGCTGACGGCCGGCGCGGTCGCCGCGCGCATCATGCGCGCGGTCGAGCGCTTCGCCTCCGACGCCCCGTCGGACGACATGGCGATCCTGGCGATGCGTGTCCCCGGCCTCCCCACGGACTGATTTCCGCGGGACGGACGCTCCTGGGACTCGGGTCCCAGGAGCCGAGGTCCGTCGGCCGGATATACCGGAAACGCGAAAGGCCCCCGCCCACAAGGGCGGAGGCCTTTTCTTCCTGAGCCCCCCAACGGAATCGAACCGTTGACCTTCTCCTTACCATGGAGACGCTCTGCCGACTGAGCTAGGGGGGCCTGTCGCTTTTGAGGTTTCCCTCGCGGCAACAAGAGAGATCATACCCTGAATTGGGCCGTGCTCCCAACCAGTGCGGCCCTGATCAGAAGGCCGGCTGCAGCAGTCCGCCGAGCGCGTTGCACGCGGAGACGATCCGCTGCATCTCCCGCTTCGTCAACGTCCCGTCCACAGGCAGCGAGAGGGTCTCGTCGGCGGCCCGCTCGGTCTCCGGGAGGTGTACGTCCCTGCGGAACCCGGGGAGGCGGTGCACCGGTGTCTTGACCGGCACGCGGCACTCGACTCCCCTGGCCCGTACGGCCGCTGCGAAGGCGTCACGGTCCGGACGTCCGTTGCCGGGGACCCGCACCACGTACTGCTGGTAGGTGTGTCCGTCACCGCTGACCGGCGTGCGGACGCCCCTCAGCCGGCCGTCGAGGTAGGCGGCCCGCTCCCTGCGCTGCGCGATCTCGTCGTACGGCGCCTCGGACTCGCCCTGTTCCAGCACCAGCACCTCGTGCCGCTGCCCCAGCTCCCGCAGCCGCGTCAGGTCGGCGGTCCGCCCGAAGCGGTGCACGACGACGAGCGCCGCCGTCCGCGGGGTTATGACGGCCTCCACCGCGTCGGGGGCGAGGCAGTACGTCACCGGGTCTATGTCGGCGAAGACGACGGTGGCGCCGGCCTGGATGACGGCGTCGGCGACCTCCACGTTCCCGAAGGCCGGGACGACGACCTCGTCACCGGCACCGACGCCCGCGGCGGTGAGCATGGCAGCAGTACTCATGATGGGGATATTGGTCGCGTAACGTGAACTTCAAGTGACGCCAAACAAAAAAGAGCTGGTCCCCGAACCGAAGTTCGGGGACCAGCTCTCTAAATTTAGTTCGGCGGCGTCCTACTCTCCCACAGGGTCCCCCCTGCAGTACCATCGGCGCTGTGAGGCTTAGCTTCCGGGTTCGGAATGTAACCG
>NZ_JBHTZF010000017.1:0-152412 GCF_042790435.1 Streptomyces sp. NPDC056738
GTCGTGCACACGCCTCCGGCACCTCCTCAGACGCGCCCGGCGGTGTCCCGGCCGGCCTTCGCGCCCGTCGGCGTGATCCCCGACGCCACCTTCTCCCGGGCCGCGAGCAACGCCCGCAGCCGCGGAGGCCACTTGCGGGTGTCGCGCGGTTCGACGTAGGGCTCCTCGGTCGGGGGCCGGCCCTCGGTGATGGCGCGCTGGCGGGCCAGCTCCGCGTCGAACTCCAGGCCCAGCAGGATGGCCAGGTTGGTGAGCCACAGCCAGACGAGGAAGACGATGGCGCCCGCGAGCGTGCCGTACGTCTTGTTGTACGAGCCGTAGCCGGCGGCGTAGACGGCGAAGCCCGCGGACGCGGCCAGCCAGACCAGGGTGGCGAGGACGCTGCCCGCGCTGAACCAACGGAAGCCGCGGCCGGAGACGTTGGGAGCGGCCCAGTACAGCAGCCCGATCATCAGCTCGACGAACACCAGCAGGACGGGCCACTTGACGATCGACCACGCGGTGATCACCGCGCCGCCGAACCCGAGGGCGGTCCCGGCGCGTTCGGCCAGCGGGCCGGTGAACACCACGATGACCGCGCTCCCGGTGAGGAGCAGCATCAGCGTGACGGTGAGCGCCAGCCTCAGCGGCGTGGTCTTCCAGACCGGGCGGCCCTCCGGAAGGTCGTACACCGCGTTGGACGCGCGGATGAACGCACCGACGTAACCGGACGCGGACCACAGCGCGGCGAGCAGCCCGACGATCGCCAGCACCCCGCCCGTACCGCCGCTGTGGCCCAGTTGGGTCACCGCGTCGCGCAGGATCTCGCGGGCCGGGCCCGGTGCCAGGTCCCCCACGTTCTCCAGGAGCCGGTCCGTGACGCGCCGCCCCATGACACCGAGCAGCGACACCACGACCAGCAGCGCGGGGAACAGCGACAGCACGCCGTAGTAGGTCAACGCCGCGGCACGGTCGGCGAGTTCGTCGTCGCTGAACTCCTTCACCGTGCGCCAGGTCGCGGACCACCAGGATCGAGCGGGCAGCTTGACGCGACCGCCCTGCCCTTCGGACCCCTCCGTGACCGCGCTCGCACCCGTGCCCCGCGTGCTGCCGGTGTCCGTGTCCGTGTCGGTGCGGGTACCGGCACCGGTGCCGGCGACCCTGCCCGTGTCCGCCTCCGCGCCCGTGTCCGGAAGAGCTCTCCGCTTCGATTCCGGTCGCTTCTCGTCCATGCCCGCCGTGTTGCCCGGATCCCGCTCCTGAAGCCCATCGGAGTGCCCCGGCCGCCCCGGATCCCGGTCGGCTACTGCGTCCGCCCCCGTCGGAACCCTGCCCCGCGGCCCACCGACGAATCGAGCCGTCTGGACAAGAAAAGTTTTCGGTGGGAGTCTGGAGTCATGTTGGACGTGACCGTGATCGAGGACGCCGAGGCCGCCGCCGTGTCGCTGGACCCCATACGGGCCCGGCTGCTCGCGGAGCTGGCCGCCGGGCCGGCGTCGGCCGCCATGCTGGCCGGCAAGGTCGGCCTGCCCCGGCAGAAGGTGAACTATCACCTCAAGACGCTGGAGCGGCACGGCCTGGTCGAGCTGGCGGGCGAGCGCCGCAAGGGGAACGTCACCGAGCGGATGATGCGCGCGACGGCGGCGTCGTACGTCATCTCTCCCCAGGCGCTGGCCGCCGTGCAGCCCGATCCGGACCGGTTCCGGGACCAGTTGTCCGCCCGCTGGCTCCTCGCGCTCGGTGCCCGGCTCGTCCGGGACGTCGGCTCGCTCCTCACCGGGGCCGCGAAGGCCCGTAAGCGGCTGGCGACGTACGCGCTCGACGGCGAGGTGACCTTCGCGTCGGCGGCGGACCGGGCCGCGTTCATCGAGGAGCTGACGGCCGGGGTGAGCGCGCTCATCCGCAAGTACCACGACGGGGACGCGGAGGCCGGGCGCCCGCACCGGATCGTCGTCGCCGTGCACCCCACGCTCAAGGCCGAGACCGAGGCCGAGGCCGGGCCCGAAGCCGGGGCGCCGTCCGAAGTCGAGGCCGGGCCCGAAGCCGGGGCGCCGTCCGAAGTCGAGGCCGGGCCCGAAGCCGGGGAAGCCCCCGCGGGTCCCGAAGCAACCCACTGATCATCCAGGAGTCATCATCATGCCCAAGGAATTCGAGGTCGTCCGCGAGTACGAGGTCGACGTCCCGCCCGCCCGGGTCTGGGACGCGATCACCGAAGGCAGCGGCGGCTGGCTGTGGCCGATGGAGTACGAGCCCCGCGAGGGCGGGGCGGGACCCTTCGGCAGCGTCATCACCACCTGGGACCCGCCGCACCGGCTGACCGTGCGCACCGAGGACGTCGGTTTCCCGACGCAGAGCCTCAACCAGATCGACCACACCATCGAGGCCCGCGGCGACGGCCGGAGTTCCTGGGTCCGGTACGTGCACAGCGGCATCTTCACCGACGACTGGGACAACCAGTACGACGGAGCCGACAAGCACACCGACTTCTATCTGCACACCCTGCGCGAGTACGTCACCCACTTCGCGGGCCGCCCGGTGGCCTTCGCGACCTTCGACGGGCCCGGCGTGTCCGCGACCGCCGACGCCTTCGCGGCCGTCGGAACGGCACTCGGCCTCCAGGACGGCACCGCCGAGGGCGCGCGGGTGCGGGCGAAGGGTCCCGGCGGCGAGGACTTCGACGCCGTGCTCGACTTCCGCAACCCGTACTTCATCGGGCTGCGCACCGACAACGCGCTCATCCGCTTCTTCGGGCGGGGCCGCTGGGGCGCGCCGGTCGGCATGAGCGTCCACGACTTCGCGCCCGGCGCCGACGCCAAGGCCGACGAGACCGCCTGGAAGGGCTGGCTCGACGAGGTCTTCGCGGGCTGAGCCGAGCGCGGCCGGAGAGCCGCGCCCGGCGAGCCGGAGCGGAGTCCCCGAGCAGGCGAAGAGCCCGGCCCCCCGGACGACGGGGCCGGGCTCTCGCGTACCGGAGCGGCTACGGACCGATGACCGGAACGGTCACGGTGCGCATGCCGGCGCGGCTACGGACCGACGGCGTGGCTACGGACGGAACCGCAGCACCTGCGGGTCGTGGTCGCTGATCTGGTCGGAGAACTCCGCATTGATGTGCACGCTGTCGTAGTCCAGGTCGCAGCCCTTGCGGATCGAGGGGCTGACCAGGATCTGGTCGAGGACCTGGGCGTTGCCCTGGTAGTCGTACGTGTAACGCTGGCTCTTGGGCAGCGACTTGATCGCCGACCAGAGCTCGCCGTCGCCTTCGAGGATCTTGGCGGTGTCGGAGAACTCGAAGTCGTTCATGTCGCCGAGCGCGATGACGTCGGCGTTCTTCTGCGTCTTCAGGATCTCGCCGACGAACGCGTTCACCAGGGTCGCCTGGGCGTGCCGCTGGACCTCGGAGCTGCGCGTCGGGGGCTGGTACTGCGCGGTCAGCCCCTGGTCACCACCCTTGGAGTTGAGGTGGTTGGCGATCACGAAGACCGTGTGGCCACGGAAGACGAACTCGCCCGCGAGCGGCTTGCGGCTGCTCTTCCAGGCCTCGTTCGCCGGGTCGATGCGGCCGGGGGACGCGGTGAGCTGCGCCTTGCCGCGCACCTTCGTGACACCGACGGCGGTCGTCGAGTCGCCGCCCGCGCGGTCGGTGAACGAGACCCGCTCGGGGTTGAAGAGGAAGACCTGGCGGATGTTGCCGCCGGGCTCGCCGCCGTCCTGGTCGTTGACCGGGTCGATGGAGCGCCAGTCGTACTTCGGGCCACCGGCCGCGACGATCGCGTCGATCAGCTTGTTGACCGTCTGGTCGGCGGCGACCGTGCCGTCGTCCGTCGCGCCGTTGTTGTCCTGGATCTCCTCCAGGGACACGACGTCGGGCGAGCTCAGGTTGTTCACGATCGCGGACGCGTGGGCGGCGAACGAGGCGTCGCCCGGGTCCAGGTTCTCGACGTTGTACGTCGCCACGGCCAGCTCGCCGCGCGCCTGCTTGCGCGTGGTCTCGCGCTCCAGGCCGCCCTTCTGGAGGGTGCCGAGCTGGTTCGCGACGAGGGTGTAGCCGCCGAACTGGTTGTAGTCGAGCGGACCCGCCGTGACGCCGGTGAGCTTGTCGCCGACGTTCGCGGTCGGGAAGTCGGCGGTCGCGCCGAGGGACTGTATCTGTATGCGTCCCGTGTTCTGCGAGGTGTACGAGCCGTACACCGTGCCGCCGCGGCGGGTGGCGTTCTCGTGCGGCTTCACCGTGACCCACAGCTCGGTGTACGGGTCGGTGGCGGTGACCACGCGGGTGTCTGCGACCTGGACGTTCATGCCCTCGAGGGACTCGTAGTAGTCCAGGGCGTACTGCGCCGGCTCCAGGGTGAGCGCGTTGACCGAACCGCCCGCGGCGGTGTCGCCGGCGGGGGCGTAGTCGTCCGGCACGGACCGGGCGCCGACGACCGTCGCGGCCGGGACGGCGTTGCCGCTGGAGACGACGGTGACCGTCGGCTTGGTGACCTCGGTGACCGACTGGTTGCCGGTGGAGACGCCGCCCGGGACGTACTCCGAGACCGTGCCCGTCACCGTGACCGAGTCGCCGACGGCGACCTTGGGGGCGGAGCTGGTGAAGACGAAGACGCCCTCACTGGTGGCGGGGTCGGCGTCCGGCGTGGGGTCCTGGAACCAGAAGCCCTTGGACGAACCGTACGTCCGCACGCCGGTGACGATGCCGGGCACGTCGGTGACCTTCGTACCCGCGAGGGGGGAGGTCCGGGTGGTGCCCTGGATGTCGTGGATGTGGACGGTGTCCGCCTGGGCCGGTGTGGTGAGCACAACGGCGGAGACGGTGGAACAGACCGCGGCGACGGTCAGCGCGCCGATGCGCGCGGTTCTCTTGCTCGGCAAGGGAATCCCTCCGGGGACGTTCGTGAGCGCCGGGACGAGGGTGGACTGGTGGGGGGAGCGCGACCTGCTTGCGGGCCAGTGACGCGCGTAGAAGGGTTCGACCGCACGGCCGTTGAACTTCTACGCGCGTCAATCTCGTGTGTGACGGGGGGAGTTGTCAAGGTTTCGACGGTGTACGAGACCTGTCGGACACATGAACCGGGCGGCATGGGTGGAAATCCGTCTAGGCTGAGCAGTTGGACGGATCCCCCGGGCCGCCTCCGGGCTCCCGTGCCCGCCGACGTCCGGCGGGACCCGGCGCCCGCCGTGGAGCCGGTCGGACCGCTCGCCTGCCTGTCCCTGATCGTCGTGGTTGTTCGGAGGAGAACTCAGCCGATGTCAGACAGCTCTTCCCTGCCGCCGGTGCGGCTGCACTCCGAGGCGCAGCTCGCGCGGGACGCGCTCGCCGCGCCGCTGCTCTCGCGCGCCGCGGGGCTGGCCCGCTGGGCAGGTCCCGCCACCCGGGTCGGCGCCGGGGGCGAACTCGTCGAGGAACAGCTTCCCGAGGCGGCCGGAGTCCTCGGCCTGACCGGCGACGACGCGGCCGCGCTGGCCGGAGAGGCCTGGCGGGTGGCCGTCGACACCGGGCTCGTCGAGATCGTGGACGAGGAGGAGGGCACCGTCACCGCGGGCGAGGACCTCGCCCTGCTCACCTCCGGCGCCCCGCAGGACGTCCTCGGCTACTGGCTCGGCGCCCTCGACGTCGTGCTGGCCGACGCGAGCGTGCCCGACCTCGGCGAACTCGTCGACGCGATGGACGAGCAGGGCGAGATCGACCTCTCCTCGGTGAACTGGGACCCGGAGGCCGAGTCCGAATTCCTCGACGGCGTGCTCGGCAACCTGTATCTGCTGACCGTCGGCGAGGACGCGCTCGGGGAGGTGTCGGTGCCGCTGCCCGCGCTCGCCGCCTCGATGATCCTGCCCGACGACATGGGGGAGCCCAGCAACGACGTCCTGGAGCAGGTCTCGGACGCCATGATGCGCCTCGACGAGCAGTTCCGGCTGCTGGAGCCCATCGGACTCGTCGCCTTCCAGCCGGTCGACGAGGCCCTGATGGTGGACGCCGCCGAGGAACCGGCCCCCGCCGACGACATGGACGTGTCGCGGTACGGGATGGTGCGGCTGACGCCGCTCGGCCTGTACGGGCTGCGCGCCCGGCTCATCGAGGCGGGCTTCTCCGCCCCCGCGGTGGGCGAGCTGACCGACAAGGGCGCGGACACGTTGCTCGACGGCACGGCGGGCTTCCCCCCGACCGCCGCGCAGGCCGAGATCGAGCAGTGGCTCGCCCGGCGTGAACCGCTCTCCGCCGCACGGGAGTTGCTCTCCGCGGCACGCGGCGGGGACCCGAACGCCCCGCTGCGCCGACTGCACTGCCAGCAGGCACTCGCGCTCGTCGGCACGGAGGCCGAGCCGGCGTTGCGCGAGGTGCTGGACGACGCCGAGCTGGGCGGTCTCGCCCGGGTCTGGCTCTCCGAGCGGGGCGCGTCCGACGTGCCGCCGCCGTCCGAGGCGATGGTCTTCTGGCTGACGATCGACACGGTGGCCGCCCAGCTCGCCGCCGAGGGGAACTCCGACGAGCTGCAGGCCCTGGTCGAGGGCCTGGCCCAGCAGCACAGCGGCTTCTTCGACACGGCCTGGCGGGTCGAGCACCCCGCCGCCCCGGACGTCCTGGAGGCCATGGGCCGGCTGCACCCCGACAAGAAGGTCGCCAAGGAGGCCCGCAAGGCCGCGTTCAAGGCCCGCTCACAACAGGGGGCGTGACGCGCGGCCGGTGAGGTGACGGGGGCGGGGCGTTGGCTGGCTGGGGGCTGCCGGGTGCCGGGCCCGGTGGTCCCCGGAGGGGGACGTTCCTGCTCCGGGTGGGTGGATTCACGCAAGCGGGGGCGCGGAAGTCGGCGTGCGTTCAACTCGTGTTCAGGCGGGGGCGGGACGGTGTGCCGCGAACCGAGGCCGCCGGCCGCCCCCCCACGACAGTCCGAGTCCACCGTCACAGGAGACATCACATGTCGCTCTCTCGCAGGGACTTCGCCAGGCAGTCCGCGATCACCGGTGCAGGCGTGGTCCTGATCGGCAGCGTGGGTGCCCTCGCCACCGCACCCAACGCGCTCGCCGCCACCGAGACGGAGACCGAGGGCGCGGGTGCGGACTCGGCGGAGGCCCGGCACGGCGGCGTCGGCTACGGCCCGCTCGTCACCGACCCCAAGGGCCTCCTCTCGCTGCCCGCCGGCTTCTCCTACCGCGTCATCACCTACAGCGGCCGCACCAAGCTGGACTCGGGTGAGTTCACGCCGTCCAACCACGACGGCACCTCCACCTTCCAGGGCCCGCGCGGCGCCACCCTTCTCGTCAACAACCACGAGCTCAAGGGCCCCCGCTCCGGCTGGACGTATCCCGTGCCGCTCACCGAGGGACTCGTCTACGACCCGGCCGCGTCCGGCGGCTGCACCGTCGTCGAGGTACGTCACGACCACGTCGCCGAGTGGGTCGGCATCGCCGGAACCTCCACCAACTGCGCGGGCGGCAACACCCCTTGGGGCACCTGGCTCACCTGCGAGGAGACCGAGGACAAGGCCGGCCAGAACGGCATGACCAAGGACCACGGCTACGTGTTCGAGGTCGACCCGCAGGACCGCCGCCGCAACAAGAACCCCAAGCCCGTCAAGGCGCTGGGCCGCTACGCCCACGAGGCCGTCGTCGTCGACCCCAAGCGCGGCCGGCTCTACCTCACCGAGGACGCCTCGGGCCCCAACGGCCTGCTGTACCGCTGGACGCCTCCGCAGGGCTTCGAGCACGGCCACGGACGGCTCGCCACCCTCGACGACAACGCCGGGGCGCTCCAGGCCTTCAAGTGCTTCGACTCCGGCGGCAAGTTCGTCGACGACCTCTCCCGCGCCACCAGGATCGGCACGGTCTACGGCGTGGACTGGGTCGACGTCCCCGACCGCGACGCCAAGACCGTCTCCGTCCGCAAGCAGTTCACCGACACCCAGGTCACCCGCGCCCGCAAGCTCGAAGGCATGTGGTGGGGTGACGGCGGCGTCTACATCGTCTCCTCCTACGCCCGCGCCGAGAGCCCCGGCCAGGCCCACGACGGAGCCGTCTGGTTCTACGACCCCAAGCGCCGCACCCTGACGCTGAAGGTCCTCATCGGCGTGAACCCCGACCCGTCCGTCGACGGAGCCTTCGACGGACCGGACAACATCACCGTCTCCCCGTACGGCGGCCTCGTCATCGCCGAGGACGGCGAGGGCGTCCAGCACCTCTTCGGCGCCACCGAGAGCGGCCGCACCTACCCGATCGCCCGCAACGAGCTCAACATCGGCACCGCCGAGGCGCCGGCCTACAGCGAGTTCACCGGCGTCACGTTCTCGCCCGACGGCCGTACTCTCTTCGCCAACATCCAGGAGCCGGGCATCATGCTCGCCATCACGGGCCCCTGGAAGCGGCAGAAGCGCGGCTGAACTCCCCCCCCCGCCTTCCCCGCGGATTAATTCGCTCGCCGGGTTCGCGGCCGCCCTCCTACAGTGGTGCACGTCCAGGTGCGAAGGCAGGACCTACTTCCACTGATAATGGGGCGGTCGCGGGTTCGAGTCCCGCCGTCGGCACAACGCGCCGATGTAGCTCAGGGGTTGGAGCACCTACGTCGGTTCCGCCGATCTCGATCTCTGGACACCACAACTTCATGCACCTCCCGGTGCGCGGGCCGCGGCTACTTCTCTCTCAAAGAATCCCCGCCGCGGCCGACTTGATCTCGGGAGGCGCAGCTCATGGTGGGTGCCCGGTGCGCAGGCAGCGGATACTTCGGGAACTGGTGGGGCCACGGCCTCGTGCGGGTTCGAATCCCGTCATCGACTTCGGGTCGGTGTGGCGGAAACGGAAGACGCGCCAGTTTATAAGCAACCGTCGCCGTCCCTGATCTCGGACACCCTCCATTTGCTGTGCCTCCCTCCGAAACGCTCATGAATTCGGGGGAATTCACCATGGCACGCTTCAACAACAAGGCGGCGAAGGCGCAGCCCACTTCCCGCGTGACGTCCACCGGCCGAGTGCTGCGGACGCACCAGGGGGGCCTCGGCCGCGAGCGTGACGCGCGCTCCGAGCTCTTTCTGCTCGCGATCGCCAACTTCGTCTCGCAGCGGACCTTCTACGAGACCGGCGACGCCCGCGACGACCGGTTCGCCACGCTCGTGCGCGAGCTCGCCGTCGCCGACCCGTCCTGGACGGCGGGCCTCCTGGGCTGGCTGCGCGGCGAGGGAAACCTCCGTACGGCCTCGCTCGTCGGTGCCGCCGAGTACGTGAAGGCGCGCCTCGACGCCGGTGCCACCGACGGCCCGGCCAACCGGCAGGTCGTCGCCTCCGTACTGCGCCGTCCGGACGAGCCGGGCGAGCTGCTCGCCTACTGGACCTCCCGGTACGGCCGCAACGTGCCCAAGCCCGTCAAGCGGGGCATCGCCGACGCCGTACGACGTCTCTACAACGGCAAGTCGCTGCTGAAGTACGACACCGCGTCCAAGGGCTACCGCTTCGGCGACATCCTCAACCTCGTGCACGCGGCGCCGGACCCGGACAAGCCCTGGCAGGGCGACCTGTTCCAGTACGCGCTGGACCGGCGCCACAACCCGGACACGGCCGTCGTCCCCAAGTCGCTGCCCGTGCTCGCCGCCCACCGCGACCTGATGGCGCTGCGGCCCGCCAAGCGGCGCAAGGTCGTGACCGGCGCGCAGGCCGCCCAGCGGCTCGCGGACGCCGGGATGACGTGGGAGGCGCTGGCCGGCTGGCTCCAGGGGCCGATGGACAAGGAGGCCTGGGAGGCCGTCATCCCGTCCATGGGTGCGATGGCCCTCGTCCGCAACCTGCGCAACTTCGACGAGGCCGGTGTCAGTGACGAGGTGGCCGCCCGGGTCGCCGCGAAGATCAGTGACCCGGCGGAGGTCGCGCGTTCGCGGCAGTTCCCGTTCCGCTACCTCGCGGCCTACCAGCACGCGCCGTCGCTGCGCTGGTCGTACCCGCTGGAGCAGGCGCTCGGCCACTCGCTGGCCAACGTGCCCGCGCTGCCCGGCCGCACCCTGGTCCTTGTGGACCGTTCGGGCTCGATGTTCTACTCGCGGCTGTCCGAGCGTTCCGAGCTCAACCGGGCCGACGCGGCGGCGATCTTCGGCACGGCGCTCGCGCTGCGGGCGGCGGACGCGGATCTCGTCGAGTTCGGCACCACCAGCAAGCGGGTGAAGTTCAGCTCGGGCGAGTCCGTGCTGAAGGTCATCGGACGGTTCGGCGACCTCGGCGGCACCAACACCACCGAGGCGGTCCGCAAGCACTACAAGAAGCACGACCGGGTGCTCATCGTCACCGACGAGCAGGCCATGTACAGCCAGTTCGGCGACCCGACCGAGCAGGTTCCGGCGCACGTTCCGGTCTACACGTGGAACCTCGCCGGCTACAGCGTGGGTCACGGGCCGTCGGGGACGGGTAACCGCCACACGTTCGGCGGGCTCTCGGACGCGGCCTTCCGGATGGTGCCGCTTCTCGAGTCGGCTCGGGACGCGGACTGGCCGTGGGCCCAGGCCGGGTGAGGGGCCGGGGCCGGGGTGGCTGAAGCCCTCGTCTCGGCTTGGGACGGTGCCGCCTGAGGGTTCAAGGGAAGGGTGCGGTCCGTACTTTGGTGCGGACCGCACCCTTGTCGGCTTCTGGGTCCGGGGCTAAGCGCCGCGTTTGGGTCGTCCACCCGTGATCACCAGTGCCGACAGCACCAGTGCGGTCAGGGCGATCAGGGAACCGGCGCCGAACGCCTGGGCCGAGCCCTTGGTCAGGATCTCCGACGGGGAGCCGTGGGCGTGCCGGGTCGCCGTGCCGAACACGGTGACCAGGACGGAGAGTCCCAGGGTGCCGCCGAGCCACTGGAGGGTCTGCAGCAGTCCGGACGCGGATCCCGCGTCGCGCGGTGCCACGCCCGCGAGAATGGTGGCGGTCAGCGGCATGAAGCTCAGGCCGACGCCGAGCCCCATCAGCAGCAACGGGCCCAGCAGACCGGAGAGGTAGCCGTCGCCCGGCTCCAGCCGCCACAGCCAGACGCCGGCGACCGCGATCAGCGACATCCCTGACAGCAGGACGGGCTTGGCGCCGAAGCGCTGAAGCAGCCGTGGCACGAGGCGCACGGTCGTGAACATCACCAGCGTCAGCGGCAGGAAGGCGAAGCCCGTGCGCAACGGGCTGTATCCCAGGGCCTGCTGGGCGACCAGGGTGAGGAAGTAGAACGCGCCGAACATGCCGGCGGGCAGCAGCAGGACCCCGGCGTAGCCGCCCGCCCGGTCACGGCTCGCGAAGAGGCGCAGCGGTATGACCGGTTGCTCCGCGCGCCGCTCCACCAGCAGGAAGCCGGCGAGCAGGGCCGCCGCCGTACCGAACCCCGTCAGCGCCTGGGTGTCCCTCCAGCCCTGCTCCGAGACCCGGATGAACGCGTAGACCAGCGAGGCGGTGCCCGCGGTGCCGGTGAGCGCCCCCGCCGCGTCGAAGCGGCCCGCGTGACGGGGGGTCTCGGTGACGAAGCGCGGCAGGGCGGCGGCGACCGCTGCGCCGATCGGCACGTTGATCAGCAGCGACCAGCGCCAGGACGCCCACGACGTGAGCATGCCTCCGACCACCAGGCCGACCGACGCGCCGATCCCGGCCATGGAGGAGTAGACGCCGAGCGCGTGGTGGCGTCGGGGGCCCTCGGGGAAGTTCGTGGTGATGAGCGCGAGGGTGCTCGGGGCGATGAGTGCCGCGCCCACGCCCTGGAGCGCGCGGGCCGCGAGCAGCCAGGAGCTCTCGGTGGCGAGGCCGCCGAGCAGTGAGGATGCGGCGAAGAGGAGGGCGCCCGTGGTGAGGGTCCGGCGGCGGCCCGCGATGTCGCCGATCCGGCCGCCGAGGAGGAGCAGGCCGCCGAAGGCGAGGGTGTATGTGTTGAGGACCCAGGACAGGCCGGTGGGGGTGAAGCCGAGGTCCCGCTGGACGTCCGGCAGGGCGACGTTGACGACGGTGGAGTCGATTCCGACCATGAGGTAGGCGGTCACGATGACGAGGAGGGCCGTCGTGCCGGGTGTCGCCTCCGTGCTGCGGAGTCGCTTTGGACGTAACGCTGCTGACGGGGTGTCGGGAGTGGGGGTGCCGGTGCCGGTGGACATGGAGTTCTCCTGGTCTGGCGTCCCCGGTACGGTGCGAGTGGGCAGCACGGACTGCCCGCGACATAAGCGGGGACTGTCTCCGTTTAACCCTCGCCAAGATACGGAGGGGGTCCCCGGTTCGCAAGGAGTGTCTGAATGACCCAGGTCAAGCCGATGCGGGCGGATGCGCGGCGGAACTATGAGCGGCTTCTCGCGGAGGCGGCGGTCGCGTTCGCCGAACACGGGGAAGGTGCGTCCCTGGACGACATCGCCAAGCGGGCCGGTGTCGGGTCCGGGACGCTGTACCGGCACTTTCCGACCCGGCGGGCGCTGTTGGAGGCCGTCTACGTGGACGCCATCGAGGCGATCGCGGTCCGCGCGGACGAGATCGCGGCCGCGTTGCCGCCGGGGGAGGCGCTCGTGGAGTGGCTCAACGAGCTCTGCCTCGGGATGATCCAGGTCCGGGGGCTGAAGGCGCTGCTCGGGTCGGCCGTCGCGGACGGGAGTTCCGAGGTGCTGGCGCGGTGCGGGGCCTCCGTGAAGGGGGCGGCGGGGAGGCTGGTCGGGGCCGCGCAGCGGGAGGGCACGCTGCGGGGGGATCTGGAGCCGATCGATGTGTTGCGGCTGGCGCATGGGGTGGCCACCGCGTCGGAGCTGGGGAGCTCGGACGGTTCGGACATCCGGCGGTATGTGTTGTTGCTGACGGAGGGGTTGCGGGCGTAGCCCTCCGGGCGGGTGGGCGGGCGGGTTCGGTCCGGTGGGTGCGTCGGGTTCTGTCCGGTGGGTGGGTCGGGTTCGGCCGGCGGGTGGGTCGGGGCCGTGCCGGTGCATCAGCCCGTCGCCGTTGGGTGAGGTGTGGGCGTCGGTGGCGACGGCCATTGATGTACCGGCACGTCCCCTCACGCCGGATCCCGGCTGCGGGTCCGCGTTCGCTGGGGTTCGGGGGTGAGTTCCAGCCCTTCCGGGCTGCCTTTCGGGTGCGGGGCACGTTTCAGCCCCGGCCGGCGAAATTTTCAGCCCCTCCGGCGTTTGAGGAGCGGGGTCTGGGGCGGAGCCCCAGGGGTGATGGGGGTCCCCCCTGGTCGAGCGAAGCCGAGACCTTGGGGGAGGGTAGGGGCGGAGGGGGCGAGGAAAAGGGTGGGCTGAGCCGGGCCGGATTCTCGCCCCCGGTCATGGGGGTCGCCCCGGGTCAGAGGGATTCCGCTGCCGGCTTCACCATGCCGCGGACCGTGCGGGACTTGACGAAGTTGCCCATCGCCGTCATGTCCCACTCACCGGAGAACTGCTTGATCAGCTTGGCCATCATGACGCCCGTCTGGGCCTCGGCGTTGGTGAGGTCGAAGCGGACGAGTTCCTCACCGCTGGCGGCGTCGATGAGGCGGCAGTAGGCCTTGGCCACCTCGGTGAACTTCTGGCCGGAGAAGGAGTTGACCGTGAAGACCAGGCCGGTGACCTCCTGGGGGAGACGGCCGAGGTCGACGGTGATCACCTCGTCGTCCCCGCCGCCCTCACCGGTGAGGTTGTCGCCGGAGTGCTTGATCGCGCCGTTCACGATCGAGAGCTTGCCGAAGTAGCAGCTGTCGATGTGGTTGCGCTGCGGGCCGTACGCGATGACCGAGGCGTCCAGGTCGATGTCCTTGCCGCGGAACGCCGGCTCCCAGCCGAGGCCCATCTGGACCATGGAGAGCAGCGGGGCGCCCCCCTTGACCAGGGACACCGTCTGGTTCTTCTGGAGGCTCACCCGGCCCTTGTCCAGGTTGATCTTGCCGGTGGCGGCGGGCGGCGCCGGGGGCATGGGCGGGACCGGGGGCGCGGCCGGGGACTGCGGGGCGGAGAGGCGGGGGTCCGCGGCCGGGGGCTGGGCCGCGGGGGCGGGCTGGGCGGCCGGGGCGGGCTCCTCCACGCTCACGCCGAAGTCGGTGGCGATGCCCGCCAGGCCGTTCGCGTAGCCCTGGCCGACGGCGCGGGCCTTCCAGGCGCCGTTGCGGAGGTAGATCTCGACGATCACGAGGGCCGTCTCCGTGCCCAGCCGCGGCGGGGTGAAGGTGGCCAGGACCGTGCTGTCGTCCGCGTTGCGGATCGTCGCGGTCGGCTCGATGCCCTGGAAGGACTGGCCCGCCGCGTCGGGGCTCGCCGTGACGACGATCTTCTCGATGCCCGGGGGCACCGCGGCCGTGTCGACCGTGATCGCGTCGGGCGCGGTGCCGCCGCCCGACCGGTAGGTCACGCCGGGGCCGGTGGGCTGGTTGTAGAAGATGAAGTCGTCGTCGGAGCGCACCTTGCCGTCGGCGGTGAGCAGCAGGCTCGACACGTCGAGCCGCACCGGGGCGGTGACGTCCACCGTCACGCGCGAGACGGGGAGAGGGATGTTCGAGCCGGGCGTCATAGCTGTCATGACTGGGGTAACGAGCGGGGGCGCTTTACCGTTCCCTTACCCAAGGGTGAAGAGGGACGCAGGGGGAGGGTTCCACTTCGGGCCCGCTCGCGGGGGCGTGCGGGCCCGGGTGGTCGTGTCTCAGGGCACCACGACGATCTTGCGGCCCACGCCCGACGCGAACTGTTCCAGGGCCTGGGGGTAGCTCGTCAGGGGGAGGCGGTCGCTGATGAGGACCGACGGGTCGAGGACGCCCGCGGCGAAGAGTTCCGCCGCGCGTTCGAAGCTGTGCAGGACGGCCATCGAGCCGGTGATGGTGATCTCCTGGTTGTAGATGCGGTACGGGTCGACGGTGACCCGGGTCGCGTAGTCCGCCACGCCGAACTGGAGGAAGGTGCCCGCCTTCGCCACCCGGTCGAGACCGTCCTGGATCGCCGCGGCGTTCCCGGTCGCGTCGACGACCACGTCCCAGCCCTGGGGCCGGTCCAGCTCGTCGGCGTTCGCCGCGGCCGCGGAGACCCCGAGCCGCCGGGCGGTGGCGAGCCGTTCGGGGTTCACGTCGACGACGTCCACGCTCGCCGCGCCGGTGCGCTTGGCGAGCTCCAGCATCATCAGGCCCATCGTCCCGGAGCCGTAGACCAGGATGTGGGCGCCGAGCCGGGACCGCAGGACGTCGTAGCCCCGGACGGCACAGGAGAGCGGTTCGATCAGGGCCGCGTCCTGGGTGGCGACGTGTTCGGGGAGCTTGACGCAGTTGGCGACGGGCGCGGTCGCGTACTGGGCGGCGCCGCCCGCGGTGGTCACGCCGATCGCGGCCCACCGTTCGCAGAGGTTGCTGTGGCCCGTACGGCAGTAACGGCACTCGTGGCAGTACAGGGACGGGTCGACGGCCACCCGGTCGCCGACCGCGAGCTCCGTCACCCTTGTGCCCACGCCGACCACCTCGCCGGCGAACTCGTGGCCCGGCACGATCGGCAGCTTCGGGGCGAACTCGCCCTGGAGGATGTGCAGATCGGTGCCGCACAGGCCGCAGGCGGCGACCTCGACCACGACCTCGCGGGGGCCAGGAGACGGGTCGGGGACCTCGGTCACGACGGCACGGCCCACGGACTCGATGACTGCGGCCTTCATTTCACGGCTCCGAGCGACAGGCCCTGGACCAGTTTGTCCTGGGCGGCGAACCCCGCGGTGAGCACCGGCAGGGAGACGACGAGCGACGCGGCGCACACCTTCGCCAGGAACAGGCCCTGGCTGGTGATGAATCCGGTCAGGAAGACGGGGGCGGTCCCGGCGACCACACCCGTGAGCACCCGGGCGAACAGCAGCTCGTTCCAGCTGAAGATGAAGCAGATCAGGGCCGTCGCCGCGATGCCGGGCAGGGCGATGGGGGCCACGACCCGGCCGAGGACCGTCGGGAGCCGGGCACCGTCGAGCTGCGCCGCCTCGATCACCGCGACGGGGACCTCGGCGAGGAACGACTGCATCATCCACACGGCGATCGGCAGGTTCATCGAGGTGTAGAGGACGACCAGCAGCCAGATGTTGTCGAGCATGCCGGTGTTCTTGGCGAACAGGTAGATCGGGAGGAGGCCCGCCACGACCGGCAGCATCTTGGTCGACAGGAAGAAGAACAGGACGTCCGTCCACTTCCGCACCGGGCGGATCGACAGGGCGTACGCGGCCGGGAGGGCCAGCAGCAGGACGAGGAGGGTCGAGGCCACCGACGCGACCGTGGAGTTGACGAGGGAGGGCCAGGGGCTCGCGCCGCCGCCCGCGCCGAAGAACTCCCGGTAGCCGTCGAGGGTCAGGGCCGCGCCGAAGGCCGGCGGGTTCTTCGCCGCGTCCGGTTCGGAGTGGAAGGACGTCAGGGCCATCCACGCGATGGGCAGGAAGAACACGATGCCGAGCGCCCAGGCGGCCAGGCCCAGGCCGGCCCCCCTGGCACGGAGGGGACGCGGATGTGTCGCGGTCGTACTCATCAGCGGGACCCCTCCTCGCGGAACAGGGACGACACGACGCGCAGCGCGAAGGTCGCGATGACGATGGAACCGATGACCACCAGAACGCCCGCGGCGGAGGCGAGGCCGTTCTCGTGGGCCTGGTAGAAGCTCTGGTACACGGTGTAGGGCAGGTTGGCGGTGCCCAGGCCGCCGGAGGTGATCGTGAAGACCGCGTCGAAGTTCTGCACGATGTAGATCGAGCCCAGCAGCGCCCCCAGTTCGAGATAGCGGCGCAGGTGGGGCAGCGTGAGGTGGCGGAACACCTGCCAGTCGTTCGCGCCGTCCACGCGGGCGGCCTCGATCTGCTGGTGGTCGCGGCTCTGCAGACCGGCGAGCAGGATCAGCATCATGAACGGCGTCCACTGCCAGACCAGGGACGCCTCGACCGCGAGCAGCGGGGTGTCCGAGATCCAGTCGGGCGCGGGGCCGCCGACGTAGTGCAACAGGCCGTTCAGCAGGCCGTATTCGGGGTTGAAGAGCACGTGCTTCCACAGCAGGGCCGCGGCGACCGGGACCACCAGGAACGGTGCGATCAGCAGGGTGCGGACGATGCCGCGGCCCCGGAACCGCCGGTCCAGGAGCAGGGCGAGGGCCAGGCCGAGGACGAGGCTGACGAGGACCACGCTGACGGTCAGCAGGATCGTCGTCCAGACCGAGTGCCGCAGGCCCGCGTCGGTCAGCACCTCCGTGTAGTTGCCGAAGCCGGTGAAGTGGCGGGCCTTCGGATACAGGGCGTTCCAGTCGAAGAACGAGATCACCAGCGTGGCCACGAAGGGCAGTTGGGTCACCGCGATCATGAAGATCAGGGCCGGGAGCAGGGGGCCGCGGGCGGCCCAGGCGCGCAGCCGGGCCGAGGGTTGTCCGTGGGTGCGTACGGGGGGAGCGGCCACGCGGGCCGTCGTCGTGGCGGTCATCGGCCCTCGTACTCCTTGGAGATCTTCTCGGCGAGCTTCTGGGAGGTGTTCAGTGCCGCGTCGACGGACTGGCGTCCGGCGATGGCCGCGCTGATCTCCTGCGAGACCTTGGTGCCGAGGTCGGTGAACTCGGGGATGCCGACGAACTGGATCCCGGGCGCGGGGCGCGGCTGGACGCCGGGGTCGCGCGGCCGGGCGCCCTCGATGGCCTGGCGGGTCATGTCCTGGAAGGCGGCGGCCTCTTTGACGTAGGCGGCGTTCGTATACGTCGAAGCGCGTTTGCCCGCCGGGACGTTCGACCATCCGGTGGTGTCGCCCACCAACTGCTCGTAGCCCTTGCCCGAGGCCCAGGAGATGAACTTCCAGGCCTTGTCCGGGTTGTGCGAGGCCTTCTGGAGTCCCCAGGCCCAGGTGTAGAGCCAGCCGGAGGACCCGGTCCTCTCGACGGGGGCCGGGACGTATCCGAGCTTGCCCCTGACAGGGGAGTCCTTGGCCTCCAGCAGGCCCGCGGCGGAGGTGGCGTCGTACCACATGGCCGTCTTGCCCTGGGTCATGTTGTTCAGGCACTCGGCGAAGCCGGACTGGGCGGCACCGGACTCGCCGTGCTCGCGGACGAGGTTCACATAGAACGTGGTGGCCTTCTCGAACTCGGGGGAGTCCAGGCGCGCCTTCCAGTCCTTGTCGAACCAGGTGCCGCCGAAGGTGTTGACCACGGTGGTGAGCGGGGCCATGACCTCGCCCCAGCCGGGCAGACCGCGCAGGCAGATGCCCTTCATGCCGGGCTCGGCGCCGTCCGCCTTCGCCGCGAGGTCTGCCACCTGCTGCCAGGTGGGGTGCGCGGGCATCGTCAGGCCCTTCGCGGCGAACACGTCCTTGCGGTACATCAGGAACGACGACTCGCCGTAGAACGGCTGCCCGTAGAGCTTGCCGTCGGCGGCCGTCAGCGACTGCCGCATGGGCTTGAGGATGTCCTGCTCGTCGTATCCGCGGTCCTGGCGGACGTACGAGTCCATCTCGTGCAGCCAGCCGTTGCGGGCGTAGATCGGTATCTCGTAGTTGGAGAGGGTGGCGACGTCGTACTGGCCCGCCTGGTTGGCGAAGTCCTGGCTGATCTTGTCGCGGACGTCGTTCTCCGGCAGGACGGTGAAGTTCACCTTGATGCCGGTGTCCCGGGTGAAGTGGGCCTTGGTGAGTTTCTGCAGCTCGACCATCTGCGGGTTGTTGACCATCAGGACGTTGATGGAGTTTCCGCCGGAGCCCGACCCGCCCGCTCCGGTCCAGCAGCCGGAGAGGAGCGGGGAGAGCAGCGTCCCTGCGGCGGCCGCGGCGAGCAGTGCGCGCGGCCTCCGCCGGCTCGGGGTTCGCATGGATCACTCCTGGGGATGGGGATGGGGAGGGGGATGGGGAGAAAAGGGGAGAGATGGGGAGGGATGCGGATATAGGGGGCGGGGTGAGGTGTGGGGGTGCCTCGGGGCGACGCGGGGAGGGGGGAGTGGGCAGGTGGCCGGGGCGGGAGGGCTTTCAGACGCGGATGACCTGGGGGCCCAGCAGCGAGTAGCGGTGCGCCTCGGAGGCCGGGAGCAGGGTGCTGGTGACGATCGTCTCCAGGTCGCCGATGCCGGCGAACCGGCAGAAGCTGACGGCGCCGAACTTGGTGTGCACACCGGCGAAGACCGTGCGCCGGGAGGCCCTGATCGCCTGCGCCTTGACCTCGCTGACCGCCGGGTCGGGTGTGGTGAGGCCGTGTTCGCGGGAGATGCCGTTGGCGCCGATGAACGCGAGGTCGATGACGAAGCCGGCGAGCATCTTCGTGGTCCAGTGGTCGACCGTGGCGAGGGTGCCGGGGCGGACCCGGCCGCCGAGCAGCAGGACGCTCGTGTTCTCGGCTCCGGCGAGTGCTCCGGCGGTGGCGAGTGAGGCGGTCACCACGGTCAACGGCCTGTCCCTGGGCAGGGCTTCGGCGATGAGCTGCGGGGTGAACCCCTCGTCGACGAACACGGTCTCGGCGTCCCGGGCCAGCTCGGCCGCGGCGGCGGCGATCCGGCGCTTCTCGGGGACATGGCTCGTGGTGCGGAAGGCGAGCGTCGTCTCGAAGCCGGCGCTCTCCACGGGGTAGGCGCCGCCGTGGGTGCGGCGCACCAGGCCGTGGTCCTCCAGGGTGCGCAGATCCCGTCGTACGGTCTCCTTGGCGACGCCCAGTTCGACGGCGAGCTCGGTGACCTCGACCGAGCCCGTGCGGCGCGCGGTCCGGACGATCTCGCGCTGCCGTTCCTCCGCCGTCCTGCCCGTCATCGCCGTCACCCGCTCCCTCGCGCTCCGTCGCGCACTGCCCGTTCGGACCCGGTGGGGTCCATGAGGGAAGTTCTACAGCCGGTGTCCGTCACTGACCAGGCCTGTTGCGGGCCCGATGCTGCCCGGCTGTGCCCGTTCCGCGGCGCGGCCGCCCGCGGCGGACCTGGGGTGGAGCGGGGGAGGCGGCGGGATCGGGCAGGGGTCGTGCCCGAACACGGGGGCGGGCGGGCCCGTTTCCGGCCCGCCCGCTTCTCACCGGGCGGTCCGCTGTCCGCCCGCCCCCTCCGCCGGGCGGTTCCGCGGTCCGCCCGTTCCTTCGTCGGGCGGTCCGCTGTCCGCCCTTCCTGCGCCGGGCGGTCCGCTGTCCGCCCGTCGTCCCCGCCTTCTCGGCCGTGGTCAGTACGGCCAGATCGGCGGGTGCGTCGTGAAGTGGCCGCCCAGGTGCGCGTGGTCCGGGTTCGCCGGGTCGAGCTCGCCCTGTTCGGCGATGAGCTTCTCCGCGTACGGCTCGGAGTCGTCGCGCGGTTCGTAGCCGAGGGCCCGTGCCGACGAGAGGTCCCACCACAGGCGGGTGTTGGCGGAGGAGCCGTAGACGACCGAGTGCCCCACGTCCCGCGCGGTCAGGGCGGCGTGGAAGAGGCGGGCGCCGTCCTCGGGGCTCATCCAGACCGAGAGCATGCGCACACTCGTCGGCTCCGCGAAGCAGGACCCGATGCGCACCGAGACGGTCTCCAGGCCGTGCTTGTCCCAGTAGAACTGGGCGAGGTCCTCGCCGAACGACTTGGAGAGCCCGTAGAAGGTGTCGGGGCGGCGCGGGGTGCCGACCGGGATCAGCGGGTCGTCGCCCACCGGGCGCGGGGTGAAGCCCACCGCGTGATTGGAGGAGGCGAAGACGACACGGCGTACGCCCTCCTCGCGGGCCGCCTCGTACAGGTTGTACGTCCCCTCGATGTTGGCCTTGAGGATCTTGTCGAAGGAGGACTCCAGGGAGATGCCCGCGAGGTGGACGATCGCGTCGACGCCCCGTACCGCCTCGCGCAGTGCCGCCCGGTCGGCGAGGTCCGCGGTGATCGCCCCCGGTTCGCCCTCGACCGGGAGGACGTCGAGCAGACGCAGCTCGTAGCCGTACTCCGGCAGCAGCCCGCGCATGAGGGTGCCGAGTCCGCCGGCGGCGCCGGTGAGCAGAACGGTGCGGGGAGCGGGCATGGGGGTCTCCTCCGTGCGGGCGGGTGCGCCAGGGCCGGCTGCCGGGGGCCGTCGGCGGGGCCTTGTTCGTCAGTCGTATGCGTGTATGGCATTCACATTCATGGACACGCTAAGGAGCGTCGACGTGCCGCGTCAAGTGTCGCGCGGACGGGCGAAATCCGCCTTCGAGTTGCGGGTTTGCATGCTTGACCGGCCCCGAGGCGGCGGCTTAGCGTGGGCGAGTTCAGGGATATGGACATGGATCAGAAACATGCACTCGATGGGCACCTTTTAAGGGAGAGTCCGTGACGTCAGCCCCTCTTGCCGCCCGGCTGAGCATCCCCAGCGGGCCGCTCTTCTTCCCCGTCACCGCGTACGGCCCCGACGGCACCGTCGACCCCGGTGTCTACCGGGAGCACGTACGGCGCGGCGTCGAGGCGGGCGCGGCGGCGGTCTTCGCGTGCTGCGGCACCGGCGAGTTCCACGCGCTCGTGCCCGAGGAGTTCGAGACCTGCGTACGGGCCGCGGTGGAGGCCGCCGAGGGGCGCGTCCCGGTGGTCGCGGGCGCCGGATACGGAACCGCCCTGGCCGTGCGCTACGCGCGCCTCGCGGAGGCCGCCGGGGCCGACGGGCTGCTCGCCATGCCGCCGTATCTCGTGACGGCCGGGCAGGAGGGGCTGCTGCGGCACTACCGGGAGATCGCCGCCGCCACCTCCCTCGACGTCATCGTCTACCAGCGCGACAACGCCGTCTTCACCCCGGCGGGCGTGGTCGAACTCGCCCGCACCGAGGGGATCATCGGCTTCAAGGACGGGCTCGGCGACCTGGACCTGATGCAGCGGATCGTCAGCGCCGTACGCAGCGAGGCGCCCGGCGACTTCCTCTACTTCAACGGTCTGCCGACCGCCGAGCTGACCGGGCTCGCCTACCGGGGACTGGGGATCACGCTCTACTCCTCGGCGGTCTTCTGCTTCGCCCCCGAGATCGCGCTGGCCTTCCACCGCGCCCTGAACACCGGGGACGACGCGACGGTGAACCGGCTGCTGGACGGCTTCTACCGGCCCTTCGTCGATCTGCGGGCGCGGGGGCGCGGCTACGCGGTCGCCCTGGTCAAGGCGGGTGTCCGGCTGCGCGGACTGGACGTCGGCGAGGTCCGGCCCCCGCTCCACGAACCGGCCGAGGACCACGTCAAGCAGCTCGCGCAGCTCATCGACCGCGGGTACGCGCTCATCGAGGAGGGCCTGTGATCGCGTCCGCGTTCCTCTACCCCTGGGACGTCAACGGGGACCCGGAGGCCGCCGCCAGGACCGCGGCCCTCGGCGTCCGCCGGGTGACGCTCGCGTCCGCCTATCACTCCACGCGCGCGCTGACCCCTCGCCACCCGCGGCACCGGATCGTCACGGCCTCGCACGCCGCCGTGCTGTACCCGGTGGACGAGGCGCGATGGCGCGGCCGGGCCCTTCGCCCCTGTCCGGCCGGTGACTGGGCGCCCGGTGACGCGTACGGCGAGGCCGCCGCCGCGCTCGCCGGGGTGGGGCTCGACGTCCACACCTGGGTCGTGCTCGCGCACAACTCACGTATGGGGGAGGAACATCCGGAGACCTCCGTCGTCAACGCCTATGGGGATCGCTATCCCTGGGCGCCCTGCGTCGCCCGGTCCGCGACCCGCGCCTACCTGGCCGACCTCGCGGTGGAGGCCGCGGTACGGCCGGGTGCCGCGGGTACGGAACTGGAGTCGCTCGGCTGGTACGGACTCGCCCATCTGCACGCCCACGACAAGATCGGCGGGGTGTCGCTCGGGGACGCCGGGCACTATCTGATGTCTCTGTGCTTCTGTGCCGTGTGCGCGGACGGATACGGCCGACAGGGCCTGGACGCGGAGGAGTTGGCGTCCTTCGTGCGCGGGGCGCTGGAGCCGGTGTGGCGGGGGGAGCCGTCCGGTGGCGGCTGGGCCGGGGTGGAGAAGCTGCTCGGGGCGGGGACGGCGGCGGCCACCCGTGTCTGGCGCGACCAGGTCGCCCGCTCGCTCCAGGAGGAGACGGTCGCGGCGGTCCGCTCCGCCGCGCCGGCCGGGTTCCAGGTGCTGCTGCACGCCGACCCCGTCTCCTTCCACTGCGGCGCCAACGCCGGTGTGGACCCCGGGCACATCCTGTCCGTGGCCGACGGTGTGGTCGTGCCGTGCACCGGGGACGCGGGCCTGCTGACGCCGTTCGCGGAGGCGGTGCGGGCGGGGGCGCGGGGGAGGGTGCTGGCCGCCAACTTCACCGTGGTGTCCGGGATGGGGGGCCGGCCGGACCGTCTCGCGGCCGACGCGGCCCGCGCGGTCGAGCTCGGCGCGACCGAACTGCGGCTGTATCACGCGGGGTTGGCCTCGGACGCCGATCTGGAGGCGGTGCGGGGGGTGTTGGCGGGGCTGGACTAGGGCCCTTCCGGCAAGGCGCGCCGTTGCTTGAAGGGTGGCCCGGCGGTGTCGGGTGCGGCGAGAGGGCGTGCGCGGCGTCACGGCGTCGCCGGGCGGACGGGAACTGCCGGACGGGCCCCAGGGGGTGTCCGCAAAGTCTCGCTGGCCCGGCGACGCCTGGTGCGTTCCTCCAAGCTCTTCGAGCAGGGGCCCCACGACGCCGTCCGGCCCGCCCGGCGGGTGGACGACGCGACTTTGCGGACACGCCCCAGGGGCGGTCCGGCCGGGACCTCGCCGCTGCGCCCCCGCTGCCCCGGACGGGGTGGCGGGGGCGCAGCGGGTCGTGCCTTCAGCTCTTCACCGTGCGGGCGGTGATGTCGCCGTGGGCGGTGGTCGCGTGGATCGTCAGGCCGGGGGTGGCGCCCGAGTTCGTGAGCGAGTTGCTGATCCGGCCGAGGGTGGTGCCGGCGTCCAGGGCGGCGGAGACCCCGGGAGCGGCGCCGACGGTGATGTCCCCCAGCTGCGTGCTCAGCGTGAGCGTGCCGCGTGCGGCCTCGCTGACGGTCAGGTCGCCCTTCTGGGTGCTGATCTCGGCGGGGCCGTGCAGTCGGCCGACGGAGATGTCGGCGTCGAGGCCGGTCAGGCGGACGCTGTCGGCCTCGTCGAGCTCGACCGAGCCGTGGCCGCCCTCGAAGGTGACCTCGCCGAGCCGTCCCACGCCGCGGAACTCGGCCGCGGCCGCCTTCGCCTCGACCCGGGAGCCGGCCGGGAGCTGCACGGTGACCTCGACGGACCCGGACGGGCCGAGGCCCCGGTTCCTGGCCCCGGGGATCTCCACGCGCAGGACGCCGTCGGCGTAGGAGACCTCGGTCTGCTCGGCCGCCTTCACGTCGCGGCCCTTGGAGGCGTCGGCGGGCAGGACCTCGACGGTGGTGTCGGTGCGGTCGGCGGCGATGAAGCGGATGTGTCCCGCGGGGATGTCGATGATCGCGGAGACGGGGGCGGTGGTGTCGAACTTCTGCATGATGCTCTCCATGGTCTGCTTCGCGTGCGTTCCCGGTGTTTCTGACATTGGAAACGCTACGTTGCGTTCGAGGATCGGGCAACATGCTTGTTGCGCAATTCTGTTGTATCTGCAGGTAGATGTCGAGATTTCATTGCAATGACTCTGGCTCTAATGCAATGTCGACCGTTCGTTGTGTTGCAATGATCTGAGCTGAACGCTATGCGGGGAGCGGGCGCCCGGACTTCGCGGGCGCCCGCGTGCATCCGTCAGTCCTTCAGCAGCGCGCAGACGAAGTTCTCCTCGACCGTCCGCAGCCGCTCCAGCAGCGCGGGCTTGTTCGTCTTGTTCACCTGGGTGGTGAGCGTGAAGGTCAGGGACCGCCGGCCGTCCGGCGTGGCGGCGATCAACTGGGTGTATCCGGGGAAGTTGCCGGTGTGGCCGAGGACCACTCCGCAGCGGGTGGAATAGCGGAAGATCGCCTCTCCGGCCTTGTTCCGGCCGGGACCCGCCGGCTCGGAGGCACCGTCGATCCACCGGCGCTGCTCGCGCAGGGTGGCCTTGGAGATCAGCGCCCCGCCCGCGTACCCGCTGATGAAGCGCGTCAGGTCCGCCGGGGTCGAGATGATTCCGCCCGACGCCCACACGCCGGACGCGCTGAGCGCCTCGCTGACGTCCTCCGGGGGGTTGGGCGGCGTGACGTCGTACCCGTGCATGTACGGCTCGGGCATCTCGTAGCCCTGCGGGAGGCTCGTGTCCCGCAGGCCGAGCGGCCGGTAGACGAGCCCCCGCAGCAACTGCTCGTAGGGCTGTCCGGTGACCGCCTCGGCCATCAGCGCGACCGCGATGTTGTCCGAGTTCGAGTACTGGTACGTCGACCCCGGCCGGAACAGCAGCGGTTCGTCGGCCACGAAGTCGAGCAGCCGGCGCGAGTCGAAGTGGTGGTGCGGATCGGCGGTGAGGATCCTGATGAACTCGGGGTCCTGCGAGTAGTCGGGCAGCCCGCTGGTGTGGTTCAGGAGCTGGCGCAGCGTCACGGCGCGCCACTGCCGGGGCAGGGACGGCAGTACGCGGCCGATCGTGTCGTCGAGGGAGAGCGCGCGCCGGTCCACCAGACGCAGCGCCACGGCGCCGCTGAACGCCTTCGCCGTGCTCGCGATCCGCGTGTGGTCGTCCGGCCGGATCGGACGTCCGCTGTCCAGGTCGGCGACCCCGGCACGCACGACGCGGGACTCGCCCCCGCGGCGCAGGACGGCGATGACTCCGGGCGGGCCGCCGGGGCTGCGCACCAGTTCTTCGAGCTGCTGCCGCAGCGCGCGGTCGTGGTCCGCGGATCCGGAACCGGAACCGGCGTCGGCCGGTCCGGACACGGCACCGGTCAGGCAGGCGGCGGCCAGGAGGGCGCCGAGGGACGTACGCAGCCGGGGGCGGCGGGGCAGGGGCATGGGGGTCTCCCGAGTCGGGCGGGGCCAGGGCACGCCCAGCTTCGGCCCCGGGTGATCCGCTCGCCTGCGCCGCTGCTGCATACGGAGGAGCGGGTGACCGGGTGTTGGGCCGTCCGGCCGACCCGTTGCGGAAACCCCGGTCCGGGGAACCGATGAGTTTCCGGGACGGACGGGGTCCACCCCACCGGAGTGCACCCACGGGACCGCCCCATGGGCTTCGCTCAGGGGTGCGCTTCGAGGGGCCCGTCCCGCGGGACTCGCGAACGGAGACGCCTCGACGGGGCTCGCTCACGGGCGTGTCCCGTGTTCCCGGCGGATCCCCGAACCGGACCAGCAGAGAAATACGCGTTCTGAGGAGAATCGGATGACCGGCCAGACCTTCGACTTCGGGCCGCAGGCCCTCGTCGTGGCGCGCCTCGCTGAGGGTGTCACGGACGCGCAGCTCGACGGGGCGACCCCCTGTCCGCGGTACGCGGTGCACAACCTGCTCGGGCATCTGGCCGGACTGGCCGTCGCCTTCCGCGACGCCGGGCGCAAGGACCTGGGCCCCACGACCGACACGAGCCCCGCCGCGGCCGTGCCCGACATCGAGCCGGGCTGGCGCGAGGCCCTGCCGAAGGCGCTCGACGAACTCGCCGACGCCTGGCGGGACCCGGCCGCCTGGACCGGCATGACCCGGGCGGGCGGAGTGGACCTCCCGGCCGAGGTCGCGGCGGCCGTCGCCGCCGACGAACTGGTCGTGCACGGCTGGGACCTCGCGCGGGCCACCGGCCAGGACTACGCGCCCGACGAGACCGCCCTGCGGGTGACGCACGGGTTCCTCACGGGCGTGGCCGACGACCCGACCCGTGTCGGAGGGATCTTCGGTCCCGTCGTCCCGGTGCCCGACGACGCGCCGCTCCTCGACCGCGTGATCGGGCTCAGTGGCCGTGACCCGGGCTGGAAGCCGTAACGGAGGATCCGTTCGCACGAGCACACGCGCCCGGTGCCTCCTCCGGCGCGTGCCGCCTCTCCTCCTTTGCCTCACGGGCCGCCCGCCGAGCGGGCGGCCCGTCCGTGTGCTCCGGCACCCCGTCGCGGGAGCGAACGCCCGACGCGCCTCGCCCGGGCGGAGGGATCAGGGGGATCCGGGTTCCTCCGGCACCCCGCGCCGCGCGTCTTCGCAACTTCCTCTGTCGGAAGCGTTGACGAAACACGGTCACGCTCCTACCTTCAACGCGTCGTACTTCGTACGTCATATATGAGACGCGATACACGAGAGCGGGAGCCGGCGTCCACGGCCGGCTTTCCGCTGCCGTGATCCGACACGTGAGACCGGAGAGGCGCGCATGACCTCTGTGCCCACCCCGATCCCGTCCCGCACGCAGTTCGTGCTGGAGGGGATCAAACACCGCATCCTCACCGGGCAGTTGACCCCGGGACAGGCTCTGGTGGAGACCGACCTCGCCGCGCAGTTCGGGGTGTCGAAGACCCCCGTGCGCGAGGCGCTCAAGACCCTGGCCGGTACCGGGCTCGTCGTGATGAACCAGTACAAGGGCGTCACGGTGCGCATGGTGGACGCGGACATGGCGCGCGAGGTGTACGACGTACGGCTGCTCCTCGAACCCGAGGCGCTGCGGCGGGTGGTGCGCCGCAAGGCGTCCCTGGACGACGCCCGTGACGCGCTCACCCGTGCCGACGCCGCCGCCGACACCGCCGAACGGTCCCTGGCCAACCGGGAGTTCCACCGCGCCCTGTACACCCCCTGCGGAAACCCGCTGCTCGGCCGGATGCTCGACGAGGTGCGCGACCAGGCGGCCCTCGTCTCGGCGGTCGCCTGGGCCTCCGACCCCTCCTGGGAGCGGGAGGCGAGCGAGCACCGGGAGATCCTGCGCCTCGCCCTCGACGGCGACGCCGACGCCGCGGCCGCGGCACTGCACGCGCACATCGCCTCGTTCGTACGACGGGCCTTCCCGCAGGGCCAGGAAGAGGACGGACAGGAATGACAGCGACGTTCGAGACTCAGCGGGCGGCACTCGCCGAGGTCGTGGCCATCCCGGTCACACCCTTCGCCGAGGACGGCACGATCGACCGGGACACCCACCGGGCCCTGCTGCGCCGGCTGATCGACGGCGGAGTCCGCACCCTCACCCCCAACGGCAACACCGGCGAGTTCTACGCCCTCACCCCCGAAGAGCGCCGCACCATAACCGAGTTGACCGTCGAGGAGGCGGGCGACCGCGCGGCCGTCCTCGTCGGCGTCGGACACGACCTGCCCACCGCCGTCGCCTCCGCGCGCCACGCACGCTCCCTCGGCGCACCGATGGTGATGGTCCATCAGCCCGTGCACCCCTACGTCTCGGAGGGCGGCTGGGTCGACTACCACCGGGCGATCGCCGAGTCCGTGCCGGAGCTGGGCGTCGTGCCCTACATCCGCAATCCGGTCCTCGCGGGTTCACGGCTCGCCGAACTCGCCGACGTGTGCCCGAACGTCATCGGCGTGAAGTACGCCGTCCCCGACGCGGCGCGCTTCGCCTCCTTCGCGCGAGACGCCGGCCTCGACCGGTTCGTGTGGGTGGCCGGACTCGCCGAGCCCTACGCCCCCTCGTACTTCTCGGCCGGCGCCACCGGGTTCACCTCGGGCCTGGTGAACGTCGCCCCCGCCGTCTCGCTGAACATGATCGAGGCGCTGCGGTCCGGCGACTACCCGGCCGCGATGAAGGTCTGGGAGCGGATCCGGCGCTTCGAGGAACTGCGGGCCGCCGACGCCTCCGCGAACAACGTCACCGTCGTCAAGGAGGCCCTGTCCTCACTGGGCCTGTGCCGCCGTGACGTGCGCCCGCCGAGCCGGCCGCTGACCGCGAACGAGCGGTCCGAGGTCGCCGCCATAGCCGCCGGATGGTCCCTGTGAAGCGGCCCGAGGAACTCCGAAGCCATCAGTGGTACGGCACCGACGGACTCCGCTCGTTCAGCCACCGGGCCAGGACCCGGCAGCTCGGCTACCTCCCCGAGGAGCACCTGGGCAAGCCGGTCGTCGCGATCCTCAACACCTGGTCCGACATCAACCCGTGCCATGTGCACCTGCGCGACCGCGCCCAGGCCGTCAAGCGGGGGGTGTGGCAGGCCGGCGGATTCCCGCTCGAATTCCCGGTGTCCACGCTGAGCGAGACGTTCCAGAAGCCGACCCCGATGCTCTACCGCAACCTGCTCGCGATGGAGACCGAGGAGCTGCTGCGGTCGTACCCGGTGGACGGGGCCGTGCTGATGGGCGGCTGCGACAAGACCACGCCCGCGCTGCTCATGGGGGCGGCCTCGGTCGATCTGCCGACCGTCTTCGTGCCCGCCGGGCCCATGCTCCCGGGCCACTGGCGCAACGAGGTCCTCGGCTCCGGCACCGACATGTGGAAGTACTGGGACGACAAGCGCGCGGGCCTCATCGGGGACTGCGAGATGGCCGAGCTGGAGAGCGGGCTCGCCCGGTCGCCCGGCCACTGCATGACGATGGGCACCGCGTCCACGCTGACGGCCGCCGCGGAGGCGCTCGGCGTCACCGTCCCCGGCGCCTCCAGCATCCCGGCCGTCGACTCCGGACACGACCGGATGGCGGCCGCGGCGGGACTCAGGATCGTCGAACTCGTCCACAAGGGAAGGACGTTGTCCGACATCCTGACGGCGGAGGCCTTCACGGACGCGGTCACCACGGTGCTCGGCATCGGCGGCTCGACGAACGCCGTGATCCACCTGATCGCCATGGCCGGACGCGCGGGCGTCTCCCTCACCCTGGACGACTTCGACCGGATCGCCCGGACCGTCCCGGTGCTGGCGAACGTCCGGCCCGGCGGACAGAAGTACCTCATGGAGGACTTCCACTTCGCCGGCGGCCTGCCCGGGTTCCTCTCCCGCATCACCGACCTGCTGCACCTGGACCGGCCCACGGTCTCCCACGACACCCTGCGCGAGCAGCTCGCCGGCGCCCGGGTCCACGACGACGACGTCATCCGCACCCGCGACAACCCGGTCGCGGCCGAGGGCGGAGTGGCCGTCCTGCGCGGCAACCTCTGCCCCGACGGCGCCGTCATCAAGCACATCGCCGCCGAGCCGCACCTGCTGAAGCACACCGGCCCCGCGGTCGTCTTCGACGACTACCGCACGATGCAGCGGACCATCGACGACCCGTCGCTCGGCATCACCGCCGACAGCGTCCTCGTGCTGCGGGGCTCCGGCCCCAAGGGCGGCCCGGGCATGCCCGAGTACGGGATGCTGCCCATCCCGGAGCATCTGCTGAAGCAGGGCGTCCGGGACATGGTGCGGATCTCCGACGCCCGCATGAGCGGCACGAGTTACGGCACGTGCGTGCTGCACGTGGCGCCCGAGTCGTACGTCGGCGGCCCGCTCGCCCTCGTACGGAGCGGGGACCTGATCACGCTCGACGTCGCGGCACGCTCGCTCCGGCTCCATGTGGACGACGCGGAGCTGGAGCGCAGACGGGCCGCCTGGACCGCGCCGCCCGCCCGGTACGAACGCGGCTACGGCGCGCTCTACAACGACCAGATCACCCAGGCCGACACCGGCTGCGACTTCGCGTTCCTGGCCCGCCCGGGCAAGGTGCCGGACCCCTACGCCGGCTGACGCCCCCACGACCGCACACGGAAGACACCGACCGACCCATGAGGGTGTAGCAAGCGCTTCCTGCACCCGCTGTACCTGCCCCACTGCGAACGGAGAACAGTCATGGCCCAAGCCGCAGCCGTGGCGAAACCGCCCGCGCCACCCCGGCGGCGCCGTGCCTCCGCGACCCCGCGCAGGCTGCCGTATCTGCTCATCGCCCCGGCGGCGCTGCTGATGCTGGGCTTCATCGCCTACCCCGTCATCAGCGTCTTCCACTACAGCCTGCAGAACTACAACCCCACCAAACCGTGGCGCAACGGCTACGCGGGCCTCGACAACTTCGTGCACGCCTTCACCGACGACCCCCAGTTCTGGGACACGCTGACCTTCAGCGCGAAATGGGTCGTCGTCGAGGTCGGCCTCCAGCTCCTGTTCGGCCTGGCGCTCGCGCTGATCGTCAACCAGACCTTCGTCGGCCGGGCGGCCGGGCGCGCGCTGGTGTTCTCGCCCTGGGCCGTCTCCGGCGTACTGACCTCGGCGATCTGGGTGCTGCTCTACAACTCCCAGACGGGCATCACCCGTTACCTCGCCGACGCGGGCATCGGCTCGTACGGGACGAGCTGGCTCTCGGACACCTCCACCGTCTTCCCGGCGGCCGTGGTCGCCGACCTGTGGCGCGGCGTCCCCTTCTTCGCGATCCTGATCCTCGCCGACCTCCAGTCCGTCTCCAAGGATCTGTACGAGGCCGCCGAGGTCGACGGAGCGAGCCGCCTGCGGCAGTTCCTGCACATCACGCTCCCGCACCTCAAGGACGCCATCGTCCTGTCCACGCTGCTGCGCGCCGTGTGGGAGTTCAACAACGTCGACCTGCTCTACACCCTCACCGGCGGCGGACCCGCCGGCGAGACGACGACTCTCCCGCTCTACATCGCCAACACCAGCGTCGACGCCCACAACTTCGGCTACGCCTCCGCCCTCACCACGGTCGCGTTCGTGATTCTGCTGTTCTGCTCGATCGTCTATCTGCGGCTGAGCAAGTTCGGAGGCGGGGACAAGTGATCACCAAGGACGCCGCGACCATCGCCCCGGCCGCACCCGCCGCCCCGCCCGTCGAGGAACCCCGCCCGCCCGCCGCGAGGAAACGGCGCGCCTGGGACGAGGCCCCGCGCTGGCAGATCTACGTCCCCCTCGGCGGCTACCTCCTCTTCACGCTGATCCCCTTCTACTGGATCCTGCTCTTCGCGCTGCGCCCCGCCGGGTCCACCTCCCTCGTGCCCTGGCCCATGACGCTGGACCACTTCGACAAGGTGTGGACCGAGCGCAGCTTCGGGACCTACTTCCAGAACAGCGTGATCATCGCCGTCGCCACCCTGGTGATGACCACGCTCGTCGCACTCGCCGGCGGCTACGCGCTCGCCCGCTTCGACTTCAGGATCAAACGCGGCTTCATGCTCGCGCTGCTCTGCTCCCAGTTCGTGCCCGGCGCCCTGCTCCTGGTCCCGCTCTTCCAGATCTTCGCCGAGCTCCGGATGATCAACTCGCTGGTCAGCGTGATCATCGCCGAGACCGTCTTCCAGTTGCCGCTGTCGATGATCCTCATCAGCGGCTTCATCAGGAACGTGCCCTACACCCTGGAGGAGGCCGCCTGGGTGGACGGCTGCAACCGCTTCGACGCCTTCCGGATCGTCGTCCTCCCGCTCCTGCGGCCCGGGTTGATCGCCGTCGGCTCCTTCGCCTTCGTCCACGCCTGGAACCACTTCCTGTTCGCCCTGATGTTCCTCAGCGACCAGAGCAAGCAGACCATCCCGGTCGGCCTCAACACCCTGATGAGCTCCGACAGCGTCGACCTGGGCGCGCTCGCCGCCGGCGGCATCATCGCCGCCGTCCCCGTGGTCGTCGTCTTCGCCTTCATCCAGAAATGGCTGATCACCGGATTCAGCGCGGGGGCGGTGAAGGGATGACCGCCACCACCCGTCAGGGCCACGACCGGCACCCGGCCGGCACGCCGCTGCCCGTCGTCCTCGCCGGGGCCCGGGGACACGGCCGCTGGCACCTGGACAACATCCGCCGGCTCCAGGACAAGGGCCTGACGCGCCTCGTCGGGGTCTGCGAGCTGAACCCGCTCACCGAGGAGGAACTGGACGGCCGGCACGTCGAGCAGTCCCCCGACCTCGGGGCACTCCTCGACTCCACCGGCGCCGCCGTCGCGGTGATCTGCACCCCCATCCCCACCCACACCGACCTCGCGCTGACCGCCGCGCGCAGAGGCGTCCACCTGCTCCTGGAGAAGCCGCCCGCCCCCTCCTACGCCGAGTTCCGGCGGATGGCCGACGGCGTCGCGGCGGCCGGAGTCGTCTGCCAGATCGGCTTCCAGTCGCTCGGCTCGCACGCGGTGCCGGCGATCAGGAAGATGATCACCGAGGGCGCGCTCGGCCGGGTCACCGGAATCGGCGGGGCCGGCGCCTGGGTCCGCGACGAGGCCTACTTCCGCCGCGCCCCCTGGGCGGGCAGACGCCGGCTCGACGGAGCCGACGTCGTCGACGGGGTCCTGACGAACCCGCTGGCCCACGCCGTCGCCACGGCCCTCGCGCTCGACGGCTCGACCCGAGCTGAGGACGTCACCGCCATCCGCACCGAACTGCTGCGCGCCAACGACATCGAGTCCGACGACACATCGTGCGTCCAGGTGACGACCACCGGGGGCCGGATCACCGTCGCCGCCACCCTCTGCGCCGAGAGCCCCGGCGAACCGTACGTGCTGGTGCACGGCACGGGCGGCCGGATCACCTTCTGGTACAAGCAGGACCGGGTGCTCGTGCAGCGCTCCGGACACGGCCCCGAGGAGATCCTGTACGGCCGCACCGACCTGCTGGAGAACCTGGCCGAGCATCTGACCGGCGGCGCGGAACTGCTGGTCCCGCCCGAGTCGACGGGCGCCTTCATGAAGGTCGTCGAGGCCGTCCGGCAGGCCCCCGACCCGGTCGCGCTGCCCCCGGACGCCTGGCGGACGGTCCCCGGCCAACGACGCCGTGTCGTGCCCGGCGTCGACGGATTCGTCGCGGCCGCCGCCGACACCCTCGCCCTCTACTCCGAACTCGGCGCCTCCTGGGCGCGCCCGAAAGAGGTGAGCTCCGGATGAACGACGACTCGACGGCCCTGCGGATCGGTGGCCGCCCCGTCGCGCGCTACGTCACCCGGCCCGCGCTGCCGGCCCGGCTCTCGCCGCGCCCGTACCTGCACCCCGTCACCACCCTGGCCGGCACGGCCGTCACCGAGACCGGTCCGGCCGATCACACCCACCACCTCGGCGTCGGTGTGGCCGTACCCGACGTCGAGGGGCACAACTTCTGGGGCGGACGCACCTACGTCCGCGACCAGGGGCCGACCGAGCTCGACAACCACGGCACCCAGCGGCACACCGGCTTCCGACTGTGCGATCCGGACGGCTTCGTGGCGGAACTGCGCTGGACGGCCGCGGGCACCGAACTGCTGCGGGAACGCCGTACGGTCGCGGCCGTCGCCCTCACCGACAGCGCCTGGGCACTGGACTTCACCTTCTCGCTCACGAACGTCACGGAGCACGGCCTCTCGATCGGCAGCCCCGCCACCAACGGACGGCCGGGCGCGGGCTACGGAGGCTTCTTCTGGCGGGCGCCCAAGGAACGGGACGCCCCGCGCGTGTTCACCGCCGACGCCGAGGGCGAGCAGGCGGCGCACGGGCGCCCCGCCGACTGGCTCGCCCTCGCGGGAGCCGGCTGGACGCTCGTCCTCGCCGGGGCGACCGCCGAGACCCGCCGCGACCCGTGGTTCGTCCGCGCCGCCGACTACCCGGGCGTCGGTTCCTCGCTCGCCTCCGAGCGGCGGCTCACCGTCGCGGCGGGGGACACGCTCGTACGCCGGGTCGTCACCGTCGTCGCCGACGGCGCCCTCGACCGGACCGGGGCCGCCGCGCTGGTCCGCAAGGCGGTGAGCCCCTGATGGCCCTGCCCTCCGCCGACCTCGGTGACGGCACCTACCGCAACCCGATCCTCGACGCCGACTGGTCCGACCCCGATCCGCTGTGCGTCGGAGACGACTTCTACCTCACCGCCTCCAGCTTCGGCCGCGCCCCCGGCCTGCCGCTGCTGCACTCCCGGGACCTGGTGAACTGGACCCTCGTCGGACACGCTCTCGAACGCCTGGAGCCCGCGGGCGAGTTCAGGAATCCTCAGCCCGACCGCGGTGTGTGGGCGCCCTCGCTGCGCCACCACGACGACCGCTTCTGGATCTTCTGGGGCGACCCCGACCGTGGCATCTTCCAGGTCAACGCCCCAGCGATCAGGGGCCCTTGGACCAGGCCGCACCTGGTGAAGGAGGGCCGGGGGCTCATCGACCCCTGCCCGCTGTGGGACGAGGAGACCGGCGAGGCCTACCTCGTGCACGCCTGGGCCAAGTCCCGTTCGGGAGTGAAGAACCGGCTCACCGGACACCGGATGAGCCCCGACGGAACCGCGCTCCTGGACGAGGGGAAGGTGATCGTCGACGCCGACCTGATCCCCGGTTGGTTCACCCTCGAAGGCCCCAAGGTCCACCGCCACGACGGCTGGTTCTGGATCTTCGCGCCCGCCGGGGGAGTCGAGACCGGCTGGCAGGGCGCCTTCCGGTCGCGCGGCTTCTTCGGGCCCTACGAGGAGCGGGTGGTGCTGGAACAGGGGAGCACCCGCGTCAACGGCCCGCACCAGGGCGGCTGGGTGCGCACGGCGGCGGGCGAGGACTGGTTCGTGCACTTCCAGCAGCGCGGGGCCTACGGGCGGGTGGTCCACCTCCAGCCGATGCGCTGGGGTACGGACGGCTGGCCGGTGCTCGGCGACCGGGGCGCCCCCGTGCCCGTACACCGCAAGCCGGACCTGCCGGCCCAGCCGCCGTCCGCGCCCGCCACCGACGACGACTTCCCCGGCGGCCGTTTCGGGCGCCAGTGGCAGTGGACCGCCAACCCCCGGGACGGCTGGGCCACCCAGCACTCCGGCGACGGACTGCGGCTGACCTGTGTCCGTACGGCGGACGCCCACGACCTGCGCCGACTCCCGCACGTCCTCACCCAGCGGATGCCCGGCGCGGCGGCCACCGTCCAGGTCGACCTGCGTCTCGACAGCGAGGAGCCCGGAGCGCGGGCCGGACTCGTGGTGCTCGGGGACGCGTTCGGCTGGATCGGCCTCCAGCGCGAGCCGGGCGGATCCGTGCGGTTCGTGCACCGGTTCGCCGAGACCGTGGCCGTCGGGGCGCCCGTCGTGCGCACGGGGCCGCGCGAGGGCGAGCGCGAGGCCGCTCCGGGGAGCGCCGCTCCCGAGGACCGGGCCCGGCTGTGGATCGAGATCGGCGCGGGAGCCCGCTGTCGCTTCTCGTACGACGTCGGCGCCGGCCGGCAGCCCTCGGGGCAGGTCTTCGCCGCGACCGGCCGGCGCTGGACCGGCGCCCTGCTGGGCCTGTTCGCGCTCGCGCCGCCCGGCTCGGGGCACGCGGGGGCCGCCACCTTCACGCGCTTCCGAGTCACCCCGGCCCGCTGAGGGCCACCGTCCGCCGTTCGTCAGCAGTCCCCAGCCTTCACCAGTCATCACCAGCGTTCGTCAGCCGTTCGTCAGCCGTTCGTCCGCCTGTTGGGAGCCGCAATGTCGCACCTCCGTAGCAAGCGCTTGCCGGATGTGGAGGGAAGGGCGCGTCCCTTCCGCGAGCAGCCGGGTGCCGATCTCCGAGGACACCGCACCGACCCCACCACCCCGTTGGATCCGGAAGAAGAGAGCCGACCGATGAAGATCAGCCCACTCGGACACAGCCCACTCGGGAACAGCCCACTCGGGAACGGTTCACCGGCGACCGGGGCGAGAAGGTCCCGCGTCCCCGGTGCCCGGCGCGCCGCCGTGGCCGTCGCCCTCGGATCCGTGCTCGCGCTGACCGCCACCGCCTGCGGCGACGACGGCAGCGGCAGCGCGGGCGACAAGGGCACCGAGGGCTCCGGCAAGGGCGAGATCACCTTCTGGGACAACAACGGCGGTGTCCGCACCGACATCTGGAAGCAGATCATCGCCGACTTCGAGAAGAAGTACCCGGACATCAAGGTCAACTACGTCGGCATCCCGGCGGCGAGCGCGCAGTCCAAGTACGACACCGCGATCCAGGGCGGCGGCCTGCCCGACGTCGGAGGCGTGGGCACCGCCATGCTCGCCGAGGTCGCCGTGCAGGGAGCCCTCGAACCGCTGGACAGCCGGATCGAGAAGGGCGCGCTGAACGGAAAGCTGAGCCAGAACCTGCTCGACGTCAGCCGGTCGGCGGGCGGCGGCGACACCCTGTACCAGGTGCCGACCTCCGCCAACAACGGCACGCTCTGGTACCGCACCGACCTGTTCAAGGCGGCGGGCCTGGACGCGCCGACCTCCTGGTCGAAGTTCTACGACGCCGCCTCCAAGCTCACGGACGAGGGCAAGAACAAGTTCGGCTTCACCATCCGCGGCGGCGAGGGCTCCATCGCCCCGGCGCTGGACGCGGCGTACGGCCAGAGCGGCATCACCTCGTTCTGGGACGGCGACAAGACCACCGTCAACGACCCGAAGAACGTGGCGGCCCTGGAGAAGTACGTCGCCCTCTACAAGAAGGCGACTCCGTCCGCCGACGTCAACAACGACTTCACCAAGATGGTCGCGCAGTGGGACAGCGGCACCATCGGCATGCTGAGCCACAACCTCGGCTCCTACCAGGACCACGTGAAGGCGCTGGGCGCCGGCAAGTTCCGCGGCATCCCGAACCCCACCCTGGACGACGGCACACGGGTGCAGGTCTCCAACCCGGTCGACGGGCTGAGCCTGTTCAAGTCGGGCAAGAACAAGGCGGCCGCCTGGAAGTTCATCGAGTTCGCCGTCTCGGCGCAGGAGAACTCCAAGTTCAACGAGTCCGCGGGCCAGGTGCCGGCGAACACGGACGCCGCCAAGGACGCCTGGATCCAGCAGGCAGAGCCGACCAAGCTGGCCGCCGAGGCGCTCAACGGTGCCGGCACCAAGATCGTGCAGCTTCCCTACTACCTGCCCGACTGGAACACGATCTCCAAGGCCGACAACGAGCCCGGCTTCCAGAAGGTGCTGCTCGGCAAGATGAGCGTGAAGGACTTCCTGGACACGCTGGCCGACCAGCTCAACACGGCACAGGCCGACTGGAAGGCCCACCACTAGTCCGACGCGCCGCCCTCGGGGCCCGGCCGTGGCGCCCACCGCGCCACGGCCGCCCCGCGGTCCCGTCGCTCGGCCGAATTCCCGGCCGGACCCTCGGCCCAATCCTCGGCCGGGCCTCAGGCGGAGTTCCCGACCGGACTCTCGGCAGGCCCCGGCCAGACCTAGGCCGAATCCTCGGCCGGATCTCAGGCGGAGTGCCCGGCCGGACTCTCGGCCGGACTCTCGGCAGGACCTCGGCCGGACCCCGGCCAGACCTCGGCCGAATCCTCGGCCGGACCCCGGCCGGACCCTCGGCCGAACCCTGGCCGGATCTCTTCGGAACCCTCTGTCGAAAGGCACACGCCCGTGTCCCTCACGCGCAGACAGGTCACCTCGGCGGCCGTGGCCGCCTTACCGCTCGCCGCCGGGGCGGCGGCCCACGCGTCCGCCGCCCCGCACCGCGGCCCGCTCACCCTCCACATCGCCGGCGACTCCACCGCCGCCCAGAAGTACGCCGACGCCGCACCCGAGACCGGCTGGGGCATGGCCCTCCCGTTCTTCCTCCGCGAGGACATCGCCGTCGCCAACCACGCCGTGAACGGCCGGAGTTCGAAGAGCTTCATCGACGAGGGGCGACTCGCCTCGATCCTCGACGTCATCCGGCCCGGCGACCTCCTGCTCGTCCAGTTCGGGCACAACGACGAGAAGACCGCCGACCCGACGCGCTACACCGAGCCGTGGACGACGTTCCAGGACTGCCTGCGGCAGTACCTCGACGGGGCGCGGGCCCGGGGCGCGCGGCCGGTGCTCGCCACCCCGGTGGAGCGCAGGAAGTTCGACGCGGACGGCGCGGCGGTGCCGACGCACGGCGACTACCCGGCGTCGATGCGCGCGCTCGCCGCGGCCGAGCGCGTCCCGCTCCTCGACGTCCAGGCCCTGTCCATCGCGCTGTGGCAGCGGCTCGGCGTCGAGGAGACGAAGCGGTACTTCAACTGGACCGCGACCGAACAGGACAACACGCACTTCAACCCGCCCGGCGCCATCGCCGTGGCCCGTCTCGTCGCGGGCGCGCTGCTGCGCCGCCGGGTGCTCGGCCCCCGGGACGTACGCCGTCTGGACGCCGCCATACCCGAGTCCTGGATCACCTGGCCCACCGCCTGAACTCCTCGATCCCTGCCCCGGATCCCTGGATCCCCGATCCCCGGATCCCCCGAACCCGTGAGCCCGCCGGGCTCCGAGGCCCCGAGCCGAAGGAAAGAGAGTCGCACCATGCACACACAGGAATGGCATGCGCATGCCACAAGCTGGCGTGCGGTCACCATCCGCAGAGCCGCCGCGCTGATCGGCTGCACCGCCCTCGTGATCGCCGTCACCGGCACCACCGCCGAGGCCCGCCCCCGCGACCCCGGCCGCCAGACGCTCGCCGCGGGCGACGGCTGGGCGGCCGACGGGACCGGCACCACGGGCGGCTCGGCGGCCGGCGCCGCGCAGGTCAGCACGGTCTCGACCTGGGCGGAGTTCAAGGCCGCGCTCGCCGCGGGCGGCAGCGCGCCGAAGATCATCAAGGTCCGGGGCACGATCGACGCCAACGCCTCCGGCTGCGACTCCTTCGCCGCCCCCGGCTACGACTTCGACCGGTACCTCGCCGACTACGACCCCGCGGTGTGGGGCTACGACCAGGTGGTCAGCGGCGAGCAGGAGGACCTGCGGGCCGCCTCCGCCGCCGAACAGGACACCGCCATCAAGGCGTACGTCCCCGCGAACACCACCATCGTCGGCCTCGGGGCGAACGCGGGCTTCAAGGGCGCGAGCCTCCAGATCAAGGACGTCGACAACGTCATCGTCCGCAACCTCACCTTCGAGAGCCCCCTCGACTGCTTCCCGCAGTGGGACCCCACCGACGGTGACACCGGAAACTGGAACTCCGAGTACGACAGCGCCGTCGTCTACGGCGCCACGCACGTCTGGCTCGACCACGACACGTTCACCGACGGCGACCACCCGGACAGCTCGCTGCCGACCTACTACGGCCGGATCTACGAACAGCACGACGGCGAACTGGACATCGTCAAGGGCGCCGACTACGTGACCGCCTCCTGGAACGTCTTCGCCGACCACGACAAGACCATCCTGATCGGCAACAGCGACAGCGCGGCCACCGCCGCCGTGGACCGGGGCCATCTGAAGGTCACCCTCCACCACAACCTGTTCACCGGCCTCGTCGAGCGCGCCCCGCGCGTGCGCTTCGGGCAAGTGGACTCCTACAACAACCACTTCGTGGCCGACTCCTCCTACGGCTACAGCTACGGCATCGGCATGGAGTCCCGACTCGTCGCCGAGCACAACGCGTTCACGCTGCCGGACTCGGTCGGCGCCGGGCTGATCCTGAAGAAGTGGAAGGAGGCGCCGGTGACCGCCGCCGACAACTACGTCAACGGCGTCCCGACCGATCTGATCGCCGTGCACAACGCGCAGATCCCCGCCGAGACGCTCCAGTCCGGTGCCGGCTGGACCCCGGTCCTGCGGACGAGGGTCGACCCGCCGAGGGCCGTTCCCGCCCTCGTCGACCACCACGCGGGCGCCGGAAGGATCTGCTGACCATGGCCGGACACCCCGTCGGCAGAAGGGCGTTCATCGCCGCGGGCACCGGAGCCGCGCTGGCTCCCGTGCTCGCGGGCCCCGCCCGCGCCACCGCCCGCGCCACCGGCCGGGCGCCGTTCGGGCGCCACGGCTCGCCGTCCGCGCGGCCGGACGCGAGGACCCTGTACGTCCACCCCGGCGGCCTCGGCGACCACACCACCGTGCAGGCCGCCGTGACCGCCGCGACCGGCGCGGGCTTCACCCTGGTCATCGCACCCGGCGTGTACCGCGAGACGGTCTCGGTCGGAGCGGTCGACCCGGCGACCGGCCTGCCCGGAGCCGCCGGGTCCGAGATGACCTGGATCGGTGCCTCCGGCGACCCGCGCGACGTCGTCGTCGTGTACGACAACGCCAACGGCACGCCCAAGCCCGACGGTTCGGGCACCTACGGCACCACCGGGTCGGCGACGACCACCGTGCGCACCGACGGCTTCACCGCCCGCGCGGTCACCTTCGCCAACGACTGGCTGCGCGCCGACCACCCCGGGATCACCGGCACCCAGGCCGTGGCGATCAAGGTGCAGGGCGACCGGTCGGCGTTCCACCGCTGCCGCTTCCTCGGCCACCAGGACACCTTGTACGCCGACACGATCGCGCTCGGCACCTTCGCCCGGCAGTACTACCGGGACTGCTACGTCGAAGGCGACGTGGACTTCGTCTTCGGGCGGGCGACGGCGGTCTTCGAGCGCTGCCACTTCCGCACCCTGGACCGGACGGATCTGGCCGGCGCCCCGTACGGCTTCGTCTTCGCGCCGTCCACGGCCGTCGCCGACCCACGCGGATACCTGGTCACCCGCTGCGGGATCAGCAGTGCCGCGCCGGACGCCTTCTACAAGCTGGCCCGCCCCTGGGTGCCCGGCTCGGACCCCACCGCCCGGCCGATGCTGACCGTCCGCGACACCCGTCTGGGCGCCGGCATCGACGCGGTCGCGCCCTACACGAACATGTCCGCCGCCTACCCCTGGCAGAGCCAGCGCTTCGCCGAGTACCGCAACACGGGACCCGGCGCGGTGATCACCGTCCCCGAGAACCGCCCCCAGCTCACGGACGCGGAGGCCGAGCGGCACACCCGTGCCGCCTACCTCGGCGACTGGTGTCCGTGATTGCCCCGTTCCCTCCGACAGCACGACGAAAGGACCCCACTCCATGTCTCGTCGTACCGCTCTCCCGCTCGGCGCCGCCCTGGCACTGGGCGCAGGGCTCGCCGTCCTGCCCGGACAGGCCCAGGCCGCCACCGTCGTCGTGGACACCACCGCCGAGCTGACCTCCGCGATCTCCGGTGCCGCCGCCGGGACCGTCATCCAGGTGCGCGGCGGCACCTACTACCCGGCGGCCACCCTCCAGTCCACCGTCAACGGCACGTCCTCCGCGCCGGTCACGCTCACGGCGTACGGCTCGGAGACCGTGAGGATCGACGGCTCCTCGCTGCCCTCGGGCTCCTGGATCTTCAAGCTGACGGCCGACTACTGGAACGTCTCGAACATCACCTTCCAGAACTCCCCGGACAGCGCGGTCGTCTGCCAGTCCTGCACCGGCACCGTCTGGAGCAACGTCAAGACGATCAACGGCGGAGACTCCGGGTTCACGCTGACGGGCGACGGCACCGTCAACAACACGGTGAGGAACATCGACGCGTACGGCAACTACGACGGCGCCACCCACGGCGAGAACGCCGACGGCATCGCCGTGAAGTTCGGCTCCGGCACCGGCAACCTGATCACCGGGGCCCGCCTGTACAACAACTCCGACGACGGGATCGACTTCTGGTCGTTCTCCTCGCCCGTCACCGTCGAACACACCTGGTCCTTCGGCAACGGCAGGAACCGCTGGGGGGACTCGGCCTTCGCGGGCGACGGCAACGGCTACAAACTGGGCGGTGATGGCGAGGTCGTGGCCCACGTCGTCAACAACTCCGCGGCCTGGGACGACGCGGGCAGCGGCTTCACCGAGAACTCCAACACCGGCGCCATCGTCATCAACCGCACCACCGCCTACGCCAACGGGAAGTACGGCTACTACTTCGCCACCAGTGCCGCCAGACTGGGCAAGAACCTCGCGGTGGGCAACGGCACCGCGGTGTCCAAGGGGTCCTCGGTGACGTCCTCGGGCAACAACTGGGACTCCGGGGTCTCCACCCCTTCGTTCGTCTCCACGGACGCCACCACCACGTACAACTCCCGTTCCTCCAGTGGGACGTTGCCCGCGACCACCTTCCTCACGACCGGCAGCACGACCATCGGCGCGACCATGAACTGACCGCCGCCCCGCCGGGACGGGGCCCGAGGAGTCCGGCGCGAGGCCCAAGTCGGCCGAAAAGTATGTATCGATCCGGCAAAAGGTCTCGCGTCCACGGACGTTACGCGCGTAGAAAACCTGTCATGCATAAGCCACTCCGCATCGCGGCCGTCGCCGCGACCTGTGTCGTCGCCGGCGCCGCCCTGTACGGCACCGGCGTAGCCACCGCCGGTCAGTCGACGGCGAACTCGACGCACGAGCCGTACAACATCGGCGTCCTCGTCAAGGACATCGACACCTACTACGGCACCACCGCCGACAGCAACGGTGTCTACCAGGCGTCCCCCGACAGTCCGTACGCCAAGGACCTGGCCCGCCTCGACGCCTCCGCCAAGCGGTACATCGACCAGGCGGCCCGCAAGGCCCACCACCGGCACACCAAGCCCGCGGTCGTCTTCGACATCGACGACACGCTGCTGCTGTCCCTCGACTACGAGAAGAAGACCAACTACACCTACAACTCGGCCTCCTGGGCCGCGTACGTCGCCCAGGCGGACCGCCCGGCCGTCTTCGGCAGCCCGGAACTCGTCGAGTACGCCGCTTCCAAGGGCGTCGAGGTGTTCTACAACTCCGGTCTGAAGGAGTCGCAGCGCGTCTCCGCGGTCGACAACCTGAAGAAGATCGGCGTCGACGTCAACCTCGACTCGGCGCACATGTTCCTCAAGGACGCGGCCAACCCGCCCGCCTACCTGAGCGACTGCGCCACCGCGGCCGCCTGGAACTGCACGACCGTGCAGTACAAGGCCGGAACCCGCAAGCACATCGAGTCCCTCGGGTACGACATCGTCGCCAACTTCGGCGACCAGTACTCGGACCTCGACGGCGGCTACGCCGACAAGACCTACAAGCTCCCGAACCCCACGTACTTCGTGAGCTGACGCCTTCCCCCCATGGGCGAACGTCCCCGCCGGTCCTGACCGTCGGGGGCGTTCGCCTGTCCGCCGTGAGGAGTTCGGGGCGCGTCCGGACGTGTCGCTACGGATCTCCGCCGTCCGCGCCTCGGTCCGTGAAGTCCCCGGCCACGGAGGCCCGTTCGCCGTCCGCGGTCGTCGCCGTCACCGTGTAGGCGTCGTCCTTCACCTCCCGGCCGCCGCGGTCGTGGCCGTACTGGCCGGCGAAGACCCAGGTGCCCGGCCAGACCGTGCGACCGGGCCTGAGGGCCCAGGTGTAGACGAGGAAGCCGTCCCGCTCGGCGACCGTCGTGGTGAAGTCGCTCCCGGGCAGCGAGACCCAGGCACCCGCCTCGCTCACCCCACCGGTCTGCCCGACCTTCAACGTGACCGTGAGCGAGGTGAGCCGCCGCGTGGTCCTCAGGCTCACCTCGCTCTGCGCCCAGAAGTCGCCGCTGTGCGGGTCGACCGAGCCCTGCGACCGCAACGGGCCGTCGGCGGTGTCCCCGGCGGGTGGCCGAGCGGGGGTGGCGGTCCCGGCCGGAGCGGGAAGGTCCGAGGGGGAGGGGCGCGGCCCGCCCGAGGCCGTCGGTGTCCCGGAACGCGGTCCGGGCCCGGGCGTGGCCACACCGCGTCCGGCCGGGTCCCGCGAAGGGCCGGGAACCGGAGGGACGGCCACGGTCCGCGGAGCCGCACCGTCGTCCCTCACCACCGGGGCGACCGCGTAACCCCCGGCCACCAGGACGCCCGCGACGGCGGCCGTGGCGCCCAGGACACGCGCCCAGCCGGGCAGCGGGCGAGGCGCCGTACGACGCGGCGGCCGCTCACCGGAGCCCGCCATGCCGCGCTCGACCCGGGCCAGGATGCGGGCGCGGTCCGGCTCGTGGGACCCGGCCGCCTCGCGCAGCCGGGCGCGCAGCGCGTCGTGCGCCTCCCGCGACTCCCTCACCGGCCCCTACCTCCGGCCCCGCCCGCGGGCAGCGCCCCCGCGTGCATCCGTACCGCCGTCCCGTCCGTGCCGAGCAGCCGCTTCAGTTCCGCCATGCCCTTGGACGTCTGGCTCTTGACCGTACCCACCGAGACGCCGAGGGCGAGCGCGGTGTCCTTCTCCGACAGGTCGAAGGCGTGCCGCAGCACGACGCACGCGCGCTTGCGGAACGGCAGCCGGCGCAGCGCCTCCTGGACGTCGACCGTGCCGGGCACGTCCGGGTTCTCGGTCCTGTCCTCGCGCTGCGACCAGAAGAGCGTCATGCGCCGGCGCTCGCGCACCGCGGCCCGGATCCGGGTGCGGGCGAGGTTGGCGACCACTCCGCGCGCGTACGCCGTCGGACGGTCCGCCGCGCGCACCCGGTCCCAGCGGTGCCACAGCGCGAGCAGCGCTTCGGCGGCCAGGTCGTCGGCGGCGTCCGCCTCGCCCGTCAACAGATGGGCCAGTCGCGCCAGTTCGGCGTAGTGCCGTTCGAAGAAGGCGTGGAACTCCGCGGAGGCGGCGTCGTCGACGGGCGTGCCCACGGGGTGCCTCCCCTCGCTTCGGCTGCGGCGGCGGTGCGGGTGCGGTGGGTGCTGACCCGCGATCCCGTCGGGGACACGGGAGTTGGGGCGGAGCGGGACGCGTGAGCGTAGCAGCCGGTCGTACGGGCCCCGGAACGGTGCCCGGCGGGCCGAACCGGATTCCGTAACACGGGGAAAACCTGAAACGGGTTGATCGGGGGAACAATCCAGCCAGCATCCGCACACCAGGCACGCAGGCAACGAGGAGTTACGCCATGTCCGAAGCGCAAAAGGTCGACAACCGGCCAAGTGCCGCACCACCGACGGCAGGCGGGGTCGACGGGTTCTTCAAGATATCCGCCAGGGGCTCCACCATCGGCCGGGAGATACGCGGCGGGTTCGCCACGTTCTTCACGATGGCGTACATCCTCGTCCTGAACCCCATCATCCTCGGCAGCGCCAAGGACAAGTTCGGGCACACGCTCGACACGGGTCAACTGGTCACCGCCACCGCGCTGGTGGCGTGTGTGATGACGATCGTCATGGGCATCGGCGGCAATCTCCCGCTCGCCATCGCCGCGGGCCTCGGCCTCAACGCCGTCGTCGCCTTCCAGCTCGCGCCGCTGATGAGCTGGGACGACGCGATGGGCCTGGTGGTCCTCGAAGGCGTCCTGATCTGCGTCCTGGTGCTCACCGGGCTCCGGAAGGCGATCATGAACGCCATTCCGCAGCAGCTCAAGCAGGCGATCGGCGTCGGGATCGGCCTGTTCATCGCCTTCATCGGCTTCGTGGACTCCGGGTTCGTCAGCCGCATCCCGGACGTCGCGAACACCACCGTCCCCGTGCAGCTCGGTGCCGTGGGCCGTCTCACCGGCTGGCCCGTCCTCGTCTTCTGCCTCGGTGTCCTGCTGACCATCGCGCTGCTCGCCCGCAAGGTGAAGGGCGCGATCCTCATCAGCATCGTCACGATGACGGTCGTGGCGATCGTCATCGACGCCGTCGCCGACATCAAGAGCTGGGGCCTGACCACCCCGAAGGTCCCGGACAAGATCGTCGACAGTCCGGACTTCGGGCTCATCGGCCACTTCAGCCTGTTCGGGGGCTTCGCCGAGGCCGGTGTCCTCACCGCGGTCCTGCTGATCTTCACGCTGGTCCTGTCGGACTTCTTCGACGCCATGGGGACCATCGTCGGGATCAGCGCCGAGGCCGGGCTGCTCGACGAGCAGGGGCAGGTGCCGGGCATCGGCCGGGTGCTGTTCATCGACGGCGCCGCCGCCGTCGCGGGCGGTCTGGGCTCCGCCTCCTCCAACACCGCCTACATCGAGTCCGCGGCCGGTGTCGGCGAGGGCGCCCGCACCGGCTTCGCCAACCTCGTGACCGGCGGTCTGTTCGGCCTCGCGCTCTTCCTCACCCCGCTGCTGACCATCGTCCCGCTCCAGGCGGCGGCGCCCGCGCTGATCGCGGTCGGGTTCCTGATGATGACCCACGTCAAGCACATCGACTGGGACCAGTACGAGATCGCCATCCCGGCGTTCCTGACCATCGCGGTGATGCCGTTCACGTACTCCATCACCGACGGCATCGGCGCCGGATTCCTGGCCTACGTCGTCATCAAGGCGGTCGTGGGCAAGGCGAAGGAGGTCAACTGGCTGCTGTGGGCGGTCTCGGCCCTGTTCCTGGTGTACTTCGCGATCGACCCGGTGGAGCAACTGCTCGGCGTGAAGTGACCGTCCCGCGCGCACGAGCCGGCACCTGAGGCCGGCCGGGAGCGCGAGTGTCCGCGACGACCGGTCCGTACGGCGAAGCCGTCTGCCGAGCGGCCCCGCACCCCGTTCGACGGGGTGCGGGGCCGCTTCGCGTGCGGGCCGGGCGCGCCTCAGTTCTTCAGCGCGGCCCGCATCATCGCCTTGGCGACCGGCGCCGCCAGTCCGTTGCCGCTGACCTCGGAGCGCGCCGCGTCCGACTGCTCGACCATGACCGCGACGGCGACCTCCTTGCCGGTCGAGTCGGACTTCGCGAACGACGTGAACCAGGCGTACGGCGTCTTGCTGTTCTTCTCGCCGTGCTGGGCCGTGCCGGTCTTGCCGCCCACGGTCGCGCCGGGGATCAGGGCGTTCGTGCCCGTGCCGTCCTCCACGACCGTCTGCATCGCCGACCGGAGCTGGCGGGCGGTGTCCGAGCTGACGATCTCCTTGGTGTCCGCGCTGTCGTCGTAGTTCCTCAGCACAGTGCCGTCGGCGTCACTGGTCTGCGACACCATGTGGGGCGAGACCAGCTTGCCGTCGTTGGCGATTGCGGCGGACACCATGGCCATCTGGAGCGGCGTCGCGGTGACGTCGTACTGGCCGATGCCGGTCAGCGCCGTGGACGATCTGTCCATGTCCTTGGGGTACACGCTGGTGTACGCCCGCACCGGCACGTCCTGCTTCGTGTCGTTGAAGCCGAACTTCTCCGCCGTCGCGCGGACCTTGTCCTGGCCGAGGTCGACCGCCATCTTGCCGAAGACGTTGTTGCAGGAGTACTGGAGCGCGACCCGGATCGAGGCGTTCTCGCAGGGAGCGGACGCGTTCTCGTTCCTCAGGACGGTCGTCGTGCCGGGCAGGGTGTACGGGTCCGGGCTGTCCGTCTTGGCGTCCACGTCGTCGTAGAGCCCGTCCTCCAGCGCGGCGGCGGCCACGACCAGCTTGAAGGTCGAACCCGGCGGCAGCGGCTGCCGCAGCGCGCGGTTGACCAGCGGCTTGTCGGGGTCGGTCGTCAGCTTCTTCCAGACGCTGTTGTTGCCGGCGCTGATCGCCGACGGGTCGTACGACGGCGTCGAGGCGACCGCGAGGATCTTGCCGGTCTTCGGGTCGATGGCGACGGCCGCGCCCTTGTTGTTCCCGAGCGCGGCGTACGCGGCCTTCTGGACGTCCGGATCGATCGTCGTGACCACGTCACCGGGGTCGGCGCGCTTGTTCGTGAGCGTGTCCAGCGGGTTCTTGAGCTGGATGTCCGAGCCGTCGAGAAGCTTCTGGTAGATGCCCTCGAGCTGGGTCGCTCCGTAGACCTGCGAGCTGTACCCGGTGACCGCCGCGTACAGGCTGCCGTCCTTGTAGGTCCGCTTGTACTTGAGGTCACTCCCTGTCGTCTGCGCGGAGCCGGTGATCGCGTCGCCGGCCACGATGATGTTCCCGAGCGGGTTCGCGTACAGCGCGATCGCGTTCCGTCGGTTCAGCTTGTCGTCCGCGAGTGCCCGGCCGTCGTAGAACTGCACCCAGGTCGCCCTGACCAGCAGGGAGAGTACGAGCAGCAGCGTGAAGACGGCGGCACGCCTGATCGTCTTGTTCATTCCGTCCAGAAAGACGAGCGATCAGGGGTGAATCGTTCCCGTCCGCCCGGCTTTCTCATCGGTTCCTCATGAGGCGGCCGGGCCGGCCGCCCGGCCCGTCAGAGCCTGCGCGTGGCCAGGGTGAGCCGGTCGCGGGCGTCGAACAGGGCGTCCTTGACCATCTGCTCGTGCGCCGGGGTGAGCCGGGCCACAGGCACCGAGCAGCTGATCGCGTCGCGGGCGGGCGTGCGGTACGGGATCGCCACACCGAAGCAGCGCAGCCCCAGCGTGTTCTCCTCGCGGTCCACCGCGAAGCCCTGCTCCCGCACCTGGCGCAGCTCCTCGATGAGCTTCTCCCGGTCGGTGATCGTGTGCTCGGTCAGCGCGGGAAGCGTCTCCGGCAGCATCTTGCGGACCTGCTCGTCGCTGTACGTGGCCAGCAGCGCCTTGCCGAGCGAGGTGGAGTGGGCCGGGAGCCGGCGGCCGACCCGGGTGAAGGGGCGCAGATAGTGCTGGGACTGCCGGGTGGCGAGGTAGACGACGTTCGTGCCGTCCAGGCGCGCGAGGTGGATCGTCTCGGTGGTGTCGTCCGAGAGGCGGTCGAGGGTGGGGCGGGCCGCGGCGACCACCTCGTCGCCGTCGATGTACGAGGTGCCGACCAGCAGGGCCCGTACGCCGATGCCGTACCGCGTGCCCGTCGCGTCCGTCTCGACCCAGCCGAGCTCCACGAGCGTGCGCAGCAGCATGTACAGGCTCGACTTGGGATATCCGACGGCCTCCTGGACCGCGGCGAGGGAATGCATTCCGGGCCGGCCGGCGAAGTACTCCAGCAATTCAACGGTCCGCACCGCGGACTTGACCTGCGCCCCGCCGCCTGTCTCGCCTGCCGACATCGCCCTTGACCCCTTCGTTGGACGGGAAATAGTCTCCGACCAGAAGTTCATCATCAGAGACAGCGTTCAGCATATCGAACACCCCTGGTGAGTGACACAAGAACTTCGGCGAGAACTGTGGCATCACATCGGAAGGGACCCGCGGTGGCAGCAGCACCAGTCTGGAGTGTCGACCCCCGTACCGGGAAGCAGCGGGAACAGGTTGCGGTGGAGGCCACAGGCCAAGAGGTGGACGAGGCCGTCCGTGCCGCGCACGACGCGCGCCCCGCGCTGGCCGACCGCGCCGTGCGCGCCGCGTTCCTGCGCTCCGCCGCGGACCAGCTCGAAGCGGCCAAGGACCTGCTCGTCGAGGCGGCCGACGCGGAGACCGCGCTCGGCCCGGTCCGGCTCACCGGCGAACTCGCCCGGACCTGCTACCAGTTGCGCGCCTTCGCCGGGATCGTCGACGAGGGCGCCTTCCTCGACGTCGTCATCAACCACCCGGACGCCACCGCGACCCCGCCGATCCCGGACCTGCGCCGCTACAAGGTGCCGCTCGGCGTCGTCGCCGTGTACTCCGCCTCGAACTTCCCCTTCGCCTTCTCGGTGGCCGGCGGCGACACGGCGAGCGCGCTGGCCGCGGGCTGCCCGGTCGTCGTCAAGGCCCACCCCGACCACCCGGCGCTCTCCGAGCTGGTCGCGGCGGTCCTGCGCCGCGCGGCCGCCGGGCACGGCATCCCCGAGGGCGTCGTCGGACTCGTGCACGGCTTCGAGGCGGGCGTCGGACTGGTCCGGCACCCGCTCGTCACGGCCGCCGGGTTCACCGGCTCCGTGCGCGGCGGGCGCGCGCTGTTCGACGCGGCCGCCGCCCGTCCGGTGCCGATCCCGTTCCACGGCGAGCTGGGCTCCCTCAACCCCGTCGTCGTCACCGAGGCCGCGGCCGCCGAGCGCGCCGAGGAGATCGGCGCGGGACTCGCCGGCTCGATGACCCTGGGCGTCGGCCAGTTCTGTGTGAAGCCCGGCCTGGTGCTCGCGCCGGCCGGCGCGGCGGGCGACCGTCTGCTGAAGTCCCTGACCGACGCGGTGAGCGACACCGCCTCCGGGGTCCTGCTCGACCACCGCATGCGCGACAACTTCATCGCCGGGGTCGCCGAGCGCGCCGGGCTCCCGGACGTCCAGGCCCCGGTGACGCCGGGCGCGGGCGGCGAGCACACGGTGAGCCCCGGCTTCCTGACCGTGCCCGCGAGCAGGCTCACCACCGAGGGCGAGCACGATCTGCTCCTGGAGGAGTGCTTCGGACCGCTCACGGTCGTGGCGCGCTACGAGGACGAGTCCGAGGCGGGCGCGGTGCTCTCCCGGCTGCCCGGCAACCTCACGGCCACCGTGCAGCTCTCCGCGGAGGAGGCCGCGGGCGAGGGGCGCGGAGCGGAGATCCTCGCCGAACTGACCCCCCTCGCGGGCCGGGTCCTGGTGAACGGCTGGCCGACCGGCGTCGCCGTCGCCCCGGCCCAGCACCACGGAGGGCCGTACCCGGCGACCACCTCGACGTCCACCTCGGTCGGCGGCACCGCCATCGAGCGCTGGATGCGGCCGGTGGCCTACCAGGGCGTGCCCGAGGCGCTGCTGCCGCCCGAGCTGCGCGACGACAACCCGCTGGGGCTGCCGCGACGGTACGACGGGCGCCTGGAGCGCTGACGCCGGTTTCGTGCCGGGCCGGGTTCCGCGGCCGCCCGGTTCCGGTGCCGTCCGTTCCGTAACGGGCCGGTCCTTTCTCCCGAAGGGGCCGGCCGTGAACCTGAGAGACTTCGGGCCATGGACGTCACACTCCCCGAACTCCCCTTCTCCCTCCGCACCTACGGCCCCGACGGGAACTGGTCGTACGAGGACGGTGTCCTCACCGGCTGGGCCGGGCCCCGGCAGGACCGTTTCGTGCCGCCCACCGGCGAAGGCCTCGACCCGGCCTCCGACGCACCGAGGCTGCTCGGCTCGCCGGAGGGGGACTTCCAGCTCGTCGCCCGCGTGACGGTGGGCTTCGGGGCGGCCTTCGACGCGGGCGTGCTCTACGTCCACGTCGGGGAGCGGGCCTGGGCGAAGCTGTGCCTGGAGAACTCCCCGGACGTGCCCACCGTCTGCACGGTCGTCACCCGGGGCCACTCCGACGACGCCAACTCCTTCACGGTGGAGGGCAGTTACGTCTGGCTGCGGGTGAGCCGCACCGGCCGCGCCTTCGCCTTCCACGCCTCCCGCGACGGCGAGCGCTGGACCTTCATCCGCCTGTTCACCCTGGGGGAAGAGAAGGAGACCGGGGCCGCGCTGGTGGGCTTCATGACCCAGTCGCCGATGGGGGAGGGGTGTGTGGTGACCTACGACCACATCGAGTTCAGGCCCGCCTGGCCGCGCGACCTGCGAGACGGAAGCTGAGGACGTACGTCACCGTGAGCAGGGCCGCGGAGGCGGCCAGGCTCAGGCGCATCCCGGCCTCGAACCCGTCGGCGACCAGCGCGCCGAACACCGCGATGCCCAGACCCCCGGACACCTGCCGGGCCGCGTTGAGCACACCGGCCGCCAGTCCCGCCCGCTCGGCGGGAACGGCGTCCAGCATCGCGGTGGTGAGCGGCGGCACGGTCAGGGCGCACCCCAGGGCCAGCGGGACCAGCAGCAGCGACACCAGCACCGGGGACGTACCGGCGTCGACGGTGAGGAGGGCGAGCAGCCCGGCGACCGCCACCGGCTGTCCCACCAGCATCGGCAGCCGCGGCCCGTAGCGTCCCGTGAGCTTGCCGGCCACCACGTTCGTCACCGCGATCAGGCCCGTCATCGGCAGGAACAGCAGCCCCGCGTACAGCGCGGAGTGGTGCTGCACCTGCTGGAAGAAGAGCGAGAAGACGAACACCATGCTGTAGAAGGCCACGCTGACCGCCGATCCGGCGGCGACCGTCGTGGCCACCGTCCGGTCCCGGAACAGGCCGAGCGGCACCACCGGATGCGCCTGCCGCGACTCGATCCACAGGAACGCGGCGCCCGCGGCCACGGCCACCGCCGCCGCGACGAGGCCCGCCGCCCCGCCCTCGATCACCGCGAAGGCCAGCGCCGCGAGGGCCACCACCGCCGTGAGCTGGCCCGGCAGGTCCAGCGGGGCCGGGCGGGGCCGCGAGCGCGGGGCCCGGACCAGCAGGACCAGGATCGCCGCGCCCACCGGCAGGTTGACGAAGAAGATGCCGCGCCAGCCCCACGCCGTGGTCAGCGCGCCGCCCGCCACCGGGCCGAGCGCCACCGCCAGCGAACCGCCCGCCGCCCAGGCGGCCACCGCGCGCGCCCGCCGTGCCGGTTCCGTGTACGCCTGCCGCACCAGCGCCAGCGAGGCCGGGAGCACGACCGCCGCCGCCACGCCCTGCACCACCCGGGCGCCGATGAGGGACGGCAGGTTCGGGGCCAGCCCGCAGACCACCGAGGCGAGCGTGAACACCGCGGTGCCCAGCGCGTACGCCCGGCTCGCCCCGGCCCGGTCGGAGAAGGCGCCGGTGGACAGCATCAGCGCGGCGAAGGCCAGGGTGTAGGCGTCCACGACCCACTGCTGACCGGACATCCCGGTGCCGAACGAGGAGCCGATCGTGGGCAGGGCCACGTTCACCACGGACGCGTCGAGACAGGTCAGCGCGAAGCCGAGCAGAGAAGCGGTGAGCGTGAGCGCGGCGGCCGGCCCGCCGGCCCCCGACTCCCGCCGTACGAGGCCCGGTTCGGAGGATCGGGACATCTGGTTCGTTGGCATGTCCCCATGCTGCGGACCCATGGCGCCGTACAGTAGTGGCCTGAATGCCATACCTCCGGAGGTTCTGGCCATGCCCGACCGGCTCACCCCGCATCGCGTCACCGTCATCGCCCCCTCGCCCGTCGCGCTGTTCAACCTCGCGATGCCGGAGATGCTGTTCGACAAGGTCCAAGTGGACGGCCGGCCCGGTTACGAGGTGGTCGTCTGCACGGCCGAGCCCGGCCCCGTGCCCACGACCGGTGGGCTCGACCTGTACGTCCCGCACGGTCTGGAGGCCGTACGCGACGCGGACACGGTGATCGTCGCCGGCACCGGGGCGCCGTTCGAGCCGGACCCGCGGATCGTGGCGGCCGTCAGCGCGGCGGCCGCCGCCGGCAAGCGCGTCGCGTCCATCTGCACCGGCGCCTTCCAGCTCGCCGAGGCGGGCCTGCTCCAGGGCCGCCGGGCCACCACCTACTGGGCCCACGCGGAGGAGATGCGCCGGCGCTACCCGCAGGTCGACCTGCGGGGAGACGTCCTGTACGTGCAGGACGGGCCGTTCCTCACGTCCTCCGGCTACGCCGCCGGCATCGACCTGTGCCTCCATGTCATCCGCACCGACTACGGCGCCGCCGTGGCCAACGAGGTGGCCCGCCTCGCCCTCGTCGCCCCCGTACGGCCCGGCGGCCAGACCCAGTTCACCCAGACCCCGTTGCCCCCCGAACGCGGCGACGTCTGCGCCGACACCCGGGGCTGGGCCATGCGCAACCTCGACAAGCCGCTCACGCTCACCGACCTGGCCCGGCACGCGGGCGTCAGCGTGCGCACCCTCACCCGCCGGTTCCACGCCGAGAGCGGTGTCAGCCCCCTGCAATGGCTGCTCCACCAGCGCGTCGAACGGGCCAAGGAGCTCCTGGAGACCACGACGCTGCCGATGGACCGGGTCGCCGCGGCCTGCGGCCTGGGCACCGCCGACTCGCTGCGCGCCCACGTGGTCCGGCGGACCGGTCTCCCCCCGAGCGCCTACCGGGCGCAGTTCAGCCGACGCGGAACCGTGACCGGAGCCATGACGTCCTCCGTTGCATGATCAGTGATCGTGTGACCGGCGCGCTGATGATCCGCACCGCCCTGCCCGCCGAGGCCCGGACCATCGCCGACCTGCACTTCCGGGCCCGTTCGACGTACTACCCGGACGGCGTCCCGCAGAGCGACGTGGACTGGACCGAGGCCTGGCAGGGGTCCATCGCACGCCCCGACGGGCACGTACTGTGCGCCGTCGCCCAGGGCCGGATCGTCGGCATCGCCTCCTTCCGTACGGACGAGGGCGCGCCCGCCGACACGGTCAAGCTCTTCCAGTTCCACGTCGACCCCGACCGCTGGCGGGCCGGGATCGGGTCGGAGCTGCACGCGGCCTGCGTGGAGGAGTGGCAGGCGGACGGGAAGCGGACGGCGACGCTGGACGTGCACACCGGCAACCTGCGCGCCCAGGCCTTCTACGCCCGCCTGGGCTGGGTCCCCGATCCGCACAACCCGCCCGAGGAGGGCGACCACCACCTGTATCTGCGGTACGCGGTGCCCGCACGCGCGGACGGGAGCGAGGCCGCGGCCCGGGGCGCCGGCACGGCCGGGGAATGACCCGAGCCGCTTGAATGTTCACCTAACGACGTCCCCGGAGGGTGTCCCGTATCCGCACGACCTGGAGAGAGCCGAAGAATGCGCGTCGAGATCTGGTCCGACATCGCCTGCCCGTGGTGCTACGTCGGAAAGGCCCGTTTCGAGAAGGCGCTCGACGCCTTCCCGCACCGTGACGAGGTCGAGGTCGTGCACCGGTCCTTCGAGCTGGACCCCGGCCGCGCCAAGGGCGACATCCAGCCCGTGATCACGATGCTCACCAAGAAGTACGGCATGAGCGAGGCGCAGGCCCAGGCGGGCGAGGAGAACCTCGGCACGCAGGCCGCCGCCGAGGGCCTCGCGTACCGCACCCGGGACCGCGACCACGGCAACACCTTCGACATGCACCGCCTGCTGCACCTCGCCAAGGCGAGGGGCCGCCAGGACGAGCTGATAGGCCTCTTCTACAAGGCCAACTTCGCCGAGGAGCGGACCGTCTTCGGGGACGACGAGCGGCTCGTGGAACTGGCCGTCGCCGCCGGGCTCGACGCCGACGAGGCCCGCGGGGTGCTCGCCGACCCGGCCGCCTACGCCGACGACGTCCGCGCCGACGAGCGCGAGGCCGCCGAGCTGGGCGCGAACGGCGTCCCCTTCTTCGTGCTGGACCGCACCTACGGGGTCTCCGGCGCGCAGCCCGCCGAGGTCTTCGCCCAGGCGCTGTCCCAGGCCTGGGGCGAGCGTCCGGGTCTCACGCTGATCCAGGACGAAGCCGGCGACGCCGAGGCCTGTGGTCCGGACGGCTGCGCCGTCCCGCAGAACTGACGAGCGCGGGAGAGGGCCCCGGCGCCGGAAGACGCAGGTCGGGGCCCATGCATAAGCACTGCTTGGGGAAACCGCGTAAAACCTCGCAATGGACTTGGGGCCCGTCCGGGCCCACAGTGGTCCCATGGAGACCTTCGAGACCCTCGTCCGTGCCGAGTTCGCCCCGAAGAACACCTTTCTGAACACCGCGAGCACCGGCCTGCTCCCCGCCCGCACCGTCGCCGCCCTGCACGAGGCGGTGGCCCTGCGGGCCGCGGGCAGGCCGCTCGACTCCCTCTTCGAGGACATCGAGCAGTCCCGCGCCGCGTTCGCCCGGCTGGCGGGCGTACCGGCCGCCCGGGTCGCCGCCGGCCCGTCCGTCGCCGCCCAGACCGCGCTGGTCGCCTCCGGACTGGCCCCGGGGTCCGAAGTCCTCACCGCCGAGGACGACTTTACCTCCGTGCTGAACCCGTTCCACGTCCGCGGCGACCTGAAGGTGCGCGCCGTACCGCTGGAGCGGCTCGCCGAATCGGTGCGGCCCGGCACGGCGCTCGTGGCGGTCAGCGCCGCCCAGTCCGCCGACGGCCGGATCGCCGACCTGCCCGCGCTGCGCGAGGCGGCCCGCGCCCACGGGGCGCGTACCTACGTCGACTTCTCCCAGGCCGCCGGCTGGCTGCCCCTCGACGCCGACGGCTACGACTTCACCGTGTGCACCACCTTCAAGTGGCTGCTGGGCCCGCACGGCGCGGCCTTCCTCGTGGTGCCCGATGACTTCGGCGGGCTCACCCCGTTGTACGCGGGCTGGGTCGCCGCCGAGAAGCCCTGGGACTCCTGCTACGGCCCGGTGCAGGAACTCGCCCACTCCGCCCGCCGGTTCGACGTCAGCCCGGCCCTGTTCACCCATGCCGGGGTGCGCCACTCGCTCGCCCTGATCGAGGAACTGGGCGTGGACGCCGTGCACGAGCACGACCTGGCCCTCGCCGAGCGCTTCCGCGCGGGCCTGGCCGCGCTGGACCACGAGGCGCTGCCCGCACCCGGCTCCGCCATCGTCTCCGTGCCCGGACTCGGCCACCGGCAGGGCGAGTTGAGCCGGGCCGGCATCGAGGTGTCCGACCGCGCGGGCAATCTCCGGGCGTCCTTCCACCTCTACAACACGCCCGCCGACGTCGACCGCCTCCTGGACGTGCTGGCCGGCTGACACGCCGGACGGCCCCGGGGAGCACACGCTCCCCGGGGCCACCGGTCTCCCGCTCACTCCGCCGGAGGGCTCACCGCACCGGCGTGAAGTCCCGCGCCCCGATGAACTCCGGCCTGCGTACGGGCGCCGCGAAGGGCTCCACCGCGGCGTTCTCCACGCTGTTGAACACGATGAAGACGTTGCTGCGCGGGAACGGGGTGATGTTGTCCCCCGAGCCGTGCATGCAGTTGCAGTCGAACCAGGTCGCCGAACCCGCCCTGCCCGTGAAGAGCTTGATGCCGTGCCGGCTCGCCAGGTCGGTGAGCGCCTCGTCGGAGGGGGTTCCGGCGTCCTGCATCTGGAGCGACTTCTTGTAGTTGTCCTCCGGCGTGGCCCCCGCACACCCGAGGAACGTCCGGTGCGACCCCGGCATGATCATGAGGCCGCCGTTGGTGTCGTGGTTCTCGGTCAGCGCGATCGAGACGGACACGGTCCGCATGTTGGGCAGACCGTCCTCCGCGTGCCAGGTCTCGAAGTCCGAGTGCCAGTAGAAGCCGCCGGCCCCGAAGCCGGGCTTGACGTTGATCCGCGACTGGTGGACGTACACGTCCGAGCCGAGGATCTGCCGGGCCCGGCCGACGACGCGCTCGTCGCGCACGAGCCGCGCGAAGACCTCGCTGATCCGGTGCACCTCGAAGACGGACCGGATGTCCTGCGTTCTCGGCTCGACGATCGAACGCTCGTCGGCGCGGACCGCCGGGTCGGTGACGAGCCGTTCCAGCTCCCGGTGGTAGACGGCGACCTCGTCCTCGCCGATGAGCTGCTCGACGGAGAGGAAGCCGTCGCGCTCGTAGGCGTGGAGGTCGGGGACCGAGATCGGGCCGGGTTCGTCCGGCGCGCCCCAGACGACCGGGTCCTGGCGGGGCACGGCCACTTCGGTGGCGGCGCGGCTGGGGTACAGATCGGTGAGTGTGGTCATCGGTGTGTCACACCTCCTCGGGTTCGGTGAGCAGGGGGTAGACGCCGTTCTCGTCGTGGTCCTCCCGTCCGGTGACGGGCGGGTTGAAGACGCAGACGCACCGGAAGTCGGTCTTGGGGCGCAGGGTGTGGCGCTCGTGACCGTTCAGCAGGTACATCGTCCCCGGCGCGATCCAGTGCTTCTCGCCGGTCTCGTGATCGGTGAGTTCGGCCTCGCCCTCGACGCACAGCACGGCCTCGATGTGGTTCGCGTACCACATCGACGTCTCCGTGCCCGCGTACAGGACGGTCTCGTGCAGGGAGAAGCCGACCTTCTCCTTGGCGAGGACGATGCGCTTGCTCTCCCAGGTGCCGGACGCGGCCTTCACATGCCGGTCGGTGCCCTCGAGTTCCTTGAACGAACGGACTATCACGGTGGTGCGCTGCCTCTCTCTCGTGCGTGTCGTGCTGCTCGGGTCGTTCCCGCTTCTCGCCGGTCTCGCGGAGAGCGGGCTCAGACGGTCTCGCGGACGGCGCGTTCGAGGACGCGCAGGCCCTCGTCGAGTTCGTCCGGGGTGATGGTCAGGGCGGGCAGCAGTTTCACGACCTCGCTCTCCGGCCCCGACGTCTCGACGAGCAGCCCGAGTTCGAAGGCGCGACGGGCGATCCGGCCGGCCCGCTCCTTGTCCTTGAACTCGACGCCCCACACGAGTCCGCGGCCGCGGTACTCCTTGACGTCGGCGAGGTTCTCCTCGGTGATGGAGATCAGCGCCTGTTCGACCTGCTCGCCGCGGGCGCGGGTCTGCTTCTCCATCGCGGACCCGTCGGCCCAGTAGGCCTCCAGGGCGGCGGCGGCCGTGACGAACGCCGGGTTGTTGCCGCGGAAGGTGCCGTTGTGCTCGCCCGGCTCCCAGATGTCCAGCTCGGGCTTGAACAGGCACAGCGACATCGGCAGCCCGTACCCGCTGATGGACTTGGACACGGTCACGATGTCGGGCACGATCCCCGCCTCCTCGAAGGAGAAGAACGCGCCGGTCCGCCCGCAGCCCATCTGGATGTCGTCGACGATCAGCAGCATGTCGCGGCGGGCGCACAGGTCGGCCAGGGCGCGCAGCCACTCGGGCCGCGCGACGTTGATGCCGCCCTCGCCCTGCACGGTCTCCACGATCACCGCGGCGGGCTGGTTGAGCCCGGATCCCTGGTCCTCCAGGAGCCGTTCGAACCAGAGGAAGTCCGGGACCTGACCGTCGAAGTAGTTGTCGAACGGCATCGGGGTGCCGTGCACCAGCGGGATGCCGGCGCCCGCGCGCTTGAAGGCGTTGCCCGTCACGGCGAGCGAGCCGAGCGACATCCCGTGGAACGCGTTGGTGAACGACACGATCGCCTCGCGCCCCTTCACCTTCCGCGCGAGCTTCAGCGCCGACTCGACGGCGTTGGTGCCGGTCGGGCCGGGGAACATCACCTTGTACGGCAGGTCGCGCGGCCGCAGCACCAGGTTCTGGAAGGCCTCCAGGAAACCGCGCTTGGCCGCCGTCGACATGTCGAGCCCGTGGGTGACGCCGTCGCGCTCCAGGTAGTCGATCAGGGCCCGTTTGAGCACGGGGTTGTTGTGCCCGTAGTTCAGCGACCCGGCACCGGCGAAGAAGTCCAGGTACTCGTGCCCGTCCTCGTCGTACATACGGCTGCCGCGGGCCCGGTCGAAGACGGTGGGCCAGTTGCGGCAGTAGCTGCGCACCTCGGACTCCAGGGTCTCGAAGACGCTCAGGTCGGGCTGGGTGATGGTCAAGGGGATTCGCTCCTCGAAGCTTGTGCGGGAGGGGAGGAAGAAGGGGGGATCAGCCGGGGAACGGGCCGATGCGGTGGAGCACCTCGGGGTCGTGCGGCTCGTCGGGGAACTGCCCCGTCTCGAACAGCACCTCGCGCTCGACGGGTGCGCCGTGACGTCGTGCGTACGACGTGAAGAGGCGCTCGGAGGCGGTGTTGCCCGGAGTGATGGTGGTCTCGACGGAGGACAGCCCGTGCTCGGCCGTCACCCGCGCGGTCAGCCCGTCGAGGAGACGCGCGGCCAGTCCCCGGCCGCGGTGCGCCGCGTCGACGGCCACCTGCCACACGAGGAGCGTTCCCGGGCGCTCGGGGCGCATGTACGCGGTGACGAAGCCGACGGGGCGGCCTTCGGCGTCCCGCGCCACCACCGAGGTGCCGGCGAAGTCACGGCACCACAGCAGGTAGCTGTAGGAGGAGTTCAGGTCGAGGGTTCGGGAGTCCTTGGCGATACGCCAGAGGGCGGCCCCGTCGGCCACCTCCGGACGGTCGATCCGAAGGCCCTCCGGCATTTCGATAAATTCCGCTGACAGGTCTGCTTGAGCGACGGTCATGCGGCTTGAATTTACCGACGGAAAGCGCGGATTGCATCGTCGGAAGGGGTTACGAACGGCGCGGCCGTGTGTTATCACGCGCCCGTGAAAACCCTCCGGAGAGGGTGCCTTTATCGGCTGCTCTGTCCGGAAAATACCACAGAAAACGGACGCGTTGTGGAGTGTGTCACAAGGATGAAATGTGAACGAGACCTCCCCGAATCGCGCCCGATCGCGTTCGCGAAATCTTTGCGTTTAGGGGCAGGGAAAGCGGGAAGAAGAATGCGGGAAGCTGTATCCGTGGAATTCGGATCCGAATTGACGGCAGGATAAGGGTGGGGGAAGTAATTGCAATTCCCTCGGTCGAACCGTCCCGCCTCCCGGAGGCTCCCCGGCCCGACGGAGCCCCGGACCCTCCCGCCCGTCGGACCGGCGAGGGCCCCGTCTCACTCGTCTCGCCCGTCCGCCGGGCGTGCGCCGGCCCGGACGGCCTCGACCGCCGGGCCGACGACGACCCGGATACGACGGTCCCCGGCGTCGGCGCCGACCGGGACGCGACCATCCCCGGCGCCGGCGGGGACGCGACGGTCCCCGGGGTCGGTGATGCCCCGGACGCGACCGTCCCCGGGGTCAGTGATCGCCGGGACGCGACCGTCCGCCGGCCCCGGGTCCCGCGGCTCCTCCCGGTCAGCCCCAGGCCAGGGCCACCGCCCGGCGCGCCCCCTCCAGGTCCACCGTCAGGCCGGACTCGGCCAGCGCGGCGCCGAGTCCCGCGAGGCTGGAGTGGACGACGCCGCGGGTGGCGTCGGGGCCGTAGTGGTTGACGCGGATCATCGACTGCGCGAGCGCGCCGCCACCCGCGGCGAGCGGCAGCGCGGGGTCGGCGGCCAGCGCCTTCGCGACCACCGCGGAGGCGTCCACGTCCTCGGGCACCCGCAGCGTGGTGGCGACGGGCGCCGCGTCGGAGGCGGCGTCCACGTACGGTGCCAGACCGCCGCCGAGGGCCACGGCTCCCGCCCGGGTGGCCGCGGCGGCCGAGGCGTGACGGGCCATCACCGCGTCCAGGCCCTCGCCCTCGATCCGCTCGACGCACGCCTCCAGCGCCAGCATCTCCAACTGGGCCGGCGCGTGCAGCAGCGCCGTGCGGCCGCCGTCGATCCAGCGCTCCTTCCAGTCGAGGAGCGAGAGGTACGAGCGGCGCGGCGCGCCGGGGTTCGCGGCCATCCGCGCCCACGCCCGCGCGCTCACCGACACCGCCGACACACCGGCGGGGCCGCCCATCGCCTTCTGCGCCCCGATCACGCACAGGTCGACGCCCCAGGCGTCCGGCAGCACCGGCTCGGCGCCGATCGACGCGACGGCGTCCAGGTAGAACAGCGCCCCGTGCTCGCGGACGACCTCACCGATCTCCGCCACCGGGTTGGTGTTCCCGGTGGCGGCCTCGGCGTGCACGAGCGACACGAAGTCGATCGAGGGGTGCTCGGCGAAGGCCTCGCGGATCTGCGCGGCGGTGACCGCGGTGTGGAACGGCACCGCCAGATCGATCACGGTGGCACCGCAGTCCCGCAGCCAGTTCCCGAACGTCTGGCCGTAGGGGCCGGTGACGACGTTCAGGGCGGTGGTGCCGGGACCCGCCGTGCCCCGGATGGCCCCTTCCAGCGGAAGCAGTGCCTCGCCCTGCATGATCACGACGTCCTGCGTGGTGGAGAGCAGCCGGGCGACACGGTCCTCGATCGACGCGAAGTGTGCGGCGGTCAGTGGGGCGAGGTCCAGGAACGGGTGTGTCACGGCGCTGCTCTCTTCACTCTTGGGGTACAGGTGACGAGATTAACCGTCGCGCCCCCGTCCCCGCCCACTGGTGACTTCTTAGGTCGAGCGGCCCCGTGGCCATCGGTTTGATTTGAGAGCCTCAAACATCTCCTTATAATCGGAACCCACAGTTCCCTGACAGGAAGGCCCGCCGTGAACACCCTCTCCGGCCGCCGGACCCGCGTCCTGGCCGCCATCACCCTGACGGCCGGGCTGACGCTCGTGGCCGCCTGCACCTCCAGCGGGAACGGCGGCAGCGGCACCAAGACCGCGTCCGGCGGGGTCGAGCTCGTCAAGGCGGGCCAGCTCACCACGTGCACCCACCTGCCGTACCCGCCCTTCCAGTCGGAGATCGACGGCAAGGTGCAGGGCTTCGACGTGTCGCTGATCGACCTCGTCGCCGCGGACCTCGGGGTGAAGCAGGCGATCGTCGACACGCCCTTCGAGAACTTCAAGACGGGCGCCTTCCTCAACTCCGAGCAGTGCGACCTCGCCGCCGCAGGCATGACGATCACCCCGGAGCGCAAGAAGAACGTCGACTTCTCCGACCCGTACTTCGACGCCACCCAGGGCGTGCTGGTCGACAAGAAGAGCGGCATCACCTCGCTGGCCGACGTCAAGGCGAAGGGCAAGAAGATCGGCGCCCAGGCGCAGACCACGGGCGAGGACTACGCGAAGCAGCAGGGCTTCGACCCGGTCTCCTTCGAGTCCTCCGACGCGGTCCTCAGCGGACTGCGCAGCGGCCAGGTGCAGGCCGTCATCATCGACTACCCGGTCGTCCAGGGCTGGCTGAAGGACAAGGCCAACGCCGACGCCTTCAAGGTGGTCGACAACCTCAACACCGGTGAGCAGTACGGCTTCACGGTGAAGAAGGGCAACACCAAGCTCCTCGCCGCCATCAACAAGGCGATCGCGGACGCCAAGGCCGACGGCACGTACAAGAAGCTCTACGAGAAGTGGATCGGCCCGTACGACGCGGCCGCGGCCTCCGCCTCCCCGTCCGCCTCATGAGTGGTGCCGACACGCCCCTCCAGCCCCGCAGGTCCGGCCTGAGCCGGCGCCGCAAGCGCCAGATCTCACGCGGTGTGCAGTACGTCGTCTTCGTCGCCGTCGTGATCGCCTTCGCGGTCACGGCGGACTGGGGCCGTCTGCAGAACCAGTTCTTCCAGTGGGACCTGGTCAAGCAGATGTTCCCGGACGTCATCACGCTGGCGCTGAAGAACACCGTCCTCTACACGACGTTCGGCTTCGCCGTCGGTCTCGTGCTGGGCATCGTCATCGCCCTGATGCGCCTGTCCTCGGTGGGCCCCTACCGCTGGTTCGCCGGAATCTACATCGAGGTCTTCCGCGGCCTGCCCGCCCTGATGATCTTCATCTTCGTGGGCGTCGCGGTACCGCTGGCGTTCCCGGGCACGGAGATCATCGGCGGCACGTACGGAAAGGTCGCCCTCGCGCTCGGCCTGGTGGGGGCCGCGTACATGGCCGAGACCTTCCGGGCCGGCATCCAGGCCGTGCCCAAGGGGCAGATGGAGGCGGCCCGCTCGCTGGGCTTCTCGCACGCGCGGGCGATGGTCTCGATCGTCGTCCCGCAGGCGTTCCGGATCATCATCCCGCCGCTCACCAACGAACTCGTGACGCTGTTCAAGGACTCCTCGCTGGTGCTGTTCCTGGGTGTCACCCTGGAGGAGCGCGAACTGTCCAAGTACGGTCGCGACCTGGCCAGCACGACCGCCAACTCCACGCCGATCCTCGTCGCGGGGCTGTGCTACCTGCTCGTCACGATCCCGCTCGGCTTCGTCGCGCGACGCCTCGAGGCGCAGCAGAAGGAGGCCGCCAAGTGAGCACGCCCGAGATCCAGGTGAAGGACCTGCACAAGTCCTTCGGCGACAACGAGGTGCTGCGCGGCATCGACCTGGAGATCGGCCAGGGCGAGGTGGTCTGCGTGATCGGCCCCTCCGGCTCCGGCAAGTCGACGCTGCTGCGCTGTGTGAACCTCCTGGAGGAACCCACCAAGGGCCAGGTGTTCGTGGGCGGCACGGAGGTCACGGACCCCGACGTCGACATCGACGCCGTACGCCGCCGCATCGGCATGGTGTTCCAGCAGTTCAACCTCTTCCCCCATCTGTCGGTGACCGGGAACCTCACGCTGCCGCAGCGGCGGGTGCTCGGCCGGGACAAGGAGGAGGCGGCCCGGACCGCCGCCGAGAACCTCGCCCGGGTGGGGCTCGCGGAGAAGGCCGACGCCTATCCCGCCTCCCTCTCCGGAGGCCAGCAGCAGCGCGTCGCGATCGCCCGCGCGCTCGCCATGGGGCCCGACGTGATGCTCTTCGACGAGCCGACCTCCGCGCTCGACCCCGAGCTCGTCGGCGACGTCCTCGCCGTCATGCGGATGCTCGCCGACGAGGGCATGACGATGATGGTCGTCACCCACGAGATGACCTTCGCCCGTGAGGTCGCCGACCGGGTCGTCTTCATGGACGGCGGTGTGATCGTCGAGGACGGCACCCCCGCGCAGGTCATCGGCAACCCGGCGCACGAGCGGACCCGGCACTTCCTGTCCCGGCTGCTCGACCCGGCGATGGCGGAGGTCCAGGAGGGGACTCCGGACACGGCGGACCCGGAGTAGGCGGCCCGGCCGGCGGACGGACCGGGGGAGTGGCGGGACGAGCCGCCTCACTAAGGTGCCTGACATGAGCGATCACCCGGTACTGCACGTGAAGGGGCGGGTCCTCGTCGGACCCGACGACGTCCGCGACGAGCTGTGGGTCGTCGGCGGCAGGATCTCCTACGAGCGCCCCGCCGGCGCCCGTGACGTCCGCACCGTCGAGGGCTGGGCGCTGCCGGGCCTGGTCGACGCGCACTGCCACGTCGGGCTCGACGCGCACGGCCCGGTCCCGGCGGACGTCTCCGAGAAGCAGGCGCTGACCGACCGCGACGCCGGCACCCTCCTCGTCCGGGACGCCGGCTCGCCCTCCGACACCCGCTGGATCGACGACCGCGACGACCTCCCGAAGATCATCCGCGCGGGCCGGCACATCGCCCGCACCCGCCGCTACATCCGCAACTACGCCCACGAGATCGAGCCGGAGGACCTGGTCGCGTACGTCGCCCAGGAGGCCCGGCGCGGTGACGGCTGGGTCAAGCTCGTCGGCGACTGGATCGACCGCGGCACCGGCGACCTGAGCGCCTGCTGGCCCCGCGAGGCCGTCGAGGCGGCGATCGCCGAGGCGCACCGCCTCGGCGCCCGGGTCACCGCGCACTGCTTCGCCGAGGACTCGCTCCGGGACCTGGTCGAGGCGGGCATCGACTGCGTCGAGCACGCCACCGGCCTCACCGAGGACACCGTCCCGCTCTTCGCCGAGCGCGGGGTCGCCATCGTCCCGACCCTCGTGAACATCGCCACCTTCCCGCGGCTCGCGGACGGCGGCGAGGCCAAGTACCCCCGGTGGTCGGCGCACATGCGACGGCTGCACGAACGCCGCTACGACACCGTGCGCGCCGCCTACGACGCCGGGATCCCCGTCTACGTCGGCACCGACGCGGGCGGCTCCCTCGCGCACGGCCTCGTCGCGGCCGAGGTCGCCGAGCTCGTCACCGCCGGCATCCCGCCCGTCGAGGCGCTCTCCGCCACGGCCTGGGGCGCCAGGCGCTGGCTCGGACGGCCCGGACTCGACGAGGGGGCGCCCGCGGACCTCGTGGTCTACGACGGGGACCCGCGCGACGACGTACGGGTCCTGGCGGATCCGCGACGGGTGGTCCTCAACGGGCGGATCGTCGGCTGACGCGGGCGGGGCGGACGTGGTGAAGGTCCTGGACGGCGGGCGCCGGTTGACGGAGCGTGACGGCCGGGGTGGCGTGCTCGTTGAGCACCACCAGGTGCGCTCCGGCGCGTCAACCAGTCGTCAACCGGCGCGTCAACCAGCGCGTTCGCCCGGGGGAGTTGAGCGAGTGACGGTGGAGAACGGCTGTGCCCCCGGATTCGAAGACGTGCGCGGAAACCCCACGAAGGAGTGAACTCACGTCAGGTACCTGACTGTTCACTCTCAGTGCGTAATTCTTTCCGGGTCCCAGGCTTTCTCCTATGGGGGTCCCACCCTTGAACAGCATCAACCACCGCATGCCCGCGCGCCGTCTCGCCGTCACCGCGGCCGCCACCGTCCTCGCCGCGGGTCCCGCCGCGCTGGCCGGCGCGGGCCCCGCCCACGCGACCGGTGACCACGGCCGCGCGAGCGCCGTCGTGCTCCGCACCGGACTCGACGTGTCCCTCCTCAAGAAGACCGTGGACGTCCCGCTCGCGGTCTCCCTGAACGAGGTGCAGGCGCCGCAGAGTGCCGAGAAGACCGCGCTCACCGCCGAGTTGGACGGCGTCGACCACGGACGTCCGTTCAGCGTGCTGCGCGCCGAGGTCGCCACCGCCGAGGCCACCGTCTCCGCGGAGAAGGCCGAGGGCTCGACTCGTCTCGCGCATGCCGCCGTCCATGTCCCCGGGCTGCCGCTGCTCTCGCTCATCGAGGTCCAGGAAGTGACCTCGAAGGCGACCTGCGAGGCGGGCAAGAAGCCCGTCGCCACCGCGAATCTGCTGGGATCCGTCACCGTTCTCGGCAAGAAGGTCACCCTGACGACGGGCGGCCCGACGCACGTGACGGTCCCCGGCGTCGGCGAGGTGCGGCTCGATCTCTCCAGGACCGAGACCACCTCCCGTACGGCCGCGGCCACCGCGCTCGAACTGAACGTGTCCGTCGACCCGTTGAAGCTGGGTGTGGCCCAGGTCGAGGGCACGGTCACCCTGGCGAAGGCCACCTGCGCATCGCCGGACGCGCCCGCTCAGGAGGCCGCGCCGGCCAGTCCCTCGGCGACCACCCCGGCCAGTCCCTCGGCGGCCGCCGCCGAGCCGTCGGCCGAGGCGAGCCCGCAGGGCGGTCGCGAGGAGGGAGACCTCGCCGAGACCGGGAGCAGCTCGATGACGCCGTACCTGGCGGGCGGCGCGGCGGCCCTGCTCGCCGCGGGCGCCGGAGCGGTCGCCCTCTCCCGCCGCCGCAGGAGCTGACGCCCGCTCTTCCCGCCGTGCGCCGGAGGCGCCGAACGGGGGCGGCCCGCCCCGGGGTCAGGGGGCCGGGGCGAGGGGGCCGGGGCCAGGAGGTTCGGGGTCAGGGGGTCCGGGGCCCGGCCGTCAGGCCGAGAAGGGCGCTCGCGGGGGCTCGGGGCGCGGGCCGGACGGGGGCGGCGGGGGCTGACGGGGCGGAACGATCCCCGTGCCGCCGTCCCCGGCGACGGTCATCGCCCGGTCCAGGGCCTGGAGGAACCGGTTGACCGTCGTCCGGTCCCGTACCGCGATGCGCAGCCACTCGTCACCGAGCCCGGGGAACGTGTCCCCGCGCCGCACCGCGAAGCCGAGATCGCGCAGCGCGCGCCGCACCCCGGCGGCCCGCGGCAGCCGGACCAGCACGAACGAGCTCTCGGCCGGCTCCACCACGGCCAGCCCGTCGGTGCAGGCGAACTCCCGCAGCCCCGCCACCAGATGGTCGCGGTCCTTGGCGATCCGCCGAGCCGCGTGCGCCGCCTCCGCGAGCGCCTGCGGGGACACGCACGCCTCCGCCGCCGCGAGCGCGGGCGTGGCCACCGGCCAGAGCGGCTGAGCGCGCTCCAGCCGGGCGATGGTCCCGGCGTCGGCGAGCACGTATCCGATCCGCAGCCCGGCGAGGCCCCACGTCTTCGTGAGACTGCGCAGCACGACGAGACCGGGTACGTCCGTCCGCCCGGCCAGCGACTCGCGCTCGCCCGGCACCGCGTCCATGAACGCCTCGTCGACCACCAGCACCCGTCCGGGACGGGCCAGTCCGGCCAGCGTCCCGGCCGGGTGCAGCACCGACGTCGGATTGGTCGGGTTGCCGATCACGACGAGATCGGCGTCCTCGGGGACGGCGGCCGGATCGAGCCGGAAGCCGTCCTCCTCCCGCAGCAGGACGCGGCCCACGGTGTGCCCGGCGTCCCGCAGTGCGGCCTCCGGCTCCGTGAACTGCGGATGCACGACGACCGGGCGGCGCACCTCCAGACCGCGCGCGAGCAGCACGAACGCCTCGGCCGCGCCCGCCGTGAGCAGCACCCGCTCCACCGGCAGCCCGTGCCGCGCCGCCACCGCCGCCCGCGCGGCCCGCCCGTCCGGGTAGGCCGCGAGGCTCGGCAAGGAGGCGGCGATCCGGTCCAGCAGCCACGCGGGCGGGGTGTCCGCCCGGACGTTGACGGCCAGATCGGTCAGCTTCGCACCGTCGTCGCGCACCTCGGCGTCCCCGTGGTGCCGCAGATCGTGCCCGCCCTCGGCGGCCTCTTCAGTGGGCATGGGAATGCGTGTGTCCCCCGTGATGGTGGTGCCCGTGTCCGTCGTGGTGCCCGTGTCCGTCATGGTGGCCGTCGTCGTCCGGGTGGAAGTGCGGCTGCTGGGGCAGCCCCACCTTGTCCTCGAAGCCGGGCAGCGCGATGCGGTACACGCAGGAGTCGCAGTTCATCCGCAGATCGCCCGCGACGGCCTCACGGTAGCGCTCCATGACCAGGTCGAGAAGCTCGGGTTCGGGACCGATCACCTCGGCGGAGCCCACCTCGACCCCGGGGTGCGCGGCGGCCCAGTCCTGCGTCTGCCGCCGCACCCGGTCCGGGAGGATGCCCGTGAACAGGAAGTAGGGCAGGACCACGATCCGGCGCGCGCCGAGCTTCACACAGCGGTCGAGACCCGAGGGCACGTCCGGGGCCGCCAGGGACACGAACGCGGTCTCCACACCCGCGTACCCCCGGCCCTCCCACAGCAGCCGCGCCGCCTTGTGCACCTCGGCGTTGGCGTCCGGGTCGGTGGACCCGCGGCCCACGAGCAGCACGGTCACCTCGGCCCGCTCCTCAGGGGTAGTGACGCCGTCGCCGAGGACCTCGTCCAGCCGCCGCTCCAGCACGGCGAGCAGCGACGGATGCGGGCCCAGCGGACGCCCGTAGGTGTAGGAGATCCCGGGGTGCCGCTCCTTCTCGCGGGCCAGCGCCGCCGGGATGTCGCCCTTGGCGTGCCCGGCCGACACCAGCATCAGCGGCACGGCGGCGAAACGCCGTACGCCCTGTCCGACGAGTTCGCCGACGGCTTCGCCCAGCGGCGGCGGCGACAGCTCGATGAACCCGCCGGCGACGGGCAGTTCGGGATGGCGGCGGCCCAACTCCCGTACGAAGGAACGGAAGGCCTCGGCTCCGGCCTCGTCCCGGGTGCCGTGTCCGGCGATGAGCAGGGCGGGGGGAGGGGTGGTCACGATGTCTCCTCGGCGGCGGCGTCGGCCGCGGTGGTCGTCGAGGCCTGGTGGGCCTCAGGGGTCGTCGAGGCCCGGTCGGTCCGGGCCGTCTTCTCGAGGGCCGGGTGGGCCCGGGCGGTCTTCTTCTTCGAGGCCTGGTAGGCCCCTGGAACAGGGGAGTCCGGAGGGAGTTCCACGCGCAGGATGGCGACGGAACCCCGCGGGCGGGCGCCGGCGGACCCCCGCCCGGGGTGCCGCCCGGCCCGGGTCCCGGTCCGCGCCCGGCTCACGGTCCCGGTCCGCGCCCGGCCCACCGGTCCCACTCGGTTCACCGTTCTCACCGGGGCTCCTTCTGCCAGCGGTAGCCGCGCGGGGTCACCATGCGCCCGGCGATCTCGCGGGTCGCGGTGTTGCCCACGGTCACCACGGTCATCATGTCGACGATTCCCGGATCCAGGGACCCCAGCGTCGTGACCCGGCTCGACTCGTCCGGACGGGAGGCGTTGCGCACCACGCCCACCGGTGTCGACGGCTCCCGGTGCTCCGCGAGGATCGCGAGCGCCTTGGGGAGCTGCCAGTCGCGGCCCCGGCTGCGCGGGTTGTAGAAGGTCACGACGATGTCCGCCTCGGCCGCCGCCCGCACCCGGCGCTCGATGACCTCCCACGGCGTGTGCAGGTCGGACAGGCTGATGGACACATGGTCGTGGCCGAGCGGCGCGCCGAGGATCGCCCCGGCGGCGAGCGCCGCGGTCACCCCCGGCACGCCGACGACGTCGATGTCGTCGGACGCCTCGGCCAGCGCGGGCGACGCCATCGCGTACACGCCGGCGTCGCCGCTGCCGATCAGCGCGACGGCCTGACCGCGGCGGGCCTCGGCGACCGCCGTGCGCGCCCGCTCCTCCTCGGCGCCGAGCCCCGACTCCAGGATCAGCGTGCCGGGCCGCAGCAGGTCACGGATCTGGTCGACGTACTGGTCGAGTCCGACGAGCACCGCGGCCCGCCGCAGTTCCGCCGTCGCCCGCGGGGTGAGCAGATCGCGGGCCCCGGGGCCGAGGCCGACGACCGCGAGCCGCCCGCGCGCGGGCCGGCGCACGACCGCGCAGGTCGCCATCGCGGGCCGCCCGTCCGCCCGTACCGACTTCCGCTTGGGTACGAGGAGTTCGCCGCCGCCGAGCAGCGCGGCGGCCTCCGCCACGGACGGTGTCCCCACCGCGGCGAGCGGCGCGTCGGAGGGGTTGGGGACCGCCACGGCCGCCAGCTCCTCGGCCGTGTACGTGACGACCGGGACCCCGAGCCGTTCGGCGGCCCCGACGATGCCGGGCTCCTCGGACTTGGCGTCCACGGTGGCGAGTCCGGCCACCGACCGCGCTGACAGACCGGCCTCGCGCAGCGCGTCCCGGACCAGATCGAGGACCTCCTCGACGGGCGCGCCCCGGGAGGCGCCGACACCGACGACGAGGGACGGCGGACGCAGGACGACCTCGCGCGCGGCGGTCTCCCCGACCCGGTCGCTCACCCGGACGACAGCGGCTCCCGGCTCCGCGGGACTGCCCACGTTCGGCGGCAGCGCGGGCAGCGGCCAGGGCGACTCCCGCTCCAGCACGACCGGTTCGCCGTCCAGCATGGCCCGCGAGACCCCGGCGAGATCGCCCTCCACCGGCAGGCCGAGCGTGTCGAGACCGGGCACGCCCACCGCGTCGGTCGCCGTCGTCACCACCGGCTCGGCGCCGAGCAACTCGCCCACCTCACGCGCGAGTTCGTTCGCACCGCCCACGTGGCCGCCGACCAGCGACACGGCGAACCGGCCCGCCTCGTCGACGCACACCACCCCGGGGTCCGCCCCCTTGTCGGAGAGCAGGGGCGCGACGAGCCGTACGACCGCGCCCGTGGCGAGGAAGCACACCATCTGGTCGCACTCCGCGAAGGCCCGCCGCACGGCGTCCGCCACGGGCCCGTCGTACACCCGGGTACGCGTGGACCAGGCCGCGGCGAGCCGGTCACGGGCCGCCGCGCCCGCCGCCGTCGCGGAAATCAGGCCGATCACTGGGGAACTCCTTCGGTACGGGCCGGAGGCCGGACGCCCCACAGCACAAAGACGGGGTTGGCCGCCGCGAGCCGGGACACGCCGCCGGGCAGCGGGGCGAGCCGCGAGGACTGCAACAGGACGCCGTCGCAGGTGAATCCCGCGGAGGTGAGCGCCTCACGGGCGGCCGGCACGCGGTCGAGCGAGGCCATCGCGACGACGACGGCACGCCGGGCGCGGCGCGCGCACTCCGTGACGATCCCGGGCAGTTCACGTCCGCCGCCGCCGATGAAGACGGCGTCCGGATCGTGCGGCTCGTCCAGGCCGGACAGCACGGCGGGCGCGGACCCGCGCACGACCCGTACGTCCACGCCGTGCGCCGCCGCGTTGGCGCGGACGCGCTCGCAGCCGTCCGCGGTCCTCTCGACCGCGGTCACCGCGGCGCCGAACCGGGCGCACTCCACGGCGACGGACCCCGAGCCCGCGCCGATGTCCCAGACCAGGTCGCCGAGCCGCGGTCCGAGCCGGGCCAGCGCCAGCGCCCGCACCTCGAACTTGCTGATCATCGAGTCGCGGTGGGCGAACTCGCTCTCCTCCAGGGCCCATCGGTCCGGACCGGCCGCCGGCCCGGCGACGGTCCGGACGGGGGCCAGGGCCCGCGACTCGTCCAGACACACCACGACACCGACCGCCGGACCCCAGTCGCGGGCGGCGGCCTCGGCGGGTGTGACCCGCTCGATCGCCTCGTGGTCCGGATCGCCGAGGGCCCGCGCCACCACCAGGACGCGCTCGGCGCCCGCGTCGGCGAGGGCGGCGCCCAGCTCGGCGGGCCCGGACCCGGGAGCGGTCAGCACCGCCACCTTGGGCCGCGACCGGCAGACCTGGACGGCCGTCCGCAGCTCACGCCCGTGCGCGCTGACCACCACGGCGTCGTCCCAGGGCAGGCCGAGCCGGGCGAAGGCGGTCGCCACGGACGAGACCCCGGGCCGGACGTCCAGCCGCCCGTTCCCGAACCGCTCGGCGAGCGCCCGTACGATCCCGAAGAACCCGGGGTCACCCGAGGCCAGCACCACGACCGGGCCCCCGGGGGCTCCGTCGTCCGTGTACCGCGCGATCCGGTCGAGGGCCGGTGCCAGCGGCCCGAGCACCAGCAGTTCCGCCCGCTCCGGCGTCCGGGCCGCCTCCAGGTGGCGCCGGGCCCCCACGACGAGCCCGGCCCCGGCCAGCGCCTCCTCGGCGTCCGGGGGCAGCGGCGCCCCCGTGCCCGTACCGACGACGGTGATCACGGCGGAGCGGTCCGCGGGACCCGCGGATCCTCCTGCCGCGACGGTCACGTCCACGCTCACGAGGCGGGGCCCTGCGCACTGCCCGCACCGCTCCGGCGGGCGGCGCGCAGCTCGGCGCGCGCCTGCGGGTCGGCCTTGCGGAAGCCGTGGAAATGACCGGGGTGGTAGAGGTGCGAGCGGGTGCCGCTCGCGTCGAGCGCCGGGCCCACCAGGAAGAGCGTGTGCTTCCAGAGCTTGTGCTCCTTGACCGTCTCCTCCAGCGTGCCGACCGTGCACCGCACGATCAGCTCCTCCGGCCAGGTCGCCTGGTAGGCGACCACGACCGGTGTGGTCGTCGGATAGCCGCCCTCCAGCAGCTCCCGCACGAGCTGTCCGCTGCGCGCCGCCGACAGGAACAGCGCCATCGTCGTGCCGTGCCTGGCGAACTCCCGTACGTCCTCGCCGGGAGGCATCGGCGTCTTGCCGCCGCCGAGCCGGGTGAGGATCACCGACTGGGCGACCTCGGGGATCGTCAGCTCGCGCTGCGCGATCGCGGCCACCGCGGAGAAGGACGAGACGCCGGGCACGATCTCGGTGTCGATGCCGAGCTCGGCGCACCGGTCGACCTGCTCCTGCGTACCGCCCCACAGGGCCGGGTCGCCGGAGTGGATCCGCGCCACCCGCAGGCCCTCGGCACGGGCCCGTTCGTAGACGGCGACGACGTCCTCCAGCGACATCGTCGCCGAGTCGAGGATCTCCGCGTCCTCGCGCGCGTGGCCGAGGACCTCGGCCTGCACCAGGCTGGCCGCCCAGATCACGACGTCGGCCTCGGCGATGGCGCGCGCGGCGCGGAAGGTCAGCAGGTCGGCGGCGCCGGGGCCGGCACCGACGAAGGTCACTTTGCCGGTGGGGGCATCGGCCATGGGAATCGGTCCTCTCCTACGGGTCCTACGGGACATCAGGGGCGTGGCACATCGGGGGTGCCGTGAACGCTTCGGGGGGCGCGGGGCCGTCGCCCGATGTGCGCGCACGGGGGTGCATCGGATAGCAAGGGCCTATGGCGGTCCTCGTCGCGCTCGGCGCGTTCCTGATGACGCTGGTCGGCGGCTGGACCGCGCAGCGGGTGACCGACCGCCGTCATCTGGTGCTCGGCCTGGCCGGTGGCCTGATGCTCGGCGTGGTCGGCCTCGATCTGCTGCCGGAGGCGCTGGCCGCGGCGGGCACCGAGGTGTTCGGCGTACCGGCCGCGCTGCTCCTGTTCGTGGCCGGCTTCCTGCTGGCCCATCTGGTCGAACGGCTCCTCGCCCACCGCCAGGCCGCGCACGGCGGTGAGGAGCACGCCGGACGCGCGCCCGAGGTGGGCCTCACGGCGGCGGCCGCCATGGTCGGCCACAGCGCGATGGACGGCGTGGCGATCGGCGCCGCCTTCCAGGTGGGCGGCGGGATGGGGCTGGCGGTGTCCCTCGCGGTGATCGCCCACGACTTCGCCGACGGCTTCAACACGTACACGATCACGAGCCTGTACGGGAACGCCCGCCGCAAGGCGCTGTTCATGCTGTACGCGGACGCGGCGGCCCCGATGATCGGCGCGGCCTCGACGCTGTTCTTCACCATCCCCGAGCGGCTGCTCGGCGGCTACCTCGGCCTCTTCGGCGGCGTACTCCTCTACCTCGCCGCCGCCGAGATCCTCCCGGAGGCACACCACGAGCACCCCGCCCGCTCGACCCTGCTGTGCACGGTCGCGGGCGTGGCCTTCATCTGGCTGGTGGTGGGCCTCGCGGGCTGAGCCGGGACGGTCCGCCGGGTGCGACGGAAGCCCCGCGGGCGGAAGCCCCGCCGGGCGGGCCGGGCGGCCCGGGCGGGCGCGGGTCACAGCTTTCCGCCGCGGGTCCCGTCGCGGCGCGCGGGCGCGATGAGCGTCGAGAGGTACGGCAGCGGCTCGCCGTCGAGGTCGGCCGCGGAGCGGATCGACTCGTCCTCCAGGCCGAGGGCCGACCCCCAGACGGCGTCGTCGATCCGTCCGCTGTCCCGCAGCGCCTCGGCCACCTCGGCGGCCTGCCGTCCGAACTTGTACGCGACCACCGTGCCGGGCCCGTTCAGCGCGTCCTTGAGCACGGCCGCGCCCGCGGTCACCGGGACGAGCGTGAGCGGCTCGGTCCCCTCGGTGAGGACGGCACCCGACCGCGCGGCGAGGTCCTGCATGGCGGTGATGCCGGGCACGGTCTCCACGACCGTGCCGGGAACCAGCTCCCCGATCGTGTGGGCGAGATACGTGAACGTCGAGTACACGTTGGGGTCGCCGATGGTGGCGAAGGCGACCGTGCCGTGCAGGCGGAGCAGGCCCGCGACCCGCTCACCCGCCGCGTCCCAGGCCGCCTCGCGCCGCGCCCGGTCGCTGCGCTCGTTGAGCGCGAACACCACCCGGACGACCTTCTCCTCGGGCACGTAGTGCAGGACGGTCGCCTCGGCCCGGCCGCGCTCTCCGCCGTCCTTCCCGTCCGGTGCGGCCATGACGGGTACGACGACGACGTCCGCGGCGCGCAGGGCGTTGACGCCCTTGACGGTCACCAGCTCCGGATCGCCGGGGCCGACCCCGACCCCGATCAGCTTGCTGCTCATGACGTCAGGCACCTCTCGACGAACCGACGGGCCACACCGGGCTCGGACGCCCAGTGCGTGTGCAGATAACTCGCGTGCAGGCCCTGCTGCACGAAACCTTCGACGCGCCGCTCGGGGGCGCGCATCCCCCAGGCGGGAGCGGGCCCGGCGCCGGGCTCCACGACCGTGCGGTGGAACTCGTGCCCGCGCATCCGGGTGCCGGCCGGGGCGAGCACGCTGTCGCCGAGGGCCACGGCGTCCCGGTAGCCGAGGGTGAGCCGCTCGCTCATCCGCGCGGTCGCGTCGAGCACCCCGCACATCGGCCGTCCGTCCAGTTCCCGGCACAGATAGAGCAGCCCGGCGCACTCGGCGGCCACCGGGGCGCCCGACTCCGCGAGGGCGGCGACGGCCTTGCGCAGCGGTTCGTTGGCGGACAGCTCGGCCGCGTACACCTCGGGGAAGCCGCCGCCGATCACCAACCCGCTTGTCCCGTCCGGCAGTTGTCCATCGCGGAGCGGATCGAAGGTGACGACCTCGGCACCGGCGGCGGCGAGCAGTTCGGTGTGCTCGGCGTAGGAGAAGGTGAACGCCTCCCCGCCGGCGACGGCGACCACGGGCGCCCGCTGCCCGAGGGGCCGGCCGGTGGCCCTGGTCGCGCCCGCGACGGCCACCCGCGGCCTCCGCTGTCCGGCCGGGAGGCCGGTGGCCGCCTCCGCGCCCGCGACAGGCACCGATGGCGCCGGCTTCTCGGCCGGGCGAGCCGGGTGGTCGTGGGTGGGCGAGTCGACGGCCTCCGCCGCGTCCCAGGCCGCGCCCGGCAACGCACCGGCACCGCGCGCCAGCGCGAAGAGCGCGTCCAGGTCGCACCCGGCGGAGACCTGCGCGGCCATGGCGGCGACCGCCGCCACCGCCTCCGCCCGCCGCTCGGCGACCGGCACGAGACCCAGGTGCCGCGACGGCGTGTCCACCTGCGGCGCCCGCCGCAGCACGCCGAGGACCGGCACCCCGGAGGAGTCCAGCGCGTCGCGCAGCAGGTCCTCGTGCCGGTCCGAGGCGACCTTGTTCAGGATCACGCCCCCGATCCGCACCTCGGGATCCCAGGAGGCGAAGCCGTGCACCAGCGCGGCCACGGACCGCGACTGCGAGGACGCGTCGACGACCAGCACGACCGGCGCCCGCAGCAGCTTCGCGACCTGCGCCGTGGACGCGAGCTCTCCCTCGCCCGCGGCCCCGTCGTACAGCCCCATCACGCCCTCGACGACCGCGAGTTCACAGCCGCGCGCCCCGTGGGCGAACAGCGGGCCGATCAGCTCGGTGCCGCACAGGTACGCGTCGAGATTGCGTCCCACGCGTCCCGTGGCGAGCGCGTGATAGCCGGGGTCGATGTAGTCGGGCCCCACCTTGTGCGGGGACACGGCGAGCCCCCGCGCGGAGAAGGCCGCCATCAGCCCCGTGGCGACGGTGGTCTTGCCGCTGCCCGAGGAGGGCGCGGCGACCACCAGCCGGGGAACGGACGTCACCACTCGATGCCCCTCTGGCCCTTCTGGCCGGCGTCCATCGGATGCTTGACCTTGGACATGTCGGTCACGAGATCGGCCAGCTCGACCAGCTTCTCCGGGGCGTTGCGCCCGGTGATCACGACGTGCTGGGTGCCGGGACGCTCCCGCAGCACGGCGACGACCTCGTCGGTGTCGATCCATCCCCAGTGCATCGGGTACGCGAACTCGTCGAGCACGTACAGCTTGTACGTCTCGGCGGCCAGGTCGCGCTTGACCTGCTCCCAGCCCTCGCGGGCCTTCTCCTCGTTGTCCATCTGCGCGTCGCGCTGGACCCAGGACCAGCCCTCGCCCATCTTGTGCCAGTCGACGCTCCCGCCCTCGCCGGAGGCCCCGAGGACGCGCAGCGCGTTCTCCTCGCCGACCTTCCACTTCGCCGACTTGACGAACTGGAACACCCCGATGGGCCACCCCTGGTTCCAGGCGCGCAGCGCGAGCCCGAACGCGGCGGTCGACTTGCCCTTGCCGATCCCCGTGTGCACGACGACCAGCGGCCGGTTACGACGCTGACGGGTCGTCAGGCCGTCGTCCGGTACGACACTCGGCTGCCCCTGCGGCACTACGCGGCCCTCCTCGAAGTCCCCTGCACACCCTGTACGTCCCGCACGAGACCGGCGATGGAGTCGGCCCGCAGCTCGTCCAACGTCACCGCGGTTCCGCCCAGTTCACCGGCGAGCCGGCCGGCGAGGCCGAGCCTGACCGGTCCGCTCTCGCAGTCCACGACCACCGAGGCGACCTGATCGGCCGCGAACAGCCGTGCCGCGCGCCCGGCCAGCGCCACCGGCTCAGGACCGCCCGTGGCGCGCCCGTCGGTCACCACCACGACGAGCGCCCGGCGCGCCGGGTCCCGCAGCCGTTCCACCCGCAGCACCTCGTGGGCCCGCAGCAGTCCGGCCGCGAGCGGGGTCCGCCCGCCCGTCGGCAGCGACTCCAGCCGGGCCGCGGCCGCGTCCACCGAGGAGGTGGGCGGCAGCGCGACCTCGGCGGCCGAGCCGCGGAAGGTCACCAGACCCACCTTGTCCCGCCGCTGGTAGGCGTCGAGCAGCAGCGACAGCACCGCGCCCTTGACCGCGCCCATCCGCTGCCGCGCCGCCATCGAACCTGAGGCGTCCACGACGAACAGCACGAGGTTGCCCTCACGGCCCTCGCGCGTCGCCTGCCGCAGATCGTCCCGCCGTACGACCAGACCGCGGCCCGACCGCCCGCGCGCCCGCTGATGCGGGGCCGCCGCCTGCACGGTCGCCGCCAGGTGCAGCTTGGTCAGCGTTCCCCGGGGCCGTCGTGCCCCGGTCGTGCGGCCGTGCTCGGTCCGCGCCCGCGAGCGCCGCCCGGCCGCGCCCTCGCCGAGCCCCGGCACGCTCAGCATCTTCGTGCGAAAGGGTTCGGCGGCCCGTACGGGGGAGCGCTCGCCGCCCTGTCCGGCCGGTGCCTTCCCCTCGTCCGAGGGCTCGCCCTGCGCCGGGACGTCACCGGCGGGGGTGCCGTCGTCCGGACCGTCCTGGGGCGGCTGCCCGCCCCCGCCGGGCCCGTCCGGGTCCGGGTCCGGGTCGTCGTCGGAGGGGCCCTCACCCGAGGAGTCCCCGTCCGAGCCGCCGAACTCCTCCAGCGTCTCGTCGAGCTTGTCCTCGTCGAGGCCGGGCGCGTCGAAGGGATTGCGGCGCCGCCGGTGCGGCAGCGCGAGCAGCGCCGCCTGCCGCACGTCCTCGGCGATCACCTCGGTCCGTCCCGCCCACGCGGCGAGCGCGGTCGCGGTCCTGGCCATCACGATGTCGGCGCGCATGCCGTCCACCTCGAAGGCGGCGCAGGTCGCCGCGATCTGGCGCAGCGGCCCGTCCCCGAGCCGCACGGAGGGCAGCAGCGCGCGGGCCGCCACGATCCGCGCCCGCACGGCGGCCTCCTCCTCGGCCCAGCGCGCGGCGAAGCCGGCCGGGTCGTCGTCGTGGGCGAGCCTGCGCCGCACGACCTCGACCCGCTGATCGGGTTCGCGCGAGGCGGCCACCTCGACGGTCAGCCCGAACCGGTCGAGCAACTGCGGCCGCAGCTCGCCCTCTTCGGGGTTCATCGTCCCCACCAGCAGGAACCGCGCCGCGTGCCGTACGGAGACACCCTCGCGTTCCACGTACGAGGCGCCCATCGCGGCCGCGTCCAGCAGCAGGTCGACCAGATGGTCGTGGAGCAGGTTGACCTCGTCGACGTACAGGATCCCGCGGTGGGCGTCGGCCAGCAGGCCCGGCTCGAAGGCCTTCACGCCCTCCGCGAGCGCCCGCTCGATGTCCAGGGCGCCCACCAGCCGGTCCTCGGAGGCGCCGACGGGCAACTCGACCATCCGGGCCGGCCGCTGCGCGCCGGTCGCCGCCTCGTGCGGCCCGTCCGGGCAGGCCGGGTCGGCGGCGGCCGGATCGCAGGAGAACCGGCAACCGGGCACGACGGCCACCTCCGGCAGCAGCGCCGAGAGGGCGCGCACCGCCGTCGACTTGGCGGTGCCCTTCTCGCCGCGCACCAGCACACCGCCCACCGCCGGGGAGACGGCGTTCAGCAGCAGCGCGAGCCGCAGGTCGTCCTGGCCGACCACGGCCGTGAACGGGAACGGGGTACTCACTGGTCGTCGCCCTCCAAGTCGCCTTCGAGCTCCAGATAGGTGGCGCGCAGCCGCTCCAGCGTGTCCGCGTCCGGCTCGGCCCACAGACCCCGGTCGGCGGCCTCCAGCAGCCGTTCGGTGATCCCGCGCAGCGCCCAGGGGTTGGACTTCTTCATGAAGTCCCGGTTCTCCGCGTCGAAGACGTACTCCGCGCTGAGCTTCTCGTACATCCAGTCGTCCACGACCCCGGCGGTGGCGTCGTAGCCGAACAGGTAGTCCACGGTCGCCGCCATCTCGAAGGCGCCCTTGTAGCCGTGCCGGCGCATCGCGGCCATCCATCGCGGGTTGACCACCCGGGCCCGGAAGACCCGGTGGGTCTCCTCGCCCAGCGTGCGGGTCTTCACCTGGTCGGGGACGGCCGAGTCGCCGACGTACGCCTCGGGGGAGGCCCCGGTGAGGTGACGGACCATCGCGACCATGCCGCCGTGGTACTGGAAGTAGTCGTCGGCGTCGACGAGGTCGTGCTCGCGGGTGTCGACGTTCTTCGCCGCCACCGCGATCCGCCGGAACGCCGTCTCCATGTCCCCGCGCGCGGCCCGCCCGTCGAGCCCGCGCCCGTACGCGTAGCCGCCCCAGACGGCGTACACCTCGGCGAGGTCGGCGTCCGAGCGCCAGTTGCGGGCGTCGATCAGCGGCAGCAGACCGGCGCCGTACGCGCCCGGCTTGGAGCCGAAGATACGGGCGGTCGCGCGCCGCCGGTCGCCGTGCTCGGCGGTGTCCTCGTCGGCGTGCCTGCGCACGAAGTTCCGCTCGGCGGGCTCGTCCAGCTCGGCGACCGCCCGTACCGCGTCGTCCAGGAGCCCGACCACGTGCGGGAACGCGTCCCGGAAGAACCCGGAGATGCGGACCGTGACGTCGATACGGGGGCGGCCGAGCTCGTCGAGCGGCACGATCTCGAAGCCCGTGACCCGCCGCGAGGCGTCGTCCCACACCGGGCGGCAGCCGAGCAGCGCGAGGATCTCCGCGATGTCGTCGCCCTGGGTGCGCATGGCGGACGTGCCCCACACCGTCAGTCCGACGGACGTCGGGTAGTCGCCGGTGTCCTGGAGGTAGCGCTGCACGAGCGAGTCCGCGAGGGACTGGCCGACCTCCCAGCTCAGCCGGGAGGGAATGGCCTTGGGGTCGACCGAGTAGAAGTTGCGGCCGGTCGGCAGGACGTTGACGAGCCCGCGGGTCGGGGAGCCCGACGGACCCGCCGGGACGTAACCGCCGTCCAGGGCCTTGAGGATGTGCCCGATCTCGTCCGTCGTCCGGGCCAGCCGCGGCACGACCTCGCGGCAGGCGAACTCCAGCACCGCGACGGCGTCGGGGAGTTCGGTACCGAGGACCTCCCGGACGAGCGCCGGGACGGCCGCCGTGTCCCAGCCGCGCTCCTCCATGCCGAGCGCCGCCCGGCGGCAGAGCTGCTCCAGCAGGTCGATCGCGTCGGCCGCCGTACGGTTCGGGCCCGCGACGAGGTCGCTCAGCTCCACCGGCACCTTCACCGGGGCACCCGGCTCGGCCAGCAGCTCCTTCTCCACCAGGCCGAAATGCTCCGCGAGCGCCGCGCGCAGACCGGGCAGCGCGTTCGCCGCGCCGCCCCACACCTGCGAGGCGCGCAGCACCGCGAGCACGAGGTTCACCCGCGGTTCGGCCTCCGGGCCGCCGCCCAGGATGTGCAGACCGTCGCGGATCTGCACGTCCTTGATCTCGCACAGATAGCCGTCGATGTGCATCACGAACTCGTCGAAGTCGCCGTCGTCCGGCTGCTCGTCGACATGCAGGTCGTGGTGGAGCTCGGCCGCCTTGACCAGCGTCCAGATCTGCGCGCGGACCGCCGGGGCCTTCGTCGGGTCCAGGTCGGAGACCAGCGCGTACTCGTCGAGGAGCTGCTCCAGCTTCGCGAGGTCGCCGTAGGTGTCGGCGCGGGCCATCGGCGGCACGAGGTGGTCGACGACGGTGGCGTGCCCCCGCCGCTTGGCCTGGGTTCCCTCACCGGGGTCGTTGACGATGAACGGGTAGACCAGGGGGAGTTCGCCGAGCACGGCGTCGGGCGCGCAGCCGCCGCTGAGCCCGAGCCCCTTGCCCGGCAGCCACTCCATCGTGCCGTGCTTGCCCATGTGCACGACCGCGTCCGCGCCGAAACTGTTCTCCAGCCAGCGGTAGGCGGCCATGTAGTGGTGCGACGGCGGCATGTCGGGGTCGTGGTAGATCGCGATCGGGTTCTCGCCGAAGCCGCGCGGCGGCTGGATCATCACGACGACGTTCCCGAACTCCAGGCAGGCGAGCACGATGTCGTCGCCGTCGACGTAGAGGGAGCCCGGCGGCTCGCCCCAGGCCTCCAGCATGCCCTCGCGCAGCGCCGGGTCGAGGGTGTCGAACCAGGCCCGGTAGTCGGCGAGCGGCACCCGCGCCGGGGCGGCGGCGAGCTGCTCCTCGGTCAGCCACTCGACGTCGTGGCCGCCGGCCGCGATCAGCCGGTGGATCAACTCGTCGCCGTTGTCCGGGTACTGGGTGAGGGCGTAGCCCGCGTCGCGGAGGGCGTCGAGGACCCGAACCGCCGAGGCGGGGGTGTCGAGGCCGACCGCGTTGCCGACGCGCGAGTGCTTGGTCGGGTAGGCGGTGAAGACGATCCCGAGCTTCTTCTCCGCGTTCGGCTTGTGCTTCAACCGCGCGTGCCGCAGGGCGATCCCGGCGACGCGGGCGGCCCGCTCGGGGTCGGCGACGTACACCGGGACGTCGTCGGGGCCCTGCTCCTTGAAGGAGAACGGCACGGTGATCAGACGGCCGTCGAACTCCGGGATGGCGACCTGCATCGCCGCGTCCATCGGGGACAGGGCGGCGTCCGAGGCGTCCCAGGCGCTCTTCGACGAGGTCAGGCAGAGGCCCTGGAGCACCGGGACGTCGAGGTCGGCGAGCGCCCCGATGTCCCAGGCCTCCTCGTCGCCGCCCGCCGACGCCTGCGAGGCGTGCGTGCCGCCGGCGGCCAGGACGGTGGCGACGAGCGCGTCGGCCCGGCCGAGGATCTCGTACAGGCCGGGGTCGGCCCCGCGCAGCGAACCGCAGTACACGGGAAGGGCGTTGGCGCCGCGCGCCTCGATCGCCTCGCACAGCGTGTCCACGAACGCGGTGTTCCCGGACAGTTCGTGCGCCCGGTAGAACAGCACGCCGACCGTCGGCCGGCCCTCGACGTACGCGAACTCGCCGTGGACGCCGAACTCGGCCGTCCGGTGCGGCTCCTCGAAGCCCTCGCCCGTCAGCAGCACGGTGTCGGAGAGGAACCGGGCCAGCTCCCCGAGGTTGGCCGGACCGCCCTCGACGAGATAGCGCAGCGCCTCGGCGACCACGCCCGCGGGCGCCGACGAATCGGCCATCAGCTCGGCGTCCGGGACGGACTCGCCGCCCAGCAGCACGGTCGGGATCCCGGACGCCTTCAGGAAGGCCAGCCCGTCCTCCCAGGCCCGCTTGCCGCCGAGCAGCCGCACGACGGCCAGGTCCGCGCCCTCGACGAGCGCGGGGAGTTCGCCGGTGACGTCCACCCGGGTCGGGTTGCCGATCCGGTAGGCGGCGCCACTGGCACGGGCCGCCAGCAGGTCCGTGTCGGCGGTCGACAACAACAACACTGTGCTCATGCGGGTGCTCCCGGTGGGATGAAGGGCAGTCCTTGCGGCGCGCCGGACTCGATGAGCCGCCACAGCGCGTCCGTGTCCGCGTGTTCCTCGATCAGGTCGCCGAGCCGGTCGAGCTGCTCCTCGCGCAGCGCCGCGAACGACGTGTCGGGGGCCGGCACGAAGCGGCGGCCCGCGGCGGCGGCCACCTCGCGCAGGAAGGCCCGCCGGAATCCGTCCGACTCCAGGGAGCCGTGCCAGTGCGTGCCCCAGACGGAGCCGACCCGGCACCCGTCCAGACCCTGTCCGTGGCCGTCGGACATGAACGGCGTGCCGCCGGTGACCTCGGCGACGCCGTGGTGGATCTCGTACCCCTCGACGGGTTCGCCGAGGGCCTCGCCGACCGGCCGCGCCAGCGTCTTCTCCCGGGCGAACCGCACGCGTACGGGCAGGAGTCCGAGCCCCTCGACCCGGCCGGCGCGCGACTCGACCTCGTCCTCGATGTGCTCGCCGAGGAGCTGGTAGCCGCCGCAGACGCCGAGGACGGGCCGCCCCTCGGCGGCCCGGCGCGCGATGGCGTCCGCGAGGCCGCGCTCGCGCAGCCACCGGAGCGCGTTGACCGTGCCCCGGGTGCCGGGGACGACGACCAGGTCCGCGTCGGCCAGCTCCTCGGCCCGGTCCACGAACCGCACGACGACGCCCGGTTCGGCGGCCAGCGCGTCGACGTCGGTGAAGTTGGACATCAGCGGGATCGCGCAGACGGCGACCCGCAGGACGTCCTCGCCGACGGGGGCGGCGACGGCGGACTCGCGGACGGCGCCGCGCAGCGAGACGCGCAGCCCGTCTTCCTCGTCGATGCCGAGTCCGTGCTGGAAGGGCAGCACGCCGTAGGTGCGCCGCCCGGTCAGGCCGTGCAGCATGTCGAGCCCCGGCTCCAGCAGGCTCACGTCACCGCGGAACTTGTTGACGAGGAATCCGGCGACGAGCGCCTGGTCCTCGGGCGACAGCAGCGCGACGGTCCCGAAGAACGAGGCGAACACCCCGCCCCGGTCGATGTCGCCGACGACGAGCACGGGAAGCCCCGCGTTCCGCGCCACCCCCATGTTCACGATGTCGGTGCGCCGCAGATTGATCTCGGCCGGGCTGCCGGCCCCTTCACAGATCACCGCGTCATACGTGCCCCGCAACTGCGTCAGACAGTCGAGGACGGTGGCGAGGAGTGCTTCCTGGCGCCCCCCGCGCAGCCGGTCCCCGGGCGCCGCGGCGCCCGGCGCGGGGCCCGTCGCGGACCCGGTCGTCCCGAAGAAGCCGCGGGCGCTCATCTCGCCGACCGGCCTGCCCATCAGGACGACCTGACTGCTGCGGTCGCTGCCCGGTTTGAGCAGCACCGGATTCATCAGCGCGGTCGGCTCCACACGGGCGGCCTGCGCCTGCATGGCCTGCGCCCGCCCGATCTCGGCGCCCTCGCGCGTCACGAACGAGTTCAGCGACATGTTCTGGGCCTTGAAGGGCGCGACCTTGACGCCCTGGCGCGCCAGCCACCGGCAGATCCCGGCGGTCACGACGCTCTTGCCCGCGTCCGAGGTGGTCCCGGCGATCAGCAGTCCGCCGCTCATGCGGTGCGCCCCTTCCTGGTGAACGGAACCCGTCCGGCCCCGGTGAGCAGAACCCGCCCGGCGGCGCTCACGCCGAGCGCGAGCCAGCCGACGCGCCGGGAGAGCCGTACGGCCCGTTCGATGTCGTGGACGTGGACGGCGCGCCCCACGCCGTTGAGCACGGGCCGGTGCTCGACCCGTCCGCCGTACGAGAGGGTGCCGCCGAGCCGCACGCCGAGCGTGCCCGCGAACGAGGCCTCCACGGGCCCGGCGTTGGGGCTCGGATGCTTGCGGGCGTCCGCGCGCCAGGCCCGCAGGGCTCCGCGCGGGTCGGGTCCGGCCACGGCCGCGAGGACGGCGGTCAGCCGGGCTCCCGGCCAGCCGGCCAGGTCGTCGAGCCGGGCGGAGGCCCAGCCGTAGCGCCGGTGGCGGGGGGACCTGTGTCCGACCATGGCGTCGAGCGTGTTCACGGCGCGGAAGGCGACGAGTCCGGGCACACCACCGACGGCCCCCCAGACCAGGGCGCCCACGACGGCGTCGGAGGTGTTCTCGGCGACGGACTCGACGACCGCGCGCGCGACGCCGTCGGCGTCCAGCGCCTGCGGATCGCGTCCGCACAGGTGCGGCAGCCGCTCCCGGGCCGCGCCGAGGTCACCGGCCGCGAGCGCGCCGCCGATCGTCCGCGCCTCGTGGCCGAGAGAGGTGCCTCCGACGACGGCCCAGGTGGCGGCGGCGGTCAGGGCGACGGAGGCGGCGGGGGAGCGGCGTACGGCACGGCTCGCCAGCGCGGCCAGTCCGGTGGCGCCGCCGACGCAGACGGCCGTGTGCAGCGCGCCCCACCCGCGGTGGTCGCGCCACAGTGTCCGTTCGACGGTCGCGGCGGCCCGCCCGAAAGCGGCGACCGGATGCCCTCGGCGGGGATCGCCGAGCAGCAGGTCGCCGAGAAGGCCGGCGGCGGCGCCGTACGCGAAGACGCGATCGGCACGCACGGGGTCAGCCGGCCGTGGGGTGGAGCGGAACCCTCGTACTCAGCGAAACGGGCAACGGGCAGCCGCGCATGGCGATATGTCCTCACTCAGGGTGTCCACGCCCTGGTTCGACGAGACCGGCGGTGAGAGTTCCTGGCTCCCGGGGAGTTTCTTCCCCGATGACAGTGGCGGGACCGCGCCGGATTCGCACCGGCTTCCTCTCATGCCGCCGTACTTGGCTCCGGCAGTCCACCACGGGGCGAGAACGGCCGTCAACTGGCTGTTGACCTGCGGAGGGACAGTGTGCGCAGGCCCACATACGCGTGGGGTGCGGGACGGTGATCCGTCCCGCACCCCACGCGCGGTACCGCTCGGCTCGGCCCGGTTCCGGGCCGTCGCCGGGCTACTTGGTGATGATCAGGGAGATGCCGTACGCCACCGCCGCGGCGCAGGCCGCGAAGCAGACGTACGCGCCGGTGGCCGCCGCGACCGCGGAACCGCCCTGGGCGGACTCCTTCTTGGAGAGGCCGGCGACGCCGAGGGTGAAGAGGGCGACGAGGGCCACGGTCACTCCGAGGCTGACCCCGAAGACGGATCCGAGGGCTGACCAGTCGATGCTCATGCTGTTTCTTCCTTCGGTTCTCAGGCCACTCGGGACGGCGCCGACGGGTTCGCCGTGGGCTCGGCCGGAGCCGGGATGGTGGCCGTGAGGCCTTCGGCCACGGTGCCGGCCGGGGGCGGGGTGACCGCGGCGATGGCCTGCGTCACCACACCGGCGGGCTCCTCGGTGTCGTTCACGTTGTTGTGGTCGACGACCTCGCGGCGCGAGCGGCGCCAGATCGCGAAGCTGGAACCGACCAGGAAGACCGCGACCAGCGTGGTGCCCCAGGCGCCGAAACCGGTCACCCATTCGGCGAGCGCGCCGACCAGGGCGGCGGCGGGCAGCGTGAGGACCCAGGCGACGACCATGCGGGTGGCGGTGGACCAGCGGACCACACCGCCCTTGCGGCCGAGACCGGCGCCCATCACGGAACCGGAGACCGAGTGCGTGGTGGAGAGGGAGAAGCCGATGTGCGAGGAGGCCAGGATGACCGTCGCCGCGCTGGTCTGGGCGGCGAAGCCCTGCTGCGGCTGAAGGTCGGTCAGGCCCCGGCCCATCGTGCGGATGATGCGCCAGCCGCCGAGGTAGGTGCCGAGCGCGATGGCGAGACCGGCGGAGAGGATGACCCAGACCGGCGGGTCGGAGTCGGGAGCGACGGCGCCACCGGCGACCAGGGCCAGGGTGATGATGCCCATCGTCTTCTGCGCGTCGTTGGTGCCGTGGGCCAGCGAGACCAGGCCCGCGGAGGCGATCTGGCCGGCGCGGTAGCCCTTCTTGGTGGCCTTGGTGTCGGCGCCACCGCTCAGCTTGTACGACAGCCGGGTCGCGAGCATGGCGGCCAGACCGGCGACGATCGGGGCGGCGACGGCGGGCAGAAGCACCTTGCCGACCAGGACGTCACCGTGCACGGCGCCGGTACCGGCGGAGGCGATGGTGGCGCCGACCAGGCCGCCCATGAGGGCGTGCGAGGAGCTGGACGGGAGTCCGACGAGCCACGTCACCAGATTCCAGAGGATCGCGCCGACGAGCGCGGCGAAGATCACCTCTGGCCGGATGCCTGTCTCGTCGACGAGGCCCTTGGAGATCGTGTTGGCGACCTCGACGGAGAGGAAGGCGCCGACAAGGTTGAGGGCGGCGGACATGGCCACCGCGACCTTGGGCTTGAGTGCGCCGGTCGAGATGGTGGTGGCCATCGCGTTGGCGGTGTCGTGGAAACCGTTCGTGAAATCGAACACGAGAGCGGTGACGATCACGATTCCGAGGAGGAGCGTGATGTGTTCCATTTACCCAGGCTTCTGTTGGACGTCAGTGGCAGGTGGACCGTAGGCAACCTGGGTGAACGGAAGATGAACTGGGCCGGACCGGGTGGTGTCCTGAACGGTGGATCCTCATTCCGCTTGTGTGGAGGAACGGTTCGGCAGGTTCGAACGGATTCGGAATTCCGTGCTCCGCTTGGGGTCCGCGCCTCGGGTTCGCGGCTCGAACTGAGGGGGGTTTAGATGACGAGATCCCCGTCACGCCCAGGCTGTAGCCGTCATCACACCCCTGGACGGCTCGAAGGGGTCGCCCGGTGAGGGTCCTCCGGGCCGGTGCGGGGTCGTAGCGGGTCGACCACGGGGTGTGATCCGCGGCAAATGTCCGACCGGCGCGACGTCCGCGATCCGACGACATGATGTGACTCAAATCACATACAACCGTGGGCTCTTGGCGGGTCGTATACGTCCTGGAGCCCGCCCGCACGCGGTGCGCGAGAGGCCATGCCTGGCAGGATCGCGTCATGACTGAGCGGCACCGGGACGCACGCGACGGACACGAGCACCGGCGGACGACGGGCGGGCCCGGCGAGCCGCCCCCGGCGGACCCGCGGGACACCCTCCGGCACGCCTGGGACGACCTGGTCTCCACGGCCCGGCGCACGGTCGCCGACGGGCTGGTCGTCGGCACGTCCGGCAACGTCTCGGTCCGCGTCGGCGACACCGTCCTGGTCACCCCCACGGGCGTCCCCTACGACCGGCTGACCCCCGACGACATCACCGGCGTCGACCTCGACGGCCGGCAGGTGCTCGGCTCGCTGCGGCCGACCAGCGAACTGCCCATGCACCTCGCGGTGTACGGCGCGACCGGAACGCGGGCCGTCGTCCACACCCACGCACCGCACGCGACGGCCGTCTCGCTCCTCGTCCACGAACTCCCGCTCGTCCACTACATGGCGGCGGCCCTCGGCGGCCCGGTCCGCGTCGCCCCCTACGCGGCCTACGGCACACCCGAGCTGGCCGAGAACACCCTCCGGGCCCTGGCCGGCCGCACCGCCTGCCTCCTGCGCAACCACGGCACCATCGCCCACGGGGCCTCGCTGGACCAGGCGTACGACCGCACGGCCCAGCTCGAATGGATGTGCCGCGTCTGGCTCCTGTCCTCCTCCGTCCCGGGCCTCACCCCCGCCCTGCTCTCCCCGGCCCAGCTCGAGGAGGCGGGCGAGCGCCTGCGCGGCTACGGCCAGCAGACCTGAGAGCCAGCCGGGGCCGGTGACCCGAGATCCGCCGGGGCCGGGGGCCCGAGATCCGCCCGGGCCGGGGGCCCGAGGCACGCCCGCGCCGCCGCCCCGGTACGAAGGGGGCGCGCACGTCGTCCGTCACCCCGTTGACGCGCTCCCGCTGGCCGATGGTCCGGTCCCCCGGGAAACTGGTCGGGTGCGCACCCTAAAAGCCACGGCAGCGGCCGTCACCGTAGCCATAGCCGCCGGCGCGGCCTCCGTGGCGGCGGGCCGGTTCGCCAGCGACGCCGCGCTGAAGACGAGGCCCGGCAAGCCTCTGGCCACCGAGCCCCGGCTCACCGTGCACGCCACGACGTCGGGCGGCATCACCCTCACCAGGGCCCTGGCGTCCCGGCGCCCGGGAACCTACGGCCTCGCGGGCGACGGCTCGCACGCGATCGTCGGCCCCCTCCAGAACTCCGTGCCCCACACCGCCGACACCGTCGTACGCAGCCTGGAACGCGTCACCCACGGCTCCCTGGAGCCCGGCGACAAGGTGTGGCTGACCCCGAACCTGTACGTCGGCGACCCCGGGTCCGCCCTCGGACTCGAACACGCCGACGTCGACGTGCCCGGGGAACTCGGCGCACTGCCCGCCTGGTTCGTGCCCGCGGTCCGCGACACCTGGGTCATCACCGTGCACGGCCTCGGCACCACCCGCGAACACCCCATGAACCTGATGGGGTTCCTGAACGGCCGGCACTTCCCCGTCCTCGACCTCGCCTACCGCGGCGACCTCGGCGCACCCCGCCCGCCCGACGGCCTGAACCACCTCGGCGAGACCGAGTGGCGCGACCTCGACGCGGCCATCCGCTACGCCGTGCGGTTCGGAGCCGAGCGGGTCGTCCTGTACGGCTGGTCCACCGGCGCCACGATGGCCCTGCGCGCCGCCGCCCACTCCGCGCTGCGCGAGCGCATCTCCGGACTCGTCCTGGACTCACCCGTCCTCGACTGGGAGACCACGCTGCGCGCCCTCGCCGGCGCCCGCCACACCCCCGGCTTCCTGCTGCCGCTCGCCGTGCGCGCCGCGCAGGGCCGCACCGGCGTACGCGGCGACCGCATCGCCCACGCCGCACACCCCGACCAGGTCAAGGTGCCCACCCTGCTCGTGCACGGCCCCGACGACGGCATCGCCCCCTGGGGCGCCTCCCGCCGCCTCGCCGCGAGCCGGCCCGACCTCGTCACCCTGCACACCGTCCCGAACGCCCCGCACGGCGCCATGTGGAACGCCGACCCGGCGACCTACGAAGAAGCCCTGCGGCGGTTCCTCACCCCCCTGATGTGAGCGCCCGGGCCGCCGCGGGGACAGGCTTCCGGTTGGGCCCCGGACAACTCCGCGCGGCCCGCGTTCCCGTGCGCGGGGCACCCCGGCAGGCCCCCGCTCCCGGCGCCCCCGCGGTCCGCGACGGCATTCCGTTTGGGTTTTCGGACTGTCAACCGCAAGACTGCACCCGTGACGTCCCGTAACCCGCGCGACTCCAGGCTCCGACTCGTCAGCCCCCGGTCCCTCGCGACCGCTCCCCGAGCGGTGACCCAGCGCCGCACCCGCCGCCCCGCACCGCGGCCGCCGGAAGGCACACCGCCGCCCGCGGAACTCGCCCGCATGGCGCGCACCGGCCTGTCCGACGCGGCCCGCGTGGCGCGCTGGGCCGACGCCGCCCTGCGCCCGGGACGCGACGGCGCGAACCCCGACGGCAAGGGCACCCTCTCCGACGCCACCGCCGAGCGGGCCGCGACGGATCTCGGACTGGCCCCGGCCCAGGTCCGCGCCGACTGGGACACCGCACGCCTGGCCGGCCTCATCGAGGTGCACGGCGGCGACGCCCGCCCCGGCTGGCGGCTGCGCGCCTGGAGCCGCGACGACAGCGCCGTCCTGCGCGGCTGGGTCGCCCTCTTCGACGCCTGGTCCCTCGCGTACCCCGAGCCGGTGGACCGCGAGCCCGCGGCCGTCGCCGAGGTCGTCTCCGCGATGCCCCAGGTGCTCTCCTTCCTCCAGCTCTCCGCCGGGCCCGTCCCCGTGGACCAGCTTCTCGACCTCCTCGGCCAGCGCGTCACGGAACTGCGCACCGAGCGCTGCGAGATCTCCTACGGCCCCGAGCCCGCGACCGAGCCCGCCCCGGAACCCGCCGAGGTCCCGGACGCCCCCCTCGCCCCGCTCCTCGAATGGGCCCTCCAGGCGCTCGCCTCCGTCGGCGCCCTGACCTACGGCGACGGACAGGCCACCCTCACCGCGCTCGGAAGCTGGGCGGTCTGGGTCAAGCTGGAGCAGATCTGCGTCGCCGCGCAGAGCCCGGCCGGCAACATCGAGCAGTCCGCCGAGGACATGCTCCGAGGCTGCGCCCAGCTCCGCCCCAACGCCGCCCGCGCCGAGTACCGCGCCTGGCTCGCCGCCCGCCCGGTCGGCGGTGCCGTCACCGAACTGATCGCCGCGGCCCGCGGCGAGGACGCCCTCACCCGGGGCCTCGCCTTCGAGGCGCTGCGCGTGGTCGGCGCCCCCGCCGAACCGGACGTGCGCGCGGTGGCCGAGGAGGCCTCACTGCGCCCCTACGCCCTGCTGTGGCTCGCCGAGCACGACGGATACGACCCCGAGGACGCCCACGAGGTCCTCACCCGCGCCGAGTCCACCTGGCTGTGGGTCGACACCGCCGCCGCGGTCGCCGACCACGGCGAGGCCCCGCTCCTGGTCCGCCACCTGGAGTCCGCGGTGCAGCCCACCGTGCCCGCGCTCCTCGACGAGGTGCGCGCCGTCGGGCACCCGCGCACCGTGCAGGTGCTGGTCGCGCTCGCCGCCGCCCACCCCGACCCGGCGCTCGCCAAGGCCGTACGCCGGGCCGCCTTCCAGGTGCACACCGGAGGAAGCTGACCGGCCCGGCCGGGACCGCCCCGGGCCGGAGCCCGGGCGGTCCTACCCGTCCGTCTCGGGGGCGTAGGTGCCGAAGCTCCAGATGTTGCCCTCCAGGTCGCGGGCCATGTAGTCCCGCGAGCCGTAGTCCTGGTCGGTGGGGGCCATCAGGATCTCCGCGCCGTGCTCCACGGCCCGCTGGTGGTGCGCGTCCACGTCGTCCACCACGATGTACACCCCGCACGGGCCCGCGTTCTTCATCGCCTCGTCGAAGCGGCCGCCGCGGCCCTTGGAGCCGAGCATCACCGCGCCGTTGCCCTGCACCAGCTCGGCGTGCATCACCGAGCCGTCCTCGCCCTCGTAGACGGCCAGCTCGGTGAAGCCGAAGGCCTCCGTGAGCTGCTTGATCGCCGCCTTCGCGTCCGCGTACAGCATCGAGGGGTAGATGCTCGGGCGCCCGTTCGTGCCAGCCATAACGATCACTCCGTCTCGTCACAAACGCCGGAATTCCGATCCGCCGCCCAGTCTGGCACCGGCCACTGACAACGCCCCGCGGCCCGGGTCCCCGGCACGCCCACGCTCACCGGAAGGTGTTGCACTGCGCCATGTCGCCGCTGGTGAAGCCCTGGTAGAACCACTGCTGCCGCTGCTTGGCCGACCCGTGCGTCCAGGTCTCCGGCGTCACCCGGCCCTGGTACCGCTCCTGGATCCGGTCGTCGCCGACGGCCCCCGCCGCGTCCAGGCCGTCGCGGATGTCGGCGTCCGTCAGCGAGGTCAGCAGCGGCCTGCCCGACGAGGAGGGAGTGGTGGTCGCGTGCCGCGCCCACACCCCCGCGTAGCAGTCGGCCTGGAGCTCCACCTTCACCGAGTTGCTGTTCGCCCCGGTCACGCCGTCCTGCGAGCGGGCCAGGGTGCCCGTCAGGTTCTGCACGTGATGCCCGTACTCGTGCGCCACGACGTAGGCCTGCGCGAACGGTCCCCCGCCGGAGCCGAACTTCGTCCGCAGATCGTCGAAGAAGCCCAGGTCCAGATAGACCTTGCGGTCACCGGGACAGTAGAAGGGCCCGACGGACGACGACGCGGTGCCGCAGGCGGTGCCGACCCGGCCGCCGAAGAACACCGTCGGGGCCCGGGTGTAGGTGCCGCCCCGGCGCGCGAACTCCCGGTCCCAGTAGGCCTGCACGCTGTTGACCACCGCCACGGTCCGGCAGTCCTCCTGCGCGTTGGCGTCCCGCCCCTTCAGACAGGTCTGCCGCAGTTGCGCGAGCGATGAGGAGGTCGCCCCGGGCTGGTCGCCGTCCGAGGTGAGCCCGAGCTGGTCGGGACCCACCCCGAAGAGCAGCCCGAGGACCAGGGCGATCAGACCGGCGAGGCCACCGCCGATGGTCGCCCTGCCGCCGGGGATGCGACTGCCGCGTACGTCCTGGACCTCGGAGGTGTCCAGATCGGCGTCGTCGTCGAACCGCATGAGCACACCACTTTCGTCGCTCCGTGGCGCCATCCTCGTACGCTCCCGGGCCCCCGGCCCCGGCCCGCGGTCCGAACGGGCGACCCGGCCCCCGGCCGCCGGACCCGGCCGATCCGGGCGTCCGGAGCCTCCCGGAAGGGGGCGAGCATCACAGTGCGCACCGGAAAACTGGTTGCACGGCCCCGTTAGACTTGGCCCATGGCCATTCTCCTCGCGCATTAGACGGCGGGAACGCCTCAGCCGCCCACCCCGCCTCCCCATCGCTCTGGAGTCTGTCCGTGATCTCCGCCTCCGGTATCGAGCTGCGCGCCGGCGCCCGCATCCTCATCGAGTCCGCCACCTTCCGCATCACGAAGGGCGACCGCATCGGTCTGGTCGGCCGCAACGGCGCGGGCAAGACGACCCTGACCAAGGTCCTCGCGGGTGAGGGACAGCCCGCCGCCGGAGCCGTCGCCCGCTCCGGCGAGGTCGGCTACCTCCCGCAGGACCCGCGCACCGGAGACCTCGACGTCCTCGCCCGCGACCGCGTCCTGTCGGCCCGCGGCCTGGACGTACTGATCCGCAAGATGCGCGAGAACGAACAGCGCATCGCCAACGGCTCGGGGGCGACCCGGGAGAAGGCCCTGCGCCAGTACGAGCGCCAGGAGACGGAGTTCCTCACCAAGGGCGGGTACTCCGCGGAGGCCGAGGCCGCGACGATCGCCGCCGCGCTCAACCTGCCCGACCGCGTGCTCGGCCAGCCCCTGCACACGCTCTCCGGCGGTCAGCGCCGTCGTATCGAGCTGGCCCGCATCCTCTTCTCGGACGCCGACACCCTGCTGCTCGACGAGCCGACGAACCACCTCGACGCCGACTCGATCGTCTGGCTGCGCGACTACCTGAAGACCTACCGCGGCGGCTTCATCGTGATCTCCCACGACGTCGACCTCGTGGAGACGGTCGTGAACAAGGTGTTCTACCTGGACGCCAACCGCGCCACGATCGACGTCTACAACATGGGCTGGAAGCTGTACCAGCAGCAGCGCGAGGCCGACGAGAAGCGCCGCAAGCGCGAGCGCCAGAACGCGGAGAAGAAGGCCGCGGCACTGAACGCGCAGGCCGACAAGATGCGCGCCAAGGCCACCAAGACGGTCGCCGCGCAGAACATGGCCAAGCGCGCCGACCGGCTGCTCGCCGGCCTGGAGTCCGTCCGGGTCTCCGACAAGGTCGCCAAGCTCCGCTTTCCGGAGCCCGCGCCCTGCGGCAAGACGCCGCTCATGGCCGAGGGCCTGTCGAAGTCGTACGGCTCCCTGGAGATCTTCACCGACGTCGACCTGGCCATCGACAAGGGCTCCCGCGTCGTCATCCTCGGCCTGAACGGCGCCGGCAAGACGACCCTCCTGCGGCTCCTCGGCGGTGCCGAGAAGCCCGACACCGGAGAGGTCGTCGAGGGCCACGGCCTCAAGCTCGGCTACTACGCGCAGGAGCACGAGACGCTCGACCCCGAGCGCACGGTCCTGGAGAACATGCGCTCCGCCGCCCCCGACCTGGACCTGGTCGAGGTCCGCAAGACGCTCGGCTCGTTCCTGTTCTCCGGCGACGACGTCGACAAGCCGGCCGGCGTCCTCTCCGGCGGTGAGAAGACCCGTCTGGCCCTCGCGACCCTCGTGGTCTCCTCGGCGAACGTGCTGCTGCTCGACGAGCCGACGAACAACCTCGACCCGGCCAGCCGCGAGGAGATCCTCGGCGCGCTGCGCACCTACAAGGGCGCCGTCGTCCTCGTCACCCACGACGAGGGTGCCGTCGAGGCGCTCCAGCCGGAGCGGATCATCCTGCTCCCGGACGGCGTCGAGGACCTGTGGGGCGCCGACTACGCCGACCTGGTGGCCCTCGCCTGAGCCCCGCGCGGCCTCCCGGAGGGGGCCCGAGCCGCTTGATCGATGGAGTGATCCACTGCGTATGGATCATTCGGCCGATCCGTGATCCATCATCTGTGTGAGATCTCCTCGTACCGAGGTGTGTCGTACATCGATTTCACGGCCGAGTCCTTTGTTCCCAAGGGCTCGGCCGTCTTGCGTCCCTGACCAGGTATTTCACGGAGGAACCCGTTCGGCGGTACCGACGCCATCGGCCGGAATCCCTGATTCCGTTCGTGGGGACGGGCTCCTGTCGTCAAAACCTTGTCTTACGGACCTTGCCGAATGGGTGGCCATGACGCCCGAAAGGGGTGATCATGAGAGTCCAGAGCGCACTTCCCATGAGGAGGACCGGGTGGCCGAGACTCTGAAGAAGGGCAGCCGGGTTACCGGCGCCGCGCGCGACAAGCTCGCGGCAGACCTGAAGAAGAAGTACGACTCCGGTGCGAGCATCCGAGCGCTGGCCGAAGAAACCGGCCGCTCGTATGGCTTCGTCCACCGGATGCTCAGCGAGTCGGGTGTCACGCTCCGAGGGCGTGGCGGAGCGACGCGGGGCAAGAAGGCCGCCTCGGCCTGAGGCCGGGCGTCCCCATCGGCTTCGGTGGTGACCACCCGGTCGGTCGGGTGACCGACCGGGTGGTTACTGTGCAGTCACTTAGGTGCGTTCCTCGTGTCTTCGCGAGGTACGCGTCTGATCCGACCGCACCCATCGGAGGCAGCCCATGGCTTCGCTCGACAAGGACCTCGACCCGGTACTCGACAAGGACGGCGTACGGCTCACCGTCGACGACGCGATCGCCACGGTGACGCTGACCAATCCGGCCAAGCGCAATGCCCAGAGTCCCGCTCTCTGGCGGGCCTTGACGCAGGCCGGCCGGTCACTGCCGGGCTCCGTCCGGGTGGTCGTCCTGCGTGCCGAGGGCCAGTCCTTCTCCGCGGGGCTCGACCGGCAGGCGTTCACGCCCGAGGGGTTCGACGGGGAACCGTCGTTCATCGACCTCGCGCGCGGCTCCGACGCCGAGCTCGACGCGACCATCGCCGAGTACCAGGAGGCGTTCACCTGGTGGCGGCGCAGTGACCTCGTGTCCATCGCCGCGGTCCAGGGACATGCCATCGGTGCCGGGTTCCAGCTCGCCCTCGCCTGTGACCTGCGCGTCGTCGCCGACGACGTGCAGTTCGCCATGCGCGAGACCAGCCTCGGCCTGGTGCCCGACCTCACGGGGACGCACCCGCTGGTCGGCCTCGTCGGATACGCCCGCGCGCTGGAGATCTGCGCCACGGGCCGCTTCGTCCTGGCCGAGGAGGCCGAGCGCACCGGGCTCGCCAACCTCGCCGTGCCCGGCGAGCAGCTCGACGCCGCGGTCGGCGACCTCGCCGCGGCGCTGCTGGCCGCGCCGCGGGACGCCGTGATCGAGACGAAGGCGCTGCTGCGCGGGGCCCAGGAGCGGTCCTACGAGGAGCAGCGCACCGCCGAACGCGCCTCCCAGGCCCGCAGGCTCCGCGACCTCGCGGGCGTGGGCGACTAGCGCCTGTCCGAGGACCCGCACGGAGGGCATCCCGCCGTGCGGGCGGTCCGTACGTCGTCCGAGGGTCACCCGAACGACGGTCGCCCGTGCGGGTGTCGTGCCTCGTGCCCGTACGGAGGTGACGCCGTCCGCCGTACGGGGCCGGGTCTCGCGTCCGTACCGTCGTACGGGTCACGCCTCCCGGGGGCCGGCGGTCACCGGTGACGCGTGCCCTCGGTCACGGCCGTCACCAGGACCGCCACGGACGGTTCGTCCTGTGCGGCCTCGGTGACCGCGGCCCTCACCGTCCGTGCCACGTCCACCGCGCGTTCGTCCCCGGAGACCTCCAGCTCGACGCGGACGTGGCGGCGCGGCAGAGCCGTCCCCGTGGCGGGCGGCGCGCTCTCGACGTGGACCGGCCGGCCCAGGGAGTCCGTCAGACGGGTGACCCCGGGGACCGCCAGAACGGCCGACGCGATCCGCGCCTCCTCGGGGTCCTTCGGCACCGGCGACGTCCTCACGTCGCCGGCCGGGGGCGCCGCGGGTGCCTCGTCCTCGTCCTTGTCCTCCGACAGGTCCGTCACCCGCAGGTCGACCTCCGCGACGTCGAGGCCGAGCACCCGGGTCGCGGCGGACACGACGGCCAGGCGCAGCCGGGCCGCGACGGCCGGAAGGGGCTCGACGCCCGGAGCCGTGGGATCCACCGAGGCCCGGAACTCCGCGGTGACGCGCAGCGGGCCCGGCGGCAGAGCGCTGGGCGGCGGCGGTACGGCCGGTGTGCCGGCCAGGTCCGGATCCGCGAGCGCGATCCGCAGCGCCCCGAGCCGCACCCCCTCGACGGCCGCCGTCTCGCGCCGCAGCACCGACCCGGCCGCCTCCTCCGTGATCCACGCCCCGTCGAGCGCGAGGCCCAGCGGCAGGAGCCTGCCGAGTCCGAGCTGCTGCCGTACCACCTGCGTCCACCGGTCCGCCGTCATTGCTCCAGCGTGCCCCATCCACGGCGCGAGACCGCGCGACCCGACCTACTGTGAGCAGAGGAGGACGACCGAAAGGGACGTACGGCGATGACCGACATGACCGAGCGGAACCGGACGGACAGCCCCGACACGGAGAAGGAGCCCCAGCAGACCCGTAAGCCCACCCGGCGCGGCGGCGGAGATCCCGCCACGCGGGGACGCACCACGATCGCCGACGGTGTCGTGGAGAAGATCGCCGGGCTCGCCGCCCGGGACGTGGTCGGTGTCCACACGATGGGCAGCGGGCTGAGCCGCACCTTCGGAGCGGTACGGGACCGGGTGCCGGGCGGTTCCACCAAATCCGTGACGCGGGGTGTGAAGGCCGAGGTCGGAGAGCTGCAGACGGCGCTCGACCTGGAGATCGTCGTCGACTACGGCGTGTCGATCTCCGACGTCGCGCACGCCGTGCGCGAGAACGTCATCTCCGCCGTCGAACGCATGACGGGGCTCGAAGTGGTGGAAGTCAACATCGCGGTGAGTGACGTGAAGCTTCCGGAGGAAGAGGAAGAGGAGCCGGAGTCACGGCTCCAGTGACCCACCGGGCCGCCCGGAACCACGGGACGACCGGCCACCGCACCCTGAGTGATCACGCGGCCACCGACTGCTGAGGAGCGCATCATGAGCTTGGCCGTGATCGGCATGATCGCCGGAATGGCGCTGGGCTTCGCCGGGTACTTCGGCGGCTTCGGCGCCTTCCTCCTGGTGGCCGCCCTGGGGGCCGTCGGGTTCGTCGTCGGACGGTTCCTGGAGGGGGACATGGACATCGGCGACCTCTTCCGTGCCCGCGACGACCGGCGGCGGTGACGCGTGCCAGGTCATGTCGACCGGCTCGGTGAGACCGCGCCGGGCGTCGAGAGGGTCCGGGTCCCGCCGCCCGAGCGGGGCGCCACCCGGATCGCCGACCGTGTCGTCGCGAAGATCGCCTCGCGGGCGGCGCGCGAGGCGCTGCCTCCGCTGCCCGCCGACGCCGCCGCCCCGCACGCGACGGTCGTCGTACGGCGCCAGGCGTCGGGCTCCGGCGGCACGGACGGCACCCCGACGCACAGCGCCCGGGTCCGGGTCAGCCTCGAACTCGGCTACCCCGCGGACATCGGGGCCCAGTGCGGCGAGGTGCGTCGTCATGTCGTCGAGCGGGTAGAGGCGTTGGCGGGGATGGAAGTGCCCGAGGTGGCCGTCCAGGTGGAGCGGCTGCATCTGACACCCGGGCCCGGCGCGGCACAGGGGAGGACGCAATGAGCGAGCCCCAGGGCTCCGAGGACACCCGCAGGATGCCCGTACTGGAGAAGGAGGAGCAGCCGGAGCCGGGAGACGGCGCGGGCGCCCTCGGCCAGTCCGCCTCCTCCGCGGCCTACGAACCGCTGGGGACCGCCGCCGACGAGGACGGCCGCCAGGGCCGGTTCTGGTCCGCGCGCCGCGTTCCCGCCGGCATCCTCGCGTTCCTGCTCCTCGTCGCCGCGGGAGCCTTCCTGTACGACGTCGTGGCCGTGCGCGCCGGACGGTCCGCGTTGCGCTGGCGGACCTGGCTGGCCGAACAGCTCGCCGAACGGCCGCTCGACGACACCGCGGTCCTCGTCGGCGCGGGAGTCGCCGCCACGCTGGGACTGTGGCTGATCGTCCTCGCGGCGACACCGGGACTGCGGGACGTGCTGCCGATGCGGCGCACCCACACCGACGTCCGCGCCGGACTGCACCGGGGCGCCGCGGCGATGGCGCTCCGCGACCGGGCCATGGAGGTCGCGGGTGTCCAGACGGTCCGCGTGCGCGTGAAGCGCCGGAAGGTCGACGTCCGCGCGGTGGCGCACTTCAGGGAGCTCGACGACGTGCGCGCCGACCTCGACGTCACCCTCGCCGACGGCATCAGGGGCCTGGGACTGTCCCGTTCGCCCGCCCTGGCGGTGCATGTCGCGCGGCCCGGACGAAAGGGGTGAGGTCCGTGCTGCGGATCGTCAACCGTGTACTGATCGGCTTCATCGGGCTCGTGCTGCTCGTCCTCGGCGGCTCCGTGCTCGCCGTGGGGCTCGGCGTCCGGCCCCCGTCGTGGTGGATCCACGACGGGCGGCACGACGTGCTGCTCAGTACCGCCGAACGGACCAAGTGGCGCGACCAGGGCTGGTGGTGGCCCGTCGTCATCGCCGCGCTCGCGGTGCTCCTGCTGCTCGCCCTGTGGTGGCTGGTCGCCGTCGTACGGCGCCGGCGGCTCGCCGACGTGCTCGTCGACACCGGTGACGGGGCGGGCGCGCTGCTGCGCGGACAGGCCCTGGAGGGCGTACTGGCCGCCGAATCGGCCCGGCTGGGCGGTGTGGACCGGGCCGACGTCCACCTGACCGGGCGGCGCACTCAGCCCGCGGCGCGCGTGCGGCTCCGGCTGGAACCGCATGTGGACCCCGGACAGGCGCTGCGGCTGCTGACCGTGGAGGCGCTCACGCACGCACGGGACTCGGCCGGCCTCGCCGCACTCCCGGCGGAGGTGCGCCTGCGCGGCGTCAAACACCGCGCCGAACGGGTGACGTGACGGGCCGGGGGCCATGACCAGGGGCCTGGAGCCCCGCCCTTCGTTCTGCCTGCTCGGCCGGGGGTGGAGATCCGCCCGGCGTTCCGCCGTGCCCCGCCGGAGGCCGGAATCCGTCCGGTGTCCTGACGTGTGCGCCGGGGGGCTGGAGGTCCGCCCCGCATGCCGCCGTGCCCGCCGGGGGCCGGACCCCGCCCGGTGTTCTCCTGTGCCCCGCCGGGTCGCGTGGCCCGGCGTCCCGCGTGCCCCGCCGGGGGCCTGGAGCCCCGGCCGGTGTTCTGTTGTGCCGGGGTTCTAGAAGCCGCCCCGCATTCCGCCGTCCACCGGGAGCATGATGCCTGTCAGGTAGGACGCTGCGGGGGAGAGCAGGAAGGCGGCCGTGCGGCCGAACTCCTCCGGGGCGCCGTAGCGGCGCAGCGGGATGCGGGACTCGTTGGCCGCGCGGGTGGCCTCGGGGTCGGCGGACAGACCGTCGAGCTGGCGGACGCGGTCCGTGTCGATGCGGGACGGCAGCAGCCCGACGACGCGGATGCCGCGCGGGCCCAGCTCGTTCGCGAGGGACTTGGCGAAACCGGCCAGGCCCGGACGCAGACCGTTGGAGATGGTGAGGCCGGGGATGGGCTCGTGCACCGAGCCGGAGAGCACGAAGCCGATGACCCCGCCCTCGCCGAGCTCCTCGGCCGCCGCGCGGGCCAGCCGTACCGCACCGAGGAAGACCGACTCGAACGCCACCATCCACTGTTCGTCGGTGTTGTCCGCGGCGAACCCGGGCGGCGGTCCGCCGACGCTGATCAGGATGCCGTCGAAGCCGCCGAAGTGCTCACGGGCGCCGGCGATGAGCCGGGCCGGGGTCTCGGCGGCCCCGTTGTCGGCCGCGACGCCCACCGCGTTCGGGCCGAGCGCGGCGGCGGCGCCGGCCGCGCTCTTCTCGTCGCGTCCGGTGACGACCACCCTGGCGCCGTCGGCGACGAGTTCACGCGCGGCGGCGTTGCCCAGGCCCCGGGTGGCACCCGTGACGACGTACACACGATCCTTCAGTCCAAGATCCATGGCCCCATCCTCCCCTATCCCGGTGACCCGGCCCCCGGTGCTTCCCCCGGCTCGTCGACGCCGAACAGGCTGAGCGCGGACACCACCAGGCCGATGTGGCTGAAGGCCTGGGGGAAGTTGCCGAGCTGGCGGCCCGCGACCGGGTCGTACTCCTCCGACAGCAGTCCCAGGTCGTTGGTGAGACCGACCAGCCGCTCGAACAGCTCCCGCGCCTCGCGGGTACGGCCCGTCAGATGCAGGGCGTCCGCGAGCCAGAACGAGCAGACGACGAAGGTGCCCTCGTCGCCCGGGAGCCCGTCGACGTCGGCCGTCGTCGTGGTGCTGTAGCGGCGCACCAGGAACCCGTCGCGGGCGAGTTCCTCGCGGACCGCGTCGACCGTGCCGACCACCCGCGGATCGTCCGGCGGCAGGAACCCCACGCGCGGGATGAGCAGCAGGGAGGCGTCCAGCTCGGGCGAGCCGTAGGACTGCGTGAAGGTGTTCCTGACGGGGTCGAAGCCGCGCTCGCACACCTCCCGGTGCACCTCGTCGCGCATCGCCCGCCAGCCCTCCAGGTCCCCGTCGAGGCTCGGGTCCTCCTCCAGGGTGCGGACGGCGCGGTCGGCGGCCACCCAGGCCATCACCTTCGAGTACACGAAGTGCCGGCGCGGGCCGCGCACCTCCCAGATCCCCTCGTCGGGCTGCCGCCACGCCACGCGGAGGAACTCCATCATGGCGCACTCCACCCGCCACATGTGGGGCCGGGACGGCAGGCCCGAGCGGCGGGCGAGCGACAGCGAGTCGATGACCTCGCCGTACACGTCGAGCTGCAGTTGGTCGACCGCGCTGTTGCCGACGCGGACGGGCGAGGAGCCCGCGTAGCCGGACAGCCAGGGGATCTCGTACTCCTGCAGCCGGCGTTCACCCGAGAGGCCGTACATGATCTGGAGGGCCGCCGGGTCGCCGGCGACCGCGCGCAGCAGCCAGTCGCGCCAGGCCTCGGCCTCCTCGTGGTAGCCGGCCGACAGGAGCGCGCCGAGGGTGAGGGTGGAGTCGCGCAGCCAGCAGTAGCGGTAGTCCCAGTTGCGGACGCCGCCGAGTTCCTCGGGCAGCGAGGTGGTGGGGGCGGCGACGATGCCGCCGGTCGGCGCGTAGGTGAGGGCCTTGAGGGTGATCAGGGAGCGGACGACGGCGTCCCGGTGCGGACCGTCGTAGCGGCAGCGCGCCGCCCATGCCCTCCAGTCCTGGACGCTGGTCTCCAGGGCCTCGAAGGGATCGCACAGGGGCGGCCGGGGCCGGTGCGAGGGGTGCCAGGTCAGGACGAAGGCGACCTTGTCGCCCGCCTCCACGGTGAACTCCGAGTGCGTGCGGAAGTCCTTGCCGTAGGTGTACACGGGCGGCTCGCTGCGCAGCCACACGGAGTCCGGTCCCGCGACCGCGACCCGGTGGCCGTCCGAGCGGCGCATCCACGGGACGACCGAGCCGTAGTCGAACCGCAGCCGCAGCAGGCTGCGCATCCGGACGCGGCCGGTGAGGCCCTCGATGACGCGTACGACGTCGGGGGCGTGCTCGCGCTGCGGCATCAGGTCGGTCACCCGGACCGAGCCCTCGTCGGTGTCCCATTCGGTGTCCAGCACCAGGGTGTCCGGGCGGTAGGCGCGCCGGGTGCACGCGCCGGCGCCCTCGGGAGCGATCCGCCAGTGGCCGTTGTCCTCGTCGCCGAGCAGGGCGGCGAAACAGGCCGCAGAGTCGAAGCGGGGCAGGCACAGCCAGTCGATGGAGCCGTCGCGGCCCACCAGAGCGGCGGTCTGCTCGTCCCCGATGAGCGCGTAGTCCTCGATGCGTCGGTGCACGGTGGACGGGTTCCCGACCCGGGTGACGGTCAATCGGGCCGCCAGAGTGGCGTGAGCGCCGGGTGGTGCGGAGGGAGGGGGGAACTGGGAGCCCCCGCCGCCGGTCCGCATGCCCGGCGGTCCGCACGCCCGGCGGTCCTCATGCCTGCCGGTCCGCGTGCCCGGCGGTCCTCGTGCCCGCGGGTCGGCCGGCCTGCCGGCCCACCCGCCGGTCGGTCTACACGCCCGCCGGTTCCGCCTCCGGCGTGCTCTCGGCGGCGGCCGCCTCCGCCCGGTCGCGGCGTTCGCGGCGGACCAGGACCACCCAGCCGAACGGGACGCCCGCCGAGAAGAGCCACCACTGGATCGCGTAGGCCATGTGCGGGCCGATGTCGCTGTGCTCGGGGTCGGGGATCAGCTCGGGGGAGCCGCCCCTGGGAGCGGGCGCGGTCTGCTCGACGTAGCCGCCGAGGACGTCCTTGCCGAGGCGCTGCGCCTCCTGCCCGCTGCTGATCAGCATGACCTGACGGTCGGGCAGGCCCTGGACGTTCTTGATGCCGCTCTCGGCGGTCGTCTGGTCGGCCATCAGCCGGCCGGTGACGGTGATCTCGCCCGCGGCGGGGGCGGGGATCTTTGGGAAGGCGGTCTGCGCGCCGTCCGCCGGGACCCAGCCCCGGTTGACCATGAGGACGCGGCCGTCGTCCAGGACGAACGGGGTCAGGACGTGGTAGCCGACCTCGCCGTCGGCGTTGGTGCGGCGGCGGACGACCTCTTCGTGCGCGGTGTCGAAGCGGCCCTTCGCCGTCACCCGGCGGTACAGGTCGTCGTCCCGGATCTGCCGGCCCGGTGTGGTGACCGTCTCCACGGGGACCGGCTTCGCGGCGAGCGAGTCGGAGATCACCGTGTTCAGGGCGACCTTGTGCTCGTGCCGGTGGAGCTGCCAGAAGCCCAGCTTGATCATCGTCGGGATGAGCGCGAGGGCCACGAGGGTGAGGATCACCCACTGGCGGGTCAACAGGAAGCGGTACACCCCATTGACGGTACTCGGCATGATTCGGCCCCCGACGGGAGGGTCCCGCCGAGGGCCGCGCGACGCCCCGTCCGGGGAGACGGGCCGGGGCTCAGACCTTGTCGACGATCCCCGCCTTCCCCTCCGCGCGGGCACAGTGCGCGCCGCAGTACCAGTGGCCCTCGACCTCGACACCCTGGCCGATGACCTGGACGCGACAGTGCTCGCAGATCGGGGCCATCCGGTGGATCGCGCAGGAGAAGCAGTCGAAGACGTGCACGGCGCCCTGCGCGTGCACCTCGAAGGTCATTCCGTAGTCATTGCCGCATACTTCGCATCTCGCCATGCGCCACAGGGTGGGGTGCCGGGGCGGTGCGGGCGAGCGGGCGCGGGGCGAGTCGCCCGTCAATCACCCGTACGTCCGTCACCCTTCCGATGCGGGTTCGACGTCACGCAGGAGCTGTCCGAACGCGGCCTCGTCGACCACGGGTGTCCCGAATTGCCGCGCTTTGACCACCTTTGACGTGCCGGAGTCCGGGTCGTTGGTCACCAGCAGGCTGGTCAGTCGCGACAGGCTCGTCGCGACATGCAGTCCGGCCTCGACGGCACGGTCCTCCAGCAGTTCGCGGTCGACGGACGTGTCCCCGGAGAACGCGATCCGCATGCCCTGTTTGAGCGGTTTGTCCGCCGTGTACCGGCCGGGGTTCGGATACGGGCACGCGGGGCGCTTGCGGGACGGGCGCCAACTCCCCGACGGGTAACCACCGGAGCCGTAGCTCCCGGCCTGCCGTCCGATCCGCGGAGCCGCGGCGCTGTCGGACCACTCCTTGAGCGGCAGGCATTCGAGGAGCGGCAGCCGCACCCCGCCCTCGGCCGCGGCCCGCAGGCTCGGCCGGAACGCCTCGGCCAGCACGCGCGCGTCGTCCAGCGCGTGGTGCGCCCGCTGCTGTACGACGCCGAAGTGCGCGGCCAGCGACTCCAGCTTGTGGTTGGGCAGCGGCAGCCCCAGCTCCTTGGAGAGGGCGATGGTGCACAGGCGCTGACGCACCGGCGCCTCACGCTCCGCGCGCGCGTACTCCCGCGCGATCATCGACCAGTCGAAGACCGCGTTGTGCGCGACGAGCACCCGCCCCGCGAGCCGGGCGGCGAACTCCTCGGCCACCTCGTGGAAGAGCGGCGCCCCTTCGAGCATCTCGCTCGTCAGACCGTGGATCCACACCGGGCCGGGGTCCCGCTCCGGATTGACCATCGTGTACCAGTGGTCCTCGACCTCGCCGCGCGCGTCCAGCCGGTAGACGGCGGCGGAGATTATCCGGTCGTCGCGGGCCAGTCCTGTGGTCTCCACGTCGACGACCGCGTATCCCTGCGGATACGCGGCCGGCCAGGAGGCAGGGGACGCTGCGGTCGTGAGGTCTTCGAGCATGGTCAATGAGGATACGGGCCCCGACTGACACACCGGCCCCCGCCTTCCGCGACGGAGGCCCCCGGCGGCCCGTCACCGGGCCACGCGCGCCCGGGCGCCGCAACCGGGTCCGCGGGGCCCGGTGTTGACGCGCTCAGCCCAGCGCCGCCACCAGGTCCCCTGCCGTCAGCAGGGTCAGACCGCAGCCGTCGACCGGGCCGGGCAGCAGGCGGTATACCGATCCGCTCGCGCCCTCGGGGGCTACACCGCCGTGCACCAGGGCGAGCAGGACGTGCCTCTTGGCGGCCGCCTCCGCGGCGAGCGCGTCCACGTCCTCGGCCGGGCTCCGCCGCTCCGGAGGGCCCAGCGCGCGTACCCGGGCGGCGAAGTCCGGTCCGCTCTCGCCCTCCCCGCGCGCGTAGTGCCACAGTTCCCCGCCCGACCGTGCCCGCCGCACCACCACGACCTCGTCCGTACGGGCCGCCGCATGCCACACCGCCAGGTCCCACAGCGTCGTACGGCCGGTCGTGAAGTACTGGAACAGGTCCCTGCCGACGCGGCCGAGGTCGGCGCCGTGCCGGTGCACGCTGTGGAAGCCCTCGGAGGACGGCAGATGCAGGTCGGTCCACAGGAACGTGCGGCGCTCCAGGTCGACCAGCAGCGGGACGTGGATGCGCGAGTCCCCCTCCAGGTCGTAGCGCTGACGCACCGTGCGGGGGTCGTACGAGGCGTCCCGCCCGTCCGTCGAGGGCAGGGCCATGAAGCCGGCGAAGGCGTCGAGGAGATGCTCGAAGGCGATGTCGTTGTAGCTGAACACGACGGGCACCGCGAAGCGCACCGGGCCCCCGGCGAGCGCCGCGAGGTCCAGGTCCACGTACTCGGTGGCCCCGTCGGGCGCCGGGGCCGAGGTGAGGTCGCCGGAGTGGACGATCGCCCGGTCCCCGTGGACGAGGTTGGTGTAGTCGCACACGCCGACGAACGCCCAGTCCTCGTCGTACAGCGCGACGGACAGATCGAGGTCCACGCGGATCTTCGCGGGCTGCGTCCAGTGCAGGAACAGGCGCAGGACCTGTCCCTCGGGGAGCGGCTGGGTGCTGCCGCGCGGCACCGAGACCAGCGCCTTCGCGGACGCCCGCTCGACGGAGGGGACGGCCAGGCCCGCGAGGTCCGCGTCGAGCACGGCGAGGTCGAAGCGCGGGGCGGCCGCGAGCCGGCGCACCGCTTCGGCCTCCAGGAGCGCGCGGACGCCGTCGGTGACCGCCTCGGCCAGCGGGGCCCGGGTGTCGTCCAGGGTGAAGGAGCGGGTGACCTTGCCGCGTGGGAAGAACACCCGGCGCTCGCCCGGGAGGTGACGGATCCTCAGGCGGCCGAGCGCCGCGAGCAGCGGCCCGGGACCGGCCTGCGGAAGCACCCGCCGCAGGGTGTCGGCGAAGCCCTCGGGCAGTTCCTCCAGATCGTGCAGGCGCAGCAGGTGGTCCAGCCTGCGCAGCAGTTCGCCCGGCCGCCGGGCGAGCAGGTCGAGCGCGAGCGGGAAGTCCTTCTCGCGCAGGGCCTGTTCGGTGTGCGCGCCCCAGGAGTCGGGCCGGATGCGCGCGCCGTCGATCCGCACCGCCTCCGGGTGCGCGGCCGCTGTGCGCAGCAGCGCTTCGCCGAGGGGTGTGGCCGAGGTGTCCGTGCCGCGCAGCACGGCGAAGGCGAGGGCGGCCTTCGGATGCCGCTCGTGCCGCTCGTAGGGGTGCAGGATCTCGGCGGCGCGCTTCCAGCCGAGCGGATGCCGCAGCACGTCCTCGACCAGCGACGCGGCCGCGAACCCGTTGAGCACGGCGAGCAGTTCGCGGCGCAGCGCGCGGGGCAGCGAACGCAGCCGGCGCGGCTCGACGAGATCGGCCTCGCCGCCCGACCAGACCTGCAGCAGCCGCAGCACGTCCGTCGCCGTGGTGAGGTGCGCGGCGAGCAGCGGGCGCACGGCCGCGCGCGTGCGCCGGTCCAGCAGGAGGCTGCCGAGCACCAGGGCCTTCGTCTCGCGGACGGGGATGTCCGCGGGCAGCCAGTCGAGAGCGGGGGGCGCGTGCCCGAGGAGCAGCTTCACGTCGTCCCGGTCCTGCGGCGGCAGCGGCGTCCGCCGGGCCAGCAGCCGCAGCAGCGCCTTCGTCGCGTCCGCCCGCTGGTCGATCCCGAGTGCCAGCAACTTCAGCGGTCCGACGGGCAGTTCACGCTGGATCCGGGGCGCGGCGGGCTTCAGGAAGGGGTCCGTGCCGTCGATCCGGCGGTGGCACAGGGGGCAGCCGGCGTAGTCGCCGCCGTCCCAGCAGACACGGCACACCAGGTGGGCGCACGGCGCCACGGGATGCACGCTGCCGACCGTGCCGCACAGCACGCACGGCTGGGCGGGCCACTGGAGCAGCAGGGTGAAGACACGGTCGACGTACAGCCGGAAGGTGTCGTCGGGCACCGACGCCGGGAAGCTGCGGAACAGCGGCATATGGGTGCGGTCCGCGCCCAGTTCCGCGTCGATCTGCCGGATCAGGGCGGTACCGGCGTCCGCGAGACCCGCGGGGCCGAGCCAGGCGAGCGCGGCGCGCAGCGGTGCGGCCGGGGCGAATCCCCGGTCGAGCAGCTCCGCCTCCAGAGCGACGAGCCCCTCGGTCGTCTCCGGGTCTCCCGGCCGTGGCCCGGCCTGGTCGACGTAGACGGTACGCAGGCGGCGGAGCAGCACGGACGACAGTACGGACAAGCGGAGATCCCCCGGGATCGGAAGTGGGTGAGGCGGGGGCGGAGAGTGAGCGCGCTACGGCAGTCGTAGAAAAGAGAGAAGGAAGCACGCTTGCGGAGCCGCCCCCGCGCTTGCGGAGTCTAGGAAGGCACCCGCCTCGGATGCCACCGATTATTTCCGCGCCTCCGTGCGAGCGGCCGTCCGTTCCCGAACAGGGCCCGTCCGAAGGGCCGTCGGGCATCGCGTCGGCGCACGGCTATGGACCTTTCACCCGTGCGGTGCAAGCGTGCTCCGCGCCCCAGCAGGTAGCGCCTACGAAGGGCGGTACGGACATGGCACGAGTGAGGTACGGCGCGCGGACCGAGGCGGAGATCGACGCCGCGCGCGCCGCGAGCTCGAAACTCCCCGACATCTGGTCGACCGGTGTGGTGGCCGTCTGGGAGAGCGACCCGGACGCGGTCGCGGCGGTCCTGCCGCCCCCGCTGAAGCCCACCGCCCGCCCGCTGGTGCGGGTCAACATCAGCAAGGTCGATCTGCCCGGATACCCGCTGGGCGCGGGCTCGTTCGCCGTCGCCGCCGCCCACGAGGACGTCGAGGGCTGGTATCCGCTGGTCATGCCGATGACCCACGAGCGGGCCCTGACCGGCGGCAGGGAGGTCTTCGGTGAGCCCAAGAAGCTCGGCGAGGTGACCGTCGAGCGCGACGGGCTCGTCGTACGGGCCGCGCTCGCCCGGCACGGCATCGCCTTCGTCGAGGTGCGCGGCGCCGTGAGCGGCCCCCTGCCGCTGCCCGAACCCGCGCGCAAGACAGACTTCTACTTCAAGTTCCTCCCCGCGGTGGACGGTTCGGGATTCGACGCCGACCCCGTCCTCGTGCACTGCGTACGCGACGAGAAGGTCCGCAGGCTGGAGCGCGTCACCGGGGACGTCGTCCTGCGCGAGTCCATGTACGACCCGGTCGCCGATCTGCCGGTACGCAAGCTGCTGGAGATCACCCTCGGCGAGAAGACCACCGACCAGAAGGGCAGGGTCGCCGAACGCGTCAGCGCCCGGGCCCTGCTGCCGTACATCCACCAGCGCTACGACGATCCCCGGCAGATCCTCGACGGTCCGCCCGAGGGGAGCGTCTGATGGAGCTGCGCGCGGGACAGGTCGCCGTCGTCACCGGCGCGGCGAGCGGCATCGGGCTCGCGATGGCCCGGCGGTTCGCGGCGGACGGCCTGAAGGTCGTCCTCGCCGACGTCGAGGAGGGCGCGCTGGACAAGGCCGCGGGCGAGCTGCGCGAGGACGGCGCCGACGTCCACGCGCGCGTCGTCGACGTCTCGGAGCGCTCCGAGGTCCTCGCGCTCGCCGAGGACGTGTACACCACGTACGGCGCGGTCCACGTCCTGTGCAACAACGCCGGGGTCGGCTCCGGCGCCGAGGGCCGGATGTGGGAGCACGACCCCAACGACTGGAAGTGGGCGTTCGCCGTCAACGTGTGGGGTGTCTTCCACGGCGTCCAGGCGTTCGTGCCGCGGATGCTCGCAGGCGGCGAGCCCGGCCACGTCGTCAACACCTCGTCCGGGGACGGCGGGATCGCCCCGCTGCCCACCGCCTCCGTGTACGCCGTCACCAAGGCGGCCGTGGTGACGCTGACCGAGTCGCTGTACGCGCATCTGAAGGCGGAGCACGCGCGCGTGGGGGCCTCCGTGCTGTTCCCCGGACCGCACATGCTGCGCACGGGCCTGTGGGAGTCGCACCGCAACCGGCCCGGGCGGTACGCGAAGGAGCGGCCCCGCAGGACCCCGTACCGCAGCCTCGCCCAGTGGGAGGCCGCGATGAACGAGGCGGGCCACGAGGTGCGGTTCACCCCCGTCGAGGAGGTCGCCGACCTCGTCGCCGAGGGGATCGGCGCGGGCCGCTTCTGGCTGCTGCCCGAGAGCGAGCACAGCGACCGGCAGATCCTGGCGCGGTCGCGGTCGATGCTCGAGCGGGCCGATCCGTCGTACCTGGAAAGTTTCATCCTCGACTGAGGGGGCGCGGTGAGCGAACAGGACCCGTATCTGATCATCTCCTCCGACTGCCACGCCGGACTTCCCACCGAGGAGTACCGGCCCTATCTGGACGCGCGGTTCCACCGGGACTTCGACGACTTCCTCGCGGGCCAGGGCCGGCGCCGCGAGGAGATGAACCGGCTCGGCATCCGCAACGAGGCGTTCGCCGACAAGTGGTTCCAGGACAACGAGGAGGGCCTGCGCGGCGGTTGGGACACCGCACAGCGCCTCAAGGAGCTCGACGGCGACGGTGTGGCGGCCGAGGTCGTCTTCCCCGACGCGGACGCCGTCGACAGCCGCACCGCGGCCCCGTTCGGCGTCGGCCTCGGCCTCTCCGGCGACCAGGACCCCGACCTCGGCATGGCGGGCGCCCAGGCGCACAACCGCTGGCTCGCCGACTTCGTCTCCGAGCACCCCGAACGCCACTGCGGGGTCGCCCTGCTGCCGGTCACGGGTGAGACCGGACGGGTCGTCGCCGAGGTGTACCGGGCCAAGGAGTCGGGCCTCGGCGCGCTGATGATCCCCTCCATGTGGGTCGACAACGAGCCCTACCACGACCGCCGTTACGACCCCGTGTGGGCGGCGGCCGCAGAGTGCTCGATGCCCGTGCTCACCCATTCCGGCGCGGCGCCGCGCCACGAGTATGGCGACCACCTGGGCATCTACGTCTCCGAGGTCACCTGGTGGCCCGCGCGGCCGCTCTGGTTCCTGCTCTGGTCGGGGGTCTTCGAACGGCACCCCGGACTGCGGTTCGGCGTCGCCGAGTCGGGCTGCTGGTGGCTGCCCAACCTGCTGTGGTTCATGGACCGGCTGTATCTCGGCGCGCACGGCGGCAAGAAGCTGTCGCCCTTCGCGGAGCTGAAGCGGCCCCCGCACGAGTACCTGGACCGGCAGGTCTTCGTCTGCGCGACCAACACCAAGCGCCGTGAACTCGCCCAGCGTTACGAGATCGGCGTCGACAACATCCTCTGGGGCAGCGACTTCCCGCACCCCGAGGGCACCTGGCCCGACACCCGGGCGTGGCTGGCGAGGACCTTCCACGACATCCCGGTGGCGGAGACCCGCCGCATGCTGGGCCTCGCGGCGGCCGAGGTGTTCGGCTTCGACGTCGCCGAACTGGCCCCGGTCGCCCGGCGGATCGGTCCGACCCCGGCCGAACTGGGCCAGGACGAGGACCAGTCGGCGGTCGAGGCGTCCTGGGCGCGCTCGCGCGAGGTGGGCCGCCACTGGCTGACGGACCACGACTTCCCCGTACTGGGGGTGAACCCATGACCGCCGAGAACGCCGAGAGCGCCGAGAACGCCGAGAGCGCCGAGAACGCCGAGAGCGCCGAGAGCGCCGAGACCGCCGAGAAGGCCGGGACTCGCGCCGGTGGCGAGGACCGCTACACCGTCATCTCCGCCGACTGCCACGCGGGCGCCGATCTCCTCGACTACAGGCCGTACCTGGAACGCCGTTACCACGACGACTTCGACGCCTGGGCCGCCGACTACGTCAACCCCTACGAGGACCTCCTCGCCGACACCGCCGACCGGAACTGGAACTCCGCGCGGCGGCTCGCGGAACTGGAGGAGGACGGCATCGTCGCGGAGGTGGTCTTCCCGAACACCATCCCGCCGTTCTTCCCGTCGGGCTCCCTCATGGCACCGGCCCCGACGGCGGCGGAGTTCGAGCGGCGCTGGGCGGGGCTGCGGGCCCACAACCGCTGGCTCGCCGACTTCTGCGCGGCGGCGCCCGGCCGGCGCGCGGGCGTCTTCCAGATCCTCCTGAACGACGCCGACGCGGCGGTCGAGGAGATCCACCGGTCGGCGGCCGCGGGCCTCAAGGGCGGCCTGCTGCTGCCCGGCACACCCCCGGGTTCGGGCCTGCCCGAGCTGTACTCGTCGGCGTACGACCCGATCTGGGCGGCCTGCGCCGAACTGGGCGTCCCGGTGAACCACCACGCGGGCTCCGCCTCGCCGCCGCTCGGGGACGAACCGGCGGCCCGCGCGGTCTACATGGTGGAGACGACCTGGTTCTCGCACCGCGCGCTGTGGCACCTGGTGTTCGGCGGCGCGTTCCGCCGGCACCCCGGTCTGAGACTGGTGCTGACCGAGCAGGGCTCGGGCTGGATCCCCGGGGTGCTCGACATGCTCGACTACTACCACCGGCGGCTGGTCGCGGCGGCGGGCCGGGCGTCGACGGCCGAGTCGAAGTTCGGCGCGGGACTGGCCGCGACGATGGGCGAGCGCCCCTCCGCGGTCTGGCGCGAGAACTGCTTCGTCGGGGCCAGTTTCATGCGTCCGCACGAGGTGCCGCTGCGCGACCGCATCGGCCTCGACAAGATCATGTGGGGCAGCGACTACCCGCACGACGAAGGCACCCACCCCTACACCCGCGAGGGACTGCGGTTCGCCTACGCGGGGCTGCCACGCGCCGAGGTCGCCGCCATGGTCGGCGGCAACGCGGCCCGCGTCTACGGCTTCGACCTGGCGTACCTCGACGAGATCGCCGCCAAGGCCGGCCCGACGGTGGCCGAGATCGCCGAACCGCTGGACACCCCGCCCGCCGACGCGACGAGCCCGGTGTTCGCGAGAGGAGGCTCGGTGCGGGTGTGGTGAGCCTCGGGTGCCGGCCGGTGCCGGGAGCGCGCGGCCGGCCGCCCGGGGGCTCTTGGCGGAGATCGCCGAGAAGTAAGCGCGTACCGCCGGTAATACTTGTTGGTAACAGCCTCTGTACGCGACCGACCAGCGCATCTACGGTTCACCCATGCCGAACCTGCCCGATGTCGTGCTGCTGTCGATACCCGCCTTCATCCTCCTCGCCGTGATCGAGATGATCAGCGTCCGGATCCATCCGGACGAGGACGCCGCGGGGTACGAGAAGAAGGACGCCGCGACGAGCCTCGGCATGGGACTCGGCAGCCTGTTCTTCGACTTCCTGTGGAAGTTCCCGATCGTCGCCGTCTACAGCGCGGTCTACGCGCTGACGCCGCTGCGGGTGCCCGTCCTGTGGTGGACGATCCCGCTGATGCTGCTCGCGCAGGACTTCTTCTACTACTGGTCCCACCGCGGCCACCACGTGATCCGCCTCCTGTGGGCCTGTCACGTCGTGCACCACTCCAGCCGGAAGTTCAACCTCACCACCGCCCTGCGCCAGCCCTGGACGGGCCTGACGTCGTGGCCCTTCTACCTCCCGATGATCGCGCTCGGCGTGCACCCCGCCGCGCTCGCCTTCTGCTCCTCGGTGAGCCTCGTCTACCAGTTCTGGATCCACACCGAGCGCATCGACAAGCTGCCCCGCTGGTTCGAGTTCGCCCTCAACACGCCCTCCCACCACCGCGTCCACCACGCCTCCCAGGGCGGCTACCTGGACCGCAACTTCGGCGGCATCCTCATCGTCTGGGACCGGCTCTTCGGATCGTTCGTCGCGGAGACCGAACGGCCCGTCTACGGACTCACCAAGAACATCACCACGTACAACCCGCTGCGCGTGGCCACCCACGAGTACACCGCCATCGCCCGCGACCTGCGGGCGGCCGCGAGCTGGCGCGAGCGCGCCGGACGGCTCCTCGGCGGGCCCGGCTGGCAGCCCGCGCCGCCGGCCGCCGCGCAGGCCCCGGCCGCGGAGCCCGTCGCGTGAGCCCCCGCACCGCGCGCGTCCTGCTCGTCTGCTTCGCGCTGGCGGCGGCCGTCGACCTCCTCTCGCTGCTCGCCGGGCACGACCCGGGGCACCGGATCGCCAAGCCGCTCCTGATGCCGCTGCTCGCCGCGTACGCCGGTGTACGCGGCGGACCCCGGCTGCTCCTGGCCGCCCTGCTCCTCGGCTGGTGCGGCGACCTGGCGCTCATGTCCGACGCCGACCCCGCCTTCCTGGCCGGCATGGCCTCCTTCGCGGCGGGGCACGTCTGCTACCTCGTGCTCTTCCGCAGGACGGCGCGCGTCCGGGACCCGCGGCTCCTCGCCGCGTACGCCACCGTCCTCGTCGCCCTCGTCGTCCTGCTGTGGCCCGGGCTTCCGGCCGGCCTGCGCGTCCCCGTGGCCGGCTACAGCCTGCTGCTCACCGCGATGGCGTACGGGGCCACGCGCCTCGGCCCCGTCGCGGCGCTCGGCGGCGCCCTCTTCATGCTCTCGGACACGCTGATCGCCACCGGCGTCGCCGACTGGCCACAGCTCCCGAAAGCGTCCTTCTGGATCATGCTCACGTACATCGCGGCCCAGTTCCTGCTGGTCCGCGGCGTGCTCGACCCCCTCGGCGCGCGACGCGTGCCGACGGCGGCGTACGGTGAGATGCGCTCAACCACCCCCTGAGCGCATCTCACCCACGCTCCAGACGAGAAGGATCCTCGCCATGCGCGCCACCACCATCCACGCCCCGTTCGACATGCGTGTGGAGGAGGTGCCCGAGCCCATGGTGCAGCTCCCCACCGACGCGGTCGTCCGGGTGCTGCGTTCCTGCATCTGCGGCAGCGACCTGTGGGCGTACCGCGGCGAGGCGGCCCGGCAGCCGGGCCAGCGCATCGGGCACGAGTTCCTCGGCATCGTCGAGGAGACGGGCTCCGAGGTGACCGGCGTCCGGCGCGGCGACCTGGTCGTGGCGCCCTTCATGTGGTCCGACGGCGTGTGCGACTACTGCCGTGACGGGCTCACCACCTCGTGCGTGCACGGCGGCTTCTGGGGCTCCGTGGGATACGACGGCGGCCAGGGCGAGGCCGTACGCGTCCCCTTCGCGGACGGCACCCTCGTCCAGCTTCCCAAGGAGGCCGCCTCCGACGACCACCTGCTGACCGCGCTGCTGACGCTCTCCGACGTCCTCGGCACCGGTCACCACGCGGCCCTCGGCGCCGGAGTCCGCAAGGGCTCGACCGTCGCCGTCGTGGGCGACGGGGCCGTCGGGCTGTGCGCCGTGCTCGCGGCCAAGCGGCTCGGCGCGGAGCGGATCATCGCGCTCGGCCGGCACCAGGTCCGTACCGACATCGCGCTCCGCTTCGGCGCCACGGACGTCGTCGCCGAGCGTGGCGAGGCGGCCGTCGCGGCCGTCCGCGAGCTGACCGGCGGCCAGGGCGCGCACTGCGTCGTCGAGGCGGTCGGCACCGAGCAGTCCATGAGCACGGCCGTGAACATCACCCGTGACGGCGGCGCGATCGGCTTCGTCGGAGTGCCCCACGGCAGCGGCACGGGCCTCGACCTGGGCGTCATGTTCGACCGGAACATCGCCCTGCGCGGCGGGGTCGCCCCGGTGCGCGCGTACATCCCCGAGCTGCTGCCCGACGTCCTGGACGGCACCATCGACCCGTCGCCGGTCTTCGACATGACCGTCGGCCTGGACGGCGTGCCCGAGGGCTACAAGGCGATGGACGAGCGCACCGCGCTGAAGGTCCTCGTCACCTCCTGACCCGGCGGGAGCCCGAGCGCCGGGCGGCCGTTCCGCCCGGCGCCCCGGTCCCTCAGGTCCAGCGGGCCGGGTCCGTCCCCCAGCGGCCCGGAGGGCGCGCCCAGTCGGCGGGACCGCCCGCGAAGGCGACCGGGGGCAGGGCGTGGACGAGCAGACCGGCGGGCCCGGCCCGCTCCGACAGCCAGGCGTCGGGACGGTCGTACGGTTCCCCCGCCGAGGCGTCCGGTACCGCCCCGGCTCCCTCCTGCCGCCCGATCCCGTCCGTCAGCCACATCGCCGTGCGGGCCAGCGCCAGCCGTACGACGGCGCCGTGGCCCCGCTCCTCCCGCTCGGTCAGCGCCCGCAGGACGGCCGCCGCCAGCAGATACCCGGTGCCGTGGTCGAGGGCCTGCGCCGGCAGCGCGCCCGGCCGCTGGGGCGATCCCTCCGTGGCCGCGATCCCGGTGGCCACCTGCACCAGGCTGTCGAAGCCCCGCCGCCCGCCCCAGGGCCCGTACGCACCCCACGCCGACACCTGCGCCACCACGAGGCCCGGACGGCGCTCCGCCAGCGCCTCGGGGGAGAGCCCGAAGCGGTCGAGGGCACCGGGCCGGTACCCGGTGACGACCACGTCCGCCGACGCCAGCAGCTCGTCGAGGGCGCGGCGGTCGGCCGTCAGGTCCAGCAGCGCCGAGCGCTTGCCGAAGCCCGTGTCCGCGTGGGCGTCCGGGTCCTCCGGCAGGTGCGGCGCGTCGACGCGCAGCACGTCGGCACCCAGCAGGGCGAGCGTGCGGGTGGCGACCGGGCCCGCGATGACCCGCGTCAGGTCCAGGACCCGCACCCCGGCGGCGGGCAGCAGCGTCCCATCCGCGCTCAACGGCCCGAGTCCCCGCCCGCGCCGGCCGCCCGCGCCACCCTGTCCGCCGCCCGCCGGTCCGCCCCGCCCGGCGGGCCCGTCCCATTCGATCAGCGGGTGCTCCGCCAGCGCGCGACCCTGGGCATGGGCCGACCACTCCTCCGGCGTGCGCAGGGCCACGGCGAGGCCCCCGGCGGCGTACACCGTCTCCTCGACCTCCCGTGCGGAGCGCCCGGCGAGCAGGGCGGCCACGTCCTCGGGACTCGCGTCGTCCGCCGCGCCCAGCGCGCTCAGCAGCCGGGCCCGGTGGTGCGGATAGTTGGCGTGCGTGCGCACCCAGCCGTCCGCGGTCCGCCAGAACCGGGACAGCGGTGCGAAGTTCAGCGGCGCGCGTCCGTCGATCCGCAGATGCCGTTCGCTGACGAAGGCCGTGGCGACGGCGCCGTCGTCCACGATCACCCGCGGCACCCGCGCGAGCCCGGCCCGCCGGGCCCCGAGCTCGGCGGCCGCGAGCGCGCAGGCGCCCACGCAGGCGCGCGCCAACGCGCGTACGGGCAGGGCGGCTTCCAGCGTCCCGGCCCGCGCCACGGTCGAAACCCCGGGGAGCAGCGCCGGGTCTCCGCCCAGCTCCTCCCACACAGCGGCCATCGGTGTATGCGTCATACCGGCACTATGCGGTGTGGACGCGATCAACACGTGAGGCGGCCCCGACGGCGCGTGGCCCCGGCCGCCGTGGGTGCGGCGGCCGGGGCCACGGGAACAACGGCAGGCGCTACTTGACGGCCCGCAGGGCGTTGACGATGCCGGAGCCGTAGAAGCCGTTCACGTGCTTGCCGCCCACGCAGGTCGCGTCGACGACACCGTCACCGTTGCCGTCGTACGGCTCGGCCGGGCAACCCGGGTTGTCCGCCTCGGCCTTGAGGAGGAGCTGGAGCTGAGCGGGCGTCGCCCAGGGGTACTCGGACTTCAGGAGCGCGGCCACACCGGCGACGTGCGGGGTCGCCATCGAGGTGCCCTGGAGGAAGCCGTAGGTGTTGTTCGGCAGCGTGGAGAGGATGCGGCCGTTCCCCGAGGGCGTGTCCGGGATCTGGTAGCGGTCGCCGCCGGGCGCCGCGACGTCGATGACGCCCTTCCCGTAGCTGGAGAAGTACGACTTGGCGCCCTTGACGCCGGTCGAGGAGACCGTGACGACACCGGGCAACTGGGTGGGGATGTCGAAGCACTTGTGCGGGTCGACCGTCCGCGTCGTGGCGGTCGAGTCGTCGGGGCTGGACGCGTCGGTGAGCGCGTCCGAGTCGAGGTCGTCGTTGGAGTTGCCCGCCGCGGCCACGTTCAGCGTGCCCTTGCGCTGGGCGTAGAGCTGGGCGCGGTTGACGGCGTCGACGATGGCCTTCTGGTCGGGGTCGTCGACGCAGTTGTACAGCCACGGGTCCACGTAGTAGCTGTTGTTGGTGATCTCGACACCGTGGTCGGCGGCGAAGACGAAGGCGCACACGACGCTCTCCGGATAGAAGAGCTGGGTCGAGTCGGGCTCGGCCACGGTGATGCCGGAGACCTTCACACCCGGCGCGACCCCCGCCACACCGACGCCGTTGCGGGCCGCCGCGATCTCACCCGCGACATGCGTGCCGTGGTAGTGGTCGGCGTCCACCGGGCGCCAGGACCCGTACGTCGTGTCCGGTTTGCCGCCCACGCAGTTCGCGGACTGGGACGCGGAGAAGTTCGGCGCGATGTCGGGGTGGGTGTCGTCGACGCCGACGTCGATCACCGCGACGGTCACCTTCTTGCTGCCGGGGTTGATCGTGGCCGCCTTGTCGGCGCCTATCGCGCGCAGGTCCCACTGGTCGGCCTCGAGAGGCTCCTGGCCCGCGTCGGCGGCCTTCGCGACCTTGGCGGCCTCGGCGGCGGACAGCACCTGCGCCGCGCCCTCGTCCGTCGTGCCCGCGGCCTTCAGCGGCGAGGTGCGGGTGGCACCGGCCGACTGCACTCCGCGCACCGTCCGGATCCGCGGGCCAAAGTCCGGGTTCGCGGAGTGGACGACGATCACGCCGATCTGCTCGTACGCGATCACGACACTGCCGCCGGCCGCCGCGATCGCCTTCTTCACCGACGCGATCGTGCGGTGGTCCGTCGTCGTGTTGACCACGTACGAGAGGTTCGGGCCGTCCGCGGTCGTCACGGCGGGCGTGGTGAGAGGTGTGGCCGTCGCGACGCCCGGCAGGAAGCCGAGCGAGGCGGTGAGCGACAGGACGACCGGCACCGCGAGGGCGAGACGGTGTCTGGAACGCAGATGAGCCATGGGATCTCCACATCATCCGGAAAACGGAGCTGCCCGAACACGGATGGTGCTCGGGCAGGTACATGACGGAATGGCGCAGGCCGAAGCTATCCTCCCGCCGACCGGCCCAGCAATGACTTGCGGCGACGACTTCAGAAAGAAGCCGGGGACGGGCGGCCGCCACCTCCGGACGAAGCCGGGGGCGTGCGGCGGCGACTTCCGAAAGAAGCCGGGCGAGTTGAACCGGTCCACGCGTGGCGCCGTGACCTTGGGCAGGGAGCCCGTGGACGATCGAGCCCCCGGCTTTGATCACGGAACGGACGCGATCGACAGCGCTCCGTCACGTGACGTCCGTCGATGTGAGGTCGAAGTCCCATGTCCGTACCCGAACCGTCCCCGTCCGCGGGCCCCGACCTGCCCCCGCCCACCGTCGTAACCGCACCCGCAACGCGAGGAGACACCGTGGCCACCGACGCACCACCACCCGCGAGGACCGGAGCCGAGCTCCCGTCCACAGAAAAGTTCGTCGAGATGCAGGAGAGCGCCGAATTCGGTGAACTGCGCAGCTCGCACCGCTCCTTCGCCTTTCCGCTGACCGTCGGATTCATCCTCTGGTACCTGCTGTACGTCCTGCTCTCGAACTACGCGGGCGACTTCATGGGCACCAAGCTGTTCGGCAACGTCAACGTCGCCCTGGTGCTCGGCCTCGCCCAGTTCCTCACCACCTTCCTCATCGCCTGGTGGTACTCGCGGCACGCGGCCACCCGGCTCGACCCCAAGGCCGACGCCATCAAGTCCCGGATGGAGGGCGGCGCATGAGCCCCGTACAGACCACCGCGCACACGACCGTGCTGGCCGCGGGCGAGGCGAGCGAGCACCGCCCGCTGATCATCACCCTGTTCGCGGTGTTCGTCGCCGCGACCCTCGTCATCACCGTCTGGGCCGGCCGCCAGACCAAGGACGCCGCCGACTTCTACGCGGGCGGCCGCCAGTTCACCGGCTTCCAGAACGGACTCGCCGTCTCGGGCGACTACATGTCCGCCGCGTCCTTCCTCGGCATCGCCGGCGCGATCGCCCTCTTCGGCTACGACGGCTTCCTGTACTCCATCGGCTTCCTGGTCGCCTGGCTCGTCGCCCTGCTCCTGGTCGCCGAACCCCTGCGCAACTCCGGCCGCTACACGATGGGCGACGTCCTCGCCTACCGCATGCGCCAGCGCCCGGTCCGCACCGCCGCCGGCACCTCCACCATCGTCGTGTCGATCTTCTACCTGCTGGCCCAGATGGCGGGGGCGGGCGTCCTCGTCTCCCTGCTCCTCGGCATCACCAGCGACGGCGGCAAGATCGGCATCGTCGCGCTCGTCGGCGTCCTGATGATCGTGTACGTCACCATCGGCGGCATGAAGGGCACCACCTGGGTGCAGATGGTCAAGGCGGTCCTGCTCATCGCCGGCGCCGTCCTGCTCACCTTCCTGGTCCTGCTGAAGTTCCACTTCAACATCTCCGACCTGCTCGGCAAGGCGGCCGAGAACAGCGGCAAGGGCTCGCCGTTCCTGGAACCCGGGCTCAAGTACGGCGCCACCTCCACCACCAAGCTGGACTTCATCTCGCTCGGCATGGCACTGGTCCTCGGCACCGCGGGCCTGCCGCACATCCTGATCCGTTTCTACACCGTGCCCACCGCCAAGACCGCGCGGAAGTCGGTCAACTGGGCGATCGGCCTCATCGGCGCCTTCTACCTGATGACCCTCGCCCTCGGCTTCGGCGCCGCCGCGCTGATCAAACCGGACGAGATCATCGCCTCCAACAAGGCGGGCAATACGGCGGCACCCCTGCTCGCCCTCCACCTCGGCGGCGTCGACTCCAGCTGGGGCGCGATCCTGCTCGCCACCATCTCCGCCGTCGCCTTCGCCACGATCCTCGCCGTCGTCGCGGGACTGACGCTCGCCTCGTCCTCCTCCTTCGCGCACGACATCTACGCGAACGTGATCAAGAAGGGGCAGGCCTCGGAGAAGCAGGAGATGAAGGCCGCCCGGTACGCGACCGTCGGCATCGGCGCCGTGTCCATCCTGCTGGGCGCCCTCGCCCGCGACCTCAACGTCGCCGGACTGGTCGCCCTGGCCTTCGCGGTCGCCGCCTCCGCGAACCTGCCGACGATCCTCTACAGCCTGTTCTGGAAGAGGTTCACCACCCCGGGCGCTCTCTGGTCGATCTACGGCGGCCTCGTCACGGCGGTCGGCCTGGTCCTGTTCTCCCCGGTCGTCTCGGGCAAGCCCACCTCGATGTTCCCGGACGTCGACTTCCACTGGTTCCCGCTGGAGAACCCGGGCCTCATCTCGATCCCGGTCGGCTTCCTGCTGGGCTGGCTCGGCACCGTCCTGTCCAAGGAGGAACCCGACGCCGGCAAGTACGCCGAACTGGAGGTCCGCGCCCTGACCGGCACCGGAGCCCACTAGAACCCGGCATCGCGCGGGCCCGTCGCAGGACCACCGGTGGATCACCACTGGTAGATCCCTACGACGGGCCCGCGCCGCGTCTCGTGGGATCGGGGCCGCTGTCACCGCCCGCCTCGTCACGTAGGCTCACAGGTATCCGGAGAAAGAGATCGGCAACGAGGGAGGGGGCCCACGTGCTCATCGACACCTACGGCCGGGTCGCCACCGACCTGCGTGTCTCACTGACGGACCGGTGCAACCTCCGCTGCACCTACTGCATGCCCGAAGAGGGACTGCAGTGGCTCGCCAAGCCCGACCTGCTCACCGACGACGAGATCGTCCGCCTGATAGAGATCGCGGTCACCCGCCTCGGCATCGAAGAGGTCCGCTTCACCGGCGGCGAACCTCTGCTGCGCCCCGGGCTGCCCGGCATCGTCGAGCGGGTCGCGGCCCTCGCCCCCCGCCCGCAGATGTCCCTCACGACCAACGGCATCGGCCTCAAGCGCACCGCGGCCGCCCTGAAGGCCGCCGGCCTGGACCGGGTCAACGTCTCGCTGGACACCCTGCGGCCCGACGTCTTCAAGACCCTCACCCGCCGCGACCGCCACAAGGACGTCATCGAGGGCCTCGAAGCCGCCCGCGACGCGGGGCTGACCCCCGTCAAGATCAACTCGGTGCTGATGCCCGGCCTGAACGCGGACGAAGCCCCGGACCTGCTGGCCTGGGCCATCGAGAACGCCTACGAACTCCGCTTCATCGAGCAGATGCCCCTCGACGCCCAGCACGGCTGGAAGCGCGACGGCATGGTCACCGCCGCCGACATCCTCGCCTCGCTGCGCACCCGCTTCCGGCTCACCGAGGAGGACGCCGGCGAGCGGGGTTCCGCACCCGCCGAGCGCTGGCTCGTCGACGGCGGCCCGCACCGCGTCGGGGTGATCGCCTCGGTCACCCGCCCGTTCTGCGCGGCCTGCGACCGCACCCGCCTCACCGCCGACGGCCAGGTGCGCACCTGCCTGTTCGCCACGGAGGAGACCGACCTGCGCGGCGCCCTGCGCTCGGGGGCGCCCGACGAGGACATCGCCGGCGCCTGGCGCACCGCGATGTGGGGCAAGAAGGCGGGAGCGGGCCTGGACGACCCGTCGTTCGTGCAGCCCGACCGCCCGATGTCGGCGATCGGCGGCTGACGGGCCCTGAGGTCTCCGGGCCCCGGGGCCTCCGGGCCCTGGAGCGTGTCCCGCCCTGGGGCCTCCGGCCCTAGAGCGTGTCCCGGTCCTCCCCGTGCTCCGCGGGCCGCGAGGCCTCCCACTCCGCGAGGGGCACGACGTCCTTCAGGAACCCGCGTATCCCGAGGAACGACGACAGGTGCTCGCGGTGCTCCTCGCACGCCAGCCAGGTCTTGCGGCGCTCGGGCGTGTGCAGCTTCGGGTTGTTCCAGGCGAGCACCCACACGGCGTCCGCGCGGCAGGCCTTGGCCGAGCAGACGGGGGAGAGGGGACCGGAGCCGGGGGCGTTCGAAATCACTCTGCCGACCCTAGCCGAGGCCGGGCGGCACGCGTTCCGCGCGGTGGGCGGACCCTGATGCGGGGCGGGGCTCCGAGGGGCCGAAAAGGCGACGCCGAGCAGCCACGGGGGGAGCTGCCCGGCGTCGGTCTGTCGCTCCGACGGGGGATGCGGAGCGCGTACGAAGTATGTCACGGGTAGCCCGCCGCCCGGCACCGGAACAACATGATTGATCTGAGGTTTTCTTGAGCTTGCCCGCGTGGGGATATTCCGTTTTCGGCGACCGCCCGGACGTCCGTCCGGAGCCGAACCGGCTTTGTCCCAGGGCGAGTTCGCCCCTGTTCCGACTCCGGTCGGGGCTCAGGCGGGGTCGTGCGGCTCGGCCCCCGAGCGCGCCTCGGGGCCGGTCGCGGCACCCCCGGCGGGGGGCTCCTCGGCACCGTCCTGCCGGGGCGGTGTGATCATCGGACGCAGCGGAGCGGTGACGAAGGTCGAGGGGAGCGAGGGCGCGTTCTCGCGTCCGGCGTTCGCGATGACCACCGCGACGTACGGGAGGAGAATTCCGAGGACCAGAGCGACCAGAGCGACGGGCCGTTCGACGTTCCACAGGGCGGCCGCCAGGATCACGGACACCGTACGCACGGACATCGAGATCACGTAGCGCCGCTGCCGGCCGCGCACGTCGTCGTCCAGGCTCTGTCTGGCTCCCGTGATCCGGAAGACCTGGACGTTGCTCTGCTTCCTGATCACATTCCACCACCTGACTGTGTCGGACACCCCGGTCCGTACCCGTCACGGACCCGTCGAGGACGCGGGCCCGGACTGCTTCCACGGTACGCCGCGTATGCGTCGCCTTCGAGACCGGGGCACGTCCCGTCCGGGCGGACACGCTGCGCCGTAGCGCGTACGGCTCCGCCCGACATGCGCCGTATGGCTGACAGCCAGAGACTGGCGGTATCGCTCACGGGGAGCGGTACAAGGAGGCGGACATGGGCTGGTTGTGGGCGATCATCGTCGGGTTCGTGCTGGGCCTGATCGCCAAGGCGATCATTCCGGGGAAGCAGCACAGCCCTCTGTGGCTGACCACCATCTTCGGCATCCTCGGAGCCATCGTGGGCAACGCGATCGCGCGTGCCTTCGGCGTCGAGGCGACGTCCGGCATCGACTGGACCCGTCACCTGTTCCAGCTGATCGCCGCGATCGTCATCGTGGCGCTGGGCGACATGGCGTACATGGCCCTGTGGGGGAACAAGAAGGTGCAGCAGCGGGCGTGACTCCGTCCGGGCGGACGAAGGGCGCGGGCCGCTTCCCGGATCGGGAAGCGGCCCGCGCCCTCGCTGTCGTCGGAACGCTCAGCCGCCCGTGACCTCCACCGCGGCCAGGCTCTTCTTGCCCCGGCGCAGCACCAGCCAGCGCCCGTGCAGCAGGTCCTCCTTGGCCGGGACCGCGTCCTCGGCGCCGACCTTCACGTTGTTCACGTAGGCCCCGCCCTCCTTGACCGTGCGGCGCGCGGCCGACTTGCTGGCCACCAGGCCGACCTCGGCGAACAGGTCCACGACCAGGCCCGCCTCGGCGACCTGGATGTGCGGCACCTCCGACAGCGCCGCGGCGAGCGTGCGCTCGTCCAGGTCGGTCAGCTCGCCCTGCCCGAACAGGGCCTTGGACGCGGCGATCACGGCGGCCGTCTGGTCGGCGCCGTGCACCAGCGTCGTCAGCTCCTCGGCCAGCGCGCGCTGGGCGGCACGGGCCTGCGGACGCTCCTCCGTCTGCTTCTCCAGTTCCTCCAGCTCCTCGGGGGACCGGAAGGACAGGATGCGCATGTACGTCGAGACGTCCCGGTCGTCCACGTTCAGCCAGAACTGGTAGAACGCGTACGGCGTCGTCATCTCGGGGTCGAGCCAGACGGCGCCGCCCTCGGTCTTGCCGAACTTGGTGCCGTCCGCCTTGACCATCAGCGGCGTCGCCAGCGCGTGCACATGGGCCTCGGGCTCCAGGCGGTGGATCAGGTCCAGGCCCGCCGTGAGGTTGCCCCACTGGTCGCTGCCGCCCTGCTGGAGCGTGCAGCCGTAGCGGCGGTACAGCTCCAGGAAGTCCATGCCCTGCAGGAGCTGGTAGCTGAACTCCGTGTAGCTGATGCCCTCCTCGGACTCCAGGCGGCGGGCCACGGAGTCCTTGGTGAGCATCTTGTTGACGCGGAAGTGCTTGCCGATGTCCCGCAGGAACTCGATGGCCGAGAGCCCGGCCGTCCAGTCCAGGTTGTTCACCATGACCGCGGGGTTCTCGCCCTCGAAGGACAGGAACGGCTCGATCTGCGAACGCAGCCGCGTCACCCAGTTCGCGACCGTCTCCGGGTCGTTCAGCGTGCGCTCCGCCGTCGGGCGCGGGTCACCGATCTGGCCCGTCGCCCCGCCCACCAGCGCGAGCGGCCGCAGCCCCGCCTGCTGCAGCCGGCGCATCGTGAGCACCTGCACCAGGTGACCGACGTGCAGGCTCGGCGCGGTCGGGTCGAAGCCGCAATAGAACGTGACGGGACCGTCCGCGAGCGCCTTGCGCAATGCATCTTCGTCGGTGGACAGGGAGAACAGGCCCCGCCACTTCAGCTCGTCGACGATGTCCGTCACGGTTCTCGTATCTCCTCGGGTGGTCTCGTGAATCAGGTACGAGGTTATACGCCCTGGCTGACAGAACTCATATTGAAATCCGGCACCCGCAGCGCGGGCATCGCGGCCCGGGTGAACCAGTCGCTCCACTCACGGGGCAGCGTCTTCTCCGTCCGCCCCGCCTCCGTGGCCCGTCCCAGCAGACCCACCGGCGACTCGTTGAACCGGAAGTTGTTCACCTCGCCCACGACCTCGCCGTCCTCGACGAGGTAGACGCCGTCGCGGGTGAGCCCGGTCAGCAGCAGCGTCGCCGGGTCGACCTCGCGGATGTACCACAGGCAGGTCAGCAGCAGACCGCGCCCGGTCGCGGCGACCATCTCCTCCAGGGAGCGGTCCTCGCCGCCGTCGAGGACGAGGTTCCCGATCGTCGGCGTCACCGGCAGCCCGGTCAGGCCCGCGCTGTGCCGGGTGGTGGACAGATGCCGCAGCTCGCCCTCCCGGATCCAGTCGGTGGCCTTCAGCGGCAGCCCGTTGTCGAACACGGAGGCGTCGTCGCCCGAGGAGTGCGCGAGGACGAAGGGGGCCGACTCCAGGCCCGGCTCGTTCGGATCGCTGCGCAGCGTCAGCGGCAGTTCGCTGAGCCGCTCACCGATGCGGGTGCCGCCCCCGGCCTTGCTGAAGACGGTCCGGCCCTCGGCGGCGTCCCGGGCGGCGGCCGACCACATCTGGTAGATCAGCAGGTCCGCGACCGCGGTCGGCGGCAGCAGCGTCTCGTAGCGCCCGGCCGGCAGCTCCACACGCCGCTCGGCCCAGCCGAGCCGTACCGCCAGCTCCGCGTCCATCGCCGCCGGGTCGACGTCCTTGAAGTCCCGCGTCGAGCGTCCCGCCCAGGCCGAACGCGTACGGTCCGGGGACTTGGCGTTGACCTCCAGCGTGCCGTTCGGCTGGTCGTGCCGCAGCCGCAGCCCCGTCGACGTACCCAGGTAGCTGGTGACCAGCTCGTGGTTGGCGAAGCCGTACAGCTCACGGCCGCCGGCCCGCGCGCGGGCGAACGCCTCGCCGAGCGCCGGCGCGAAGTCGGCGAAGACGGCGGAGGAGGTCTCGGCGGGCGCGTCCGTGAAGTCCGGGGACTCCGGCACGCCCGTCACCAGCGGCCGCCCGTCCTCGGCGGGACCGGCGCCGCGCGCCGCCGCCTCGGCGGCCCGCACCAGGGGCTCCAGCTCGTCGGCCGTCACCGCCGAGCGCGAGACGACGCCGGACGAGGTGCCCTCGCGTCCGTCGACGGTGGCGATCACGGTGAGCGTGCGCCCGCGGGTGACCCCGTTCGTGGTGAGCGCGTTGCCCGCCCAGCGGAGATTGGCGGTGGACTGCTCGTCGGCGATCACCACACAGCCGTCGGCCCGCGACAGTTCGAGGGCACGCTCGACGACCTCGTGCGGCTTGTTCGTACGGGCGCTCATCGACCGGCCTCCGAGGTGGTGTTGAGGATGTTGACACCCTTGAAGAGGGCGGAAGGGCAGCCGTGCGACACCGCGGCGACCTGGCCCGGCTGGGCCTTGCCGCAGTTGAAGGCACCGCCGAGGACGTACGTCTGGGGGCCGCCGACGGCCGCCATCGAACCCCAGAAGTCGGTGGTCGTCGCCTGGTACGCGACGTCACGGAGCTGGCCCGCGATCCGGCCGTTCTCGATCTTGAAGAAGCGCTGGCCGGTGAACTGGAAGTTGTAGCGCTGCATGTCGATGGACCAGGACCGGTCGCCGACGACGTAGATGCCCCGGTCGACACCCCCGATCAGGTCCTCGGTGGACAGCCCGCCCGGGTCCGGCCGCAGCGACACGTTGGCCATCCGCTGCACGGGCACGTGCCGGGGGGAGTCGGCGTACGCGCAGCCGTTGGAGCGCTCGAAGCCGGTCAGGTCCGCGATCCGCCGGTCGAGCTGGTAGCCGACGAGCGTGCCCTCCTTCACCAGGTCCCAGGACTGGCCCTCGACGCCCTCGTCGTCGTACCCGATGGTCGCCAGGCCGTGCTCGGCGGTGCGGTCACCCGTCACGTTCATCAGGTCGGAGCCGTACCTGAGCTTGCCGAGCTGGTCGAAGGTGGCGAAGGAGGTCCCGGCGTACGCCGCCTCGTAGCCGAGCGCGCGGTCCAGCTCGGTGGCGTGCCCGATGGACTCGTGGATCGTCAGCCACAGGTTCGACGGGTCCACGACGAGGTCGTACACCCCCGCCTCCACGCTCGGCGCCCGCATCTTCTCCGCGAGCAGCCCCGGAATCCGCTCCAGCTCGCCGTCCCAGTCCCAGCCGGTGCCCAGGAGGTACTCCCAGCCGCGCCCGACCGGCGGCGCGATCGTCCGCATCGAGTCGAACTCGCCGCTGGAGTCGTCCACGGCCACCGCGGTGAGCTGCGGGTGAAGCCGCACCCGCTGCTGCGTGGTCACCGTCCCGGCGGTGTCCGCGTAGAACTTGTTCTCGTGCACGGTCAGCAGGGACGCGTCGACGTGGTTGACGCCGTCGGCCGCCAGCAGCCGCGCGCTCCAGTCGGCCAGCAGCCCCGCCTTGTCCTCGTCCGGCACGGAGAAGGGATCGATCTCGTACGACGAGACCCACGTCTTCTCGGCGTGCACCGGCTCCGGAGCCAGCTCGACCCGCTCGTCCGAACCCGCCGCCTTGATCACCTGGGCCGACAGCTTCGCCATCGCCACGGCCTGCGAGGCGACCTTCGCGGCCGCGTCCATCGTCAGGTCGACACCCGACGCGAACCCCCAGGTCCCGCCGTGCACGACCCGTACCGCGTACCCCAGGTCCGTCGTGTCCGACGATCCGGCCGGCTTGGCGTCGCGCAGCCGCCAGGACGCGCTGCGCACCCGCTCGAACCGGAAGTCCGCGTGGTCGGCGCCCAGCGCCCGCGCCCGCGCGAGCGCGGCGTCGGCGAGTGCGCGCAGCGGTAGCGCCGTGAAGGCTTCGTCGATGGAATGAGGCACCGAGGTCTCCCTGCTGTCGTGGCCCGTCGGGTCCGATCATGTCGCGCGGGCGGCCCCGGCGGCCACGCCTTTGCCGTCACCGGGCGCGTCTTTCGGCCGCGGACGTCCGCCTTCCGGCCGTACGGCCTCGGCTTTCTGTAGGGACCCGACAGCAGTCACCCGAACCCACTGTCGGTGCCCGATTCTCTGGGAGGCCGGACGGACCGATAGGTTTTCGAGGAAGGCGCCTGTATTGCAGGGGTTTCAGTCCGCTAACGAAAGGGTGATCCGTTGAGCCGCTCGGTTCTCGTCACCGGAGGCAACCGGGGCATCGGCCTCGCCATCGCCCGCGCATTCGCCGACGCAGGCGACAAGGTCGCGATCACGTACCGGTCCGGTGAGCCGCCGGCCGGCTTCCTGGCGGTCAAGTGCGACATCACCGACACCGAGCAGGTGGAGCAGGCCTACAAGGAGATCGAGGCCGAGCACGGCCCGGTCGAGGTCCTGATCGCCAACGCCGGCGTCACCAAGGACCAGTTGCTGATGCGCATGTCCGAGGAGGACTTCACCTCGGTCGTCGACACCAACCTCACCGGCACCTTCCGCGTCGTCAAGCGCGCCAACCGGGGCATGCTGCGCGCCAAGAAGGGCCGCGTCGTGCTGGTCTCCTCGGTCGTCGGACTGCTCGGCTCCGCGGGACAGGCGAACTACGCCGCGTCCAAGGCCGCCCTTGTCGGCTTCGCTCGGTCGCTCGCCCGCGAGCTCGGCTCGCGCAACATCACCTTCAACGTCGTCGCGCCCGGCTTCGTCGACACCGACATGACCAAGGTGCTCACCGACGAGCAGCGCGCCGGCATCGTGTCGCAGGTGCCGCTCGGCCGTTACGCGCAGCCGGAGGAGATCGCCGCGACGGTGCGGTTCCTCGCCTCGGACGACGCCTCGTACATCACTGGAGCCGTCATCCCTGTTGACGGCGGACTGGGAATGGGTCACTGATCACCATGAGCGGAATTCTTGAGGGCAAGCGCGTCCTGATCACCGGTGTGCTGATGGAGTCCTCCATCGCCTTCCACACCGCGAAGCTGGCCCAGGAGCAGGGCGCGGAGATCATCCTGACCGCGTTCCCGCGGCCCACGCTGACCGAGCGCATCGCCAGGAAGCTGCCGAAGCCCACCAAGGTCATCGAGCTGGACGTCACCAACGAGGAGCACCTCGGGCGTCTCGCCGACGTCGTCGGCGAGGAGCTGGGCGGCCTCGACGGCGTCGTGCACTCCATCGGCTTCGCGCCGCAGGACGCCCTCGGCGGCAACTTCCTGAACACACCGTTCGAGTCGGTCGCCACGGCCATGCACGTCTCGGCGTTCTCCCTGAAGTCGCTGACGATGGCCTGCCTGCCGCTGATGCAGAACGGCGGCTCCGTCGTCGGCCTCACCTTCGACGCGCAGTACGCGTGGCCGCAGTACGACTGGATGGGCCCGGCCAAGGCCGCCCTGGAGGCCACCAGCCGCTACATGGCCCGCGACCTGGGCAAGCAGAACATCCGCTGCAACCTCATCTCCGCCGGCCCCATCGGCTCCATGGCCGCCAAGTCCATCCCGGGCTTCGGCGAGCTGGCCTCCGTGTGGGACACCCGCGCCCCGCTGGAGTGGGACCTGAAGGACCCGGAGCCGGCCGGTAAGGGCGTCGTCGCCCTCCTGAGCGACTGGTTCCCGAAGACCACGGGCGAGATCATCCACGTGGACGGCGGTCTGCACGCCATCGGCGCGTAAGCGTTTACGCGCGGTATCGACGCCCCGTTTCCCGCACCGCGCGGGGAGCGGGGCGTCCCCCGTTCGGCCCAGTCGGCCGGGCGGCCGGGACCCCCTGACCGGCACCCTGGGAGGACGCACCGCCCGCCCCGCAGCCGTTCGGCCGAGGAGGTCCCCTTGTGCGCCTGTCCCGCCGCTTTGCTCCGGTGTTCGCCGCTGTCGCTCTGGCCCTTGCCGTCCCGCACGACGCGATGTCCATCCCGCGAGCGAAACGCGTGAACGAGGGGTCCCGGTCCGCCGCCGCGGGCCAGGGGGCACGAAAGCCCGTGCCCCAGCCGTTCGGCGCGGAGTGCCGGACCACCGTCACCGGCTCCGAGGTCGTCGCGTACTGCCACAACCCCTATGTGGGCATCGACCACGTCGCTCTGCACGTCGAATGCGCCCGCTGGTGGGACATCGACACCGACGGCGCCCCGGTCGAGGTCGGACCGGCGATGACCGTCCGGCTGACCGGCCGCTGCTGGAAGGAGATCCGCGAGGTCTGGATCACCCACGGAAAGTGACCCGCGGGCGGCTCGGGCCCGTACGACGGTGACGGGTCCCGGAGCCGGCGTCCAGCCAGGCCCGGCGCCCGCCCCCACGGTTGCCGCTTGTCGCCGTTTGTCGCCTACTCCGTGGCGGCCGGCGGGCCGGGCCGGCACTGGAAGGGATAGCTCGCGGCCTCCGCGGCCGCCGCCTCCGCGTCGCCCGCCCTGATCGCGTCGACGAGCAGGGCGTGGTCCATGTACGACTCCGGCGTCAGCTCCTTGCCGACGTCCACGCGCAGCCAGTCGCGCAGCACCTCGCCCAGGTCCGCGTACATCGCCGTCATGACGTCGTTGTGGGAGGCGGCCACCACCGCCAGGTGGAAGGTCGCGTCGGCGGCCACGAAGGCCTCCGCGTCGCCCGACTCCCAGGCCTCCTCACGGCGTACGAGGAGCGCCTCCAACTGCTTGAGATCGCGTTCCGTGCGCCGCTCGGCGGCCAGCCTCGCGGCGCTCGACTCCAGCGTGGACCGCAGTTCGGCGATGTGCCGGGGGTCGGCGTCGGCGAAACGGCGGTGCATCACGCCCGCGAGCTCGCTGGTCGCCACCACGTACGTGCCCGATCCCTGCCGGATGTCCAGCAGTCCGTTGTGGGCGAGCGCCCGGACCGCCTCGCGCACGGTGTTGCGGGCGACACCGAGCTGGTCGACGAGCTCCGGCTCGGTGGGGATGCGGGAGCCCACCGGCCACTCGCCCGACGTGATCTGGTTCCGCAGCTCGGCGATGACCTGCTCGGACAGGGCCGAACGGCGGGGATGGCTCAGCGGCATGACGGTCCTTCGTCGTACGGGCCCGGGTGTGATCGTTCGCGCGGGGCCGGAGGCTCCGGAGATTAACGCAGCGCGATTGGACACCCAATCATCCCATGATTCTATGATGGGCCTCATGGCCCCCGAGGAAACCCGCACACCGACGCGTCCCCCCGCGATACACCGCCCCGCCCGGAGCACGGCACCCGCGACGCCCGACCCGCGCGCGTGGACGACACGGCTCGTGGTCGCCGGCATCGTCCTCGCCGCCCTCAACCTGCGCCCGGCCATCACCAGCCTCGGCGCGCTCCTCGAAGAGGTGCGCGGCGGCCTCGGCATGAGCGGCAGCGTCGCCGGACTGCTCACCTCGGTGCCGCCCCTGTGCTTCGCCCTCTTCGGCGTGACCGCACCGCGGCTCGCCCGCCGCTTCGGGGCCGCCGCCGTCGTCTGCGCGGGCATGGTCGCCATCACCGTGGGCCTGGCCGTACGGCCGTACATCGGGGGAACGGCCGGCTTCCTGGCCGCCAGCGCCCTCGCGCTCATGGGCATCGCGGTCAGCAACGTCCTGATGCCGGTGATCGTCAAGCGCTGGTTCCCCGACAAGGTCGGCTCCATGACGGGCCTGTACTCGATGGCGCTCGCCCTCGGCACATCCGCCGCCGCGGCGGCGACCGTGCCCATGACCGACGGCCTCGGGGGCGACTGGCACTCCGGCCTCGTGGTGTGGGCGGGTCTCGCGGCGGCGGCGGTCCTGCCGTGGCTCCTGCTGGTACGAGCCCGGACGGCGGCCCCCGGCACGGATGACGCCCCCGGCACGGATGACCGCGCCCAGGCGGCCCCTGCCACAGCCACCCCCACCGGTATCGCCCGGGCGAAGACTTCACGCACCGGCGTCGCGAAGTCCTCCGCCACCCCCACGGCCCGCCCCGAACCCGGCGGGCTGCGCATCACCCGCAGTCGTACCGCCTGGGCCCTGGCCGTCTTCTTCGGTCTCCAGGCCACGGCCGCCTACATCACGATGGGCTGGATGGCGCAGATCTTCCGCGACGCGGGCGTCGCCGCGAGCACCGCGGGGCTGCTGCTCGCCGTCACGATGGTGATGGGCGTGCCGCTGGCCTTCGTCATCCCGCGCCTCGCCACCCGCCTGCCCCGGCAGGGCCCCATCGTCGTCGCCCTGGGCCTGTGCGGACTCGCCGGATACGCGGGCCTCTATCTGGCCCCGGCGGCGGGCGCCTGGGCCTGGGCCCTGCTGCTCGGCATCTCCAACTGCGCCTTCCCGCTGGCCCTGACCATGGTCGGCATGCGCGCCAGGACCGGCGCCGGTGTGGCGCAACTGTCGGCGTTCGCCCAGAGCACCGGATACCTGATCTCGATCCCGGGCCCGCTGCTCGTGGGCGTGCTCTACCAGCACAGCGGCGGCTGGGGCCTGCCGATCGCGCTGATGGCCGGGCTGATGATCCCGCAGATCGGGGTCGGCATCCTGGCGGGCCGCGACCGCACGGTGGAGGACGAGGCCGCAGGCTGATCCCGGCTCCCGGCTCCCGGCTCCCGGCCCCGGCTCCCGGAACCGGGCCCCGGCGACGGCGCGGGGGACCGGGGGTGCGAGACTTGCCGCATGCCTGTGCTCGACCCGAACCCCCAGAACGGCCAGAAGAAGCTGCTGCTCGTGCTCGGCGCGATGCTGGCCATCACGGTGATCATCGGCATCATCGCGTCCATCGCCTCCCCGTGACCGGCGGCCCGGTACGGACCGCCCCCGCACCACTGCCGTAACCGCCGTGGGCCCCTCGGGCCCGCCAGTACGACGTTCCTCGTGAGCCCCGTACGCCCCTCGGCCCCGCCCCGTCGGCGACGCCGGCCACCCCCCCGGGCCCCGGTGGTGGGGATAACCCCCCATCCCCTAGGGGGCGAGTGTCAGGGTCAAGTGGGTGGATCACCGGATGGGCCGCGAGCGCCGCGCTCCGTACCTTCGAATCGTGACCGCGAACCGCGGCCAGGGACCACTCGAAGACTCACGGAGGCGGCATGTCGGCCCCTACGCACACCCGGCCCCACCCGGCGACCACGGGCCGCGTCGACATCCGGCTGCCCTGGTGGGCCCTCGCCCTGCCGACGCTCTCCTTCGTCGTCCTGCTGCTCATGATCCTTAACCCGGCGGACGCGCACGCCGCGACCGGCGACCCGACGATCGCCCACCTGTTCGAGCGCGTCCAGCAGGCGGTCCTGCACAACGCCTCCTGAGCGGCGCACCCCGGGCCCGTCGCCGCACACCCGCGAGCCCCGGCCCCACCGCGCCACGCCCCCTCCATGGGGATGCCATCACCCCTGACGGGGCACGGCTTCACCCTCGCCGGGGGACCGCATCAACTCCCTGCGCCCCATGGCATGTTTCGTGCGAAGCTGGGACTCATGAGCGTCGCAGAACCCCGCAGGATCGTCCTCTTCCGGCATGCGAAAGCCGACTGGCCGCAGGTGTCCGACCATGAGCGGCCGCTCGCCGACCGGGGCCGCATGGACGCCGCCATCGCCGGACGCAAGCTGGCCGACAGCGGCATCCCCCTGGACCTGGCCCTCTGCTCCACCGCGATCCGGACCCGCGAGACATGGAAGCACGCCGTCCTGGAGCTCCCGCACCGGCCGAAAACGGTCTACGAGGAGCGGATCTACGAAGCCTCGCCCGGCGAGCTGATCGCCGTGATCAACGAGACCCCGGACGACGCCCGGAACGCGATCCTGATCGGCCACAACCCCGGCATGCACGGCCTTACCGAGGTCCTGGCGGGCCGGGCGGAGGGCGACAGCCGCGCCCGGATGAACGCCCACGGCTTCCACACCGCCGCGTTCGCGGTCCTGACCTTCGACGGCCCCTGGAAGTCCCTCGAACCCGGATCGGCGGCCCTGACCGACTACTGGGCTCCGACGGAGTGACCCCGCCCCGACAACCCACGAGGGCCCGGCACCGTCACGGTGCCGGGCCCTCGTCCGTCGCGGGACCGTCGCTCAGTGAGCCAGGTCGTCCTCGTCCATGTCGGCGGCCTCGACCTCTTCACGGGTGACGCCCAGTAGATAGAGGACCGTGTCGAGGAACGGGAAGTTCACCGCGGTGTGCGCGGCCTGCCGTACGACCGGCTTCGCGTTGAACGCGACCCCGAGACCGGCGGCGTTGAGCATGTCGAGGTCGTTGGCGCCGTCGCCGATCGCCACGGTCTGGGCCAGCGGAATCTCGGCCTCGGCGGCGAAGCGGCGCAGCAGCCGGGCCTTGCCCGCCCGGTCCACGATCTCGCCGGTGACCCGCCCGGTCAGCTTTCCGTCGACGATCTCCAGCGTGTTGGCCTGGGCGAAGTCGAGCCCTAGCCGTTCCTTCAGATCGTCGGTGACCTGGGTGAACCCGCCGGAGACGACACCGACTTGGAAGCCGAGCCGCTTCAGCGTACGGATCAGGGTGCGCGCGCCCGGCGTGAGCCGTACCTCCTCGCGCACCTTCTGCACCACCGACGCGTCCAGCCCCTCGAGGAGCGCCACGCGGGCGTGCAGGGACTGCTCGAAGTCCAGCTCACCGCGCATCGCGGCCGCCGTGACCTCGGCGACCTCGGCCTCGCAGCCGGCGTGCGCGGCGAAGAGCTCGATCACCTCGTCCTGGATGAGTGTGGAGTCCACGTCCATCACGACGAGACGCTGGGCCCGCCGGTGCAGGCCCGCGGCCACGACCGCGATGTCGACACCCAGTGCCGACGCCTCGGTCACCAGCGCGGTGCGCAGTTCCTCGGTCTCCGTACCGGACACCGCGAACTCGACCGCGGTCACCGGGTACTTGGCCAGCCGGAAGATACGGTCGATGTTGCCGCCGGTCTTCGTGATCCGCGCGGCGATGGCGGCCGTCGACTCCGCGGTGAGCGGGTGTCCGAGCACCGTGACCAGCGAACGTCCCAGGCCACGCGGACGGTTGTCGCCGAGGCCGGAGATGATCTCCGCCTGCATCTTCATCGACTCGGCCCAGCTGTGGACGGTCGACCGAAGGTCACCCTCGAGACCGGCGGGCGGCTCGGTCACGAGCGCGCACAGCACGATCCGGCCGCGGGTGACGACCTGCTCGATGTCGACGACGTCGACCGAGAAGGCGGCGAGGGTGTCGAAGAGTCCGGCGGTGATGCCCGGCCGGTCCTTGCCGAAGATCTTGACAAGAAGAGTGGGCACATCAGGGGTATGTGAAGCGCTCATGGTATTTCCCACCGTATCCGGCACCCAGTGCCTCCCGCCCGCCCGGTCCGCCTAGCGGACACGGAACACTGGGTAACACCCCGGCACCCCCCAAGTGACCAACACCCACCCCGGGCCCCGCACCACCCTCTACACCCCACCCCTTCACGACCCCCACCCCAACAACCTTCTCTCGCCCCCTCCGCCCCTACCCGACCCGAACCTGGTGCTCCGCCCCAGACCCCGCTCCTCAATCGCCGGAGGGGCTGAAACTGTCCCCGCGACCGAAGGGTGGGCCGGAGGACGGCGCCAACCTTCGCCGACAGGGGTCGTGACCCTCTGGATCTCGCACCCGCAGTCGGCAGCGCGCGGGAGGGGACGTGCCGGTACATCAGATGCCCGCAGGCCGGACGGATCGGAAGCTGCCCGCACCTGGAAACCCCGCTGGGATCCGTTCGGATGCGGGCGGATGTACCGGCGCGGCCCCGACCCCCCACCGGCCAGGACCGGCGACCAGCACCAGGCAGGGCCCCGGCGCACGCCGTCAGCGTCGCGGCCCCGGAGGCCTCCCGTCCGGCGAAGGCGGCACCGGCGGCGGGGGAGGAGGCAGCGGCGGCGGCCCGTCCGGCCTCCGCTTCGAGGACGGCCCGATCGGCCCCACCATCGTGGGCGCCCCGTACACGTCCCCCGCCCTCCGATCCTCCGGCTCCCGCAACTCCTCCGGCACCTTCAGATACGGATTGGTGTCAGGATTCGGCGCCCGATAGGACCCCCGAGGCCGATAAGGCCCGGCCTCCCCACCACCGCCACCCACCCCCTCCACCGAAGCCCCTTCGACCTCCGACACCACCCCAGGCCCAGGCCCAGGCCCAGGAACAGGCCCCCGCCCCACAGCCCCACAAACCCAGGCCAACAACGCCCCCACACCCCCAGCCCCCGCCCCCCAGAGAGCCCCGAGGATCAACGCCACCCCCAGCCGCCCCCGCAGCTCGACCCCCGCCCCGAACGCGTCGAACCCGAACACGGACAGGGACGCGTCCACCGACACCTCCGTCAGCCACGCGAGCAGCGGCAGCGCCAGCGCCGTCACGACCCCCAGCCGAAGTGCGCACCGCCCGGCGAACCGCAGAGGACCGTCCCCCCGTACATCCGGGCCCCCCGGGGTTCCCCCCGCCGCCGCACCGACGGCCCGTACGAATGGCGTACGCGCAGCCGTCAGAACGCCCGCGTACAGCATCATCAGAGCGGCCGCGAGCGCCAACAGCCATACGCGCCCGTCGAGTTCGGCGAGTCGCCCGAGGGTGACGGGCCGGGACGCGTCGGCGCTGAGGAGCTTGTCGAGGGGGTCGGGCAGCAGCTTGGCGAGCTCGCCGGTGGCCTTCCCGTCCCAGGGGACGAAGAGCCCGAGGGGAATGGCGAGCCACACCCCGTTGGGCGCGCCGAGCAGCGCGGCTCCCGCGATCCGCTTCGGATGGTCGTCGCCGATCGCCGCGTACGCGGCCGCCGCCAGCCCGGCGAGGACGGCGACCAGCAGGACGGCGACGAGCGAGGAGACGGCCGGCCGCACCACACGGTGCACGGCGTCCCAGCCGCGCGGCAACGGCGTACGCCGGGAGGCCAGCAGCGCGATGAGCAGGACCGCGGCCGCCCACGCGGCTCCGCCGAGCAGGGTCGGCGCGGTGTCGACGGAGAACCCCACGGCGGCCTTCGCCTTCACGAGGTCACCGATCTTTCCGGGCAGCAGACCGCCGAGATCCCCGAGGTCCCCGAAGCCGCCGGGCAGCTTGTCGGTGATGGACCCGAGCCCGCCGCCCCTGCCACCGCCCCCACCCACGGCCTTGTCGAGCCCGAGCTTGTCACCGTCGATGGTGATGACGTCGTGCCCGGCCCAGGCGAGCCCGCCCAGGGACGCCACGAACAGGGCGACCACCGAGCCCGCCCGCGCGAGGAGTTCGGCCGGTGTGACGCCGACTCCCGCCCCGCGCAGGGAACGCAGGAAGAACCACGACAGCAGCAGCGCACCGACGAGCCCGACGCCGAGCGGCGTGATCTGGATGGCGGTGTGCGCCTGCGCGCCCTTCAGCCCGAAGGCGGAGACGTTGCCGGAGGGCGTCACCGCGCCGCCCGCTCCGAGGGCCACCATGGCGGCGGTCATCGGGCCGAGGGAGGCCGCCGCGTCCGCCCCGAGCAGATGCAGACCGAGCGCGGCGGTGCCCGCCATCCCGATCAACGCCCAGCTCACGGAGGCGATCGCGGACAGCAGCACGTCTCCCCACGGCGTCCGCCCGCCGCTCCCGCCGTGATGCGTGGTCCCCATGCTCATCGCCAGACCCCCCGATCAGCGACGCGGTGATCCCGCGTATGTCCCCCTCGTGTGGGATTACCACTCTCCGGGCCGGTTTCAACCCCGTCAACGGATACGGGCAACCCGTCCGCCACCAACGTTCACAGGGTCCGACTTTCGGTCAGGGGGCCTGAACTGAAATAGTTCCCCACGATGTTCGACATCCCTAGACTCCCTGTGATGGGGGTAACTCGGGGGACAACTCAGTGGGGCTGGAGTGCCGGAACTCGTACTGGAATTGAATGGACGGACCTGGACGCTCGACGCGTCCAGGCCTCACACCCTCGGACGTGATCCGCAGGGGGACATCGTGCTCGAGGACGCCAGGGTCTCCTGGCGCCACGCCACGATCAGCTGGAACGGCCGCAGTTGGGTCATCGACGACCACGGGAGCACCAACGGCACGTTCGTACAGGGGCAGCGGATCCACCAGTTGGAGATCGGTCCCGGCTCGGCCGTGCACCTCGGCAACGCGACCGACGGTCCGCGGCTGAGCGTGTCCGGTGCCGCGGCCCCGGTGGCGCAGCAGCCGTTCGCGGCGCAGGGCGCCGGCCCCGGCTGGGCTCAGCAGCCGACGCCGCAGGGGTCGCAGGCCCCGCAGAACGCGCAGCACTCGGGAGGCATTCCGCAGCAGCAGGGACCCGGCGGAGGCGCGGGGGCGCCGCCGGTCTACGGCGACCGCAGCCCGACGACGTTCCACCAGTTCTCGCTGGGCCGCGTGATGCGGATCGGTCGTGCGCTGGAGAACGAGCTGGTGGTCTCCGACCTCCAGGTCTCGCGCCACCACGCCGAGTTCCACGCGACGCCGGACGGCCGCTTCGAGATCCGCGACCTCGGCTCGCACAACGGCACGTACGTCAACGGTATGCCGATCGCCAAGGGCGGCTCCGCGCTGCTCGGCCCGAACGACATCGTCGGCGTCGGCCACTCGACGTTCCGGCTGGTGGGCGACCGGCTCGAGGAGTTCGTCGACACCGGTGAGGTCTCCTTCTCGGCCCGCCATCTGACGGTCACCGTCGACGGCGGCAAGCAGATCCTCAAGGACGTCTCCTTCGGCGTCCCCGAGAAGTCGCTCGTCGCGGTCATCGGCCCGTCGGGTTCGGGCAAGTCGACGCTCCTGAAGGCGCTCACGGGCTACCGCCCCGCCAACCAGGGTGACGTCCTCTACGACAACCGGAACCTGTACAAGCAGTTCGCCGAGCTGCGCCAGCGCATCGGTCTGGTCCCGCAGGACGACATCCTGCACAAGGAACTGACCGTCAAGAAGGCCCTCAAGTACGCGGCCAAGCTGCGCTTCCCCGCCGACACCACGGGCGAGGAGCGCGACGCGCGCATAGACGAGGTGCTGCGCGAGCTGAAGCTGGACATCCACAAGGAGAAGAAGGTCACCTCTCTCTCCGGTGGCCAGCGCAAGCGTGTCTCGGTGGCTCTGGAGCTGCTCACCAAGCCGTCGCTGATCTTCCTGGACGAGCCGACCTCCGGCCTCGACCCGGGCATGGACCGCGATGTCATGCAGCTCCTGCGCGGCCTCGCCGACGACGGCCGTACGGTCCTCGTCGTCACGCACTCCGTGGCGGAACTCGCGATCTGCGACAAGCTCCTGGTGATGGCGCCCGGCGGTGCCGTCGCCTACTTCGGTCCGCCGGAGGAGGCGCTGAACTTCTTCGGCTACGAGACCTGGGCCGACGTGTTCTCCGCGTTCGAGAACTACCGCGACTACGACTGGGCGGGCCGCTGGAAGGGCTCGCAGCACTACCAGATGTACGCCGCGGACATCGACGCGGTGGCTCCGCAGTCGACGCAGATGCCGCCCGCGCAGGCGATGAAGCCGCCGAAGCCGCAGAGCTGGGGCTCCCAGCTCATGACGCTGATGCGCCGCTACGTCTCGGTGATCGCGTCGGACAAGGGCTTCCTGGCGCTGACGGTGATCCTGCCCGCGGTCCTGGGCTCGGTCAGCCTGCTCATCGACCACGGCAAGACGCTGCTGGTCAACGACAAGATCCTGCCGTCGGGCGCCCATGTGGCGAACGGCACCGCCACCACCGTGCTGCTGATCCTCGCGGTCGGCGCGTGCTTCGCGGGCGCCGCCAACTCGGTCCGTGAGCTGATCAAGGAACGGGTGATCTACGAGCGGGAGCGTGCGACGGGTCTGTCCCGCTCGGCGTACCTGATGTCGAAGGTGATCGTCCTCGGTGTGATCACGATGCTGCAGGGCGCGCTGGTGGGTGCCATCGGGTTCGGCAGCCGCGAGGTGCCGGCGGAGGGCCTGATCCTCAAGAGCCTGCCCAAGGTCGAGCTCACCCTGCCGATCATGGCGCTGGGCTTCGTGTCGATGATGTTCGGCCTGATCATCTCCTCCCTGGTGAAGACCGCGGAGAAGACGATGCCGCTGCTGGTCATGTTCGCGATCGTCCAGGTGGTCTTCACGGGCTGCCTGTTCATCCTGAACGGCACGGTGGGCGTCAACCAGTTCTCGTACCTGATGCCGGCCCGCTGGGCGGTCGCCGCGTCCGGGGCCACGCTGGACCTGAACAACATCTTCCCGAACCAGGACGACCCGACGAGCACGGACCCGCTGTGGGACCACACCGCCGGAGCCTGGACCGTGGACATGATCGCGCTGATCGTCCTCGGTGTCGCCTGCGGCTTCTTCGTGGCCCGCTTCCTGCGCCGCCACGAGCCCGAGGTCATGCGCAAGTAGACGCCCGGGAACGACGCGAGGGCGGCACCCCCGACCGGGGTGCCGCCCTTCGGCGTCTGTGTGGGAGCTCCGCGCTGAGCCCCTCAGTACGCGCTGTTCACGTTGTCCATGGAACCGTACTTGTCGGCGGCGTAGTTGCAGGCGGCGGTGATGTTGGCGACCGGGTCGTAGATGTTCCACGAGGTGCCGGCCACGTGGTACGCCTTGAACGTCGGCGGGATGACCTGGAGCAGGCCCTTCGACGGGATGCCGTTGATGGCGTTGATGTCCCAGTCGTTGATGGCCATCGGGTTGCCCGAGGACTCACGCATGATGTTCTTGTGCAGACCGTGGTAGGAGCCGGGGATGCCCTTCGACTTCATGATGTCGAGGGACTCGCGGATCCAGCCGTCGAGGTTGTTGGCGTACGTCTTCGCGGCGACCGGCTGCATCTTGATCCGCTGCGTAGAGCGGCTCGCGGCGGCGGCCTTGGCACGGTCGGCGGCGGCCTTCTTCGCGGCTGCCTTCTTCGCGGCGGCCTCGGCGGCCGCCTTCTTCTTCGCTGCGGCCGCCGCGGCGGCCTTCTTCTTCGCCGCGGCCGCGGAGTCCGCCGCCTTGTGCTTGGCCTCGATCGTCTTGGCCTTCAGATCGGCGGCGCTCGTGCCGGCCACGCCGGACTCGACGCCCTGGATCTGCTTTCCGCTGTAGGCGACGGGCGCCGTGGAGGCGGCGGCGTCGTCCGTGGTGGTGTGCGAGCCGCCGGGCGCCAGGGAGAACGCGAGGGTGGCGGCACCGAGGGTGGCCACACCGGCGACGGAGTACTTGTGGAGCTTCGTCAGCTTCGGACTACGACCACGAGCGGCAATGTTCTTGAGCATGACTGATAGACCTCTTCGAATAGCGCGGAGGTCGCTCGGCGTCCCGGTCGGGGACTGTGTTTCCGGAACAAACGCCCCGGGGGAGAACCCGAGGCGCTGAGCGACATGAGCAATTCTTAGCGGTCGCAAAATGCCCTGGCAAAGGTGTGACCTACGAAGCCGGGTAGTGGACGCAGATGGGGCAAATCGGGGCAGACTGGCACGTCTTCCCTGGTCACCTTGTCCCTTTTATCTCCTATGCGCCTTCGTACGTGACCTGGACCCTATGCGCGGGCTCACAGCGGTCCTCGATCATTCTGACGTGGAGTTGCGGGCGCAATGCTCAGAGTGAGGACTGTTCCCGGGGAGGATGAGGTGCACGTCCCCGAACTCGTGCCAGAGGTAGCGCCCCCGCAGCGCCTCGGCGTAGGCACGGTCGATCGCCGCCCCTCCCGCGATCGCCTCCAGCATCAGCAGGTGCGAGGCCTCCGGCTCGTGCAGCCCGGTCAGCAGCCCGTCCACGGCCCGCACCCCCCGCTCCGGAGTCACCACGAGACCGGTCCACCCCTTCGCCGCCCGCACCAGCCCGTCCTCACCGGTCGCGGACTCCACGGCCCGCACCGCCGTCGTACCGACCGCGACGATCCGGCCCCCACCGGCCCGCGCGGCGTTGATCAGCCGGGCCGACACCGCCGGAACCTCGTACCGCTCCGGATACGGCGGCTCGTGCGACTCCGCCGAGGCGACCCCCGTGTGCAGGGTGACCGGCGCGAACTGCACCCCCCGGCTCACCAGCTCCGCCACCAGACGCGAGGTGAAGGGACGCGCCGCGCTCGGCATCTCGGCGCTCCCCGCCCCGTCGTCCGACGGCAGCGCGAAGACCGTCTGGTACACGGACAACGGCTGGTCCCGGTCCGTGTAGGAGTAGCGGATGGGCCGCCCGTACCGCCGCAGCAGCGCCGGCACGTCCACGTCCGGCACCTGACCCCACCACAGCCGCCGCCCCCGCGCGGTCAGCGGCTCCTCCAGCACGAGATGCACGTCCCCGGGCAGGCACACCACTGTTCCCGCGGGGCCGCCCGCCCGCGCGCGCGTAGTGCCGCGGCCGTCCGGATCCCGCAGCTCGACCGCCCACCGCCCGTCGTCACCGCGCGTGGAGAAGTGCACCACCACGCGCGCGTGCCCGATCCGCCCGTCCACGGCCGCCGCCAGGGTGGCCGAGGTGTTGACGATCAGCAGATCCCCCGCCTTCAGCAACCGGGGCAGCTCCACGAACGCGTGATGCGACACCTCGGTACCGCGCGACACCAGCAGCCGTACGGAATCCCGGTCCCGGCCGGGACCGCGCTGCTCCGCGGGCACCCGCGCCGACAACTCCTCCGGAACGCTTCCCCACTCCCGGCCGCGCCCGGCCCGGGAGAGCCCCGTCACCGTCGTCACCGCTCCTCCAGCAGATCCGAAGCCGTGTAGCGCCCACTGGCCGGCCGCTCGTCGAGCAGCCGCAGGAAGGCCGGGACCACACGCTCCGGCGCCGGCCGCGGATCGTCGTCGTCCGGTACGGCCGCCGTATAGAGGTCCGTGGCCATGTCCCCCGGATCCACCGCCCACACCCGCAGACCGGGCTCCTCCTCGCCGAGCACCGCCGAGAGCTGGTCCAGCGCGGCCTTCGAGGCCCCGTAACCGCCCCACGTCCCGTACGCCTGCACCGCCGCGTCCGAGCTGACACCCACGACCGCTCCCGCCCCCGCCGCCCGCAACAGCGGCAGCGCCTCCTGGACCAGGCCCAGCGCGGCGACCACATTGACCTCCAGGGCCCGCCGCAGCCCCTGCGGATCCAGCTCCTCCAGCCGCACCAGCGGCTCCGCGCCCAGCGCGCTCGCGTTGTTCACCAGCAGATCGACCCCGCCCAGCTTCCGGGCGGCCGCCACCAGCTCCGCACGGTGCCCGGCGTCCGTCACGTCCCCGGGCAGCGCCTCCACCCGCGTCCCGTACACGGAGAGCGCCCGCGCGGTCTCCTCCAGCACCCCCGCCGTCCTGGCGTCGAGCACCAGATCCCAGCCGCGCCCGGCCAGAGCCGCGCCGAGCGCCCTCCCCAGTCCCTTCGAGGCCCCTGTGATGATCGCTACCGGCATGACAACCGTCCCCTCGCTCGGACCGCCTTCCCGGCGGCTGCCCTCACCGTAGGAACGCCGCCCGCCCGGGCGCCTCGTGCGCGGGCCGCAATGATCAGGGGCCCTTCGTCCTAGGCCCAATGGCCCGGTGGACCAGGCCGGCGGCCGATACGCGCTGTCACACCCCGCCGGTAGTTTGGGGTCATGAGTCACGGACCCCGGTCGGGCCTGTACGCGGTGAGCTCCGCGCTGCTGGCCATGAGCAGGCATCTCGAAGTGCGCGACGTCCTCAAGACGATCGTCGCTTCGGCCCGCGAACTGCTCGACGCGCAGTACGCGGCCCTGGGCGTGCCCGACGACCACGGCGGCTTCGCCCAGTTCGTCGTCGACGGGGTCAGCGACGCGCAGTGGAAGGCCATCGGACCGCTCCCGCGCCAGCACGGCATCCTCGCCGCGATGCTCCGCGAGGCCCGCCCCGAGCGCCTGGCCGACGTGCGCAAGGACCCCCGCTTCGAGGGCTGGCCCGCTGCCCACCCCGACATGTCCGACTTCCTGGGCCTGCCCATCCGGGACGGCGACGAGATCATCGGCGCGCTCTTCCTGGCGAACAAGATGCGGCCCGAAGGGGCACCGCCGTGCCCCGAGCCGGACGGCCGCTGCGGCTTCACCGAGGACGACGAGGAACTCCTCACCATCCTCGCCCAGCACGCGGCGATCGCCCTGACCAACGCCCGGCTCTACGAACGCAGCCGCGAACTCACCATCGCCGAGGAGCGCTCCCGGCTCGCGCACGAACTGCACGACGCCGTCAGCCAGAAGCTGTTCTCCCTGCGCCTGACCGCGCAGGCCGCCGCCACCCTCGTCGACCGCGACCCCTCCCGCGCCAAGGGCGAACTCCAGCACGTGGCCGCGCTCGCCGCGGAGGCCACCGAGGAACTGCGCGCCGCCGTCGTCGAGTTGCGCCCCGCGGCCCTGGACGAGGACGGACTCGTCGCCACCCTGCGCACCCAGATCCAGGTCCTCGACCGCGCCCACTCCGCGCACGTGACCTTCTCCAGCCACGGTGTACGAGCCCTGCCGGCCTCCCAGGAGGAGGCCGTGCTCAGGGTCTCCCAGGAGGCCCTGCACAACGCGCTGCGGCACTCAGGCGCCGCCCGCGTCGACGTCACCCTGGACCGGCGCGGCCCCGGCGCCGTCCTGCACGTCCGCGACGACGGCGGCGGCTTCGACCCCACCGCGATACGCAGCGCCGGCCGCCATCTCGGCCTGGTGTCCATGCGGGACCGGGCGAGCGGGGTCGGCGGCACACTCACCGTGGAATCGGCGCCCGGGAAGGGCACCGTGATCGAGATGGAGGTTCCTGGTGGCTGACGCAATCAAGGTGCTGCTCGTCGACGACCATCAGGTCGTCCGCCGGGGGCTGCGCACCTTCCTCGAGGTGCAGGACGACATCGAGGTCGTCGGAGAGGCCTCCGACGGAGCCGAAGGCGTCGCCCGCGCCGAGGAGTTGAAACCGGACGTCGTCCTCATGGACGTCAAGATGCCGGAGATGGACGGCGTCGACGCGCTGCGCAGACTCCGCGAACTCGCCAACCCCGCGCGGGTGCTGATCGTCACCAGCTTCACCGAGCAGCGCACGGTGGTGCCGGCCCTGCGCGCGGGCGCCGCCGGGTACGTGTACAAGGACGTCGATCCCGACGCCCTGGCCGGAGCCATCCGCTCGGTCCACGCGGGGCACGTCGTCCTGCAACCCGAGGTCGCGAACGCCCTGTTGTCCCAGGAAGAAGTCAACTCTGGCCAGGGGAGAGGTGTTTCGCTCACCGAACGGGAGCGGGAGGTGCTCGGCCTGATCGCGGACGGCCGCTCCAACCGGGAGATCGCCCGCGCCCTGGTCCTCTCCGAGAAGACGGTGAAGACCCACGTCTCGAACATCCTGATGAAGCTCGACGTCGCCGACCGCACCCAAGCCGCGCTCTGGGCCGTACGGCACGGGATCACGGACTGACCGTCAACTCGGAGGGTGCCGCTCCGGGATGAGATTCATACCGTCGGGTGTATGTCACCCGGATGGCGCATCCTCCGTGGAACCCGGCCGTTCTCCAGTGCGCCGCGGCGGTCCGCCGCGGTGTTCGCGAGGAGGGGTTTCGCAAGTGAAGAACCTGAAGAAGTTCACGGCTGTCGCGATGGTGGCCGGCGGTCTGGTTGCCGCCGGCGCGGGCATGGCCTCGGCGGCGGACGGCGCTTCGGCGTCCGGCAAGGCCGTGGGCTCCCCGGGTGTGGTCTCCGGCAACCTCGTCCAGGCCCCGGTCGACGTACCGGTGAACGTGGTCGGCAACAGCGTGAACGTCATCGGCGCCCTGAACCCGGCCTTCGGCAACCTCGGCCTCAACCGCTGACGTTCCGCGTCGTGGCGACCGTGTCCACCGGCCTTCCAGGGACCCCTGGAGGGCCGGTCGGCTTGTCGGCTCATCCGCGGACTGAACCGGACGGGGCATTCGGTACGGCCTGCCCGTGCCGTCCCCGACCCGGCGGCGTTTCTCAGCGTACGACCCGCGGCAGGGTCGGATCCGTGAACGCAGGAGGAACAGTTTTCATGAACATCGCCAAGAAGGCCGCCCTGGCCGTGACCGTCGCCGGTATCGCCGCGGGCGCCGGTGCGGGTGCCGCTGTCGCCGACTCGGGTGCCGAGGGTGCGGCCGCGAACTCGCCGGGCGCCGTCTCGGGCAACGTCGGCCAGGTCCCCGTCCACGTCCCCGTCAACCTCGTGGGCAACACCGCCAACCTCGTCGGCCTCCTGAACCCGACGTTCGGCAACACGGGCGTCAACGGCTGAGCCACCCCGCAGTGAAGGGCCCCACGAACGGAAACGTTTCGCGGGGCCCTTCCGCATAGGCCCCCGGCGCAGCCCGCCCACTACAACGCACCCAAGGCCGGAGGGCCCGAGCACAACCTCCTTCGCCCCCTCCGCCCCTACCCGTCCCACCTTGGGGCTCCGCCCCAGACCCCGCTCCTCAATCGCCGGAGGGGCTGAAACTTCGCCGACCGGAGCTAAGAGCTTTGGCCGGCCGGGCTGAAAGCTCTGGCCTGCCGGGGTTGGAAGCGTCTGGATCACGCACCCGCAGCCGGGAGCGCGCCGTCGGGGCCGTGGCGGTACATCAATGGCCGTCGCCACCGACGGTCACTCCTCACCCAACAGCGACGGGCTGATGTACCGGCGCGGCCCCGACCCACCCACCGGACCCGAACCCGACCCACCCACCGGACCCGAACCGCTCCGAGCTCAGCGCGAGCCCCGCTCCCGCTCCTCCACGAACGCGTTGTACGCGGCCACCTGAGCCCGCCGAGCCGTCCGTTCCACCGGCCGCAGCGCCTCCGCCCGCGCCCCCATCTCCGACGCGCTCACCGCGCCCCCGTGCCCGCTCTCGGACGCCACCGAGATCAGCATCCCGACCCGCTGGGCAAGCTCCAGCACCCGGACGGCGCGCGGCGGATACCCGGGCGCCAGCACCTCGCGCCCCCGCTCCGCCCGAGCCCGGTACGCGTCGATCGCCGCCGCCGCGACCGGCCCCGACCCGGCCACGTCCAGCCGCGCCAGCACCTCCGTCGCGTCACGGAGCGCCTCCGCCAGCTCCCGCTCGGCCTCCCCGAGCGAGGGCACATCGGCGGGCGGCGCCTCACGCACGGCCAGACAGTGCCAGACGACCTCGACATGGACATCGCCCGCGGGCCCGGCCTCGTACACCTCGGGCACGAGCCCCAGCGCCGCACCGTGGCAGACCACGGCCTCCTCGGCGTCGAGGGCGCGCGCGTTGAACTCGGGCGGCCCGCTGAGCCCCAGCGGATGCCCCGGCGCGGGCAGCGCGACCCGCAGCCCGGTCACCCCGAGTCTGCGCAGCCGGCCGAGAGCGAGTGTGAGCCCGACGGGCCCCGACTCGCCGGGCAACCCCTCGACGCGGTGCACCGCGTCGTCACCGACGACGGCGAGCACGGCGTCGTCCGGCGAAACAAGTCCGGCCAATAGGGCATTTCCCCATGCGGCCAGCCGTCCTGAGCGTGGTTCGGAGAGCATGCTCCCACCCTAAGGACCGGCCGATGGGTCGGTGCGGCCGACCGGTGGCGTAGGTTTTCCCTGGGGGCTTCGTCCACAGACGCAAGCGACGGCCGAGACTGCAATGGGAGACAACGCGCTCATGAGCGATGTACTGGAACTGGTGGACGTATCCGTGGTCCGCGAGGGCCGGGCTCTGGTGGACCAGGTCTCCTGGTCGGTCAAGGAGGGGGAGCGCTGGGTCATCCTCGGCCCCAACGGCGCCGGGAAGACAACCCTCCTGAACGTCGCCTCCAGCTACCTTTTCCCCAGTGCGGGCACCGCCACGATCCTCGGTGAGACCCTCGGCAAGGTCGACGTCTTCGAGCTGCGCCCGCGCATCGGCATCGCCGGCATCGCGATGGCGGAGAAGCTCCCCAAGCGCCAGACGGTCCTCCAGACGGTCCTCACCGCCGCGTACGGCATGACCGCCGGCTGGCACGAGGACTACGAGGACATCGACGAGCAGCGCGCCCGCGCCTTCCTCGACCGCCTCGGCATGAGCGACTACCTGGAGCGCAGGTTCGGCACCCTCTCCGAGGGCGAGCGCAAGCGCACCCTGATCGCCCGCGCCCTGATGACCGACCCCGAGCTGCTGCTCCTCGACGAGCCCGCCGCCGGCCTCGACCTCGGCGGACGCGAGGACCTCGTGCGCCGCCTCGGCCGGCTCGCCCGCGACCCGATCGCGCCCTCCATGATCATGGTCACGCACCACGTCGAGGAGATCGCCCCCGGCTTCACCCACGTCCTGATGATCCGCCAGGGCAAGGTGCTCGCCGCCGGACCGCTGGAACTCGAACTCACCTCGCGCAACCTCTCCCTGTGCTTCGGCCTCCCCCTCGTCGTCGAGCAGGTCGGCGAGCGCTGGACCGCGCAGGGCCTGCCGATGGGCTGAACCGCCCCGCCCGCGCACCCGCGCACCCCTCAACCGGCGTACCCGACGTGATCGTGCGCTCTGTCCGCCGGGGGGCCGCGGTCCTACCATGACCATGTGGACGACATCAACGCATGGGTGTGGTGGCTGATCGGTGCGGCCGGACTCGGCATCCCGCTCGTGGTGACCGCGATGCCGGAGTTCGGCATGCTCTCCGTCGGCGCCGTGGCCGGCGCGGTCGCCGCCGGCCTCGGCGGCGGTGTCGTCGTCCAGACACTCGTGTTCGTCGTCGTGTCGGTCGCGCTCATCGCCGTCGTACGCCCCATCGCGACCCGGCACCGCGCCCAGCGCCCCGAACTCGCCACCGGGATCGAGGCGTTGAAGGGCAAACAGGCCATCGTCCTGGAGCGCGTGGACGGTTCGGGCGCCGGCCGTGTCAAGCTCGGCGGAGAGATCTGGTCCGCGCGTGCCCTCGACGGCGCCCAGGCCTACGAGGTGGGCCAGGAAGTCGATGTCGTGGACATCGACGGAGCCACGGCGATCGTGATGTGACCTCGTACAACGCAAGTGAACCGAACGCCCCACGTGGCAGACGACGTTCTGTCAGACTCGTCCAGCAAGATCTTCAACACCCATAAGATCTTTCGCAATTGCCGAGTGGAGAAGGGTACGGGGAGCATCGATGGAACCGATCATCATCGTCCTGATCATTCTGGTGGTGTTGGTCTTCATCGCCCTGATCAAGACCATCCAGGTCATCCCGCAGGCCAGCGCGGCCATCGTCGAACGGTTCGGGCGCTACACGCGCACCCTGAACGCCGGACTCAACATCGTCGTCCCGTTCATAGACTCGATCCGCAACCGCATCGACCTGCGTGAACAGGTCGTGCCGTTCCCGCCGCAGCCGGTGATCACCCAGGACAACCTGGTCGTCAACATCGACACCGTCATCTACTACCAGGTCACCGACGCACGGGCCGCGACGTACGAGGTCGCCAGCTACATCCAGGCGATCGAGCAGCTCACCGTCACCACGCTGCGCAACATCATCGGCGGCATGGACCTGGAGCGGACCCTCACCTCCCGCGAGGAGATCAACGCGGCCCTGCGCGGAGTCCTCGACGAGGCCACCGGCAAGTGGGGCATCCGCGTCAACCGCGTCGAGCTGAAGGCGATCGAACCGCCCACCTCCATCCAGGACTCGATGGAGAAGCAGATGCGCGCCGACCGTGACAAGCGCGCCGCGATCCTCACCGCGGAGGGCATCCGCCAGTCCCAGATCCTCACCGCGGAAGGTGAGAAGCAGTCCGCGATCCTGCGCGCCGAAGGTGAGGCCAAGGCGGCCGCGCTGCGCGCGGAGGGCGAGGCCCAGGCCGTCCGTACGGTCTTCGAGGCCATCCACGCCGGGGACCCGGACCAGAAGCTCCTCTCCTACCAGTACCTCCAGATGCTCCCGAAGATCGCCGAGGGCGACGCCAACAAGCTCTGGATCGTGCCCAGCGAGATCGGCGACGCCCTCAAGGGCCTCAGCGGGGCCATGGGCAACTTCGGTGGCCTGGGCGGCGGTTCGGGCAACGGAGGGTCCTCGGGCGGCTCCGGCGGCGGCTCGGAGCGCCGCGAGAAGCCGTCCATCACGGACTGACACCCACGACCGTACGACCATGGGGCCCCCTCCCTCGGGAAGGGGCCCCATCGTCATGTCGTACGGGCTACGCGGCCCGACGTCGTACGGGCTACGCGGCCGGCTGGGCCAGCCACTCCGGCAGCGCGTCGAAGTCGTCCTGACCGAGCGCCAGCAGCATGGCGTCCGCGGGCGTCGGCTCGAACGGCTGCCGCAGCAACGGCATCTGCGCCTGCTCCGGCGTACGGTCGGCCTTGCGGTGATTGTCCTCGGCGCAGGAGGCCACGGTGTTCAGCCAGGAGTCCTGACCACCCTGCGCCCGCGGTACCACGTGGTCCACGGTCGTGGCCCGGCGACCGCAGTAGGCGCACCGGTGCCGGTCACGGACCAGCACACCCCGCCTCGACCACGGAGCTTGTCTTCGGAACGGCACCCGGACGTAACGGCAGAGCCGGATCACCCGGGGCACGGGTATGTCCAGCGCGGCACCGCGCATGCGCAGTTCGGGGTGGGCCTGCTCGACGACGGCCTTGTCCGTCAGCACGAGAACGACGGCTCGGTTCAGCGTCACCGTCGACAGTGGCTCAAAGCTCGCGTTCAGTACCAGCGTGTCCCGCATCCAGCCCACCTCCTATTGCGCACCCGCCCACCTGCGGCGGGCTGGGATCAACTCTGGCCGGGCACGCCGAGATGGACAACGCAATAAAAAATGCCCGCCCCTGATCACTTCCATGACCAGAGGCGGGCAAACGTTCGGTGAACGTCAGTCTGCGGCGGGATTGGCGTATTCGCCGATCAACTGGGCGCGCGCCAGCGTGTGGAACCGCAGATTGAAGCCCACCACGGCGGGCGACACGTCCGCGTCGGGACCGAGCTTCTCCTGGTCCACGGCGTACACCGTGAACACGTACCGGTGCGCGGGATCCCCGGCCGGCGGCGCGGCACCACCGAAGTCACGCGACCCGTAGTCGTTGCGCACCTGGACGGCACCGTCGGGAAGACCCTCGAACTTGCCGCTGCCCGCGCCCGTCGGCAGCTCCGTCACCGAGACCGGGATGTCGAACAGCACCCAGTGCCAGAACCCGCTCCCCGTCGGGGCGTCGGGATCGAAGCACGTCACGGCGAAGCTCTTCGTCTCCGGCGGGAAGCCTTCCCAGCTCAGTTGCGGCGAGGTGTTCCCGGCCGCGTAGACCTGCGCGTCCTTCAGCACCGCGCCCGGCTCGACGTCCTCGCTGGTGAGCGTGAACGCCGGCACCGGCGGATGGAAGTCGTGCGGAAGCGGCGCCCTCTTGAGCTCGGTCACGTCAATACCTCCTGAACGGGGAATCCGTTCTCCGAGCCTAGAACCAGCTCCGCTTGCTGCCGACCTCCGACAGCCACTGGTTCAGGTATCCGGCCCAGTCGGTGCCGTGGAAGTCGTGCAGACCCACCTGGAAGGAGCGGAAGGAGTCGCTGCCCTCGCTGAAGAGGCCCGGCTTCTTGTCCATCTCCAGGACGACGTCCATCGCGCGGTCGTCCGCGACGAAGCTCAGCTCGACCTGGTTCAGGCCGCGGTACTGCGACGGCGGGTAGAACTCGATCTCCTGGTAGAACGGCAGCCGCTGACGCGTGTTGCGGATGTGGCCCTTCTCCATGTCCGCGTTCTTGAAGCGGAAGCCGAGCTGGATGAAGGCGTCGAGAATCGCCTTCTGCGCCGGCAGCGGGTGCACGTTGACCGGGTCGAGGTCGCCCGGGTCGATGGCACGGGCGATCTGCAGTTCGGTGGTGACACCGATGTTCATCCCGCGCAGGCTCTGCCCGTCGATCATCGTGATCGGCGTCTCCCACGGGATCTCCAGGCCGAACGGAACCGTGTGCACGGCTCCGGCCTGGAGCTGGAAGGCCCCGCCGAGCCGCAGCTTCGTGAACTCGATGTTCTGCTTGTACTCCTGGTCGTCGTGGCCCTCGACCTCGACCTTGGCCTGAAGGCCGACCGACAGACCCTCGATCGCCTGATCGACCGACCCGCCCTGGATCCGCACCTCGCCCTGGACGACGCCGCCCGGAACGGTGTTGGCCTCGGTCAGCACCGTCTCGACCGAAGCCCCACCGGCCCCCAGGCTCGCAAGCAGCCGCTTGAACCCCATGTCGTCACTTCCTCCCCAGGCAATGCCTGTTCGTCCTCTGCCTGTCTGGATCCTTTGATCCCTACAAACGCGATCCGGCCCCGACCGGTTCCGCGCCCTCACCCTTACAAGGGAGAGGACCGCTGACCACCCCGCCGACACGCATCCGTCCGGACTCCGCCGAACGGCTCCGGACCCCACCACACCGGTGAGGGGGGAGGGACTACGCTCGTACGCCATGATCGCGGCCCCTGACCGTACGCCCCTGACGCGCGACTTCTTCGACCGGCCCGTCCTGGACGTCGCCCCCGACCTGCTCGGACGCCTCCTGGTACGGGTCACCCCGGACGGCCCGATCGAGCTGCGCCTCACGGAGGTCGAGGCCTACGACGGCCCGAACGACCCCGGCTCGCACGCCTACCGCGGCCGCACGGCCCGCAACGGCGTGATGTTCGGCCCGCCCGGTCATGTGTACGTCTACTTCACCTACGGCATGTGGCACTGCATGAATCTGGTGTGCGGCCCGGTGGGCAGACCCAGCGGAGTGCTGCTCCGGGCCGGCGAGGTCACCGAGGGCGCCGATCTCGCCCGTAAACGTCGACTCTCGGCCCGATACGACAAGGAACTGGCCAAAGGGCCGGCCCGCCTGGCGACGGCTCTCGGGGTGGACCGGTCGCTCGACGGAGCGGACGCCTGCGGTCCCGAGGGTTCGCCCCTGACGCTGCTGACGGGGACGCCCGTCCCTTCCGACCAGGTACGCAACGGTCCACGCACCGGAGTCTCCGGCGACGGGGGCGTCCACCCATGGCGTTTCTGGATCGCCGACGACCCCACGGTGAGTCCTTATAGAGCGCATGCGCCCCGCCGCCGCTCAACTTGACGCGCCTCTTGGGGATCCGTAATGTAGCCCGAGCCGCTTGAACCGGTTACGGCGTTCAGCCAGCAGCCGAGAGCGGCCAACCCACTACCTACGACTTCCCCGCAGCGGGGGCTTATTCGGCGTGCCTGCACGTCTGAATTCGAACCCGCGGAACTCGATTATGAGTCGCCGAGGGAATCCGCTAACGTAGTGAATGTCGAAAGGCCGCGAAACGCGAAAGCGCTGAAAGGCCGGCAGACAAACCCGCTGACTGGGAGTCGGACCCGAAAGAGTCTGATAGAGTCGGAAACGCAAGACCGAAGGGAAGCGCCCGGAGGAAAGCCCGAGAGGGTGAGTACAAAGGAAGCGTCCGTTCCTTGAGAACTC
>NZ_JBHTZF010000018.1:0-148772 GCF_042790435.1 Streptomyces sp. NPDC056738
CGAACAGTCCGCCGCGGCACCGGGCCGCTCCGCTGTCGGCGGACCCGCGGGTTCCGCCGTGACACGGTCGGCAACATGCCGAACAAAATTGTTGACAATCTTGTTGGTCTAGATTTACGTTCGACAGGCACTCACTCAGGGAGGGCGCAATGCAGAAGGAAGCCCGTCCAGGCACCGGCGAGCAGGCCAAACAGCACGCGTTGGCGGAGCTGCGGCAGGCGATTCTGCGCGGAGAGATGGCACCGGCCCAGCGGCTGGTGGAGAACGAACTCGCCGAGCAGTTCGGTGTCACCCGGGCCAGCGCACGCGCGGCGCTGATCGAGCTGGAATCGGAGGGACTGGTCGAACGGATCCGCAACCGCGGATCGCGCGTCCGGGTGGTGACCGTGGAGGAAGCGGTCGCCATCACCGAGTGCCGTATGGCCCTCGAAGGGCTCTGCGCCGCCAAGGCGGCCGTCCTGGCGACCGACGACCAGCTCGCCGAGCTGGCCGATCTGGGCGCCGCGATGGTCAAGGCGGTCGGCGACGGGGAACCGGTCACCTATTCCGAGCTCAACCACGAAGTGCACGCCCGGATCAGGGAGTTCTCCGGCCAGCGGACGGCCGTCGAACTCCTGGAACGACTCAACGCCCAACTGGTGCGCCACCGCTTCCAGTTGGCGCTTCGCCCGGGTCGGGCCCAGCAGTCCCTGAGTGAACACCTGGCCATGATCGAGGCGATCGCGGCCCGGGACCCGCAGGCGGCCGAAGCGGCCGTCCGCGCTCACCTCGGCAGCGTGATCGAAGCGCTGCGCGACTGACGCACCGCGCGGCGACGCGCGGTGCGACGGACAGCCGAGGCGGGCGCCCACCTGTCCACCAAGGAGATTGCTCAATGACGCACGGCTACGCGCCCGCCGCCCCCGACCCGTCGGCCCCGCCCGGTGACGGGGAGCGCCCATCACGATCGACGCTGGTCGTCACCGCGCACGCCGGGGACTTCGTGTGGCGGGCGGGGGGCGCCATCGCCCTGGCCGCGTCCCGCGGGGAGAAGGTCACCATCGCGTGTCTGACGTTCGGCGAGCGCGGTGAGTCCGCGAAGGCCTGGCGCGAGGGCAAGAAGCTCGACGAGATCAAGGCGATACGCCGAGAGGAGGCGGAGAAGGCGGCCGCCACGCTCGGCGCCGCGGTCCGCTTCTTCGACGCGGGCGACTACCCGCTGACCGTCACGGCCGAGCTCACCGACCGGCTGGTGACGGTCTACCGCGAGACCCAGCCCGACGTCGTGCTCACCCACCCGGCCGAGGACCCGTACAACGGCGACCACCCCGCCGCCCACCGCATGGCGCTGGAGGCCCGCGTTCTCGCCCAGGCCATCGGCTACCCCGGCGAGGGGGAGATCATCGGCGCCCCGCCCGTCTTCTACTTCGAGCCCCACCAGCCCGAGATGAGCGGCTTCCGGCCCGAAGTCCTCCTCGACATCACCGAGGTGTGGGAGACCAAGCGCAAGGCGATGGAATGCCTCGGCGCCCAGCAGCACCTGTGGGACTACTACACCGACCTCGCCGTACGCCGCGGGGTCCAGCTCAAGCGCAACGCCGGCCCCAACCTGGGCCTGGCCCACAAGACCATGGCCGAGGCGTTCATGCGTCCCTACCCGCAGATCGCGAAGGAACTGGCATGAGCGGCGTGATCGTCACCGGCCCGCCGCGGGCGGACGCGAAGGACGTCGAGGCGATCGCGGGGTACGGCACCGCCACCGTGCACGAGGCGATGGGCCGCGCCGGACTCCTCGGCACCGGGCTGCGGCCGATCCAGCAGGGCGTCCGCGTCGCGGGCACCGCGGTCACCGTGCTGTCCTGGCCCGGCGACAACCTCATGATCCACGCCGCCGTCGAGCAGTGCGGCGAGGGCGACATCCTGGTCGTCACCACCACCTCCCCCTCCACCGACGGCATGTTCGGCGAACTGTTCGCCACCGCCCTCCACCGGCGCGGGGTGCGCGGTCTGGTCATCAACGCCGGCATCCGGGACACCGCCGAACTGCGCGAGATGGGCTTCGCCGCCTGGTCCGCCGCCGTCAGCCCGCAGGGAACCGTGAAGGCGACCGGCGGCTCCGTGAACGTGCCGGTGGCCATCGGCGGCCAGATCGTCCGGCCCGGCGACGTGATCCTCGCCGACGACGACGGCGTGGTGTGCGTGCCGCGCGAGGAAGCCCGTGAGGTCGCCGAGGCCTCCGCGGCCCGCGAGCGCAAGGAGGCGCTGGCCCGCGCCGCCTTCCTCGACGGCGAACTCGGCCTGGACCGCTACGGGTTGCGCGAGACGCTCGTACGCCTCGGCGTGACCTACACGTCGTACGAAGACCACGTACGGGACGGAGCCGCGCCGTGAGCGGGCCCCGCTTCCCGGACGGGGCCGTGCCGTGAGGGGCCCGGAGGAGGTGCGCTGCATGCTTCTGCGCGGGGGCACGTCCAAGGGTGCCTACTTCCTCGCCGGGGACCTGCCCGCGAACCCCGCCGAACGCGACGGCCTGCTGCTGCGCGTGATGGGCAGCCCCGACCCGCGCCAGATCGACGGCCTGGGCGGCGCCCACCCGCTGACCAGCAAGGTGGCGGTGGTCTCGGTCTCCGCCGACCCGGCCGCGGACGTCGACTATCTGTTCCTCCAAGTCGCCGTGGACAGGACGGAGGTGTCGGACCGTCAGAACTGCGGCAACATCCTCGCCGGGATCGGCCCGTTCGCCGTCGAACGCGGACTGGTCGAGCCGGGGGAGGGGCGTACGTCGGTACGGATCCGCATGGTCAACTCCGGGGATCTCGCGGTCGCGACCTTCCCCACCGTGGACGGCCGCGTGGTCTACGACGGCGACGCCGAGATCTCCGGCGTGCCGGGGACCGCGGCGCCCGTGGTGATCGAATTCCCGCGGGGGAGCGCCCCGTTGCTGCCCACCGGCCGTGCCCGGGACCTCGTCGCCGACACTCCCGTGACGTGTGTCGACAACGGCATGCCGACCGTGCTGATCGCCGCGTCCTCGCTGGGCGTCACCGGGTACGAGACGCCCGAGGACCTGGAGGGGGACCGGGTCCTGGCCGGCCGGCTCCGGGAGATCCGGCTGGAGGCGGGCAAGGTGATGGGGCTCGGTGACGTCGCGAACGCCACCGTTCCCAAGCTGACCCTGCTCGCGCCGCCCCGCGCGGGGGGAGCCGTCACGACCCGCACGTTCATCCCGGTGCGCTGCCACACCTCCATCGGCGTCCTCGGCGCGGCGAGCGTCGCCGCCGGGCTGCGCGTGGAGGGCGGCGTGGGACACGCCGTGGCGCGCCTGCCCGATCGGGGCGACCGGCTGCGTATCGAGCACCCCACGGGATTCCTCGACATCGAGGCCGGGGTCGACCACGGCCCCGGCGGCGGCCCGCCCGTGGCCCGGCGCACCGCCGTCGTCCGCACCGCCCGCAAGATCTTCGACGGCACGGTCTTCCCCCGGCCGGCCGGAGCCGCACATCAACCCTGAGGAGCCCCCATGGCCCCGCCGCTCGGCGACATCGCCCACCTCGGGCACGTCGAACTGCTCACCCCCGACCTGGACGCCAGCGTCCGCTTCTTCACGGAGTACCTCGGCCTGACCGAGAACGGCAGCTCCGGAGACTCCGTCCATCTGCGGACCTGGGACGACTACGAACACCACAGTCTGACCCTCACCGCCCACACGACCTCGGGCATCCGCCGCACCGCCCTGCGCGCTTCCAGCGAGGAGGCCCTCCAGCGCCGGGTCAAGGAGAGCGAGAGTGCAGGCCGCGAGGGCCGCTGGGTGAACGACGAGCCCGGGATCGGCCCGCTCTACGTCACCACCGATCCCGACGGCCACGAACTCGCCCTGTACTGGGAGAGCGAGTGGTACCGGGCGCCGGAGCACCTGAGGCCGGGACTGAAGAACCAGCCGCAGGCCAAACCCGGCCACGGGGTCGGCGTACGGCGCCTGGACCACGTGAACTACCTCGCCTCCGACGTCGCCGCGAACGGGGACTTCGTCCGCGACGTCCTCGGGGCCCGGCCCACCGAGCAGATCCGGCTCGACAGCGGGCGGATCGCCGCCCAGTGGCTGACCTTCAGCAACAAGTCGTACGACGTCGTCTACACGGAGGACTGGACGGGGTCGAGCGGGCGCCTGCACCACATCGCGTTCGCCACGGACACCCGCGAGGACATCCTGCGCGCCGCCGATCTCGCCATTGACACCGGTGTGTTCATCGAGACGGGCCCGCACAAGCACGCCATCCAGCAGACGTTCTTCCTGTACGTCTACGAACCCGGCGGCAACCGTGTCGAGTTGTGCAACCCGCTCACCCGCCTCGTCCTCGCGCCCGACTGGCCGCTGATCACCTGGACCGAGGACGAGCGGAAGAAGGGCCAGGCCTGGGGTCTGAAGACCATCGAGTCCTTCCACACCCACGGCACACCGCCCGTCGGCTGACCGTCTCCGGGACGACCTGCCGGGATCGAACGGCCGAGCGAAGCATTCCAGCCGGTACCCGCGCGCGGGCGGCACCGATCGTGTGCCGCCCGCGCGTGCTTTCACCTGCCCGTCAGTCGCCCGGGCGAAGGTCACCCGAGGTGGCCGGATCGTTTCCTGGATTGTTGACAAAAGCGTTGACACTCTCGGAGTTCACTCCTTAGCGTCTGTCGCATCACCGGGTCGGCCGCACGAGCCGCGTCGGCCCGCACCCACGACCCCCTTCCAGGGCCCCCACCTCCTGGACGAGAGGAAACAACGATGTCCTCCTCCCTCGCCCTGCCCGCTCGCGGCGGCAGCAGACTGGCCGCGCTGGTCGTCGGCCTCTGCTGGCTGGTCGTCCTCTTCGACGGCCTCGACATGTTCATCTACGGGTCCGTGCTGCCGCACATGCTGGAGACGAAGGCGCTCGGCATCGACCCCGGCAAGGCCGGCGACGTCGGCTCCTGGGCCACCTTCGGCATGCTGATCGGCGCCCTGTGCTCGGGCACCGTCAGCGACTGGGTCGGCCGCAAGAAGACGATCATCGCCTCGACCGCCGTGTTCTCGCTGGCCTCCGCGGTCTGCGCCTCCGCCGGGAGCCTGGGCGTGTTCAGCCTCGGCCGCTTCCTGGCCGGCCTCGGTCTGGGCGGCCTGCTGCCGAGCGCGATCACCATGGTCACCGAGTACGCGCCCCGCGGCCGCCGCGCCCTGATCGTGGGCTCGCTGATGACCGCTCACCAGGCGGGCGGCATCGTCGCCGGATTCGTGGCGCTCGGGACGGGCGACTGGCGGATCTCCTTCTGGATCTGCGTGATACCGCTGTTCATCGGCGTTCCGCTGGCGGCCGCGTACCTGCCCGAGTCGATGGCCTTCCTCCAGGCCAAGGGCCGCACCGACGAGGCCCGGGCGCTCGCCGACCGCTACGGCGTCGACCTCGCCGCCCGTGCCGAGGAGCGCCAGGCCGTCGCCGACCGCTTCGGCGCCGTCGCCGCCCTCTTCCGCGGCGGCCGGTGGCTCCAGACGCTGCTCTTCTGGATCGCCTCCTTCGGTGGACTCCTCCTCGTCTACGGCGTCTCGCAGTGGCTGCCCTCGCTGATGAAGGCCAACGGCTACAACCTCGGCTCCTCCATCGGCTTCGTCATCGTCATCAACCTCGGCGGCATCGTCGGCATGCTGATCGGCGGCCGCCTGACCGACCGGTTCGGCGGCTCGGTCATCTCGGCGATCTGGTTCGGCGCCACCGCCGTCGGCATCTACTCCCTCAGCGTCAAGATGCCGCTGCCCCTCACGTACACCGTCGTCTTCCTGACCGGCCTGTTCCTCTTCAGCGCCCAGGCGATGATCTACGCGACGGTGGCCCACCGCTCCGAGGACGACAACCGTGCCACGGCCGTCGGCTGGACCTCGGGCATGGGCCGCTTCGGCGCCGTCTTCGGCCCCTGGCTGGGCGGTCAGCTCCTCGCCACCGGCTCGACCACCGCGGGGTTCACCGCCTTCGCCCTCGCGGGCGCCTTCTCCCTGGTGTTCGTCAGCCTCACCGGTCTGAGCCGCGTCCGGACGGCATCCCCGGACAGCGTCCGCCCGCAGGAACTGACCGTCACCGGCTGACCGGAGCGGCACGCGGCCGGCGTCCGGGCGGGGCCTGAGGAAGGGCCCGCCCGGACGCCCTCGCGTCCCGGCGGCGTGAGCCGACCGTGCCCGGCTCCGGACCGTGCCGGGTTCCGGACCGTCCCGGGTTCCGACCGGCCGGGGGAGAGGGCCGAACGGGGCCCGTCCGGTGGCCTGTGGACACTTATTCCCGTTGCCCCGTTCGTCCCGGGATGCTGGAGTGACCCCATGGATCACGCGGCGGTACTGGCGCTGTTCGACCGGGACATGCGGGAAGGCGCGCGGCCCGACGCGCCGGGCGCCCGGGTCGAGCGCGCCGGCAAGGTGGTGCGCCAGTTCGGCGCGGACAAGGGCTGGAACGGGGTGGTCTGGTCCGACCTCGACGCGGCGAGCGCCGACGCGGCCATCGCCGAACAGGTGCGCTTCTTCTCCGGCCTCGGGGGCGGCTTCGAGTGGAAGGTCTACGGGCACGACCGGCCGCTGGACCTGGGGCAGCGGCTGCGGGCGGCGGGTTTCACCGCCCAGCCCGAGGAGACGCTGATGGTCGCCGAGCTGAGCGATCTGGCCCTCGACGTGCAACCACCCGAGGGCGTACGGCTGTTGCCGGTCACCGACCGCGCGGGTGTGGCCCTCGTCGCCGACGTGCACGAACAGGCCTTCGGCGGCGACGCCACCCTGCTGCGCCACCAACTGCTCGCCCAGCTCACCGGTGACGCGAACACGGTCGTCGCCGTCGTGGCGCTCATCGGCGACGTCCCGGTGAGCGCGGCCCGCATGGAACTCGTGCCGGGGGCCCGGTTCGCCGGGCTGTGGGGCGGTGGCACCGTCGAGGCCTGGCGGGGCCGGGGCATCTACCGCGCCCTCGTCTCCCACCGCGCCCGTGTCGCCGCCGAGCGCGGCTACCGCTACGTCCAGGTCGACGCCTCCAGCCGGAGCCGTCCGATCCTCACCCGCCTGGGCTTCCAGCCGCTGACCACGACCACCCCGTACGTGTACGCGGGCTGACGCGGGCCCGGTCCCGGCTCCTCAGAGGTCCAGCCGGTACTCCAGTTCCCGGTGGGTGGGCCGATAGCCCAGCGCGTCGTTGATGCCGATCATGTACGCGTTGCTGTCGGCGGTGTCCGTGAGCAGGCCGGAGAGTTCCGGGTACCGCAGCCGGGCCGCGCGGATCGACTCCGCCTTCATCCACAGCCCGAGGCCGTGGCCGCGGTGCTCCGGCAGGACTCCCGTGCCGTAGTGCTGGGCGTCGCCGCGTCCGTCGCCCGGTACGACGAGTTCGGAGAAACCGGCGACGGAGCCGTCCGAGCGGTCCACCACGGCCACCGTGTGCAGCGCCTCGCCCCGTGCGAGAACGGCCTCGGCGACGGCCACGACCCGCTCCACGTCCCAGACGTCGAAGCCGTGGTCGCTGCCCTCCATCGGCATGTCGTCCATGGCCCGCCGGGAGTCGGCGAAGGTGTGCGCCAGCTCGGCCGGCACGACGCCTTCCCAGCTCGTCAACGCGTAGCCGGGGTGCGGGCGTTCGGCGATCTCCGTCACCGCCGCGAGGTCGAGGTCCGGCAGCGCGAGGCGGGCGAACGTCAGGGCCAGCACCGGGCGGAACCCGTGGGCCGCGAGAAAGGGTTCGCCGGGCGAACCGGCCGTGACCCGGGCGACCAGCGACCGGCGTCCGTCCTCCCGCGCGGCCGCTAGAGCGGCGGTCAGCAGGGCGCCGCCCACTCCGGTGCGGCGCTCCGCGGGGTGCACCGCGATCTCCAGCTCGGCGCGATGGTCCCGGCCCTTGCCGCCGGACAGCCCGAGGAACGCCGAGCCCACCGGGACCCCTTCGGTGTCCGAGGCGAGCCAGGCCAGACGGCGGCCCGACGGGGAGGCGTCCGGATCGGTCAACGGTGTGATGCGTGGCGGCAAGGTGTCTCCGTGGCGTGGGGGCGCGGGCGGGCGCGGGCAGGCGAAGCCCGCAGACGGTAGCCGCGCGCGCGTCCGCCCCGCAACGCAATTCCCCGAGAGGCGCCCAGGGGGAGGCAGGGCGCCGCGACGCCCGGCCCGCGGCTGGCCGGCACCCCGCCCCGCCCGCCCCGCGTCCCCGCGAGCCGCTCGCTCAGCGGCGCGCCCTCGACCGGTCCAGGGCCGCGACACCGATCGCGGCGAGGCCTATCTGGATGAGCCACTCGATCCAGTCGACGCCCTTGGTGTCGGCGACGTCGAACGCGGCGGCGATCCCCGACCCGATGAACGCGGCCACGATGCCGACCACGATGGTCCACAGGATGCCGATGCGCTGGCGGCCGGGCACGACGAGCCGGCCCAGTACACCGATGACGATGCCGATGACGACGGCACTGATGACGCCAGAGATCTCCATCTGAGCCCCTCCTGGTCGGTCCCCCGCAGTTATGTTCTGCCCGCATCCGGCCCGGCCAGTCCGCGGCCGGGCCGGCGCCCGTGGAGAGGTCGTCGAAGGGCCTGCGGCGCACCCCGCCCGCCCCCTGGGCAACTCGCGTTTGGACATGTACCGTTCAATAATCTGTTGAACGGGAGACAGTCAACTTCCGTTCTACGCGCGCAGACTTGGCGCCCGCACCGCCTCTCCCCCCTCATCACGGAGGTTCGTCGGATGCTCGGATTCAGGAAGTCCCGCCACAGACTCACCACCGCCCTGGGCCTGTTCGGACTGCTCGTCACGGGTGCCGCGCTCCAGGCGGCCACCGCTGTTCCCGCCCACGCGGCCACCCCCCACCGCGTCCTGTTCGACAACGGCCACGCCGAGACCGCGGGCAACGCCGACTGGATCATCTCCACCAGCCAGCCCGACCCGCTCGGCCAGAACTCCAGCCCCACCTCGGAGACGTCCTGGACCGGTGCCCTGTCCTCCTGGGGCGTGGCGCTGCAGAAGACCGGCAACTACAGCCTGAAGACGCTGCCTTCGGGCTCCAGCCTCACCTACGGCGGCACGGCCGCGACCGACCTGTCGAACTTCGACGAGCTGGTCCTGCCCGAGCCCAACACGCTGTTCACCACGGCCGAGAAGACCGCGATCATGACGTTCGTCAAGAACGGCGGCGGCCTCTTCATGATCTCCGACCACACCGGTGCCGACCGCAACAGCGACGGCTACGACGCGGTCGAGATCTTCAACGACCTGATGACCAACAACAGCGTCGACAGCACCGACCCGTTCGGCTTCTCGATCGACACGCTGGACGTCGGCTCCGACTACCCGACCGCCATCAGCGACAGCACCAACGCGGTCCTGCACGGCTCGTTCGGCACCGTCACCAAGAGCCTGATCGCGGACGGGACCACGGCCACGCTCAAGCCGGCGGACAACTCGGCCGTCAAGGGCCTGGTCTACCGCACCGGCTACTCCGGGAACACCGGCGCGTTCTTCGCGACCAGCACCTTCGGCAGCGGCAAGGTCGCCTTCTGGGGCGACAGTTCCCCCATCGACGACGGCACCGGCCAGTCCGGCAACACGCTGTACGACGGGTGGAACGACACCGGCGCCACCAACGCGGCCCTCGCTCTGAACGCCACCGACTGGCTGGCCGGCACGACCAGCGGCGGTGGTGGCGGCGGCGGTGGCGGCACCTGCACGGCCGCCCAACTGCTCGCCAACCCCGGCTTCGAGTCCGGCGCCACCTCCTGGACCGCCACCAGCGGCGTCATCACCAACAGCTCCGGCGAGGCGGCCCGCACCGGCTCGTACAAGGCGTGGCTCAACGGCTACGGCTCGGCCAACACCGACACGCTGTCCCAGTCCGTGACCATCCCCTCGGGCTGCACGGCCACCCTGAGCTTCTATCTGCACGTGGACACGGCCGAGACGACCACCACCACGGCGTACGACACCCTCAAGGCCCAGGTCGTGAACAGCAGCGGCACCGTGCTGTCGACCCTGGCCACGTACTCGAACCTGAACGCCGCGTCCGGGTACACGCAGCGCACGTTCAGCCTGGGCTCCACCTACGCCGGGCAGACGGTCACGATCAAGTTCACCGGCGTCGAGGGCTCCACCCTCCAGACGTCGTTCGTCCTCGACGACACCGCGCTCAACGTGAGCTGAACCTCCGGCAAGACGAGGGGCGGGCCCAGGACCGGGTCCGCCCCTCGTGCGTCAGCGTTCGGGTGCCCGCCGGGTCAGACGACGCGGCGCACCTTGACGCCGTCGGCCTCGAAGTCGTAGACGTACTGATTGATCCGCAGCCCGTCGACGGCGCCGATCCACATGTGGTCGCGGCCCTTGCCCACGGCGGCTGAGTAGATGGTCGGCACCGCGCCGCCGTCGTTCAGGGAGGCCTTGAGCTGCGTGAAGGTGCATTGCGCGGCCTGGTCGCAGGCGGTCTCGCCGCCCGTGAGGAACCAGTAGCCGGTCGTGGTGGCGTCGATGTAGCCACTCCAGCGGTTCGTCACCGGGGCGGCGTCCGGTACCCACACGAGCGTGGAGTAGGTGTCGGTCGGGTGCGCGCTCACGTTCGGATTGATCTCGAACCTGATGTTCGGCATGTTCTTCGTGCCGCCGTAGTCGACGTTCTCGCCGGTCTGGAAGACGTGGAACCCGACTTTGTTCAGGCCCAGTACCGGATCGCCGAAGAAGTCGACCTCGTTACCGAAGTCCACCTTCTCGGCGGGAGGGGTCAGCGAGGTGGAGCTGTCCGCCACCTCGATTCCGAGGCTGCCCTTCCCGTAGGGCGGCCTGGCGGAGGAGCCCGTCACGCCGAACGATCCGTAGGGGCCCGTCCGCAGGGCGGCGACGGGGGAGCCGATGGTATTTCGTGTGATCACGCCCCAATGCTCCGACTGTGCCCGGCTTCCGTCGGCGGCGGCGGGGACCGACGCCTGGACGGTCGATGTGAGGATCGCGGTCAGTGCGGTGACCGCGAGCACCTTTCCCCGGGGCATGCCAAAACGAAGTCTCACGCTCGCTCCTCGCGGGTGGTCGATGGGTCCGACGCGCGCCGGTCCCGTCCGGCGCGACGCCCGACACGCTATGTCACCCTCAGTGACCTATGCGTCAGCGACATGCTGTTGGCATATGCCTGAATCGGGCACAAGGTGCGAAACGCTCCACTCTGCTCCTACTCTCCGTGTCGACTCGCTCCAGTACCGGCCGCCGGAACGGTGGTCTCCGACGCGTTCCACCCCGTGACCCGCACGCGGGGTGCCGAGCCGTGCAGATCGGCCGTCCGGTACGTGGCGGTGAGTGTCGTGGACTCTCCGGGCCACAGGCTGACCTGGTTGTCGGACCATCGAACGGGCAGGACCGGCTTGCCGGTGGAGTCCACCAGGTGTGCGTCGGTCAGCAGCGACGGGGTCTTTCCGGCCCCGGTGTTCCGCAGCGTGACCGTCGTCGTGGAGATGCCGTTCGCGGCGGCCGAGGTCGCGGCCGTCGCCGAGACCGGTACCCGCGCCATCGAGTTGAGCCCCCTCAGGTCCGCGTAGCCCGTCGTCGGGGTGTGGTACCAGTCGGTGTTCGCCCAGTCGAGCGTGTCCGGCCGCGTCGACAGCCAGTACACGTTCCGGCCGATCTCCCGGCCCCCGGCGTCGCGCAGGACCAGGCGCGCCAGATAGGTCGTCGCGAGACCCCTCACCGAGGGAGGAACCGTCAGGGCCCTGACGTGCGCCCCGTCACCGTGCACGGTGAGACCGCTCGCCGTGCGGTCGTACCGCTGTGTGCCGTCCGGGTCGAAGAGCGTGACGCGCGCGCTGAGACCGGACACCGGCCTGTGCCGGTTGTTCACGACGACGACGGACCGGTCGTCGTACGAGTACTGCACGTGCAGGGCCTCGTCGGCCTTCTTCGCGCCGAAGTAGGCTCCGCCCTGGTCGAGATAACGGTCCATCAACTGCCAGTGCAGCGAGGTCCATCCACTGTTGAGCATCCAGTGCACGACCCCGGTCGAGGGCTTCGTCGCGTCGGTCGCGTTGCGTCCGTAGGCCTCGAACTGCGCCCGTACGGCCTCGTACTGGGCGAGCTGCGCCTTGCGCACATAGTCGGTGAGTCCGGTCGGGGCGCCGTAGCGGCCGGCCAGGGCGGCGTCGTAGATCTTGAGCGTGCCGAACACCGGGGACGGCGAGCGGTGGTACTGCCTGGCGTCCGGGTCCTTCCAGAGGGTGTCCAGTTCGGCGGGCGACATCATGCGGCGCAGGGTGTCGAGGGTGGGGATGTCGGGGCCGGCCCCGGTCTCGGAGTTGAATCCGGTGGCGCCGCCCTCGCGCTTGGCGTACCAGTAGCCCGGCGGGACCCAGTCGTAGGGCCCGGTCATCTTCATACCCGAACGGCCGGACACGGGGGAGGAGTTGTCGGACGCGGCGGCGACCACCGGGGTCGGCCAGTCGGCCGCCTTCAGCGCGTCGAGGTAGGTCTTCTCGATCCTGGCGTCCGGCGCGAAGTCGCTGCCGATGAGGAAGGAGACGACGCTCGGGTGGTCGCGCAGCCGGGCGGCCTCGGCGGCCATCGACGCCCGGGCGACGGGGTAGTCGGCGTCGGTCCACCTGTCGCCCCGCTCGTCGCCGTTGACCTGCCCCTCCCACTTGTCGCAGCACTCCCAGCCCGGCAGGGTGAGGATGCCGTAGCGGTCGGCGAGATCGAAGAACTCGTCGGGCTCGATGTGCCCTTCCAGGCGTACGGTGTTGAGGCCCAGGTCGAGCACGTACCTCAGCCGGTCCTCGACGTATCCGCGGTCCCAGCGCAGGAACTCGTCCGGCGACCAGCCGCCGCCCTTGATGAGCAGCCTCCGGCCGTTGACGCGGTACTGCCGGGCGCCGTCGGTGTTCAGGGGCGCCTTCACGTCGCGGACGCCGAAGGTCTCGTGGGCGGTGTCCGAGACGGTGCCCGCGACGGAGGCGGTCAGATCGAGCCCGTACAGCGGCTGGCCGCCCATGCCCGCGGGCCACCACACCTTCGGTGACCTCAGGCGCAGTCCGGGGACCTCGGACGGTGAGAAGGTGACGGCCCGGGTCTGGTGCGGCGCGAGCGGGACCGTCTTCGAGAAGGACACGGAGCCGACGCGGCCGGACACCGTGGCGGTCACGGCCGAGCCGGTCTCGTTGCGGGCCCGCGCCCTGACCGTGAGATCGGCGGTCCGGAGCGAGGGGACGTCGAGGCGGGTCAGTACATGCGCGTCGCGCAGCGCGACCGGGCCGCCGCGGCGGACGAGGACGTCCCGGACGATCCCCATGTTCTGGTCCGGCGGCGGCTGGAGCCAGTCGATCCAGCCCATCGTCAGGTTCTTGTCGGGGTCGTTGGGCCGGATGTAGAAGGCGACGGTGTTGGTGCCGCGGCGGACCAGGGAGGTGATGTCCAGTTCGTGGTGCGTGTAGGCACCCTTGACCCGGTCGGCGTCGGCCACCCGGTGGCCGTTGACGTAGACGTCCGCCGCCGAGACCACCCCGCTGAAGTCGAGCTGGGTGCGCCGGGACGTGTCGCTGACGGTGAAGTCCGAGCGGTACCACCAGGGAACGGTGAAGTCGGACTTCGGGATGTTCCGCAGGTTCGTCGAGTAGAACGGGTCCGCGTACCTTCCGTTCGCGAGCAGCGCCGCGAGGACCGTGGAACGCGGGCCCGCCGGGTACCAGCCGCTCGCCCGGTAGCCGGGACGGGAGACGGCCGACGCCGGATCCCGGACCTCGGCGCCGGACCGGATCGCGTATCCCGCGAGCGCCGTGGCGCTGCCCGGCGCGGAGGCCACCGCCGTGACCGGGAGGCGGGGCGTGGCGGTAGTCGCGGCACCGGGCCCGTCGGCCCAGGCGCTCGCGGAGAGGGTGCACAACAGGCCCAGGGCGACGGCGGCCGTGGCGAGGCGCGGCCGGGAGGCAGGGCGGTGGAACACGGTGATCTCCTTGGGGGGTGGGGGGAGCATCCGCGCTTCGGCACTGCAAGTTAGGAAACTTTACTAACTGGGTCCACAAGCTAGGCCGGTGAGCAATCCGTGTCAATCACCGGCCGGACGTGCGTGACCGGCTGGGTGTTCGCACCGGCGTCACCGACTGCACGGGTGTCACCGACTGCGTGGGCGTCACCGGCCGCACGAGTGGCAGCCTTCGCGCCGTCGTCACCTGTCGCGTCGGCGTCACCCGTCGCGCCGTCGTCGGCCTTCGCGCCGCCGTCACCGTCCGCGCGGGCCTCGCCGACCCGCACCGGCCCCGCGACGCACGGCCCGGCCGACGCGGTGCGGCACACGCCCTCCCGGTTCAGGAGGCCGACCTGCGCTCGAACACCACATCGCGTGCCGTCCCCAGAGCCGTGGCCACCGCGCCGAGCAGGACCGCGTCCTCGCCCAGACGGCCGGGCGCGATCCTCGGGCGCAGCGGTGTGAGCGTCCGGAGCGTCTCGCGGACGGGCCGCAGCAGCAGGTCGACGCTGTGGCCGACCCCGCCGCCCAGGACGACCAGGTCGGGATCGAGCACCGCCGTCGCGGCGGCCACCGTGTGCGCGATCCGCTCGCCCTCCAGCCGGACCGCCTCGACCGCCGGGCCGTGCCCCTCGCGCGCCGCGTCGAAGACGGCCTTGGCGGTGAGCTGTCCGGTCATGCCGAAGTGCCGCGCGGCCTCCACGACCGCCTCGCCGGACACCGCGTCCTCCAGGGTCTCGGGCTTGTGCCGGCCCGGCCAGGGCAAGAAGCCGATCTCGCCGGCCCCGCCGTGCGCCCCCGTGAACAGCCGCCCCTCGCTGACGACGCCCATGCCGAGCCCGGTGCCGATCATGATGTACGCGAACAGCCGGCTGCCGGCGCCGACCCCGTAGGTGTACTCGCCGAGCGCCGCGAGGTTGGCGTCGTTGTGCACCTCCAGCGGGATGCCCAACTCCTCGCGCATCCGGTCGAACAGACCCGCCCGGCCCCACCCGGGCAGATGCATCGCGTACCGCACCCGGCGCTGCTTCTCGTCGTACACGCCCGGGGTGCCCACCACCGCGTGCGCCACCTCGTGCGCGCCGACACCGGAGTTGGCCACGACCTGACGGGCCGTCGACACCACGAGGTCGGCCATGGCTCCCGAACTGCGGGCGCGGTTGCGCACGTCGGCGCGCGCGACCACCGCGCCGTCGAGATCGGCGACCGCCACGCGCAGCCAGCTCCGGCCGATGTCGATGCCGAGCGCGTACCCGGCGGCGGGATCGGGGGCGTACAGGACGGCGATCCGGCCGCGCTCGGGCGCCAGCGTGCCGGCCTCGCGGACGAGTCCCGCCTCCTCCAGTGCCGCGAGCGCGCTGGAGACCGTCGGCTTGGACAGCCCCGTCTCGCGGGCGAGCTGGGCGCGCGAGGCGGCACCGCCGGAGCGCAGCCGGTCGAGGAGCAGCCGCTCGTTCGTACTGCGCAGCCTGCGGCGGTTCCAGGGCTGTTCGGGGTGCTCTGCGGCGTCGCTGGCGGGCATCGCACCATTCTCACTCATGGGCCACGCCCCCTTGACGCGCTTAGTAAGGCTCCTTAACTTTATCGCCCAGTCGGCCCCGCCGGGCGAGCCGAGGAGAGTCCGGCGCCGTTCGCCCACCCGTCGCCCCCGATCCCGTCGGCCGCCTCCAGGCCGACCGTCACCCGCACGCCTCTCCGCGCCTCCCTCCCCGCACCTCCCCCCGTAGCCCTCTCCCCGCGTCCCGTCCTGAGGAGGATCCGTGTCCGGTACCCCGCCATCCCCCGGCGGTTTCGTACGCCGCGTCGGCATGTTCCAGGCCACCGCCATCAACATGAGCCAGATGTGCGGCATCGGGCCGTTCGTGACGATCCCGCTGATGGTCGCCGCGTTCGGCGGTCCGCAGGCCGTCATCGGATTCGTCGCGGGCGCCCTGCTGGCGCTCGCCGACGGGCTCGTGTGGGCCGAACTCGGCGCCGCCATGCCCGGTTCCGGCGGCAGTTACGTCTACCTGCGCCAGGCCTTCCAGTACCGCACCGGACGCCTGATGCCCTTCCTGTTCGTGTGGACGGCGATGCTCTTCATCCCGCTGATCATGTCCACCGGCGTGGTCGGCTTCGTCCAGTACCTCGGCTATCTGGCGCCCGACATGAGCCGGACCACCGGCGATCTCGTCGGACTGGGCATGGTCGCCCTCGTCGTCGTCCTGCTGTGGCGCGGGATCGAGCACATCGCGCGGATCACCGCCGTCATGTGGGGCGTGATGATCACCTCGGTCCTCCTCGTGATCGTCGCCGCCGCCACCGACTTCAGCGCCGCGCGCGCCTTCACCTACCCGGCGCACGCGTTCGCGCTGTCCACGAGCCACTTCTGGGTCGGCTTCGCCGCGGGCCTGACCATCGGCATCTACGACTACCTCGGCTACAACACCACGGCGTACATGGGCGCCGAGATCAAGGAGCCCGGCCGCACCCTGCCCCGCTCGATCATCTACTCGATCCTCGGCATCATGGCGATCTACCTGCTCCTCCAGATCGGCACGCTCGGTGTCATCGACTGGCAGCGGATGACGGACCCCGGCGACATCGCCTCCACCTCGGTGGCCTCGGCGGTCATGGAGGAGACCTGGGGCAAGGGCGCCGCCGACACCGTCACCGTCCTCATCCTGATCACGGCGTTCGCCTCGGTCTTCACCGGGCTGCTCGGCGGCTCGCGGGTGCCCTACGACGCCGCCCGCGAGCGGGTGTTCTTCCGCCCCTACGCCAAGCTGCACCCCAGGCACCGCTTCCCGATGCTGGGTCTGGCCACCATGGGCGTCATCACCGCGATCGGTTTCCTGATCGGCCGCCACACCGACCTCGCGACCCTCATCCAGCTCCTGACCACGGTCATGGTGATCGTCCAGGCGCTGGCCCAGATCGTCGCCCTGTCGGTGCTGCGCAGGAGGCAGCCGGGGCTGCGCCGCCCGTACCGGATGTGGCTCTACCCGGTGCCGAGCCTCCTCGCCCTCGTGGGGTGGCTCACCATCTACGGATACGCGGACAAGAACTCCCCGGGCCGCCATCCCATCGAGTGGTCGCTCGCCTGGCTCGCCCTCGGCCTGGTCGCGTTCGTCGTCTGGGCCCGGCTGGAGAAGGTGTGGCCGTTCGGCCCGAAGGAGGTCACCGAGGAGTACCTGACGGCACCGGCCACGGAGGCGGAGCCGGCGGGGGCCTGACACTCGGCGCGACGGGGCGTCCGGCATCCGCGGTCGCCGGACGCCCGCGCCGTGCGGTCCCGGGGCGGTCCCGGGGCGGTCCCGCGGTGCCCGGGACCCCCTGGAGCCGCCTCATCCGAGGTGCGGGCCGCTGTCCTCGACGTGGCTCCAGGTCCACAGGACGACGTTCCGCCCCTTCGTCGTACGGACCAGGGGCGGGTCGGCGGTGAGGACGAAACCCGTCGCCTCGGCGACCGCCTGGCTCGCGGTGTTCCCGCCTTCGATGCACAGCACGACGCGCCGGCCGCCGACGCGCCGGTGGGCGAAGTCCACGACGAGCCGGACCGCGCGGGTCGCGAGCCCTCTGCCCCGGTGGGCGGCCCCCACGCCGTAGGCCAGCTCGACGTCGCGGTCGTCGGCCGTACCGGGGAACAGCAGGATCTCGCCCCGGGGCCGCCGACCGTCCGTCGTGATGGCGAGTTGCATCCCCCGCCTCTCGGCCGCCTTCTGCTCGGCCGCCGCGAGGTAGGCGAGCGCCGCCTCGGTGTCGAAGGGGGAGGCGACCGGCGTCCACCGGTCGATCTCGGGATCGTCGTAGAGCGCGACGAGGTCCGCCGCGTCGTCGTCGGACCACTCGCGCAGATGCAGCCCCAGCCCGCCGATGCGCAGGGGGCGGGGAAAGTCGAACGTGGGTCGGCTGTCCATCCGACGATCGTGACGTGCCGGGCACGCGGAGGCCAAGGATGCCAGGACACGCACAAGGATCCGGACATCACCGTGCGTATCCGTAGGGGTTTCACCGGATGCGCCGGGGCCGGGTCAGGATAGAAAGGGGGCATCGTCCGATCTTCGGGAGGCCGTGATGATCGTCCCCTTCGGAGCACTTGATTTCCTGGACCGCGCCGTCACCGTGTACGGCGACAGACTCGGCGTCGTCGACGAACCCGACCAGCCCGCCGAGTCCTGGGAGGGGCTGACCTACCGGCGCGTCGGCGAGCTGGCCGCGGCCCAGGCCGCCGGGCTCGACGCGCTGGGTGTCCCGCACGGCGCGCGCGTGGCGGTCGTCTCGCCCAACAGCGCCCGGCTGCTCACGTCCTTCTTCGGGGTCAGCGGCCACGGCCGCGTCCTCGTACCGGTCAACTTCCGTCTGACGGCCGACGAGGTCGGCTACATCGTCGAGCACTCCGGCGCGAGCGTCCTGCTCGTCGACCCCGAACTGGCCGACCGCTTCGCCGGGGTCGCCTGCAAGCACCGCTTCACGCTCGGCGCCGCCGCGGACACGGAGCTGTACCGCTTCGGCACCGACCCCCGCCCCTGGGAGGCGGACGAGAACGCCACCGCGACGATCAACTACACCAGCGGCACGACGGCCCGGCCCAAGGGAGTGCAGATCACCCACCGCAACATCTGGGTCAACGCCACCACCTTCGCCCTGCACGCGGGCATCACCGACCGCGACGTGTATCTGCACACCCTGCCCATGTTCCACGCGAACGGCTGGGGGATGCCCTTCGCGATGGCGGGCCTCGGCGTCCGGCAGATCGCGCTGCGCAAGGTCGACGGCGCGGAGATCCTGCGCCGGGTCGCCGAGCACGGCGTGACGGTGATGTGCGCCGCCCCGGCCGTCGTCAACGCCGTGCTGGCCGCCGCCGAGTCCTGGGAGGGCGAGATCCCCGGGCGCGACCGGGTCCGTATCATCGTCGCCGGCGCGCCGCCGCCCACCAGGACCGTCGCACGCGTCGAGTCCTCGCTGGGCTGGGAGTTCATCCAGATCTACGGCCTCACCGAGACCTCACCCCTGCTCACCGTCAACCGCACCCGCGCCGAATGGGACGACCTCGACCCGCAGGCCCGCGCCGAGAAACTGGTCCGCGCGGGCGCCCCCGCGCTCGGCGTGAGCCTGCGCACCGCCGCCGACGGCGAGATCCTCGCGCGCTCCAACGTCGTGCTGGCGGGCTACTGGGAGCAGCCCGCGGAGACCGAACGGGCCCTCGCCGACGGCTGGTTCCACACCGGCGACGGCGGAACCATCGGCGAGGACGGCTATCTGACGATCAGTGACCGCAAGAAGGACGTGATCATCACGGGCGGTGAGAACGTGTCCTCGATCGAGGTGGAGGACACCCTCTTCAGCCATCCGTCGGTCGCCGAGGTCGCGGTCATCGGCGTGCCGCACGAGAAGTGGGGCGAGACCGTCAAGGCCCTGGTGGTCCTCGCCCCGGACACCGAGGCCACGGAGGACGAGCTGATCCGGTACTGCAAGGAGCGCCTCGCCGGGTACAAGGCGCCGACCTCGGTCGAGTTCCGGGACGCCCTGGCCCGGACCGCCACCGGCAAGCTCCAGAAGTACAAGCTGCGCGAACCGTACTGGGAAGGACACGAACGGCACGTCAACTGACCGTCACTCCAGGTGACGAAGGGCGCCGCGGCGCGGACTCCTCGCACGCCGCGGTGACCCGGCACCGGACGCTCCCGTCGTTCCCCCGGCCGGTGCCGAAGAAGATCGCCCCCCGGCCAATCCGTTCGGCCCCCTGCTCCGGAATACCTCCGAGAGCTCCGATCGGCCGATCGGGAGCCGGGCGGGAGGAAACCGATGAGGGCGAGGCATGGGTCCGAGGACGCACGGGACGGCGGCGCCGGGCACCCCGGCGAGGAACGGCTGAGGGCACTCAGGCGTACGGCGGTGATCGGCGGGGGAGTGGCCGGGCTCACCGCCGCCTACGTGATCGGCCGCGAGCGGCCCGTCGCCCTCTACGAAGCGGACGACCGCCTCGGCGGGCACGCCCACACCCACGACCTGACCTCGTCCGACGGACGCCTGCACCGCGTCGACTCGGGCTTCATCGTGCACAACCACCGCACCTACCCCCATCTCCTGCGGCTGTTCGCCGAACTCGGCGTCGCCACCCAGGAGTCCGAGATGAGCATGTCGGTCCGGTGCGAGGGATGCGGCCTCCAGTACGCCGGCGCCCGCGGCCCCGCGGGACTCCTCGCCCGGCCGCGCAGCGCGCTGCACGGCCCCTACCTGCGGATGCTCACCGAAGTGCCGGCCTTCCACCGGGCCGCCCGCCGCCTGCTGGCCCAGGGCGGCGAAGACACCCTCACTCTGGGCGAGTTCATCACCCGGCAGGGCTTCTCCCCGTACTTCACCCGGCACTTCATGACCCCGCTCGTCTCCGCCGTGTGGTCCTGCGACGCCGCCACGGCCCGTCAGTACCCCGCCGTCTATCTGTTCCGGTTCATGGACCACCACGGCATGCTCTCGGTGGGCGGCTCGCCCCTGTGGCGCACGGTCACCGGAGGGTCGCGCTCCTACGTCGACCGGCTGGCCAAGGAACTCGACGCGGTGCACAGCTCCACCCCCGTCCGGGCCGTACGCCGCCACGCCGACGGAGTGGACATCACCACCGAGGACGGCACCACCACCTCGTACGGATCCGTCGTGATCGCGACGCATCCGGACCAGGCGCTGCGGCTGCTCGCCGACCCCACCCCGCTGGAGCGCGAGGTGCTCGGGGCGTTCCGCTACTCCCGCAACACCACCCTCCTGCACACCGACACCGCGCTCCTGCCCAGCGCCCGCGGGGCACGGGCCTCCTGGAACTACCTGATGCCCGACTGCGACACCGACGCGGACCGGGTCCGGGTCAGCTACGACATGAACCGGCTGCAACGGCTGGACGCGCCCGAGACGTTCGTCGTCACCCTCGGCGGCGAGGACCGGGTCGACCCGGCCCGGGTCCTGGCCCGCATGGAGTACGAACACCCCGTCTACACACCCGAGTCCGTCGCCGCCCAGCGCCGACTCCCGTCCCTCAACAGCCCGGTGACCGCGTACGCCGGCGCCTACCACGGCTGGGGCTTCCACGAGGACGGCTGCCGGTCCGGCGTCGAGGCGGCCGAGGCGCTGGGGGTGACCTGGTGACCCACACCCCCGCCCTCTACCCCTGCACGGTCGCGCACGTACGGACCGCACCCACCCGGTACGCGCTCCGCCACCGCACGTACATGTGGCTCACCGACCCCGACCGGCCGCCCGAACTGCCCTACCCGCTGCGCCCGTTGGCCCGCTTCGACCCCCGGGACCACTTCGACGGCGACCAGCCCAGCATCCGCGCGGGCCTCGACCGGTTCCTCGCCGCGCACGGCGTCGACCTGCGCGGCGGACCCGTGCTCATGCTCACCCACGCACGCGTCCTCGGCCATGTCTTCAACCCGCTGACCCTGTACTGGTGCCACGACCCCGACGGCACCGCCCGCTGCGTCGTCGCCGAGGTCCACAACACCTACGGCGAACGCCACTCCTACCTGCTGCGCCCCGACGACGGCGATACGGCCCGGACCCGCAAGGAGTTCTACGTCTCGCCGTTCTTCCCCGTCGACGGCGCCTACCGGATGCGGCTGCCCGAGCCCGGCGACAGGCTCGACCTGACCGTCCATCTGGAACGCGTGGGCACCCGGCCCTTCACCGCCACCGTACGCGGGACACGGCAGACCGCGAGTGCCGGCGCGCTGCTGCGCCAGGCACTGCGCCACCCCTGGTCCACCCTCGCCGTGTCCGCCGCCATCCGCCTGCACGGCATCCGCCTGTATCTGCGCGGACTGCCCGTCCAGCCCCGCACCCCGCAACGAGCCCAGGAGAACGTGAAATGAGGACAGCCGAGTCCTGCCCCGTCGAGACGCCCCGACAGGACACCGACCCGCTGCGCTGGACGGACGTGGTGACCCGGCCGCCGTCGTCGCGGGCCCGCACGGCCGTCACCCGCGCCGTGGTGCGCCGTGCCCTCGAACGACTGCCGCTCCAGGCGCGGTTCGCCGACGGAACCCGGGCCGGCCTCGGCGGCCCGGTCGTCGAGATCCACGACCCCGACGCCTTTTACGCCCGCATCGGCACCCACGGCCTCGTCGGCTTCGGCGAGTCCTACATGGCGGGGGAGTGGGACGCGCCCGACCTGGTCGCCGCGCTCACCGTCCTCGCCGGGAACGCGGCCCGGCTGATCCCCGCCCCGCTCCAGCGACTGCGCGGCCTCTGGGCGCTGCGCCGGCCGGACGTCCAGCGCAACACCCCCACGGGCGCCCGCGACAACATCAGCCGCCACTACGACCTGTCCAACGACCTGTTCGCGCTGTTCCTGGACGACACCCTCAGCTACTCCTCGGCCCTCTTCCGCGGCTTCCCCGCCTCCTGGTCCCTGCTGGCCGACGCCCAGCACCGCAAGATCGACCGGCTCCTCGACCTCGTCGAGGCGGGACCCGGCACCAGGCTCCTGGAGATCGGCACCGGCTGGGGCGAGCTGGCGATCCGTGCCGCCGCGCGCGGCACCCACGTCACCTCCCTCACCCTCTCCCGCGAACAACAGGCCCTGGCCCGTGAACGGGTGCGCGAGGCGGGAGCCGAGGACCGGGTGAGCATCGAGCTGTGCGACTACCGCGAGGCCACCGGCACGTACGACGCCGTGGTCAGCGTCGAGATGGTCGAGGCGGTCGGCGAGGAGTTCTGGCCGGTCTACTTCGCCACCCTCGACGAACGGCTCGCACCCGGCGGCCGCGTCGCGCTCCAGGCGATCACCATGCCGCACGACCGCCTGCTCGCCTCCCGCGACACCTTCACCTGGATCCAGAAGTACGTCTTCCCCGGCGGGCTGCTGCCCTCCGTGGAGGCGGTGGACGAGGTGACCCGCGCCCACACCTCCCTGCGCACCACGCGCAGGGACGCCTTCGGCGCGCACTACGCCGAGACCCTGCGGCTGTGGCGCGAGCGGTTCACCGAGCGGGCCGACGAGGTCGCCGCGCTCGGGTTCGACGAGACCTTCCGCCGGATGTGGACCTTCTATCTCGCCTACTCCGAAGCAGGGTTCCGCTCCGGCTATCTGGACGTCCAGCAGTACCTGTTCACGAAGGGCACGCCGCAGGCCGCGGGAGCCCGGGACGCGAAGGAGGACACCGGGCCATGACGGGTTTCCCCTGGGCGGCGTTCGCCCAGAACCTCGCTTTGGCGGCCGGCGCGGCCCTCGCCGTCATGCTGGTCACCTTCGCCGTCGGCGTCCGCCGGGGCCTGCACCGGATCGTGGACGTGGCCTGGGGGATCGGCTTCACCGCGGTGGCCCTCGTCACCTTCCTGGCGTCCGCCGGTGAGGGTGACGAGGCCCGCCGCGTGCTCGTCACCGTCCTCACCTCGGTGTGGGGACTGCGGCTGGCCGTTCACATCGCGCGGCGCGGACGGGGACACGGCGAGGATCCACGCTACGAAGCCATGCTCGCCAAGGCGCCCGGCAGCCGTGACCTCTACGCCCTGCGGATGGTGTACCTCCTGCAGGGCGCGCTGGTCTGGCTGGTGTCGCTGCCCGTCCAGGCCGCGCAGTACATCCCGGGGCCGCTGACGGGCTTCGCCTGGGCCGGCACCGCGCTGTGGGCCGTCGGTCTGTTCTTCGAGTCGGTCGGCGACGCCCAGCTCGCCCGCTTCAAGGCCGACCCGGCGAACCGCGGCCGCCTCATGGACCGCGGCCTGTGGAGCTGGACCCGCCACCCCAACTACTTCGGTGACTTCTGCGTCTGGTGGGGCCTGTTCCTGCTGGCCTGCGACAGCCCGCAGTCGGCCGCCGTGGCCCTCGTGTCACCGCTGGTGATGAGCTACCTGCTGATCAACGGCAGCGGGAAACCGATGCTGGAGCGCCACATGGCGAGCCGCCCGGGATTCGCCGAGTACGCGGCGCGCACCAGTGGCTTCTTCCCGCTGCCGCCACGGAACCGCCACTGACCGGCCCGGCGGCCGAGGTGCCGCCTGGCCGGTCAGGTGCCGGGTGTTCGTCCCCTCCCCCGAACCGAGGGGACGAACACTCAGACGGGCAGCCCCAGCAGGGCCACCGGCGCGGACGTCGGCCTGGCCGAGCCGCCGGCCGGTTCCACGGTGATCCCCATGCCGGACGCGCCGTCGACGGAGCCCTTCATCAGAACGGCCTCGCTGGTGCGGCCCGGGTCCATCAGCCCGGCGGACCGCATGGTGCCCGCGTCGTCGAACCAGAGCTGGTAGACCTTGCCCCCGGGCGGCTTCGCCATCTTCGAGGAGATGAACACGGCCCGGTCCCGGCTCCGGGACACGACGACCGTGCCGCTCGCCCCGTCCGCCAGCTTCCCCGTACGGGACGACGCGTCGGGGGCCGTGAGCACCGCGGCCACCTGGTCCGCCCGCCGTTCGGCCTGACGGGCCTGCTCCTGGGCGTCCTGCGCGCGCTCGTGCTGCCAGGCCGCCGTACCGCCCAGCGCCGCCACCGCGGCCAGTGCCGCGGCCAGCGCCCAGTGCCCGGGCCGGAACCGGCGGATGCCGGCGGCCCGCGGAGCGGGGAGGGTGCGCGGCGGCTCCTGGCGGACCGTGGTGATCCGCCGCATGACCTGGTCCTTGAGGGCCGGGCCCGGCGAATCGGTGACGGCCAGGCCCAGGCGGGCGGCCGTGGCGGTCAGCTCGCGGACCTCCTGCGCGCAGTCGGCGCAGTCCGCGGCGTGCCGCTCGAAACGCTCGCGTTCGTCGTCGGCCAGCGCGTGCAGAGCGTACGCGCCGGTCAGTGTGTGCAGGTCAGCCGTGCTCACGCCGTCACCCCCAGACAGTCACGCAGTCGGATCAGCCCGTCGCGCAGCCGGGTCTTGACCGTGCCGAGGGGAGTCGCCAGCAGCTCCGCCACCTCCCGGTAGGTCAGCCCGCGGTAGTAGGCCAGTGTCACCGACTGACGCTGGAGTTCGGTCAGCGTGCGCATGCAGCGCCGTACCTGCTCACGTTCCAGCCGCGCCTCGACCTGCTCGGTCACCTCGTCGAACTCGGGCGTCCGGTCGAGGAGGGCGGCCTTGTGCTCCCGCGCCGTCGAGGCCTCGACCGAGCGCACCCGGTCCACGGCCCGCTGATGGGTGAGGGTCAGGACCCAGTTCATCACCGAGCCCTTCTCGGGGCGGTAGCGGGCGGCGGTCCGCCACACCTCCACCAGCACCTCCTGGGCGACCTCCTCCGACTGCGCCCGGTCACGCAGGACCCGGCGCACGATGCCGAGGACGGGGCCCGCCACCACGTCGTAGAGCGAGGCGAACGCATCCTGGTCACCTCGGGCGACCCGGGCCATGAGATCCGGCAGGTCCGGCCCCGCGGACGGGTTGCGCCCGATCTCCACGGCTTCCTTCACAGTGTGGTCCTCCAAGACGCTTCGAACATTTCGGATGTGATCCGAAGCCGGTGGGTCGGCGGATTGGCCCGCCGGCCGGAAAACGACGACGGAGCGGAAAGGGCGACGGATCGGAGGGGGCGGCCGACCGCCCGTGCTCGGGCCGCGGCCACCGTGAGTCAGACCGCGGGCACCGGGAGTCAGGCCGCGGGCACCGGGAGTCAGACCCCGGCCACCGGGCGGAGGCAGTCGCGGAGCTGGTGCATGCCGCGTCGGGAGTGGCTCTTGACGGTGCCCAGCGGCCAGCCGGTGCGCCGGGCGATCTGGGTCTGGGTGAGGTCCTCGTAGAACGCGAGGTGCAGGACCCGGCGCTGCGGCGTCGGGAGCTTGGCCAGCTCGTGCCGGACGACGACACGGTCGAGCGAGGCCTCGGGCCGGCTCCGGGAGTCGTCGGCGAGGGCCAGCAGGGCGCCGGCCGCCCCCACCAGTTCGGTGCGCCGGGTCCGCGCGGACAGCGCGTCGGCGATCTTGCGCCGGGTGATCCCCACGAGCCACGCCGCCACCGGGCCGCGCTCGGGCCGATACCCGCCGGCGCCCCGCCACACGGCGAGGAACACCTGCTGGGTGACGTCCTCGGCCTCGCGCGGGTCGCCCAGCGAACGCCGGGCGAGGGCCTGGACGAGGGGTGCCCAGCGCCGGTACGCGGTGGCCAGGGAGGCCTCGTCCCCGTCGACGATCCCACGGGCCAGTTCCGCGTCCGTGATCGCGTCCCCGGGCTCGGCGGTCGGCTGCTCGGCGATCGGATCTGCGCTCATGGCCACGGCTCCTAGCTCCGGGAACTCCCTGTGTGGGGCCCCGTGAAACCGATTGTGTGAACCGTGGGACAGAGGCGACAACTCGCATCGTTTCTGCGTCGTATAGTCGCCGTATGGGTGATGGCCGGTCTGATCAGGGGCGGGAACCGGGCGCGGGATCCGCCGAAGCCGGTGTCACCACCGGTGCGCTGGCCCGCCGCCTGGGAGTGTCACCCACCACGCTGCGTTCCTGGGACCGCAGGTACGGAATGGGCCCCGCGGTCCGTTCCGGCGGCCGGCATCGCCGCTGGACACCCCAGGACGTCGCCATGCTCGAGGAGATGTGCCGGCTGACCTCGGCCGGAGTGCCGCCCGCCGAGGCCGCCAGGGCGGCGAAGGGCTGGTCCGATCCCCTGGAGCCCGAGGGCGTGAGCGTGGCCGAGGGGCCGGAACCCCCGGCGGGAGCGGCCGGACCGGAGCCTCTGGGGGACCCCCGGCAGGAGTGCAAGGGTCTCGCGCGCGCCGCCGTGCGTCTCGACGCGCCTTCCGTGGACGACCAGTTGACCGCCCTCGTGGAGCGGCACGGCGTGGTCGTCGGCTGGGAGGAGGTGATGGTGCCGACCCTGCACGCGGTGGGCCGCAAGTGGGAGTCCGCCGGGGACCGCTACGTGGAGGTCGAGCACCTGCTGTCGTGGCACATCTCCCGGGTGCTGCACCGGGCTTCGGGACCGGCGGAGCCCAGGACGCCGGTCACGGGCACGGGACCGATCGTGCTGGCCTGCGTGCCGGGCGAGCAACACTGTCTCCCGCTGGAGGCGTTGCACGCCGGGCTCGTCGAACAGGGCCTGCCCACGCGGATGTTCGGCCCCGCCGTACCTCCGGAGGCGCTGACCGCGGCGGTGCGGCGGCTGGGACCGGTCGCCGTCGTGCTGTGGTCGCAGACCCGCTCCACCGCCGACCGCCCCCTGGCCCGGCACATCGCGTCCACCACCTGGGGGGTCAAGGGCGCCCGCGCTCAACCGGCCGTGCTCCTCGGCGGGCCCGGCTGGGCCGGACGCCCGGAACCGGGCATGCTCCGGCCGCCGGGACTCAGGGAGGCCCTCACCTCGCTGGTGAGCCTGGCCGAGGGCTGAGACCGCAAAAGCGGCCGCCTTCGCGAACTCTCGCTCGGGCGACCGCAGTTCACGCGATCCTCGTCGTTCAGCCCACGGTCGGCGTCGGCGAGGGCAGCGCGGCCCCTCCGGCGGGAAGCGACGCCCCGCCCGCGGGCTGGGACACCCCGCCCGCCGGCGGCGTCAGGACGACCTCCGGCTCGCCGGGCTGCGGCGGGGGAGGCGTCAGGTTCACCGCGGGCACCTTCGGGATGGTGGTCTCCTGGATGATCACCTGGTCGAAGTTGACCAGGCCGGTCTTCTCCATCACGGTGATGTGGTCCAGGACGGTGTCGTTGGCCTGGTCGGCGAGCTGCCGCACGAGCGTGTTCTCCGTCGTGGCGCGGATCTTCGCCACGGTCGAGAAGATCTGTCCGTGCGTGACGCGCAGGATGTTGGCGAAGTCGGTGTCGAACTTCGTGCCGGAGTCCCCGCGCAGGGTCGCCACGAACCCCTGCTGCTGCGGGGAGGGCTTGTTGGGCAGTGTGATGCCGAGTTCCTTGGCGACCTTGCGGCTCGTGGCGTCGAGGCCGGCGTGGCCCGAGATCAGGTGCTCACCCGCCGTGCGGACCGCCGGGGTGGTGCCCTTCTGCAGGGCCAGTTGCCCGACCGGGTACTCCCACAGTCCCGCCGCGCGCACCTTGACGACGAAGTCGCGGTCGGCCTCGGTCAGCGGCCCCGAGGACGGATTGGCGATGACGCGGACCGGCGCGGCGGACGTGGTCTGGATCCCGAGCATGGCCGGATAGGCGAGGGCGGCCAGGGTCAGCGTCAACGCACCGGTCACGAAGAGGGTTCCCACGTTCCGTGTAATGCGCATTGAACAGCCTCCTGGGGGCGGGTGCGGCGCTTCCGGGGCTGTCGGCTCCGGGGTGGCCGCGCGATGGATCCGGTGCGCACGGATCCGGTACGAGTGGTTCGGACGACCATCAGTACGGCGGCGCACCGATGAGGAATCTCTACAACAGGTAAAATCCTCGGCAGTTTATATTCGGATCCGCTCGTTCCCGCACCCGGCCCGGCGTTGCCGTCAGTCCAGGCCACGGGCCTTCTTGAAGCGGGCCAGCCCCTCGGACAGGTCGACGATCGGGTCCGGGTAGTCGCACGCGGCCCGGTCCAGCCCCTGGAGCTTCCACGGTTCGTGCACGGCACGCCCGGCGATCCCGTCCAACTCGGGCACCCAGCGCCGGACATATACCCCGTCCGGGTCGTAACGCCTGGCCTGGGTCAGCGGATTCAGGACGCGGTTGGGCCGGCTGTCGGTGCCCGTTCCCGCCATCCACTGCCAGTTGAGCTGGTTGTTGGCGACATCGCCGTCCACCAGCAGGTCCAGGAAGTGCCGGGCCCCGACCCGCCAGTCCACGTAGAGCGTCTTGACCAGGAAGCTCGCCGTGAGCAGGCGCCCCCGGTTGTGCATCCAGCCCTCGTGGCGCAGTTGCCGCATCGCCGCGTCCACCACCGGATAGCCGGTCCGGCCCTCCCGCCACGCCTCGATGTCGTCCCTCGCCTCCGCCTCCGAGCGCCAACGGTCCTGCCGGGAGCGGTAGTCGGCGGTGGACGCCTTGGGCCGCGCGGCCAGGACCTGGTGGTGGAAGTCGCGCCAGGCGACCTGCCGGACGAACGCCTCGGCACCCGGACCGCCCGCGCCGCGCGCCCGGTGCACCAGCTCGGCCGCCGACAGCGTGCCGAAGTGCAGATGGGGGGAGAGCCGGGAGGTCGCGTCGCCGGGCAGGTCGTCGTGGCGGTCCTCGTACGCCGCGATCCCGTCGCGCAGCCAGGCCGTCAGCAGCTTCCTCGCCTCCGTCTCGCCGCCCCGGGCCAGCCCCGCGGACACCCCGGAGACGTCCGAGCGGGAGGGGACCGCCTCGGAACCGACCCCGTCCGGCACCCGGACGGTCCGGGGAGCCGGGAGCGGGTCCCGCAACGGCTGCCGCGCCCACTGCCGGTGGTACGGCGTGAAGACGGCGAAGTGGTCGGAGGCCGCCGGGGTCACGGCGCCGGGGGCGAGCGCGGTGACGACCGCGTCGTGGACGTGCAGACGGCGTCCGTCCGCCTCCAGCGCGGCGCGCAGCCGCTCCTCCCTGCGATGCGCGTACGCGCTGACCCCCGCCGCGATGTGCACCGCTTCGGCGTCGCTCTCGGCGGCCGCCTTGGCCACCTCGGCCGCCACGTCGCCGGAGCGCACCACCAGACGCCCGCCGCGGTCGCGGAGCCCGGCGTCCAGGTCCGTCAGACAGTCGGCGAGGAACGCCATCCGGTTGGGGGCGGTGAACCCGGCGTCCGCGACGGCGTCGTCGCGGACGAAGAGGGGCACCACCGCGTCCGAACCGTCGAGGGCGGCCCGCAGCGGCGGATGGTCGTGCAGGCGCAGGTCGGAGGTGAACAGCACGATCGAGACGGTCATGGGGTGGCTCCGGGGTGGTGCTCGGCGGGGTGACGACGTCGTCTGCTTCGGCCCGGGGGACCGCCGCGGATGCGCTCCGCGCGGTTCCTGTGGAGCCGCGCCACCCCTCCCGACGACGGGTCCGGCGACAGGCGCGGCAGAGCGGGGCCGGACGGGGAAATGTGCCCCATGGCACCCCACCGCGGGCCCGCGACAGCCAGGCGGGCCGCGGCGCGGGCCGTGGCGGGGGAGGGCCGGACGGGAAATCGTGGCGCGACACGGCACCGCACGCGTGCCGCGGCACAGCCGGGCGGGCCGCGGTGCGGCCGGGCGGGACAGGGCGCGGTAGGGCGGGCGGGACGTGGCACAGCACGGCGGGACACCGGATCGTCGTGGGTCAGGGGACGAGTGCCGGGGCGGCCGCGTCCTCGGGGGTGTCCCTGGCGGCCCGGGCGATGTTCCGGGCCATGCCGCCGAACACCACGGCGTGGAACGGCGAGACGCTCCACCAGTACACGTGCCCCAGCAGCCCGTGCGGGTGGAACAGGGCCCGCTGCCGGTAGCGCGTGCGTCCGCCGTCCGTCGCGTCGGCGTACATCTCCAGCCAGGCGAGCCCGGGCAGTCTCATCTCGGCCCGAAGCCGCAGCAGCCGGCCCGGCTCGATCTCCTCCACCCGCCAGAAGTCCAGGGAGTCGCCCACCCGCAGCCGGCTGGCGTCCCGGCGTCCGCGCCGCAGCCCCACCCCGCCGACCATCCGGTCCATCCAGCCGCGCACCGCCCACGCCAGCGGGAAGGAGTACCAGCCGTTGTCGCCGCCGATGCCCTCGATCACCCGCCACAGGTTCTTCGGCGAGGCGTCCACGGTCAGTTCGCGTTCGTCCGTGTAGAGGCTGCCGCCCGCCCAGTCGGGGTCGGTGGGCAGCGGATCGCTGGCCGTCCCGGGATACGACGCGGACGACCACCGGGTCGTCACCTGGGCGTCGCGCACCCGCTGGAGCGCCAGGGTCACCGCCGCGTCGAAGCCGATCGGCCGCCCCGGGGGGTCGGGAACGTACCGGGCGATGTCGTGCTCGCGGCACACGACCTCGTGGCGCAGCGACTCCGTGAGCGGGCGCGCGATCGACGCGGGCACCGGCGTGACCAGTCCGACCCAGTGGCTGGACAGCCGGGGCGTGAGGACCGGCACCGGGAAGATCAGCCTGCGAGGCAGCCCGGCGACGACCGCGTACCGCCGCATCATCTCCAGGTACGTGAGGACGTCGGGACCGCCGATGTCGAAGGCCCGGTTGACCTCCGCGGGCATCCCGGCGCAGCCGACCAGGGTGCGCAGGACGTCGCGTACGCCCATCGGCTGGATGCGGGTGTGCACCCAGCTCGGTGTCACCATCACCGGCAGCCGCTCGGTGAGATAGCGCAGCATCTCGAAGGAGGCCGAGCCGGAGCCGATGATGACCGCGGCGCGCAGCACGGTGGTCGGCACGCCCGACGCCAGCAGGATGCGCCCCACCTCGGCCCGGGACCTCAGGTGCGGCGAAAGCTCCGCCTCCGGAACGCCCGCGGGCGTGAGGCCGCCCAGGTAGACGATGCGCCGGACGCCCGCCGCACGGGCCTGTTCGCCGAAGATCCGGGCCGCCCTGCGGTCCGTCTCCTCGAAGTCGTGGCCCGTACCGAGCGCGTGCACGAGGTAGTACGCGACCTCGCAGCCGCGCATCGCGTCGGCGACCGAGTCGGCGTCCGTGACGTCGCCGCGCACCACCTCCGCCTCGCCCGCCCAGGGATAGTCGCGCAGCTTGGCCGGTGAGCGGGCCAGACAGCGCACCCGGTACCCCTCGGCCAGCAGTTCGGGCACCAGCCGTCCGCCGATGTAGCCGGTGGCACCGGTCACCAGACACCTGGGGCCGGTGCCGGTCTCCTCGTCGCTCATGGGTCCTCCGTCGGTAGCCGCCCGGGCCCCCTCGGGGACCGCCTCGCTCCCTGATCCCTTCCACGCGGGCACCGCCCGCGGATGCGCCGGACGGGGCGGCCGCCGGGTGCCGGACGCCCGAACGGGGGAGGCGTCGGGACTTCTATAGGCTGATCACGTGGCCAGACGAGACGACCGTGACGACCGGACGGACGATCCGGAACCCGACACGGGCCGGAGCCGGGCCGGGGCGACGGATCTTCACTCCTTCGCGGTCGAGCTGCGCCGGCTCAACGGCGAGATCAACCGGCTGGTCCACGGCTTCGCCGGTGAGCACGGTCTGCACGCGACGGACGTCCTGGCGCTCGCGGCGATCCTGGACGCCCCCGAGCCGCTCACCCCCGGCCGGCTGCGCGAGCACCTCGGACTCACCTCGGGTGCGGTCACCGCGTGTCTGGACCGGCTCGAACGCGCGGGTCACATCCGGCGCGTCCGGGAGAGCCCCGACCGCAGGGTGGTCCACCTTCACTACGATCCCGACGCCAGGTCCGCCGCACGCGCCCACTTCCGGCCGCTCGCCGACGTCACGGCGAGCGTGCGGTCCGGTTTCAGCGAGGACGAGCTGGCCGTGGTCCTCCGCTTCCTGGCGGCGATGAACGAACAGCTCTCGGCCGTACGCTCACCCGGCCGCTGAGACCGCCTCCGGACGCACGCGTCCGGAGGCGATGCGCCGCATCCGAACGGCCCCCGGGGCCGGAAGCACGGGCATGGTCTACGATCTGGCCGCGAGATATCTCAATGATTGAGATTGTCATTCATCGAGACACCTGACGGCGAAATCTGGAGAGCGATGTCCCTCACCCCGCGACGAGCCCTGTGGCTGATCCCCGTCGTCCTGCTCGTCGCCTGGCTCGGCATCGGAGGCACCCTCGGCCCCTACGCCGGCCGGCTCGGCGAGGTCTCCACCAACGACCAGGCCGCGTTCCTGCCGCGCAGCGCCGAGTCCACGAAGGTGGTCGCGCAGCAGCGCGCCTTCCAGCGGGACGGGACGCTGCCCGCGATCGTCGTGTGGACCGTGGACGGCGACGCCTCCACGGCCACGGCCCGGCAGTCCGCCGCGACCCGCGCGCTCGCCGCCCTCGCCGGCACCCCCGGTGTGGTCGGCCGGCCGTCCCCGGCCCTGCCCTCGGACGACGGCAAGGCGCTGGAGGGTGTCGTCCAGCTCCGGCCCGACCTCGGCAAGCGGCTTCCCGACGCCGTCGACCGGATCCGCACCGCCGCCGACGGCGTCCCCGGCACGACCGCGTGGATCGCCGGACCCGCGGCCAGCCAGGCCGACCTCGGGGGAGCTTTCGCCGGGATCGACGGACTGCTCCTCGGGGTGGCCCTGGCGACCGTCCTCGTGATCCTGCTGCTCGTCTACCGCAGTGTGCTGCTGCCCTTCCTCATCATCCTCGGCTCGGTGTTCGCGCTCGGCCTGGCCTGCGCCGTCGTCTACGTCCTCGCCGACCACGACGTCGTACGCGTCGACGGCCAGGTGCAGGGCATCCTCTCGATCCTCGTGATCGGCGCCGCGACCGACTACGCGCTCCTGTTCAGTGCCCGCTTCCGCGAGGAACTGGCCCAGAGCGCGGACCGGTTCACCGCGGTCCGGGCGGCACTGCGGCAGTCCTGGGGCGCGATCGTCGCGAGCGCGGGAACCGTGGCCCTCGGGCTGCTGGCGCTGCTGCTCAGCGATCTGACGAACAACCGGTCGCTCGGTCCCGTGGGCGCCATCGGCGTGGCCTGCGCCGCGCTGAGCTCGCTCACCTTCCTGCCCGCCGTCCTGGTGCTCCTCGGCCGCGCCGCCTACTGGCCCGCCAAGCCCAGTCCGGCGGCCGGGGTGAGCACCGGCGACGGCATCTGGAACCGGGTCGCGGCGCTGGTCGACCGCGCGCCCCGCAAGGTCTGGGCGACGGCCCTGGCCGGGCTCCTGGTCTGCGCGGCCTTCGCTCCCACCCTCACCGCGAAAGGCATCCCGCTCGCCGAGACCTTCGTCAACGACGCGCCCTCGGTCGCCGCGCAGGCGACCCTCGGACGGCACTTCCCCGGCGGTTCGGGCAACCCCGCCGTGATCATCGCGAACGCCGACCGCGTCGACCGGGTCACCTCCGCGGCCCGCGCGACGGACGGTGTCGCGTCGGCCGCCGCGGTGACGGAGTCCGGGCGGCCCGGCGGGGGAGCGCCCCGGATCGTCGACGGCCGGGTCCGTGTCGACGTCACGCTGCGGTCGGCCGCGGACAGCGACGCGGCCAAGGCCACGGTCGCCCGGCTGCGCACGGCGGTGCACGCCGTGCCGGGCGCCGACGCGCTCGTCGGGGGCTACGCGGCCCAGCAGTACGACACCCGGCAGACCGCCGAACGCGACCGCGCGCTCATCGTTCCGGTGGTCCTCGCCATCATCCTGGTGATACTGACCGTCCTGCTCCGCTCGCTGCTCATGCCGGTGCTCCTGGTGGCCACGGTGGCGCTCAACTTCGTCGCCACGCTGGGCATCTCGGCGCTGGTGTTCCGGCACGGGTTCGGCTTCACGGGCACCGACGCCTCCGTGCCGCTGTACGGCTTCGTGTTCCTGGTGGCCCTCGGCGTCGACTACAACATCTTCCTGATGTCCCGGGTCCGCGAGGAGTCGTTGCGCCACGGGGTGCGCCAGGGTGTGCTGCGCGGCCTCGTCGCCACCGGCGGGGTGATCACCTCGGCGGGCGTGGTGCTGGCCGCGACCTTCGCCGCGCTGTCGGTGATCCCGCTGGCCTTCCTGGTGCAGATCGCCTTCATCGTCGCGTTCGGCGTCCTGCTCGACACCCTGGTCGTCCGCTCCCTGCTGGTGCCCGCCCTGGTCCGCGACATCGGCCGCCGGGCATGGTGGCCCGGGGCGCTGAGCCGCGAACCCGATGACGCTCCCGAGCCGACGCCCGCGCCCGGGGTCCGAGGGGACGAGCCCGTCGAGGTGTGAGGGACCGGGTGGGAACGGACTGGGTGGGAACGGACCGTGTCCGGCCCGACGGGCTGTGGCGGCCCGGCCGATTCCATCGGTTCAGCTTCGACGACGGTGCCCCCGCGCGGTTCGCGCGGGGGCACCGTCGGTCGTGGTCCAGCTCAGTCCTCGTCGCCGACCGGAACGACCACGAGGAAGGCGTCCGAGGTCAGGTCCATCACGACCGTCGCCTTCAGACCCTCGGTCCGGCGTCGGGCGGCGTACTCCTCCGCGGTCCAGGACCCACGCGGAGCGCCGGCGGGAAATCGTTCCAGCACCTTTGTGCCCATGGCGGCAGACACCTCCAGCTCGGACGTCGGACCCGGAGCGACGAGTCCCGTGGAATCCGCTTGCCCGGCAAACACCGGTTCAAGCGTACGAAGGCGAGCGGGCCCTGCGGTCCCGACGTGACGTCAGGCGGGTTTCCTCGGCCTGCCGATCGGGCTGAGTCCGCGGCAACTCCCGCTCACCGGAGGCTCGTTCACCCGGAAGGCATAGTCGGGGCAAAGCCTGCCGGGGGCTGTTGATCTCCGCCGCCGCGAATCCGACACTGTGGTGGCCGCACGTCCGGACCGGGACGCGTGCGAACGGGGGGCTGACGGGACATGAACCGACCCATACCTGGCACGGTGGAAGTCGCGGTGCGCCACATCCTCAGCGACACGACGACCGGGTTCCTCACCCGGACGCGCAGGATCACCTGGAAGGACAGCCTGTACCGGGTGCGCCGGCCGGCGTCCGGCAAACAGAGCGTGGAACTGATCTGCCCGGTCTGCGACGCCTCCCTGCTGGCCGAGGTCCGCACCGAGGCCCGTACGCGGCGGACCGGCGCCGTCCTGCTGGTCCTGGCCGCGCTGAGCGTCATCGTCCTCCTCGCGGCGGCGGGCTACGCCGTCCACGAGGGCGGCCGCACGCTCCCCGAGGGGCAGTCGCTCCCGACCTTGTTCCCCGTCAGCGTCGTCTCGGTCTTCGTCACGTTCGTCGCCGCTCCGGTGCTCTTCGCGCGGGGCCGCCGCTACAACGGCGTCACGATGCTGGACGCCCCCAAGCCGCGCCGGAGGCACGGGATCATGCCGGTACGCGGCTGAGAACCCGGAACGGCGAGGAGCGCACCGGCGAGCGCGGCTCACGCCCGCCGCCGGGGCGAGGGTGGCCTGGCCCATGTCCGGGGAGCGCCGGTGCACTTCACCGTCCGGGATGCGAGACCGGACCGCCGTTCCTTGACTGCCCTCGCCCTGGGCTGCGACGATCTCCGTATGACGATGCGACTGGACCTCACGCGGCGACGCCACGTCGACCTCGCGCGTGTCTGCAGCGCCTTCTGTCGCCGCGAAGTCTGACGACCCCCGACTCCGGGTCTCCTTCGCGCGGGTCCGTCCGCCCACGGTGACTTCCTCCGGCCGTGGTCCGGTGTGCGCCCTCCTCCCCGGCTCCTGCTCCGGCACCCGAACTCCCTCTGATCCGGGCTGAGTTCCCGAGCCCCGACACGTCCCGGACCGCCGGGCCCCGCAGACCGCGCCGCGGTCCGTGCGGCGCCCGGAGGCCCGACCGACGCTCGGGGGCGGGGAGTCCGTCAGGACTCAGGCGCCTTTCCAGCGGGCCGCGCGCGTGGAGTGCGAGCCTGGCCCGTCGTCCCCGTTCGCTCACCGCCGACCGGCGGTCCGCCTGCCCCGGAACGCCGGTCACGCCCACTCACCCGGAACCCGGGACACGGAATCCACCCGCGAGCCCGCTCACGGCACCCACCCGGAACCCGTCCACCGGAACCCGTCCACGAAAGAGGACTCATGGCCACCGTCCTGTCCGTATCCGGCAGCCCCTCGGTCTCCTCCCGCACCGCCAAGCTCCTGCGTCACCTCGACACCCGGCTCGCCGCGCACGGCCACGAGGTGATCCCCCTCGACGTCCGCACGATCCCCGCGGAGGCGTTGCTCGGCGCGGACTTCCAGCACCCGGCCATAGTCGAGGCGACCGAACTGTTCGCCCGCGCCGACGGAGTGGTCATCGGCACCCCCGTCTACAAGGCCGCCTACTCCGGCGTCCTGAAGGCTCTGCTCGACCTGCTCCCGCAGTACGCCCTGACCGGGAAGACCGTGCTGCCCCTGGTGACCGGAGGCAGCACGGCCCACGTGCTCGCCCTGGACTACGCACTCCGTCCGGTCCTCAACTCCATGGGAGCGGCCCACATCGTGCAGGGCTGGTTCACCCTCGACAAGGACATCGTCACGGGCCAGGACGGCAGCGTCACCGTGGCGCCGGGCAGCGCCGAGGCACTGGCCCAGGTGGTGGACCAGTTCTCCGCGGCCCTCGGCCGCACGCCCCTGCTCGCCGCGACGGGCTGACGCCCCCGGCCGAGATCTCCCGGCGGCCGGCCCCGGCCGACGCCGGCCCCGCCCGGACCCCGCAGGTCCAAACGATCGGAGAACGCCGCCGTGTCCCTCACCTTCCACTGGTTCCTGCCCACCAACGGCGACAGCCGCGATGTCGTCGGCGGCGGGCACGGCACCCCCGCCACCGCGACAGGGCGGGACCGGCCGCCGACGGTCGCCTATCTGAGCCAGATCGCCCGCGCCGCCGAGGACCTGGGGTTCGTCGGTGCCCTCACCCCCACGGGCGCCTGGTGCGAGGACGCGTGGCTGACGACCGCGATGGTCAGCCAGCGTACGGAGCGGCTGAAGTTCCTCGTGGCCTTCCGGCCGGGCTTCGTCTCGCCCACGCTCGCCGCGCAGATGGCCTCCACCTTCCAGCGGCAGACCGGCGGACGGCTCCTGCTCAACGTGGTCACGGGCGGCGAGAGCCACGAGCAGCGTGCGTACGGCGACTTCCTCGACAAGGACGCCCGCTACCGCCGTACCGGCGAATTCCTGGAGATCGTCCGGGACTTGTGGGACGGCGGGACCGTCGACCTCTCCGGCGAGCACCTCCGGGTCGAGGACGCCCGGCTCGCCCGGGTCCCCGACCCCGTCCCCGAGATCTACTTCGGCGGCTCCTCACCCGTCGCGGGCGAGGTCGCCGCCCGCCACGCGGACGTCTACCTCACCTGGGGCGAACCGCCCGCCCAGGTCGCCGAGAAGATCGCCTGGATCCGCGGGCTCGCGGCGAAGGAGGGCCGGACCGTACGGTTCGGCATCCGCCTGCACGTCATCACCCGCGACACCGCCGAGCAGTCCTGGGCGGAGGCCCGCCGGCTCCTCGACGGCTTCGACCCGGCGACGGTCCGGTCCGTGCAGGAGGGGCTCGCCCGCAGCGAGTCCGAGGGCCAGCGGCGGATGCTCGCGCTGCACGGCGGCGGCCGGGACGGACTGGAGATCCACCCCAACCTGTGGGCCGGCATCGGACTGGTGCGCGGCGGAGCGGGCACCGCTCTGGTCGGCAGCCACGAGGAGGTCGCCGACCGGATCGGGGAGTATCACGCCCTCGGCATCGACGAGTTCGTGCTCTCCGGCTACCCGCACCTGGAGGAGGCGTACTGGTTCGGCGAAGGCGTCCTGCCCCGGCTCGCCGCGCGCGGACTGTGGCGGCATCCGTTCGCGGCCCCGCCCGCACCGGTGGCGCAGGTGCCGTTCAGCGGCTGAGCGGACCGGTCCGCCCGGGCGAACCCAGCGACCCCAGGTGCGCGGCGCGCACTTGGGCCGTCTGCCCCTGCACGAGCAGGAACATCCCCTCACGCGCGAGCCGTTGGGCCGGGCTGCGCAGATCCATCGCCCGCCCGCCCCCGGCCACGACCGCCGCCGTCGTGGCCGCCCGCATCACGTCGTACGCCCGTGTCTTGCACTCCAGCCGCTCCTCGATCCGCTCCGTCGGCACCGGGTGGTCGGCGAGCTCGTACGCCCGCCGCCGGACCTCGTCGAGACGCGTCCGCAGCGCGGCCGCCGTGTCCTTCGCCGAGGGATCGTCCTCCAGCAGGCCGATCGCCGTCGCGGTGATCCCGAAGACGGCCGGTGAGGCATTGGTGTTCTTGGGCCGGTCGGTGACCGCCCAGGACTCGTACGGAGTGCGCAGCGCCACCGCGTCGTCGGGCAGCCACAGCCCGTCCAGCTCCAGCGAGACCGTCCGGGACGCGGTGAGCGCGGCGAGCCGCATCGGAGGGGAGGGACGCAGTCCCCGCTGTTCGCGCGCCTCGGTGAACGCGAACAGCGCCTCGTCGTCGGCGGTCACCCCGGCCAGCAGCATGACGTCGTTCAGCCCCCAGCCGGTGTACCACGGGACCGTCCCGTCGAAGCGCCAGCCGCCGCGCTCGCGGGTCACCCGCACCGGGACGCGCGGATAGGCCCGCAACTGGGCGTACGCCACCCCGGAGAGCAGCTCACCGCGCGCGAGCGGACCGAGCAGACGCTCCCGTACCGGAAGACCGCTCTTCGCCAGGGTCGCCACCGGCGTGTGGTGCTGTGTCTGCACGAACCACGTCGAGCAGCACGCCCCGGCCAGGATCTCCGCGCTCTCGCGGACCACCGGGGCGGGCGCCGCCGAGCCGCCGTCCGCGACGGGCGCGGCGATCCCGAGCAGCCCCGACCGCTTCACGGCCTCGATGCTGCTCGCGGGCACACCGTTCAGGTCCACCTCCTCGGCCAGCGGTGCCAGCACCCGGGACGCAAGGTCCCGGGCCGCGGCGACGAGCGGATGCGGTGGGACGGTCATCGAGGAAATCTCCCGCTGTCGGCGTGGCGTGTGTCGATCCGGCACCCTCCCGTTCGTGTAGAGGGAAAGACACCGAGTGGGACCACCGAGGAGGACACATCATGAAGTACTACCTGCTGAGCGTGATGCAGCCGCAGGGCGAGCCGCCCGTGCCGGAGGTCCTGGAAGAGATCATGCACAAGCTGGAGGTGTTCCACTCGGAGCTGCGCGAGGCCGGTGCCTGGGTGTTCGCCGGGGGACTGCACGGGCCGGACAGCGCCACCGTGCTGCGGGCCCGGGACGGTGACGTCCTGGTCACCGACGGGCCGTACGTGGAGAGCAAGGAGTATCTGGGCGGGATCTGCCTGATCAAGGCGCCCGACCTGGACGCGGCGCTGACATGGGGACGCAAGGCGACCCTGGCCACGACTCTGCCGATCGAGGTGCGCCCGTTCACGCACGAGACCGAGGACTGATGCCCGTCGGCGCCGACGACGTCGAGGCCGTCTTCCGCGCCGAGTACGGCCGGGCGGTCGCCGTCCTGATCCGCTTCCTCGGCGACATCGACCTCGCCGAGGAGGCGGTCCAGGACGCGTTCGCCACGGCCATGGCGAAGTGGCCGGAGACCGGCGTACCCCCGAGCCCGGCCGGCTGGATCATCACGACGGCCCGCAACCGCGCCGTCGACCGGCTGCGCCGCGAGTCCACCCGCGCCGCCCGGCAGGCCGAGGCCGCCCGGCTGCGGACCCCGGACGAACCCGTGGAGGAGGGCCCCGTGCGCGACGACCGGCTCCGTCTGATCTTCACCTGCTGCCATCCCGCGCTGGCCCCCCAGGCCCAGGTGGCCCTCACCCTGCGGCTGCTCGGCGGTCTGACCACCGCGCAGATCGCGCGGGCCTTCCTCGTCCCCGAACCCACCATGGCCCAGCGGATCGTCCGCGCCAAGGCCAAGATCCGGGACGCGGGCATCCCCTACCGCGTCCCGCGCGACGCGGACCTGCCCGACCGTGTCCGGGGCGTCCTGGCCGTCGTCTACCTCGTCTTCAACGAGGGGTACGGGGGCCGCGCGGACCTCTGCGCCGAGGCCCTGCGGCTCGGCCGCCTCCTCGTCGAACTCATGCCGGACGAACCCGAGGCGCTCGGCCTGCTCGCGCTGATGCTGCTCGTCGAGGCCCGGCGGCCCGCCCGCACGACGGCTGACGGTGACCTGGTCCTCCTGGCCGAACAGGACCGGACCCTGTGGGACCGGGACCTGATCACCGAGGGCCAGGCCCTCGTGCGCCGGTGTCTGCGCCGGGACCGGCCGGGGCCGTACCAGATCCAGGCCGCGGTCAACGCCGTCCACAGCGACGCGCCGACCGCCGCCGCGACGGACTGGGGCCAGATCCTGACGCTGTACGACCAGCTCATGGCGCTCGCGCCCAGCCCGGTCGTGGCCCTCAACCGTGCCGTCGCCGTGGCCGAGACCGAGGGACCGGAGCGCGCCCTCGCCCTCGTGGAGGAGCTGGACCTGGAGGGGTACCACGCCTTCCACGCCGTACGGGCCGAGCTGCTGCGCCGGCTGGGACGCGACGCCGAGGCCCTGCGGGCGTACGACGCCGCCATCCGGCTCACCGGCAGCGCGCCGGAACGCGCCCGTCTCGAACGGACCAGGGCCGCCCTCGCGGAAGCCTGACGGCCCGGCGGATCGCCGCGCGGACGCCGGCCGACGGCCGCGAGGACCCCGATCGACGGCCGCCAGGACCCCGACCGGTCGTCGCGAGCACCCCGACCGACCCTCGCCGCCGGGACGGTGATCGATCGTCGCACGGACGGTGATCGAGGCCGGGCGGCGGCCCGGCATCCTCGGTATCCTCGAAGGGATCGCCACACGGCCGTGCACGAGGTCTCCCACCGACGCACCCGGTGCCGCCCTCCGTCGCCGGACCGGGCGCCGACCGCACCGCCACGAGGGGCGTCGACCATCACCTCGTCCGGAGCGCGACCGCGCGGCCCCGGGCCCGCATGGGCCGAACGGCCCGGATCGGGGACCTGCGGCCCCTGCCCCGTCCGATCCCTCGACACGACCCTGGAATCGGAGCCCCACCGGGCCCCCGATTCAGGAGGTGGACATCATGCCCCGCACCGTCACCGTGGGCCTCGACGGTTCTCCCGAGAGTCTCGCCGCAGCCGAATGGGCCGCCCGCGAAGCGCGGCTGCGCGGTCTGCCGGTCCGACTGGTCAACGTCTGGGAAGCGGCCCCGGACCCCGTGGCCCAGGCTCCGCTGCTCGGAGCGGAGACCCACCAGCACTGGAGCGAGCGGATCCCGCGCGAAGCCGCCGAAGGGGTGCGGGCACGCCACCCGGGCGTCGAGGTCACCACGGAGCAGCTCACCGGCCGGCCCGCCGAGGCGCTGATGAAGGCCGTGGACGACGCCGAACTCCTGGTCCTCGGCACCCGCGGGCTCAGCGGCGCGGGCGGCTTCATGGTGGGCTCCGTCGGGCTGGCCGTCGCGGCCCACGCCGAACGGCCCGTGGTGTTCGTACGGGCCGGCGAACAGGCCGCCGACGAGCACGTGCAGGACCCGGCGGGCATCCCCTCCGCCGCCGCCCCCTTCCGGCCCGTCGTGCTCGGCCTCGACACCGGCGCCCCGGACGACGCGCTGATCGGCTTCGCCTTCGAGGCCGCGCTGGTGCGCGACACCGCGCTCAGGGTCGTGCACTCGTGGAACGAACCGCCCTACATCGCCTACGGGCTGCCGCCGGACCTGAAGATGAGCACCCGGCTGGCCGCCGAGGACGCGGCCTCCATGACGGTCGCCCTGCGGACCTGGCGCGAGAAGTACCCGGCCGTCGAGATCATCGAGGACTCCCTGTCGGGCAAGCCGGCCAACCACCTCGTGGACGCCTCCCGGGAGGCCTCGCTCGTCGTCGTGGGCCGCAGGATCCGCCATGCCGCGCTCGGCGCCCACATCGGGCCCGTCACGCACGCCGTGCTCCATCACTCCACCGCCCCCGTGGCCGTCGTGCCGCACCCGTGACCGGCACGGGCCGCACCCGGCCCGCCGCCGCTCGCGGTCCGATCGCGCAAGGAGAGACACCTGATGAAAGCAGCAGTCGTACGAGCGTTCGGTGAGCCGCTGGTCATCGAGGAGCGCCCCGATCCCGAACCGGGGCCCGGCCAGGTCCGGGTCCGGCTGGAGGCCTCCGGGCTCTGCCACACCGACATCCACGCGGCCAACGGCGACTGGCCGGTCAAGCCGAGCCCGCCGTTCGTCCCCGGCCACGAGGGCGTCGGCCTGGTCGAGGCGCTCGGCGACGGCGTGACCCATCTCACGGTGGGGCAGCGGGTGGCCGTGCCCTGGCTCGGCAAGGCGTGCGGACGCTGCGAGCACTGCCTCTCCGGCTGGGAGACCCTGTGCGAGCAGCAGCTCAACACCGGCTACGGATACGACGGCGGCTACGCCGAGAAGATGCTCGCCTGGGCCGACTTCGCCCAGCCCGTGCCCGAGGGCATCTCCCCGCTCGACGCCGCCCCGCTCACCTGCGCCGGCGTCACCACGTACAAGGCCCTGAAGGTCGCCGACGTCCGGCCCAGCCAGCTCGTCGCCATCTCCGGGGTGGGCGGACTGGGCCATCTGGCCCTGCAGTACGCGAAGATCGCCGGAGCGACCGTGGCGGCCGTCGACGTCACCGACGACAAGCTCGAACTCGCCGCGGAACTCGGCGCCGACATCGTCATCGACGCCCGCAAGGAGGACCCGGGCGAGGTGCTGCGGCGCAGCGGCGGAGCCCACGCCGCGCTCGCGCTCGCGGTCAACGAGGAGGCCTTCGCCGCGGTGTACACCGGACTGCGGCGCGGCGGGAAGCTCGTCATGGTGGCGATGCCGGCGCACGGCACGATCCAGGTCCCGATCTTCGAGACCGTGCTCAACGGCACCTCGGTGATCGGCTCCATCGTCGGCACCCGGCAGGACCTGGCCGAGGTGTTCGAACTGCACGCCGCGGGCCGGACCCGGGTCATCCGCGAATCCCGGCCCCTCGCGTCGGTCAACGAGTCCATGGACGAGGTCCTGCACGGCCGGGTCCAGGCCCGCATCGTGTTCGACTTCGGCGAAACGGGCTGACCTCCTCGCCCGAACGTCTCAGAGGCTCGCCGCGTGGTCCGGGACGAACGTCTGCAGATCACGCGGCGGCCGCACGTAACCCGTCGACGGCGGCCGCTCGGGCAGCTCCAGCACCGGCGGCGGGACCTCGCGATACGGGACGGTGGACAGCAGATGGGCGATCATGTTCAGCCGGGCGCGGCGCTTGTCGTCGCTCTCGACCACGAACCACGGCGCCTCGATGATGTCCGTGTGCACCAGCATCTCGTCCTTCGCCCGGGAGTACGCCTCCCAGCGCGTGATCGACTCCAGATCCATGGGGGACAGCTTCCAGCGCCGCGTGGGGTCCTTCAGCCGGCGCCGGAACCGCTTCTGCTGCTCCGCGTCGCTCACCGAGAACCAGTACTTGCGCAGCAGCACACCCGCCTCGACCAGCATCCGCTCGAAGATCGGGCACTGCCGCAGGAAGAGCTGGTGCTCCTCCTTCGTGCAGAAGCCCATGACGTGCTCGACCCCGGCGCGGTTGTACCAGCTCCGGTCGAACAGCACGATCTCCCCGGCGGCCGGCAGATGCTCCACGTACCGCTGGAAGTACCACTGGGTGCGCTCGCGCTCGGTCGGCTTGGGCAGCGCCGCGATCCGCGCGACACGCGGGTTCAGATGCTCCGCCACCCGCTTGATCGTGCCGCCCTTGCCCGCCGCGTCCCGGCCCTCGAAGACCACCACCACACGGGCACCCTCGGTCCGCACCCACTCCTGGAGCTTCACCAGCTCCGTCTGCAGACGCAGCAGCTCCCGCTCGTACGCCGCGAGCGGCACCTTCGCCGTCTTCCCGCCGGCCATGCCGCCTCCTCCGCCGGACGACGCCTCCCGTGAGGCGCCGCGATGACCCGCCTCGTCGCCCCACCCCGATGACCTACGGAGTCACCATGCCCAAGGCCGAACACCAGGACAGCACGGTACTGACCGACGACGAACTGCGCACGCTGGACGCCCACTGGCGGGCGGCCAACTACCTTGCCGTGGGCCAGATCTATCTGCTGGCCAACCCGCTGCTCACCGAGCCCCTGACTCCCGCGCACATCAAGCCCCGCCTGCTCGGCCACTGGGGCACCTCACCCGGCCTCAACCTGGTCCACACCCACCTCAACCGGGTGATCAAGGCACGCGGACTGGACGCGCTGTGCGTCTGGGGCCCCGGGCACGGCGGCCCCGCCGTGCTGGCGAACTCCTGGCTGGAGGGCACGTACAGCCAGACGTACCCCTCTGTGCCCCGGGACCTGGAGGGCATGGAGAAACTGTTCCGGCAGTTCTCCTTCCCCGGCGGAGTCCCCAGCCATGTCGCTCCCGAGACGCCCGGCTCCATCCACGAGGGCGGCGAACTCGGCTACTCCCTCGCCCACGCCTACGGAGCCGCCTTCGACAACCCCGGGCTGCTGGTCGCCTGCGTGATCGGCGACGGCGAGGCGGAGACGGGACCGCTCGCCGCGTCCTGGCACTCCAACAAGTTCCTCGACCCGGTCCACGACGGCGCCGTCCTGCCGATCCTGCACCTCAACGGCTACAAGATCGCCAACCCGACCGTGCTCTCCCGCCTCCCCGAGGCCGAACTCGACGAGCTGCTGCGCGGATACGGCCACGAACCGATCCATGTCACCGGCGACGACCCCGCCCAGGTGCACCGGGCCATGGCGGCCGCGATGGACGACGCCCTCGACCGCATCGCCGTCATGCAGCAGACCGCCCGCGAGCAGGGCGTCGGCGAGCGCGTCCACTGGCCGATGATCGTCCTGCGCACCCCCAAGGGCTGGACCGGCCCCGCGGAGGTCGACGGCGAGCCCGTCGAAGGAACCTGGCGCGCCCACCAGGTCCCCCTCGCCTCGGTCCGCGAGAACCGCGAACACCTGCGACAGTTGGAGACCTGGCTGCGCTCGTACCGCCCCGAGGAACTCTTCGACGCCCAGGGCCGGCCGGCCGCCGACGTACTGGCCTGCGTGCCCGAGGGCTCCCGGCGCCTCGGCGCCACCCCACACGCCAACGGCGGCCTCCTGCTGCGCGATCTGCCGCTCCCGCCCCTGGACCGCTTCGCCGTCCCCGTCGACAAGCCCGGAGCCGCCCTGCACGAACCGACCCGGGTCCTCGGTGACCTCCTCGAACACGTCATGCGCCAGACCTCGGAGCGCCGCGACTTCAGGCTGGTAGGCCCCGACGAGACCGCCTCCAACCGCCTCGACGCCGTCTACGGCGCCAGCGGCAAGGCCTGGCAGGCGGCGACCCTGCCCGTCGACGAACACCTCGACCGGCACGGCCGGGTGCTGGAGATCCTCTCCGAGCACACCTGCCAGGGCTGGCTGGAGGGCTACCTCCTCACCGGCCGGCACGGGCTGTTCTCCTGCTACGAGGCGTTCGTGCACATCGTCGACTCCATGGTCAACCAGCACATCAAATGGCTGCGGACCTCGCGCGCACTGCCCTGGCGCGCCCCGATCGCCTCCCTCAACTACCTGCTCACCTCGCACGTCTGGCGCCAGGACCACAACGGCTTCTCGCACCAGGACCCCGGCTTCGTCGACCACGTCCTCAACAAGAGCCCCGAGGTCGTGCGCGTGTACCTCCCGCCGGACGCCAACACCCTGCTGTCCGTGATGGACCACGCCCTGCGCAGCCGCGACTACGTGAACGTCGTCGTCGCCGGCAAACAGCCCTGCTTCGACTGGCTGTCCATGGACCAGGCCCGCGCCCACTGCGCCCGCGGCGCCGGCATCTGGGACTGGGCGGGAACGGCCGACGGCGACCGGGAGCCCGACGTCGTCCTCGCCTGCGCGGGCGACGTCCCCACCCAGGAGATCCTGGCCGCCGCCGACCTGCTGCGCCGCCATCTGCCCGAGCTCGCCGTCCGGGTCGTCAACGTCGTCGACATGACCCGGCTGCTGCCGCGCGAGGAACACCCGCACGGCATGAGCGACTTCGAGTACGACGGACTGTTCACCACCGACAAGCCGGTGATCTTCGCGTACCACGGCTACCCCTGGCTCATCCACCGGCTCGCCTACCGCCGCACCGGCCACGCGAACCTCCACGTGCGCGGCTACAAGGAGATGGGCACCACCACGACCCCCTTCGACATGGTCGTCCGCAACGACATGGACCGCTACCGGCTCGTCATGGACGTCATCGACCGCGTCCCCGGCCTCGGCGTGCGCGCCGCCGCCCTGCGCCAGAGGATGGCCGACGCCCGCTCCCGCCACGACATCTGGATCCGCGAGCACGGCACCGATCTTCCCGAGGTCGCCGACTGGGCCTGGACCGGCTGAGGGGGCCGGGCCCGCGCCAGGAGCAGCGTGCCGCCGCCCGTGGGTACGCGGCGGCGGCCGACGGGCACGGCAGCGGCCCGCCGTCGCCGCGCGCGTGCCGCGAGGACGGCGGGCCGCCCGTACCGGAGGATGGGGGCATGGACGACCTCACCTGGGACTACGAGGGCTACCACCCGGCGCAGGAACGCCTGCGCGAATCGCTGTGCACCCTCGGCAACGGGTACTTCGCGACCCGGGGAGCGGCCCCCGAGTGCGCGGCCGACTCCGTCCACTACCCGGGCACGTACGCGGCGGGCTGCTACAACCGGCTGACCTCACAGGTGGCCGGGCAGCAGGTCGAGAACGAGGACATGGTCAACCTCCCCAACTGGCTTCCCCTGCGCGTACGGACCGCCACCGGGACCTGGCTCACCCCCGACACCCACCGCCTGCTCGACCACCGGCTGCGCCTCGACCTGGTCGCGGGCACCCTGGAGCGTGTCTCGCGCTACGAGGACGAGGAGGGCCGGCACCTCGCCGTGCGCCAGCTCCGCCTGGTCCACATGGGCGATCCCCACCTCGCCCTGCTGCGCACGGAGCTGACGGCCGAGGGCTGGTCCGGTCCCGTCGAGATCGAGTCGGCCCTCGACGGGACCGTCACCAACAGCGGGGTCGAGCGCTATCGCTCCCTCGCCTCCCGCCACCTGACGGACGTCGGCACCGGGACCGGGAAGCCGGACACGGTCTGGCTGCGCTGCCGCACCACCGCCTCGGAGACCGGCATCGGGCTGGCCGCCAGGACCGTCACCGACGCGCCCGCCGACACCACGGACGCGCACACCCCGGGACGCGCCGCCCAGTCGCTCAGGATCACGCTCACCGACGGCCGGACCGTGACCGTGGACAAGACCGTGGCCCTCCACACCTCCCACGACCTGGCGATCAAGGACCCGCTGAACGCGGCCGTGGACCGCGTCGGGCACGCCCCGGACTTCGAGACGCTCCTGGACACCCACCGCACCGCCTGGCAGCAACTGTGGCGCACCGCCGAACTCGACGTACGCGACAGCGTGGGCTCGATCCTGCGCCTGCACCAGTTCCACCTGCTCCAGACGCTCTCCCCGCACACCGGCGAGCTCGACGTCGGCGTCCCGGCGCGCGGCCTGCACGGCGAGGCCTACCGCGGGCACGTCTTCTGGGACGAACTGTTCGTGCTGCCGTATCTGAACCTCCACTTCCCCGAGGTCTCCCGCGCCCTGCTCACCTACCGCCACCGCCGCCTGGAGCGGGCCTGCCGCGCGGCCCAGGACGCCGGCCGCACCGGCGCGATGTACCCGTGGCAGAGCGGCAGCGACGGACGGGAGGAGACCCAGCGACTCCATCTGAACCCGCGTTCCGGGCGCTGGCTGCCCGACCACTCGCACCTCCAGCACCACGTCGGATCGGCGATCGCCTACAACGTGTGGCAGTACTGCGAGGCCAGCGGCGACGCCGAGTTCCTGCACACCAAGGGCATCGAGATGCTCGTGCAGATCTCCCGCTTCTGGGCCGGCTTCGCCGAGTACGACGGCGCCCTCGGGCGGTACCGGATCCGCGGCGTAGTGGGCCCCGACGAGTACCACGACGCCTACCCGGACGCCGCCCGGCCCGGGCTCGACGACAACGCGTACACCAACGTCACCGCCGCCTGGGTGCTCTGCCGCACGCTCGACGTGCTGGGCGAGCTGCCCGAGCTGCTGCGCCGGGACCTGGTCGAGCGGACCGGCCTCGACCCCGCCGAACTCGACCTGTGGCACGAGGTGGCGAACGGACTGCACGTGCCCTTCCACGCCGGGGTCATCAGTCAGTTCGAGGGGTACGGGGACCTCGCGGAGCTCGACTGGGAGGGCTACCGGAAGCGGTACGGCGACATCCGGCGGCTCGACCGGATCCTGGAGGCCGAGGGCGACAGCGTCAACCGGTACCAGGCCTCGAAGCAGGCGGACGTGCTGATGCTGGGCTATCTCTTCTCGCCCGCCGAACTGGGCGCCCTGTTCCGAAGGCTCGGCCACGAGGTCGACGACGCCCTCTGGCGGCGCACCGTCGACCACTACCTGAGGCGTACGAGCCACGGCTCGACGCTGAGCAGCCTGGTGCACGGCTGGGTGCTGGGCCGGGCCCGGCGCGTCGAGGCATGGACCTACATCCACGAGGCGCTCCAGGGCGACATCGCCGACCTCCAGGGCGGCACCACGGCGGAGGGCATCCATCTGGGCGCGATGGCGGGCACCCTCGACCTCGTCCAGCGCGGGCTGACCGGCCTGGAGACCCGCGGCGGGGCGCTGCGGTTCGACCCGGTGCCGCTGGCCGAGCTGTCCGAGTACGGTCTGTCGATCCGCTACCGCGGTCACCGTGGAGTCCACCTGCGCCTGAGCGCGGGGCGGCTGAACGTCAGCGTGCCCGCGTCGGACGAGCCGCCGATCGACATCACCCTGGCGGACCGCACGGTCACGGTGGCACCGGGGGAGTCCTGCATGCTCACCCTGCCCGACCGGCGACCGTGACCGGCGCCGGGCACGCGCGGGGGTGAGCGGGGGCGGGACTCAGCGCCCGGAGTGGTGGCCGGCCGCTTCCGGGTGTTCGAGCTGGTTGGCGAGGACCGCGGCCTGGACGCGGCGCTGGACGCCGAGCTTGGCCAGCAGCCGGGAGATGTGGTTCTTCACCGTCTTCTCCGACAGATAGAGCTCCTTGCCGATCTCCCGGTTCGTGAGCCCGTCCCCGATCAGCGCCAGGATGTCCCGCTCGCGCGGGGAGAGGCCGGCGAGCTCCTGCGCGACGGGCGGCTCCTCGGCCGGGTCCGCCCGCAGCTTGCGCATCAGCCGGGCGGTCGTCGTGGGGTCCAGCATCGACTGGCCGGACGCGACGGTACGGACCGCCGAGATCAGGTCGGACCCCTTGATCTGCTTCAGCACGTAGCCCGACGCCCCGGCCATGATCGCGTCGAGCAGCGCCTCCTCGTCGTCGAACGACGTCAGCATCAGACAGGACAGCTCGGGCATCTGGCTGCGCAGCTCGCGGCAGACACTGATCCCGTCGCCGTCCGGCAGGCGTACGTCGAGGACGGCCACGTCGGGGCGCAGCGCGGGGCCGCGCACGAGGGCGTGCTCCACGCTGTCCGCGTCGCCGACCACCGAGATGTCCGGCTCGGCGTCCAGGAGGTCGGTCAGACCACGGCGCACCACCTCGTGGTCGTCGAGCAGGAAGACCCTGATCGGGTCGCGCTCGGAGAACGTACGCACCTCGGCCATGACGACCCCTCGTTCAGTGACGGACCCCGGATCGCGAGTCCCCTCACGTCGATCATCACGCTTCCGGCCCGGCCGCACTAGGGCCGACCGGCCCTATCCGCGTCCGCTCGCGCTCCGCGTCGCGGACAGGTCCGGAGCCCGCCGCCCGTTCTCAGCGTGCGCTGCCGCTTCCGTAGGGGGCGTACAGGTCGAGCAGCCGGGTCCGGGCCGACTGGAGCCGGTGGGCGACGATCCCTCCGACCCACGCGGTCACGGCCATCCCCAGTTCGGAATCCTCGCGGCACAGCGCCCGGACGTCCTCGGCGTCGAACTCGTAGGCGCGCACGGGACTCGTCGTCTCGGCGCCCAGATGCCAGACGTGCGGGGCGAACAGCCAGGACCAGCCGACGAGTTCGTTGTGCCCGAGCATCTCGATGACGGCCGCGCGGCGGCCCGGGACCCGCAGGTCGAGGGCCACCGTGCCGGTCCGGACGATCCAGAACCGGTCCGCGTTGCGGCCCTCTTCGAAGAGCCGGGTGCCCTCGGGGAACGACACCTCGCGGGCCAGCCCCAGGAGGCGCTCCCGGTGATCGGCGGGCAGCGCCCGCAGCATGGTGGACGTGGTGGAAGTGCTCATGATCCTGCCTCTTCCTGGCGCGTGACCCTTCCCTCTCGAATCTCCGCCCGCAGTCCGTCCGCCGCCATGGGCCGTCCGGCCCCGATGGCGGACCGCATGGCACGGGCGCGGACCGTGGGCGGAGCCGGTCACCTGGTCCCGTGTCGGGCGTGCGGCGCGGCAGGGACCTTCGGCCCGTCGTCAGGGACTCGCGGCCCCTCCGAACTCCCTTGCGGCCGCGGGACATTGAAGGCGCAACGGAGGCGATCACAGCGGAGCCCGAGACCGGGCCCCACGTCGAACACCCCTGGGAGGGATCAGCATCATGGCAGTCCACGAGCAACCTCACCGGCACACAGGGTTCCACCTTCTCCCGCGCGGGATCCGGTCGGCACAGGCGTCGGGAGAGGCCGCGAACACCTCGGCCACGACGATCCGTTCGTACGCCTTCGCGGGTCTGCGCCTCCTGACGGGCTTCGTCTTCCTGTGGGCCTTCCTCGACAAGGCCTTCGGGTTCGGCTACGCCACCCCGTCCGGCAAGGGCTGGATCGACGGCGGCTCACCCACCAGGGGATTCCTCGGCGGAGTGGCCGCCGGACCGATGGAGTCGACGTTCCACTCCTGGGCCGGTGCCGCCTGGGTGGACTGGCTGTTCATGGCGGGCCTGCTCGGCATCGGCGTCGCCCTCGTCGCCGGTGTCGCCCTGCGGCTCGCCGCGGTCGCCGGCGCGGTGATGATGGCGTTCATGTGGCTCGCCGAATGGCCGCCGGCCCGCCATCTGTCCGACGGCTCGCCGAGCATGTCGCCCAACCCCTTCGTCGACTACCACGTGATCTACGCGGTCGTCCTCGTGGCGCTCGCCGTCGCGGGCGCCGGCGCCACCTGGGGTCTGGGCCGCCTGTGGGAGCGGCTTCCCGTGGTGAGCCGGAGCCCCTGGCTGCGGTGACCGCGACCGCACCCCCGCGGCACCCCCGCGGCACCCCCGCGGCGCCCTCGCGACGACATGAGGGCGCCGCGGTCGGACGCGTCGTCGCACGGGGGACATGAAGTCCCTGCCCGGGAGCATGAAGTCCCTTCTCACATGGGCCGGTTGGCCCCCGCCGAGGACCAGCGGCCCCTCCTCCGGGCCCGCGCGCGACGCGAGACTCGTCCTGCATCCCCAAGGAGGTCCCCAGATGTCCCGCACCATCGTCGTCGGTCTCGACGGCTCGCCCGAAAGCCTCGCCGCAACCGAGTGGGCGGCCGGTGAAGCCCGGCGCACGGACGCCCGGCTGCACCTCGTGCACGCCTGGCTGTGGCATCCCTACGTGTACGGCCTCCCGGCGGGCGTCGCGGTTCCGCCGCCGTCGGAGGACCCGCAGCGGGAGTGGGCGGAGCGTCTCCCGCACGAGACCGCGGTCAAGCTCGCCGCGGACCACCCCGGTCTGTCCGTCACCGCGGAGCGCGTCGCCGAGCAGCCGGTCGCCGCGCTCCTGGCCGCCGCCGAGGGCGCCGAGCTGCTGGTGCTCGGGTCCCGGGGCCTCGGCGGCGTCGCCGGCTTCCTGACCGGGTCCGTGGCACAGGCCGTGGTGGCCCGGAGCCGGACACCGGTCGTTCTCGTACGAGCCGACGGGCCGCCGGCCGCCGAGGACGCCCCCGGGCGCGAGGAGGTCGTGCTCGGCCTCGACCTGGAGCACCCGGACGCCGCCGTGATCGGGTTCGCCTTCCGGGCGGCGGCCCACAGGGCGACCGGCCTGCACGTCATCCACGGCTGGAGCCCGCCGCCGTACTACGGCTACGGCGGCGCCTTCGACGCGGACGTCAACGCGGACCTGCTCACCGAGGCGCAGCGCCGGCTCGCCGAGACACTGGCCCCCTGGCGGGAGAAGTTCCCGGCGGTCGAGGTGCGCCGGCAGGCCGTGATCGGCGGCGCGGGGCCGCATCTCGTGGAGGCCTCGCGCGACGCCGCGCTGGTCGTGGTCGGCCGCCGGAACCGGCAGTCCCCGGTGGGCGGTCACATCGGTCCGGTGACCCAGGCGGTGCTGCACCACTCCACGGCACCGGTGGCGGTCGTCCCGCACGACTGACGGCCCGGAACGGCGGACGGCTCGGTGTCCCGCGGTACGGACCGCGGGACACCTGGCGTCAGGGCGTCTTGTGCCCCCACTGCGGGCCGAGCCGTTCCCACTCGCGCTCCCAGCGGTTGTAGCGCCCCTGGTCGAGCCGCCACCGGGCGAGTCCGCCGGCGCCGAAGACCAGACCGCACAGGGCCACGGCGGCGCCGATGCCCAGCAGGGTGGACTCGGTGGCCGCGGCGCTCGTGGTGGGCGGTGCCGTGGTGGGCCGGCCCCGCTCGTCCAGCCAGATCACCACGTGCGATCCGGCCTTGTGCCCGGATTCCACCAGGGCACTGCCGACGCGCGGCGCCCCGTTCGCGGCGGTCCATCTGACCGTCGCCCGGACATGGTCGTAGACCGCGCTCTCCCCGGCGGGAACCGCCGATCCCGTACCGGCGACCAGGACGGCCGGGACGGCGTGCCGGTCGTGGCGCAGCCGCGTGAAGGATTCGTCGGCGGCGTGGGCCGTCACCAGTCCGGCGAGGATGCCGCCCAGCACCATCACCGTCCAGACGATCAGCACGATCCACGCCTCGAAGACGTCGTCACGGCGACGCAGCGGATTCCTCCGCCAGCGCCAGCACCACTGCCTCGCACTCTGTGCTCCGCGCATGGCACCGCACCTCCTCGTTACACCCCAACAGTGCAAGGGGATCGCTGTGCGCGCGAGCGGTGGCAGAGGTCTTCCGGTCCCGAGATGGGGCCCGATCGGCCCATGCGCGCGGCATCTTCCCCGGTCAGGGTGGATGTACGAGCCCGATTCGCGTTCTGGACGAGCCGTTGGCGAGGCGATGCCCGTCCTGGCCGCCGGGACGTTCCACTCGTCGGGACACTCCGTTCGTGGAGGCCTCCACCCGCGCTCGTGGAGCCCTTTACCGCCGGGGAGGCCCCGCCGGAAGGGTAGTGATGGTGATGTCCGAGCAGACACGAAGCGTCATGATGGATGACACGCGACCGGCGACCGGAGCGGGAGACGTCGGGCGGCGCATCGCCGCGCGGCGGGAGGAACTCGGCCTGACCCGGCAGGACACGGCCGTGCGCGCGGGGGTCGCGGCGGGTTACCTCCGGTATCTGGAGCAGCAGCCCAACGCGACCCCCGGGACGAGCGCCCTGATCCGGATCGCGGACGCCCTCGACACCAGCGTCGCGGCTCTGCACGGCGCCGGGACCGGCCGGCCGCCGGGCCCCGGCCGGGCCGCCGCTCACTCCGAGCTGATCGAACTCGACCCCGCGGAGTGCCGGGCACGGCTGTCGACGCACGGCGTCGGAAGGATCGCCGCCCACACGACCGACGGACTGGTCGTCCTTCCGGTCAACTACAGCGTCGTCGACGGGGCGGTCGCCTTCAGGACGGCGCCCGGTTCGGTGCTCGCCGCGGCGGTCGGGGCGCACGTCGCCTTCGAGGTGGATCACATCGACGAGGCCCTCAGCCAGGGCTGGAGCGTGCTCGTCCAGGGACGCGCCCGTGCCGTGACCGGCGCCGACGTGGTCCGGCGGTTCGACGCCCTCGCCCACAGCCGTCCCTGGGCGGGCGGCGCGGAACGCGACCTGTGGGTGCGCGTCGACGAGGACAGGATCTCGGGCCGCCGGATCGTCGTCCACTGACGCGGGCCCCGACGCATGAGAGGTGGCTCCGCTGATGCATCCCGAAGACGGTTTCCGTGAACTCGGCCGGCAGGAGTGCCTGGACCGGCTCGGCCGCGCGCCGATCGGCAGGGTGGTCCACACGCGGGACGCCCTGCCCGCCGTCCTGCCGGTCAATTTCAGTCTCGACCCGGGGTCCGCCGTCGTGCTGCGGACGTCGGCCGACTCGGAACTGGCCCGCTCCATCGACGGCGTGGTGGTGGCGTTCGAGGCCGACGCGGTGGACGCGGCCGCGCACTCCGGCTGGAGCGTGGTCGTCACGGGCCGCGCCCAGGTGGTGAGCGACCCCGCCGAACACGACCGCCTCACCCGGACCGGACCCCACTCCTGGGTGGCCTCGCCCCACGACGTCTTCATCCGGATCACGTCCGAACTGGTCACCGGACGCGAGCTCGTGGGAGGGCGCACGCTGTACGGGGTCGATCTGCCCACCTGACCCCCGGGGCCGAACGGCCCGGTCGCAAGGCCCTTCGGCGACCGCGCCGGTACCCTCCGGCCCTCGTCGGGACCACCGCGGAGGACAACCATCGAAGGTGCGGAGAGCGCGGAAGGCGCCGACCGTCCGACGTGCGAGGGAGACCGGCGATGACGACAACGATGACGGCCGAGGGCCGGACGGCCCCTGCATGGCAGGGCTTCGCGGGAACGTCGTGGCGCGAGCGGATCGACGTGCGCGACTTCATCCAGGCCAACTACACGCCGTACGAAGGAGACGCGTCCTTCCTGACGGGACCGACGGACCGCACCCGGGCCGTCTGGGGCACGGTCGGCGCGCTCTTCCCCGAGGAGCGCGCGAGGGGAATCCTCGACGTCGACACCGCGACCCCGTCCACGATCACCTCACACGCCCCCGGATACATCGACCGCGAGCGGGAGCTGATCGTCGGCCTCCAGACCGACGCGCCGCTGAAGCGCGCCATCATGCCCAACGGCGGTCTGCGCATGGTCGAGAACGGACTGAAGGCGTACGGCTACGAACCGGACCCGTTCGTCACCAAGGTCTTCGGGACCTACCGCAAGACCCACAACGACGGCGTCTTCGACGCGTACACCCCCGCGATGCGCGCCGCCCGCAAGGCCGGCATCATCACCGGCCTGCCCGACGCGTACGGCCGGGGCCGCATCATCGGCGACTACCGGCGCGTGGCGCTGTACGGCACGGACCGGCTCATCGCCGCGAAGCGCGCCGAACGCGCCGGTCTGGACGCCGCGCCGTCCACCGAGCACATCATCCGCGACCGCGAGGAACTCGCCGAGCAGATCAAGGCGCTGGGCGAACTGACCCGGATGGCCGCCACGTACGGCTGCGACGTCGCACGACCCGCGGCCACCGCCCACGAGGCCGTGCAGTGGCTCTACCTCGGCTATCTCGCCGCCGTGAAGGAACAGAACGGCGCGGCGATGTCCCTGGGCCGCACCTCCACGTTCCTGGACGTCTACCTCCAACGCGACCTGGACGCCGGAGTCCTAGACGAGACCCGTGCCCAGGAACTGATCGACGACTTCGTGATCAAGCTGCGCATCGTACGGTTCCTGCGCACACCCGAGTACGACGCGCTGTTCTCCGGAGACCCGACCTGGGTCACGGAGTCCATCGGCGGCATCGGCGAGGACGGCCGCACGCTCGTCACCCGCACCTCGTTCCGCTTCCTGCAGACCCTGTACAACCTGGGACCGGCCCCCGAGCCCAACCTCACCGTCCTCTGGTCGCCCCGACTCCCCTCCGGCTTCAAGGAGTTCTGCGCCAGGGCCTCCATCGACACCAGTGCCGTCCAGTACGAGTCCGACGACCTGATGCGGCCCCGCACCGGCGACGACACCGCGATCGCCTGCTGCGTCTCCGCGATGGCGGTCGGCCGGCAGATGCAGTTCTTCGGCGCCCGCGTCAACCTCGCCAAGGCGCTGCTGTACGCCGTCAACGGCGGCCGGGACGAGATCACCGGCGAGCGAATCGCCCCCGAGACCCCGCCCCTGTCGGGGGAGTACCTGGACTACGAGGAGCTGACCCGGGCGTACGACGTCATGCTGGACTGGCTGGCGGAGACCTATGTCAACGCCCTCAACGTCATTCACTACATGCACGACAGGTACGCCTACGAACGCGTCGAGATGGCGCTCCACGACCATCCCGTGCACCGCTTCATGGCCTGCGGCATCGCCGGACTGTCCGTGGCCGTCGACAGCCTCTCCGCCGTCAAGTACGCCCGGGTCAGGGTGATCCGCGACGGGAGCGGTCTGGCCGTCGACTACGAGACCGAGGGCGCGTACCCGGCGTACGGCAACAACGACGACCGCGCCGACGCCATCGCCGTCGGCCTCGTGGACTCCTTCATGACGAAGGTGCGCGAACACCCCACCTACCGGGACGCCGAACACACGCAGTCCGTGCTGACGATCACCTCGAACGTCGTCTACGGCAAGCACACCGGCAACACGCCGGACGGCCGTCGCGCGGGAGCGCCCTTCGCGCCCGGCGCGAACCCGATGAACGGCCGCGACCGGCACGGGGTGGCCGCCTCCGCCCTCTCCGTCGCCAAGCTGCCCTACGAGCACGCCCGCGACGGCATCTCGCTGACGACGACGATCACCCCGGAGGGCCTGGGACACGTGCCCGCCGAGCGCCCCGGCCATCTGGTCGGCATTCTGGACGGCTACATGGCCTCCGGCGGCTTCCACATGAACGTCAACGTCCTGGACCGGGCGACCCTGGAGGACGCGATGGAGCACCCGGACAAGTACCCGGAGCTGACCATCCGGGTCTCCGGGTACGCCGTCAACTTCGTCCGCCTGACCCGTGAACAGCAGCTCGACGTCATCAGCCGCACCTTCCACGGAACGCTGTGAGGACGGCCACGACGGGCCGGATCCACTCCTGGGACCTGTCCACCGGCGTGGACGGTCCCGGGACCCGGTTCGTCCTCTTCGTCAGCGGCTGCCCGCTGCGCTGTCTCTACTGCGCGAACCCCGACACCTGGCACATGCGCGACGGCCGGGAGGCCACCGTCGACGAGGTGATGGCCGAGATCGAGAAGTACCGGCCGTTCGTCACCGCCGCCGGGGGAGGGGTGACCGTGACGGGCGGCGAGCCCCTCCTCCAGCCCGCCTTCACCGCGGCGGTGCTGCGCCGCTGCAGGGAGGCCGGACTGCACACGGCCCTGGACACCTCCGGGTTCCTCGGCGCCCGCGCCACCGACCGGCTCCTCGCGGACACCGATCTGGTGCTCCTCGACATCAAGTCCTTCGACGCCGACGCCTACCGCAAGCTCACCGGCGGCGCACTCGCCCCCACACTCGACTTCGCCACACGACTCGATCGCCTCGGCGTCCCGGTGTGGATCCGCTACGTCCTCGTCCCCGGCCACACCGACGCGCCCGAGCCCATCGAGGGACTCGCCTGGTTCCTCTCCGGGCTCGGCAACGTCGACCGCGTGGACGTCCTCCCCTTCCACAAGCTGGGCGCCGCCAAGTACGAAGCCCTGGGCATCCCCTTCCCGCTGCGGGACATCCCCGTGCCCGGACCCGACCTGACCGAACGCGTCCGGGGCCAGTTCAGGTCCCAAGGACTGACCGCGCACTGACCTCCGCGCGGGGAAAATCCCGGGCCGATCCACCGCGACCCGGGGCAGGATGCCCCTGTGAACCACGTCCTGAGCGGTCTCGCCGCCAACCCGGCCCTGCCCTCCGAACTGGTCGACCGGCTGATCGCGGTCGCGGACGGGGACCTCGCCCGAGACCTCGCCGGCCGGGAGGACCTCAGCCACGCACAGGCGGTCGCCCTCTTCGCGCGCGACCCGGACTGCGGCGTGCCGCTCGCCCACGCCGGGAGGCTGACGGCCGCCGACGTCGATCCGGTCACCCGGCCGGACACCGCCCTCGCCCTGCTCGACGAGGGGTCCGGCAACCCCGACTGGGCGCGCCTTTTCGCGGGCGACCCGATGTCGGAGCGCCGGGAGAAGCTGGCGGCCTGTCCGGGCCTTCCGGCCGACGTGGTGGACAGGCTCGCCGCGGACCCGGATCCCGGCGTCGTCGCGGAACTCGCGCTGTGGACCACACCGGAGACGGCCGCGCGGCTCGCGGAGCATCCGCACGCCCTGGTCCGCCGCGCGGTGGTGTGCAACGAGGCGACACCCCCGGACGTACTGGCCGCGCTCCTCACCGGAGAAGGACTGCCGCCCGCGCGGCACTGCCGCGTCTGCGACCGCGAGGCGACCCCCTTCACCCACGATCCGGAATGCCCCCGGACGGACTGCGACCTGGGTCCGGGTGACTCCTGCGACGGTTCCCACGAGTCGGCCGTCCACGGGATGCGGATCGCGGCGCTCGGCAATCCGGCCACGCCCACGGAAGCGGCCGCCGGCTTCGCGGACCACCCTTCGGTGCTGCTGCGCCTGACGCTCGCCGCCCGCGAGGACCTGCCCCCGCAGGTGTGCGCCCGGCTCGCCACGGACCCCGTGCCCGGCGTCCGTGGTGACCTCGCCGAGAACCCCGCGATCGGCGAGGACGTCATCCGCGTACTGGCGCGGGACGGCGACGTATCGGTACGCCGGGGCCTCGCGCGGCATCCCCGCGTCCCGTTCGACGTGCTCACCGAACTGGCCCGGACCGCCAAGGTCGGGGCCACGCTCGCTCCCCGTGTCGCCGCCGCGACGCCCGCCGAGCTCGCGGACCTGGCCCGGTCGCCGGACCCGGCGGCCCGCATGCTCGCGGCCCAACACCGTGACCTGCCGCCCGGGATACGCGACGCGCTGGCAAGTGACGCCGACGCGAAGGTGGTCAAGGCCGTCGCGCCACACCCCGGCCTCTCCGAAGGACAGTTGAGGGCGATGGCCGACCGGCACGGAGTCCGGGTGCTCGCCAGGGTGGCGGCCAACCCCGGTGCGAGTCCGGGTCTGTTGGAACACCTGACCCGTCAGGCGCCACCGGTGCCGAAGGCCCTCCGGGAGGTCGCCCGGCACCCGAACGCGCCGGTCGAAGCCCTGCTCTCCTGCCTCGCGGACGACCGGGCGAGGCCCGTGGCCGCCGCGCACCCGGCCCTGCCGCCGGCGGTGATCGTGGACCTGCTCGCCGACCCCGACCGGCAGGTGGCGGAAGCGGCGGCAGCCAACCCGTCCCTGCCGCCCGCCGTGATGGCGCGACTCGTGACCGCGGCCGACGAGACCCGCGCGAGCGCCGGTCGAGACGTCCGGCGGTCATGACGGGCGGGGCCGGACCTCCGTCACGACGGGGCGGGGCGGTCCATCCGTCACGACCGGGCGGGCCGTGCGTCCGTCGCAACGGATGCACGGCCCGCCCCGCGCTCAGTCATCTCCCGACCGGATTCACAGCATCTCGGTCTCGCCGCGGGACGCCTCGCCCCACAGCGTGTGGAAGCTGCCCTGACGGTCGGTGCGCCGGTAGGTGTGGGCACCGAAGAAGTCGCGCTGGCCCTGGGTGAGGGCGGCCGGCAGGCGGTCGGCGCGCAGCGTGTCGTAGTAGGACAGCGCCGCCGAGAACGCGGGCACCGGGACGCCCCTGCGGGTGGCGATGGAGACGACCTCGCGCCACGGGACCTGGGCGTCCTTGATCTCGGTGGCGAACCCCGCGTCGGACAGCAGGCTCACCAGGCCCGGGTCGACGGCGTACGCGGCGCGGATGCGGTCGAGGAACGCCGCGCGGATGATGCAGCCGCCGCGCCAGATCTTCGCCACCTCACCGAGGTCGATGTCCCAGCCGTACTCGGCGGCGGCGTCCAGGATCATCTTCCAGCCCTGGTCGTAGGCGATCAGCTTCGAGGCGTACAGGGCGTGTTCGACCTGGCTGGTGAAGCGCTCGGCCTCGGTCCCGGACAGGTCCCAGTGGGTGCCGCCGGGCAGACCGCGGTAGGCGGAGCGCAGCGCGTCCTGGCTGGAGGCGGCGCGGGCGAAGGTGGCCTGCGCGATGGCGGTGACCGGGGAGCCGAGGTCCAGGGCGGTCTGCACGGTCCAGCGGCCGGTGCCCTTCTGCCCCGCGGCGTCCACCACGATGTCGACGAAGGGCTCCCCGGTGGCGGCGTCCGTGTGCGCGAGCACCTCGGCGGTGATCTCGATGAGGTACGAGTCGAGGCGGCCCTTGTTCCAGCGCCGGAAGATCTCCGCTATCTGCGGCGGCGTGTAGCCCCCGACGCGGCGGAGCAGGTCGTAGGCCTCGCCGATCAACTGCATGTCGGCGTACTCGATGCCGTTGTGCACCATCTTGACGAAGTGACCGGCGCCGTCGGTGCCGATGTGCGTGGCACAGGGCTCGCCGTCCACCTTGGCGCTGATCGACTCGAACATCGGGCCCAGCGAGGCGTACGACTCGGGGGAGCCGCCGGGCATGATGCTCGGCCCGTTGAGGGCGCCCTCCTCGCCGCCGGACACGCCCGCGCCGACGAAGTGGATGCCGCGCTCGCGCAGCGACTGCTCACGCCGGCGGGTGTCGGAGAAGTGGGCGTTGCCCCCGTCGATGATCATGTCGCCGGTCTCGAGCAGCGGCGCGAACTCCTCGATGACGGCGTCGGTGGCCGCACCCGCCTGCACCATGATCATGAGGCGGCGCGGGCGCTCCAGCGCCGCCACGAAGTCCTCGGCCGACTCGGCCGCGACGAAGGCGCCCTCGTGTCCGAACTCCTCGACCAGTGCCTTGGTGCGCGCGGGTGTGCGGTTGTGGACGGCGACGGTGTAGCCGTTCCGGGCGAAGTTGCGGGCCAGATTGCGGCCCATCACGGCGAGCCCTGTGACGCCGATCTGTGCGGTCGCCTTCATGGTGTGCTCCTTGGATCCGGATCTGCCTGTCCGCGTACCTGACGGGCGAGCAGACGACTGTCGCTGTGCCGATCAGTACGCCGCCAGGAGCCCAGGTGTTCACCTTTCGGCACAGGAGCTGTGGGGGGACGGCGGAACGGGTGCCGGCCGCCGGGCGCCGGGGCGCGCCGAGGTCAGCCGTCCCGGCGCAGCCGCCATCCGTGGTCCACCGGTCCGATGCCGGCGCCGAGCGCGAAACCGGCCTCGATCGCGGCGGTCACGTAGGCCTTGGCCCGCCGTACCGCCTCCGGCACGTCGAGGCCCTCGGCCAGTCCCACCGCGACGGCCGAGGCGAGCGTGCAGCCCGTGCCGTGCGTGTGCCGGTTGTCGTGGCGGGGCGCGCGCAGCCAGTGCTCGGCGGTTCCGTCGGTGAGCAGGTCGACGGCCTGGCCCGGCAGATGACCGCCCTTCACCAGCACCCAGCGGGGACCGAACGCGAGCAGCAGGTCGGCGGCCCGGCGCATGTCCGGCTCGCCGTCCACCTTCACGCCGGTGAGCTGGGCGACCTCGTCGAGATTCGGGGTGGCCACGGTCGCGCGCGGCAGCAGCCGGGTCCGTACGGCGTCCAGGGCGTCGTCGGCCAGCAGCCGGTCACCGTGCTTGGAGACGCTCACCGGGTCCACGACGACCGGGGCGCCCACGTCGGTCAGCAACTCGGCGACGGTGGTGACGAGTTCGGGCGAGGAGAGCATCCCCGTCTTCACCGCCTGGACGCCGATGTCGTCGACGACGCTGCGGTACTGGGCCCGTACCGCTTCCTCGGACAGTTCCCAGGCCCCCTGCACGCCCACGGAGTTCTGCGCGGTCACCGCGGTGAGCACGCTCATCCCGTGGGCGCCCAGCGCGAGCATGGTCTTGAGGTCGGCCTGGATTCCGGCGCCTCCGCCGGAGTCGGATCCGGCGATCGTCAGGACGCGGGGAGGGGTGGTCATGGGGTGTTCCTCTCGGAAACGGCTTCGGGCACGGGGGCCCTGACCGGCTGAGCGACGGGCGGCCCTCAGACGCGGCGGCGCAGCCGCAGCGGGGCGTAGAGGGCGAGGGCGACGAGGAACGCCACGTAGTAGGAGAGATCGGCGCCGTGCAGTGCGTCGGCCACCGGACCGACGTACAGGCTCGTGTCCATGAACGGCACGGCCGCGCCGAACGCCGCGACGAAGGCCACCAGCGAGGGCCACGCCGGGCGCGGACGGGAGAGCTCGGCGGCGACGTCCACCGGGGCGCCTCCGCGCTCCCGCTTCCGGGCGATCCAGTCGACGACGACGATCGCGACGAACCCGGGAATCCAACAGCCCACGAACAGCAGCACGTTCTGGAAACGCGCCGTCGTGTCGGCGGCGTGCATCCACAGCACCAGCGGGAAGCCGAGCGCCGCGGCCAGGGCCGCCGCGACCGGTCGCGGGATCCGCACCCCCAGGGTCTGGAGGGCCAGCGAACCGCTGTAGTCGTTCATCGCGTTGCTGCACACGGCGGCCAGCGCCACGGCCAGCAGCCCGAACGCGCCCGCGGCACCGCCGCCCAGCAGCACGTCCACGCCCGCCGCCGTCTGGTCGGTCAGCACCGAGGCACCCCACAGTCCGAGGACCTGCACGGCGACGAAGGAGGCGACGAGTCCGAGCAGGGTGCACCAGAACATGCGCGGGCGGGACGTCGTCCGCGGCAGATAGCGGCTGAAGTCACCGGCGTACGGCGCCCAGGACAGCGACAGGCTCAGCGCGATGGTGCTGGTGAGGACGAACGCGCCGGCACGGTCGGCGCCGGTGGCGGACCCGGTCGTCGCGGGGTGGACCCCGTCGAGCATCCGCCAGGCGATCACCGCGAAGGCCACGGCGAGCACGAACGTCATGACGATCTGGAGGCGGTGGATCGCCTCGTAGCCGAGGACACCGAGCGCCCCCTGCGCGGCCATCATGACCAGGACGCCGAGCCAGAACGGCCAGCCGCACAGCCGTGCCAGCGCGTCCCCGCCGAACAGGCCGATCAGCGCGTCCCAGGCGACCGAGGACAGCCACTGGAGCGTGCCGGGAAGCACCACGGACGGGCCGAACGCCAGCCGTGCGAGGGGGAGTTGGCCCGTACCCGTGAGGCCGCCCCAGGTGCTGAGGTAGGCGGTGGGCAGCGCGCCGAGCACGGTCCCGAGGACGACCGCGGCGAGCGCGGTGGTGAAGTCGAGGCCGAGCGCGATCCCGATCGTGCCGGTGAACACGCCCGTCATCGTCAGGTTCGGCGCGAACCAGACGGTGAAGAGGCGTCCCGCCCCGCCGTACCGGTTGCTCTCGGGGACCGGTTCGATGCCGTGGCCCTCCACGCGGAGGTCGCCGGGTGCGGCCGGCATCCGTCCGTCGAAGACGGCAGGCCGGCTGTCGGCGGGCAGCCCGCCGGGAACATGCGCCAATGGCATGAAGACATCCCTCCGCCAGTATGAACTGGTTCAGGTTCGACGGGTGTGATCTCAGCCCTCGGACGGGGCACCCCGTGTCCGGTACGACGGACACCCTAACCGTTCCCCGCGACGCGGCGGCAGGGGGTCCTCACTCGCCCGGACCGGCGTACGCCCGCGCGTGCTCCGGTTCATTCGAACGGCGCGGGCGGGCCCGTTCACAGCGCGGCGCGTGCCGCCCCTCGGTAGTGTCGGAAGTGATCGCCGCTCGCTCTGCGCTCCCGGGTTCCGGGCCCCGGTGGCAGGGCCGAAGGAGGCAGGGTGCCGTGACCGTGATCTCCCTGAAGTCCGCGCAGGTGCGGGAAGGTCTCGTCCTCCCGTACGCCGAGGCCGGCTACCCCAGTGGTACGCCGGTCGTGTTCGTGCACGGTCTGGCCGACTCCTGGTGGTCCTTCGAACCCCTCCTCAGGCGCCTTCCGGCGTCCCTGCACGGATACGCGCCCACACAGCGCGGGCACGGCGACGCCGGCCGGCCACCGGAGGGCTACACCCCCGACGACTTCGCCGCGGACCTGGTGGCCTTCCTGGACGCGGTCGACATCCCCCGGGCCGTCCTGGTCGGGGCGTCCAGCGGCGGTGTACCGGCCCGGATCGTCGCCGGCAGCCACCCCGACCGCATCGCGGGTCTGGTGCTGCTCGGTGTCCCCGGCACCCTCGCGGACAAGCCGGCGGTGACCGGCCTGGTGGCGGCCATGGAGGACCTGGCCGATCCGGTGCCCCGCGCCTTCGTCGAGGACTTCCTGGCCGACACGGTGGCCCGACCGATCGCCCGGGGGTTCGTCGAGACCATGGTCGAGGAGAACCTGAAGCTTCCCGCGCACGTCTGGAAGGACACCGCCCGCGGGCTCCTCGACGCCGATCTCCGCGCGACCCTCGGCGGCATCCTCGTGCCCACACTCGTCATCTGGGGTGAACAGGACGAATTCCTGCCGCGCGAGGACCAGCAGACCATCCTGGACGCCGTCCACGGCGCCGACTTCCTCGCCTACCCGGAGACCGGGCACTCCGTGCACTGGGAACAGCCCGAGCGCGTGGTCGCCGACCTCACCGCCTTCGTCTCGCGGATCGAGCACCCCGGCACCCGAACCGGCGGCGGCTGACCGCACCCTGCGGGTGCGCGGGACTCGCCGGGTGCCGCGAGGGAACCCGTCCGGTCCGGGCCGCGCTCCCTGACGTGATCCGTACCGTCGTCACCCCGCCGACAGGTCTTTGCATGGCATGCTCATGCTCCCCACAGGAAGGGATCACGTGCCATGAGACCGAGCCGACGCTCCCTGCTCGCCGCCACCGTCGTACTGGGATCCGTTGTCGCCGCCCCCGCGCCCGCGGGAGCCGCCGAAGTGCCCACATCGGGCGCCTTCTACGTACAGAGTGCCGTCACCGGACTGAACGCCGCCGACAGCGCGGGCGCGGTCGTCCAGCACAACCCCAAGGGCAACGAGGACCACCAGCAGTGGACGCTGCGCCAGAACGGCTCCTCCTTCGTGCTCGAAAGCGCCGACGCGGCGGGCAGTTGCCTGGGCCGCTCGGGCGGCCAGGCCCGGACCGTCGCGTGTACGAGCGCGGATGCCGCCTGGGAGGTGACACCGAGCGGCACCGACCAGTACGCCCTCAAAGCCCCCGGGACGAACGGCTACTTGACCGTGACCGACAAGTCCGCGGGCGCCAACTACCCGGCCCAGCTGGCGATCGGCGCACCGGGCGCCCTCGCGTCCTGGTACCTCACCCCGGTCGCGCCCACGACCCGGCCGATGCCGCCCCAGGACCAACGCACCCTCGACCAGGTCACGTTCCTCACCGCCCACAACGCCTACGCGAACGGGGTGGACGGCGGCTTCGCCCCGCCCTTCGTGAACCTCGTACCGAACCAGAAGCGCGGCATCGATCAGCAACTCGCCGACGGTGTGCGTGGTTTCATGCTCGACCTGCACCAGACCCCCGACGGGGCCATCCTCTGCCACAACAGTTGCACCCTGGTCAGCAGGCCCGTCGCGCTCTGGGTCGACCTCCAGCGCATGGTCGACTTCCTCAAGCAGCACCCCGATCAGTTCGTCACCGTGTTCCTCGAGGACTACGTCGACCCGGGCGTCCTGCGCGCCGAACTCGCGCGGGTGAACGGCCTGTCCGACGTGCTCTACCGGCCGGATCGGACGGGGGTGCGCGAGCACGGCTGGCCCAGGCTCGCCGACCTGACCGCCGCCGGGCAGCGCCTGCTGGTCTTCACCGACCACAGCCGTGCCTCCGACGAGTCGGCCGGACTGACCCGGGACAGCTTCGGTGTCATGTACCAGCGTGAATGGACCGTCGAGAACTACTGGTCCATGGGTTCGGGCCTCGGTTCCTCCGACTGGTCCTGCTACAGCCGCTGGTACGGCGCGGACACGAACGTACCGCTCACCCGCACCGAGTCGGGGTTCCGTCCGCTCTTCGTCATGAACCACTTCCGTGACGTCACCCTCTCGGGGACCGCCGGCACGGACAACACCAAACTCGCCGACCGGGCGCGCCGCTTCTGCGAGCCGGCCGCCCGCAAGAAGCCCAACTACCTCGCCGTCGACCGCTACGACCTGGGCGACCCGGCCTCGGCGGTGAACACGCTGAACACGTACGTGTATCCGTAGCCGGACGCGCGCCCGCGCCCCGCGAGCCGCGTGGAGGCCTCGCCCGAGGGGGAGTTGCCGAGGCGGGGCTCGCGGGGCGCGGGGCGCGACGGGGCCGGGGGAGGGGCGCCGTCCGACGGGGATGTCAGTGCCGTGCGGCAGGATCCACCCCCAGACGTGAGAGGGGATCGCCATGGGCATGGGTTACAAGACGTCCTGGCTCGCCGTGCCCGGCACCGACACCGGAGCGGTCGCCGACGCGCTCGGACTGGTCGGGCGCGTGGCGATGGACTGGGAGACGGGGACCGAAGCGGCGTACAGGCGGGGCGTGTTCGTGGCGTCCCCCGTGGACGGCTGGACGCTCGCCCACGGCCGGATCCACCTCGACCACCGGCGCGGCACCGACGGCCCCGCCATCCTGGACTGGCTCGGGTCGCTCGGCCGGAGCCTGGGCGACTTCCAGTACTTCCGGACGGATCGCATCGGCGAGGATCACGCCTGGGCGAGAGTGGAGGCCGGCCGAGTGGTCCGGGCCTACTGCTACGACGGCTGCACCGGCGACGTGCCCCTGCGGTTCGGCGAGCCCACCGAGATCGAGCGCCGACTCGGCGTCGGACAGAGGGGGCTGGAGGAGGTCCGGGAGGACTGGAGCGACGCCGACTGGGACGACTGGCACGCCGGCATGCCCGACGAGCAGCACGTCATGGCCATCGCCCGGAACTGGGGCATCCTGCCTCTGGAGATCCCGGACGGGGCACCGGTGGAGGACGGCATCCACGGTCTGCCCCCGGACGCCGCATGACGTCGACGCGCCCGCCTGCGGCCCTGACCCGTGCCGTTCAGTGCTCGCGCAGGCCGCATTCGGCAGGGTAGAGAACGGAGCCCGGAGGGAGCTCGGCGGGTGTCGCCCTCAGCTGAACCGCGGCGGCGCCCGAAGTGTCCACGGTCAGGGCGTCGACCCACACGTTCGCGTCGGACAACCCCCCTTCCGGTGTGTGCACTTCGGCCTCGGCCGGTGTGGCGAAGGGCGCGCCGTCGAGGAGGGCGAGGGCGGTCCGGCCGCCGTCGGGCCGGCACTCCGCCTCCTCGACGGTCAGTCGCCAGTGCGGCTCCGTCTCACCAAGGAGCCGCTTGCCGCCGCGCCCGTGGGCGAGCAGGACGTCGCGGCGGTCGCGGATGCGTTGCGCGATGGCACAGCAGAGAGGGATGCCGGCGCCGTAGTCGGTGTCCACGCGGCTGTGGCCGGCCTGTGGATCGCAGCCCAGCGCGTCGGACAGCAGCCCGACCGCCACGTCCTTGATGCGCGGCCGCCGGCCGCTCGCGACGAGGTCCAGCAGGATCGGGGTGGCCGCGTGGGCCGCGGGGAACACCATGGCGGCGTGGCCCCAGACGAAGCCGCGGCCGGCGAGGCTCGCCGCGGCGTCCCCCGTCTCGTTGGCCGTCGTGGACACCGCCAGCCGTCGCAGCGCGTCGGCGACGCCCCGCGGATCGTCCCAGTGGTCCCCCGTCGGATTGGGCAGCGCCGACCAGTCGACGGCATCGATGGCGTCCAGAGTGGGCTCCTCGTCCCGCGGGATGTTCATCGCCAGGCTCCGTGGACCCGCTCGATCTCACCGAGATACTGCGCCAGATGGAAGCGGACCTCCTCGACGACCCCGAGTTCGAGGTCCGGGTACATCAGCTCGGACCAGACGACCGTCTCACCCTGGAGCCGCACGGTGATGGTGAGTCCGCCGGGGTCGGCGTCGGCGTGTCCATGGTCGGCCACCTTCACGACGCGCGGCGTGTCCGAGGGGTAGAGAGGCCCGCCGGGGCGAAGGAGCCGCCGGGGGTGCAGGCCCAGCGCGCCCCCGTAGCTCCGCGTCACCAGGTCGAGCCCGTCGACAAAGAGATACGTGTGCACATCGGCACACACCGGCGCCCCCGGACACGTACCGACCACCAGGGAACTCACCCCGGCACGGCCACCCCGCGCGGACCCCCCACCGCGAAGCCGACCCGGGGCCCTACGCGGCATGGGCCTCATGTGACGTCATGGGGTGATGATAGCGACCGCCCCGCACCCGGCCAGGAGCACCGGACGCGTCCTTTCGCACTACGGCTATTCGCACTACGGCTACAGGTCTTCGAAGGCTTCCTCGCCCGGCCGCCAGACCATCCAGCGCTGATCGGCGAAGCCGCTGAGCATGGCGATCTCCGGACCGACGAGTTCGCTCTCGGCCGGGTGCAGTTGGAGGGAGCCGGTCGCGAAGTCGACCTTGATCCCGATTCCCGTGCACTCGTGGGTGCCGGTCACGTCCTGGGCGATCAGTCCGAGCAGCGCGTCGGCCCAGCCGGTCTCCGTCGGGGAGAACCGCCGCCCGGACAGGGTGACGGCGGGCAGCACGTCGCAGGTGAGCAAAGGCGCGTCGTCGGTCGGTCCGTCAAAATGCAGTTGGACGTAGTCCATCACGAACTGCACCGAGTACAGCCGGAAGCCGACGAGACGACCGAGCAGGGAGTTCAGCTCGTATGCCATGGAAGGAAGCTTAGGTGCCGGGCCGGCCGGACTTGGGAGGCGGGCGAGGGGGCGGCCGTGAGCCGACAACGCGGGCCGCTGCCCGGCGGTATCAGGTCGAGACGTTCGCCGGGGTGGCGCCACGCCCCCTCGCTCGTACACTCCGGAAGGTGAAATGGCGGCGTTCAAGCGGTGTCATCGTTCTCGCGCTTCTGTTGAGTGCTTGTGGCGCGGAGTTCGATCCGTTGTTCGTCGAGAGCGGGAGTTCCGGTCCGGTGATCGGCTGGCGTGATTGCCCGGGAGCCGGGCCCGACGGCATCACCGAGGTCGCCCTGTACCGCTGGGATCGCGACGGGACCGTCGACGATCCGGGCCGACTGCTCTGGCACATCAAGGCTTCCGCCGGGACCCCGCTGCACCGCGTCCAGCTCGGGACCGCCCCCCAAGGCTTCACCACACAGCTCCCCCTGACCGTCGAGCTGGACCCCACGGTCACCTACGCGCTGCGCGCCAACATGACGTCGGACGATCTCGTCTCGGGCTTCCTCACCTTCGAGCCGCGCCAACTGGCCACGGGCCGCGTCGTCTTCAGCGAGGGCCAGGAGGAGTCGCGCAGGTCGTACGAGAACCGGAACGACGAGGACTTCGGCTGCTTCCGCGACTGACGGCGACGTGGCAGGTCACGCGTCCGCGCGATCGCAAGGTCTCAACAGGCTTTGTCGGCGCTTCCACTTGCCCGGCCCGTCGACCGGGCGCGAAGATCCCTGAGCCGCCGCCGCGTCACCGTGACAGGCGGCAGGGTCCGCGGGGGTGGGGGCGGTCGTGGCGCGACGACGTATGAACTTGCTCGGAGAACCAGGGGTGGGACTGACGAGGGGTCCGGGTGGAACCGCCCTGAGGCGCGTGGACGTGCGCGGGGCTCGCGTGCGGTTGCTGGTCGAGGTCATGGTACTGGTCTTCTTCGTCGTGGTCGTGCCGCTGAAGCACGGGCACCAGTGGGGGGACGTTTTCACCGAAGCCCGTGGCCCCTTTCCGGCAGCGTTCGCCTCGGGTGCCCCGGTCGCGCCCGCCCACGTCGTACGCGGGACCACGGTCCAACAGGCGCTCGTGCACGGGCTGTCCGTCCAGGAAACGGATTCCGGTGTCAGGGCGGTGAACCTGCGGACCGGTGAGGAGTACTGGCACTACGAGCGCCGGGATCCGGAGGGCCTCGTGAATGCCGTATCGGTGTCGGAACGGACCGTGGTCGTCGGCGAGAGTGACGGCAGGCTCGTCGGCATCGATGTGCGTACGGGCAAGCTGCTGTGGCGCGTGGACGTCCTGGAAGAAGGCTGGCGGCGCGTGGTGCTCGCCGGTGGCCAGGTCGTCACCGGGGCACCCGGCGCCGTGCGAGCCTTCGACGAGCGCGACGGCCGGAGCCTGTGGACGGTGAGGACGCCCACGTCGTGTCCCCAGGTGCTCGTCGTTCACGTGCACGCCCTGCCGGAGGGTCTGAGCGCCGTCCAGGTGATGTGCAACGTGGTGAAACCCGACTGGGACACGTACGACCTTCTGCTCGGCGTCGACCATCGCACGGGCCGGGTCCTTTGGCGACAGCGCACCGAGGAATCCGTCGAGGAGGCCTGGAGCGGGCACACCCGCGTCACCGAGGACCCGGAGCTCGAGCGGAACGTCCAGGTGTCGGACGTGGACCGGCAAGGTGTCTCCCGCCGCGGCACTCTGCCCTTCGTGAGCTGGGACGAGGTGGCCGCCGACGACGGCACGGTACTGGTCGGCACCGACGCGAAGGACCGCCCCGGGGATCGCGGCACCCTGCTGGCGGCCTACGACACCCGGGACGGCCACCGCGCCTGGCAGGTGCGGGCGCCCGCCGGCCAGGAGTACGGGGCCCCCGAGATCGCCGACGGCCGGGTGTACGTCGTACGCCGGCCGTTCCTCACGGAGGCCGACAAGGGCCGCCGGATCCACGCCGAGCTGCTCGTCCTCGACGCGGACACCGGCCGTCCGCTCCACACCCTGAAGCTGCCGTCCATGAAGGCGCCGGACGCCTCTGACGACGACGAGGAGCTCGACATCCTCGACATCGCCGACGGCGCGCTGAGCATCGGCTGGAGGGGCGGCGGGGGAGGCCTGCTGATCGCCTTCGACTGAGCGCCGGGGCGCTCGTCGGCCGTGAGCGCGGCAGTGACGTCGGCTGACCGGCGGCGGATCACCAGGTGAACCAACCGGGAGTCGCCGAGTAGACCTGCGGCGTGTAGTCGCACTGCCCCTCATGGAAACCCTGGGCCGCGAGACGCGCCGCCCGCCGTTCGCCCGCGGCGTCCACTGTGTCCGCGGCCACGACACAGGCGAGCGCGGCCGCCATGCAGGCGATGAGGAACACCGGGTTGGGCCGCGAAGCATCGATCATGATCGCCGTCACCCCGCCGACCACCCCTGCCACGAGCGCCCCGCCGGCCAGGGCGAGCGCCACGATCGTGAGGTGATCCACCGCCGACGAAGCGTGGCACAGGACGTACTGCCGACCTGATCCGAAGCCTCGGACCCGCTCGAAGAGAGCGGCCACCCCCAGCACGGACCCGACCGCGAACGCATGCCACGGCCGCACGGTCACGTGGCGATCACCCTCCACGCCGGTTCTGCCGCGCACGCCGTTCATGCCCTTCACGCCGGTCTTCGCACGCACGGTTCAGCCCCCTCCTCGCACTGCCCACTGCCGCAGCTTCCTGACGGCGTGTTCCTTCCTCACGCGGGACGCCGAGGTTTCGCCGGCGCCCGTGACGAAGGCCGTCAACGGAGTCCACCGTGTGCGCCCATCGCGGGATGTCCACCTCACGGCTGGGAAGTCCGTGATCCCGGTGATGTCTCCCCGGTCGACGACCCGTGTGCGCAGGTAGCCCCGAACGGTGATCCGTGCGTGGTCATACGTCACGCCGAGCCGGTATCCACGGACGGCCAGCACGGAAAACCCGAGCACACCCAGCACGGCGAGACCCCGCGGCACCCCACCCTCGGCCTGCACGACGTACGCGACCCCGACGACTCCCGGAAGGCCCCCGAGGCTGCTGTTCGCCAGGCGGTTACCGGCAGAGAGTGATCGCTCCATGGCCTTCCTCAAGTGGTCTCGGCGCGGGCGCAGCCTACCGGCCGTGCTGCGCGGGACCTCATGAGGCCGGCGCGTCCTCGCGGACCCGGGGCGCCGTCAGCGCGGCATACGTTTCGGGGAGGAACCGCGTCACGCCGTACACCAGCGCGCTCAGCCAGCAGACGGCGAACAGCCAGCCGCCCAGGACGTCGGAGAACCAGTGGACGCCCAGGTAGACGCGGGACAGGCCGACCAGCACGGCCCAGCAGCCGATGAGCGGGACCAGCGTTCTCCTGGACTGTGGGGCGCGGGCCAGCACCGCGAGGATGAGGATGCCGCCCGCGACGGCCGAGGTCGTGGTGTGGCCGGACGGGAACGACCAGCCAGAGGCGTGGGTGGCCCAGTTCGCCAGAGGGGGCCGGGGCCGGGCTATCAGCGACATCACCGCGAACCGCACGGCCTGCGCGGCGGCCAGGGCGCCCACGCACGCCGCGACGACCGCGACCCGTTGGCGCGTCGTACGCCCGGCCCGCCCGAGGACGAGGCCGGCCAGGACGACCAGCGCGTACGGGACGGCGCCCGTGCCCGTGTACGTCACCCCGCGTGCCATGGCGAGCGCCACGTCCGGACGGTGCTCGAGCGACCACGAGGCGAGCCCGCTGTCGCCGAACAGGGGAGCACCCTCGTGCGTGGTGACGACCAGCGTCAGCAGCACGAACGCGGCCAGACTCCCCATCGCGGCCGACGCGGCGACGGCACGGACACCCTCGCGCTTCACGGCTTGGCCGGAACGGCGTCGGCCTCGCGCGCGGGTGCGGCGGCCCTGGCGGCGGACATGGGCGTGGCCCCTTTCCTCGGCGGGCACGCGCACGGCAGGACAGCCCGCCCCGCACCCGTCTCCCTCGCTGACTACGTCTACATAACTGTAGACGAACGACGGCCGGGATCGTTCCCGGGTCACCCCGGTCGGATTGCCTCGGTTGGATCACCACGCTCGGATCACCCCGGTCGGATCACTCGACTCGGATCACCCGACGCGGATCACCTCGCGAAGATCAGCACCCTTTCAGCCTGCGCCGCCGGGCGCCGCACCGCCCGGCGGCGGGCCCTGCCTGGCGCCCGACCGCGAATGTCGTACCCTACGTGTTACGTATAACCCTGGAGAGCTCCGAGGAGACAGATGAGACGCGTCGCCCTGGTCACCCTCGTCGTCGACGACTACGACGAGGCCATCCGCCACTACACCGAAGCCCTCGGATTCCGCCTCGTCGAGGACACCCCGCGCCCCGACGGCTCCCGCTGGGTCGTGGTCGAGCCGGGCGCGGACGGCGGCGGGACCGGGCTGCTGCTCGCCCGGGCCAAGGACGAGGCCCAGCGCGGCCGCATCGGCGACCAGACCGGCGGACGGGTCGGCTTCTTCCTCCACACCGACGACTTCGCCCGCGACCACGCCAGGATGCGCGCCGCCGGCGTGACCTTCCTGGAGGAGCCGCGCCACGAGCCGTACGGCTCGGTCGTCGTCTTCCAGGACCTGTACGGCAACCGCTGGGACCTGCTCCAGCCCACGGACTGACCCGGCTTCCCGCACGTCACGCGGGCTGCCGCCCCCACGCTCTTCCGCTCCCTCCCGCTCCGAACGACCTCCCGAGGAACACCGCTCATGACCGCGCCCCGCATCGACATCGACACCATCCGCCGCCTGCCGAAGGCGGTCCTGCACGACCACCTCGACGGCGGCCTCCGCCCGGCCACCCTGGTCGAGCTCGCCGAGACCGTCGGCCACACCCTGCCCACGACGGACCCGCAGGAACTGGCCGCCTGGTACGTCGAGGCCGCCAACTCCGGCGACCTCGTCCGCTACATAGCCACCTTCGAGCACACCCTCGCCGTCATGCAGTCCCGCGAGGGCCTGCTGCGCACGGCCGAGGAGTACGTCCTCGACCTCGCCGAGGACGGCGTCGTCTACGGCGAGGTGCGCTACGCGCCCGAGCTCATGGTCAACGGCGGCCTGACCCTGCCCGAGGTCGTCGAGGCGGTGCAGGAAGGCCTCGCGGCCGGCATGGCCAAGGCCGCCGCGGCGGGCACCCCGGTGCGCGTCGGCACCCTGCTGTGCGGCATGCGGATGTTCGACCGGACCCGCGAGACCGCCGACCTCGCGGTGGCGTTCCGTGACGCCGGCGTCGTCGGCTTCGACATCGCGGGCGCCGAGGACGGCTTCCCGCCGGCCGACCACCTCGACGCCTTCGAGCACCTGCGCCGCGAGAGCGTCCCGTTCACCATCCACGCCGGCGAGGCCCACGGCCTGCCCAGCATCCACCAGGCGCTCCAGGTCTGCGGCGCCCAGCGCATCGGCCACGGCGTCCGCATCACCGAGGACATCGTGGACGGCAAGCTCGGCCGTCTCGCCGGCTGGGTGCGCGACCGCCGCATCGCCCTGGAGATGTGCCCGACCTCCAACCTCCAGACCGGCGCGGCCAAGTCCATCGCCGAGCACCCCATCACCGCCCTGCGCGACCTGGGCTTCCGCGTCACCCTCAACACCGACAACCGCCTGGTGTCGGGCACGACGATGACCCGGGAGATGGCGCTGCTCGTCGACGAGGCGGGCTGGGGCGTGGAGGACCTGCGCACGGTCACGGTGAACGCCCTCAAGAGCGCGTTCATCCCCTTCGACGAGCGCAAGGCCCTGATCGAGGACGTCGTCCTTCCCGGTTACGACGTCTGAACCAGCCCGCGTACGTAGGCGGCCTGTCCGACGTGCTGGAGATCGTCGGACAGGACGCTGACCAGACGGACGCCGAGCGTGACCGGCGGGTCCCAGCGTTCGTCCACGACGCGCTCGAAGTCGTGGGCGGCCAGACCGCCGATGTAGTCGAGGGTCCGCTCGTGGACCGCGTCGTAGTAGCCGAGCAGCAGGTCGCCCGACTCCACCCGGACCCGGGCGACCTTCGCGGACGTGTGGCCGTACCCGGTGTCGCCCCGCGGCAGGTCGAGCCCGAAGCGCTTCGCCCAGTCGTCGGTGAGCCACACCTGTTCCGTCCCGGCAGCGTCGGCGACGTGGTCGTCCTGGACCCGGGTGAGGTGCCAGACCAGCCAGGAGATCGAGTTCGCCGTCTCGGCGGGGCGGGCGTTGAGGGCCTCCGGCGCGAGGTCGCCGACAGCGGCGTGGACTTCTTCCCGGATGCGGCTGAAGCCGTCGATGAGGATGTCCTTGGCAAGCATGGAACCACCATCGCGCATCGCGCCCGTCCCTGCGTCCGGAACCGCCCTTCCCGGCCTCCGCTCCCGGGAACCGGACCGGCGCCGGCTCAGGCCCCGTCCCCCGAGGCGTCGAGCAGCGTCATCAGGGCCCGTGCGGCCGGGCTCGTGGCCTCCTCCGGCGGCAGCATCGCGACCGTCTCGTACGACCCCTCCGAAGCGCCCTTGAAGGGCAGCGCGGTCAGATCGCGGGCCTCCGGCTTGTGACCGAAGTGGCGCGGTACGACGGCGACCCCAAGGCCCTCGTGGACGAGCTCCAGGAGGCTGTGGACGTCGTTGACCTCCAGGGCCACCGTCCGCTGCACCCCCGCCTCCGCGAACGCCGCGTCGGTGGTGCGCCGCGGGCCCCAGTCGGGGTGGAAGTCGACGAAGGCCTCTTCGCCCAGTTCCTCGGGCGTCACCACGGCCGCCGTGGCGAGCGGGTGCTCCGGGTGGCAGAGGACCGTCATCGGCTCACTGGCCAGCGGCACCGACCGCAGATGCTCGGAGTCGGCCCGGGTCCGCACCGCGAAGGCCAGGTCGAGACGGCCCGCTGCGACCTCCTCCGCCAGCGCCTCGGAACCCGCCTGGCGCAACCGGATCTCCACGTCCGGGTGGCGCCGCCGGAACGCCGCGAGGAGCCTGGCGCAGTGCACGCCCGCGATGCACTGTTCGGTGCCGAGGGACAACGTGCCGCGCAGCACCCCCTGCACGGCGGCCACGGCGTCGTGCGCAGAACGCACCTGCGCGAGGATCCGCTCCGCCTCGACGAACAGGGCGCGACCGGCCTCCGTGAGGGTGACACGGCGGGTCGTACGGACGAAGAGCGGCGCCTGGAGCTCCCGCTCCAGCGCCCTGATCGACGAGGAGAGGCCCGACTGCGACACCATCAGCCGCTCCGCCGCCCGGGTGAAGTGCCGGTCCTCGGCGACGGCGACGAAGTGCTGAAGATGACGCAGTTCCATGAGAGGCAAGGGTAGGCGCGATCGGAGGGTGCCTGGACCGATTGAGAAGCCGGATCGCTCAATGCCATCCGATCCTCCCGTTGGACCGGTGCCCACCGGGCGCGCGAGAGTGGAAGCCTGTTTCCCCGGCCTCACAGGAGTACGCGTTGTACACCCCGCACCCCGATCGTTACGCGGACATGCCCTACCGGCGGACCGGCCGCAGCGGCCTGAAGCTCCCCGCGCTGTCGCTCGGCCTGTGGCACAACTTCGGCCCGGACCGGCCCGTGGACGTCCAGCGCGCGATCCTGCGCCGCGCCTTCGACCTCGGCGTCACCCACTTCGACCTGGCGAACAACTACGGCCCGCCGCCCGGCGCCGCCGAGTCCGCCCTCGGCGACGCCCTCAAGGCGGACTTCGCGCACCATCGCGACGAGCTGGTCGTCTCCACCAAGGCCGGCTATCTGATGTGGCCGGGCCCCTACGGCGAGTGGGGCTCGCGCAAGTACCTGCTGTCCTCGCTCGACCAGAGCCTGGGCCGGATGGGTCTGGACCACGTCGACATCTTCTACTCGCACCGTCCCGACCCGGAGACCCCGCTCGAGGAGACGATGGGCGCCCTGCACTCGGCGGTCCAGCAGGGCAAGGCGCTGTACGTCGGCGTCTCGAACTACTCGGCGGAGCAGACCCGTGAGGCCGCGAGGATCCTCGCCGAGCTGGGCACCCCGCTTCTCATCCACCAGCCCCGCTACTCGATGCTCGACCGTCGGCCTGAGGACGAGGGCCTGCTGGACACGCTCGACGAGCTCCAGGTGGGCTCCATCGCGTACTCGCCGCTGGAGCAGGGCCTGCTCACCGGCCGGTACCTGAACGGCATCCCGGAGGACTCGCGGGCCGCGAGCGACAGCCCGTTCCTGAGCACGGACACGGTCACCGAGGATCTCGTGGGCCGCCTGCGCACCCTCGACGAGATCGCCAAGTCGCGCGGCCAGTCGCTGGCCCAGCTCGCGCTGGCCTGGGTGCTGCGCGGCGGCCGGGTCACCTCGGCCCTGGTCGGCGCCAGCAGCCCGCGCCAGCTCGAGGACAGCGTCGCCACCATCGCAAACCTGGACTTCACCGACGACGAACTCGCCCGGATCGACGCGGTGATCAAGGCGTAGGACGTACGAGGCCGGGCGCGGCCCCGGCGGCATTTCGAGGTCCCCGACGCACGGCCGCGTCGGGGACCTCGCCGCGTGTCAGGACGGGATGCGGTCCAGGAATCCGTGCACGCTCCGGATCCGGCCCTCGCCGTCCAGGACGATCACGTCGAAGCCCGCGACGGGCGCCGAGCCGTCCGTCTCGGCGACCAGTTCCCAGCCGAAGCGGGCGATGTCGTGGTGGCCGTCGACCGCGCCCAGCGGGCGGAAGACGAAACCGGGAAACCGCTCGTGCGCCGCGGCGATCATGGCCGCGATCTCCTCGTGCCCGCGGACGTCGGCGAGCGGGTCGGTGTAGGTGCCGTCCGGTGCCCAGGCGGCGGCCACCGCCTTCGCGGAGGTGTCCGGCCCGCTCGCGTTCCAGGCCTCGAAGTAGCGGGTGACGGCGGTCTCGTGGCGCTCGGTGTTCGCGGACATGGTGAACCAGCCTCCAGCGGGGAACGTATTCATGGTCAAGGTCCGTGTCCCGGGCGGGTGTTCCGCCGCCGGGACGCGTTACGCCCACCCTGACGGGCGCCGCCCGAGGGGTCGATTACCTCGCGGGTCATGCCGGAGACCGGGCGCGTTCCGGGGCCGGGAAAGCTGTCGATGCCGTTTCGGCCAACCATCGCGGTGAATATGCCAAGAGACTGGCTGGATTCACATGGTGACAGTGTGTCAGTAGTGGCGATACTCAATCAGTAGGGCAATTCAACCAAGCCCGTGCAATTGCACGGAGCAACGCCCAAGAGCCGCAGGGAAAGTGAGGCCGGACCGGCGACGAGCGACGCCAATGGGGGAGATCGTGCACGACGAATTCCTGTGCCATGTCACCGCGTACGGCATGTGCGGCGGTCAGCGAGTCGGCGTACCCCTCGGCACCTATCGAGCGCCGACCCTGGCGCTGGCCCTGTGGTGGATGCGGGACCGTGCGGCCTGGATGGCCGAAAGGCTCGATCCGCAGCCCGAGGACCCCGCCTTTCCGCCCAACTCGATCGCGCCGGTGGGGGACGGCGTCCCCGACGTCCCCACGATGCTGCGGGCATGGTGCGGTGACTCCGAGCAACAGGAGCTCGTCGCCGAGGAGTTGGCCGCGGGCAAACTCGTCCGCGTCTCCACCAGCGACGACACCACCGAGTACGAACTGCTCGCGGAATCGGTGGACGCGCTGCGCATGCACCGCACCGCCGCGGTGCTGGGGATCTCCGCCGCCTGAGCCTCCGGGCGCCCCGGCCGCCGAGCGCAGATCAGGCGCACAAGGGGGCGAATCGTTAGAATTCTGGCATGGCAGAGAGGCCTGTCGCGGCAACCGCACCCGAGCTCGTCCTCGAAACCGAGACGGGCTCGACGGTGATGAGTCCGAACCACGATTACCACGTCGGGCGCGATCCGCTGTGCGACGTCGTGATCGACGACGTCCGGGTCTCGTGGCACCACGCCGTGCTGCGGCCCCACGCCGATCACTGGACGCTCGAGGACGAGAACAGCACGAACGGCACGTACGCCGACGGCCGCCGCGTCCACGAATGGGGCGTCGGACCCGGCAGCGTGATCCGCTTCGGAAGTCCCGCCGACGGCCCGCGCGCCGTCCTCGTCAGCCGCCCGCCCCCCGTCGCGGAGCGCCCCTCGGCCGTCTCCATGCCGGCCGCCACCAGCACGTTCAAACAGCCGACCACCGTACGGCCGCTGCCCTCCCGCACCGTGCGCATCGGCCGCGGCCCCGACAACGACCTCGTCATCGACGACCTGATCGTCTCCCGGAACCACGCCGAACTGCGGGCCCGGCCCGACGGCACGTACGAGATCGTCGACCTGGGCAGCCACAACGGCACGTTCCTCAACGGACAGCCCGTCGCACAGGCCCTGGTCACGCCGGGTGACATCGTCGGCATCGGACACAGCGCGTTCTGCCTCGTCGGGGACCAGCTCCAGGAGTACGTCGACAGCGGCGAGGTCTCCCTCGACGTGCAGGACCTCGTCGTCGAGGTCGACCGGGGCCGCAAGACGCTCCTGGACCAGGTGTCCTTTCCCGTCGGCGAGAAATGTCTGCTCGCCGTCGTCGGTCCGAGCGGCGCGGGCAAGTCCACGCTCCTGAACGCGCTCACCGGGCAGCGCCCCGCCGACCACGGCACGGTGCTCTACGACGGCCGTGACCTGTACCGCGACTACGCCGAACTGCGCCAGCGCATCGGCCTCGTCCCGCAGGACGACATCCTGCACGCCCAGCTCACCGTGCGCCGGGCCCTGACCTACGCCGCCGAACTGCGCTTCCCGCAGGACACCGCGAAGGCCGAGCGGCTGGCGCGGGTGGACGAGGTGATCGGCGAGCTGGGCCTGGAGCAGCGCGTCGACCAGCCCATCCACAGTCTGTCGGGCGGCCAGCGCAAGCGCGTCAGTGTGGCCCTGGAACTGCTCACCAAGCCGTCCCTGCTCTTCCTGGACGAACCGACCTCCGGGCTCGACCCGGGCATGGACCGCTCGGTGATGCACATGCTGCGCGGCCTCGCCGACGACGGCCGTACCGTCATCGTGGTCACCCACAGCGTGCTCAGCCTGGACGTCTGCGACCGGCTCCTGGTCCTGGCGCCCGGCGGCAAGGTCGCCTACTACGGACCGCCCGACGACACCCTGGCCTTCTTCGGCTACCGGCAGTGGCCCGAGGCGTTCGAGGCCTTCGAGCGCGACACGGACCGTGACTGGGCGGGGGAGTACCAGGACTCGCCGTTCCATCATCAGTACATCGACAAATCGACCTCGCAGCCGAGGATGCCGGACGCGGCCACCGGAGCGCTCGTCGGACCGCCCCCGAAGGCCCAGAGCTGGGGCTCCCAGCTCCGCACCCTGGTCCGCCGTTACGCGGCCGCGCTCGGGGCCGACCGGACCTTCCTCGCCATCATGATCGCCCTGCCGTTCGTGATGGGCGCGATGGCGCGGGCGCTGGCCGGCGGCAAGCTGACCCAGGAGACGGCGATGAACGCGCTGCTCATCCTGTGCGTCGGCGGCGTCCTGACCGGCGCGGCCAACGCGGTGCGCGAACTCGTCAAGGAACGGACGATCTACCAGCGAGAACGGGCCGTCGGTCTGTCCAGATCGGCGTACCTGATGTCCAAGGTCGTGGTCCTCGGCACCATCACCGTGCTCCAGGCCGTCGTGCTCACCCTCGTGGGCCTGTTCGGCGTCGATCTCAACGCCCCGGGCGGCGAAGGCGTCCTGATGCCACCCCTGCTGGAGATCACGCTGGCCGTGGCTCTGCTGTCCTTCACCGCGATGATGCTCGGCCTCCTCGTCTCCGCCGTCGTGCGCAAGGAGGAGGTGACGATGCCGCTGCTGGTGCTGCTGGCCATCGTCCAGGTGGTGTTCTGCGGCGCCCTGCTGAAGCTGCACGGCGTGCCCGGCCTCGAACAGCTCTCCTGGCTCGTGCCCTCCCGCTGGGCCCTGGGCGCGATGGCCGGGACCATCGGCCTCGCCCGGATCGTGCCCGGCGAACTGACCGGCGACCCGATGTTCCGGCACACGACCAGCGCCTGGCTCCTCAACATGGGCATGCTGATCGTGCTCTCCGTCGTCTTCGGCTGGCTGGTCGCCCGGCTGCTGCGACGGCACGAGCCCGCGGTCATGCGGAAGTAGCCGCCGATGACGAGCCCCGGATTCCGCCCGACGCACGTCGTTCCGCAGGACGGGCTGCCCGCGTGGGAGTCGCCGGACCCGTCGCGGCCCACCGTGCCCCTGGACGCGCTGCTGCCGGTCGAACTCGTCGACCGGCTCGGTGACTGGGGGCGGGTCGTGTGCGCCAACGGCTGGTCGGCATGGGTGGACGGGCGTCTGCTCATCGCCGTACCGCAGGTACCGCCGGCGGCGACCCGCCCGCTCGCCCGCACGGCCGATCCGCGCCCGCTGCTGGCCCGCGTCGACCAGGCGCTCACCGAGTACCGGCGGGCGGCGGAGGAACTGGCGTCCGGGCGGCTGGAGGCCGAGAGCTTCCGCGCCCGGACGCAGGGCAACCGGATCGGTGTGATCGTCGACGGCGAGTCGATGTGGCTGTACGACGGCGAGCACGAGCGCTGGGTGTACTGCGACGGAACCCGGCTGAGCACGTTCGCGGCCGAGCGCACCCCGTCGAGCACGCGACGCGAGACGACGTACGAGCCCCGGGAACAGGAACCGCCCCGGGAACAGGACCGGACGCCGGAGCGGGACCGGGTGGAGGACGTGGAGGACCGGGGGCGGGAGCAGGACGAGTCGCGCGTTCCGGACCGGACCAAGGTGCGGGATGGCGCGCGGGGACCGGACCCGTCCGGTGGGCCGGGCGACACGAAGGTGCCGGACCGGGCGCAGGAATCGGACCGGGCCCAGGAGCCGGACCGGGCGCAGCGGCCGGACCGGGCGAGGGAGCGCCAGGCGGAGCCGACGCGGATCGTGCGGGAATCCGCCCCCGGCGGACCTCCCGGAGGGCCACCGGGCGTACCCCCCGGCGGACACGAGCCCACCCGCCTGGTCACCTTCGACAGCGACGACAAGGGCGAGGACTGATGCGGGGCGCGCGGCACGAGCGGGGTGACCGCTGATGGACGAGACGTCCGGGCCGGGCACCAGTCCGTTCTCGGGGCGGCCCTCCGAGCTGATCGGACGGCAGATCGCGGGCTACCGGATCGAGCGGGAGATCGGCCGCGGCGGGATGGCCGTCGTCTACCAGGCCAAGGACCTGCGGCTGGACCGCACGGTCGCCCTCAAACTGCTCGCCCCGGAACTCGCCCGCAACGACACCTTCCGCGGCCGCTTCACCCACGAGTCACGGGTCGCCGCCGCGATCGACCACCCGCACATCGTGCCCGTCTTCGAGGCGGGCGAGACGGACGGCGTCCTCTACATCGCCATGCGGTACGTGGCCGGGCGCGACCTGCGTCATCTCCTCGACCGGGAGGGCCCGCTGACGGTCACCGTGGCCGGCCGGATCGGCATCCAGGTCGCCTCCGCGCTCGATGCGGCCCACGACCACGGCCTGGTGCACCGGGACGTGAAGCCCGGCAACATCCTGGTCGCCCAGGGCACCGACAGCGACCACCCCGAGCACGTCTATCTCACCGACTTCGGACTGACGAAGAAGTCCCTGTCCCTGACCGGGTTCACGAGCGTCGGACAGTTCGTCGGCACCCTCGACTACGTGGCGCCCGAACAGATCTCCGGCAAACCGGTGGACGGCCGCTGCGACGTCTACAGCCTCGGCTGTGTCGTCTACGAGACGATGGCCGGCCGTCCGCCCTTCCAGCGCGACGACGACATGGCGCTGCTGTGGGCCCACCAGTACGACCAGCCGCCGGCCCTGACCTCCGTGCGCCCCGACATCCCGGAGGCCGTCGACGCGGTCCTCGCGAAGGCGCTCTCCAAGAGCCCCGACGACCGGTACGACTCGTGCCTGGCCTTCGTCAGCGCGCTGCGGGTCGCCGCGCGCGGCGTCGCGACCGGGAGCGGCACCGCCTCGGCCACGGACGCCGAGGCCGTGCCCGGCGGGCCGGGACCCGTGCCGCAACCGCCGGTCTGGGCCCGCCCGGTGTTCCGCCGCTGAGTCGCCGACCGACGCTCGGCCGTGTGCGTCAGCCGGCCGGGCCGACCTCGCCCCTGCGCCGGACGCCCTTCGCCATCAGGGCGCCCAGGAACCCGGTGACCAGCCCCCACAGCAGGGCCAGACCGAGGGCACCCCACACCTGGGGCTTCAGGAAGAGTTCTCCCTTGAGGCCGCCGCCGATGTCGCCCAGACCGAGGATCGACAGGCCGTAGTTCGCCGAGACCCGGCCGAGCAGGCAGATCATGAGCACGGTCAGCGCCAGCGCGACCGCCATGCGGACGGCGTGCTGCCAGGCCCGCGTCCGGGCCGGTGAACGGGCCGCCATCAGGAACGCGGCCCCGAGCAGCAGGACGGCGTCGACGACCACCAGCCACCAGATCCTGCCGTCGTAGTCCGCGAGCGAGCCGAGGTTCAGCTCGGACACGTCCGGAGTGCGCAGCACCTCGTCGAGCACATGGGGCATGGGCAGCCCGAAGGGGCCGTCCACCCGTCCGTTCCAGGTGGCGCCGAGGCCGATCGTGAACGCGAGCCAGACGACGTTGGGAAGGCCCAGGAGCATCACGGCGAAGGTCTCGGCGGGATGCCCGCGGGTCGCCGCCACCACCAGTCCGATGACCACGCCGAGGCCGACGCACACGAGCAGCAGGACCACCATCGCGTACGCGGCCGGCCGCACCGACTCCTGGAAGCGCAGCAGCCGGGCGGGGAGTGGCGCGCCGCGCGAGACCAGCAGCGCGATCACGAACACGCCCGCGAGCCACAGCACCCCGAAGACCAGGGTCGGAGCCATGGACGCCTTGAAACCCACCTCGGGCGTTGCGCCGAACAGGTCGCCGATGGCGCCGATCGTGCCGTTCCCCAGGTCGATGGTGAAGTTCTGGCGGGCCGCGAGCGCCAGCCCGATCAGCACGAGCAGCCACAGGACGGCGAGCCGTCCGGCCCACCCGGCCAGCTCCTTCGCCCCGGCGACGGCGCGATGGCGCAGCGGCCACAGGAAGCCCGCCCCCAGCACCAGCGCTCCGGTCAGCGTCACGGACAGGGGAGTCACCGTGAGACCTGCCTTCGTCTCCGCGATGGCTCCCGCGTCGCCGGTGAACTCGACGGTCCCGCCGACCGCGGTGACCAGGGTGGCCGCGACCACCCGGGGGAAGGCGTTGTCGGGGAGGTCGTTGGCGCCGGAGGCCCACAGGCCGAGAGCGGCGACCACGACCATGAGGACCAGACCGGCCAGAACGGCCAGGAGGGCCTGGAGCCAGCCGTGACGGGCGGCCGGACGCGCACCGCTGCTGGGGGTCGGCTGGGCGGACGGTGTCGGGGGGCTCACGCTGCCACGCTAAGCAGCACCGACACCGTCCGCCCCTCGGGGAGAGCCGCCCGCGTCGGCTTGCGGGCACCGGCGGACCGGGGCACACAATGGGTTCGTTGTGCAGGAAAGCAGTACATATGCCCCTCTGACGTCCCTGCATCCCTCCAACGGGAGAAGAGCTCGTGAGCGTCGAACAGCCGTCCTCCGGCCGCCCCACCGGCCCGCCTTCGGGCCCGCTGTCGGGCCCGGCGCAGCCGAGCCCGACCCAGCCCGTCAACGTCCCGCCCGCCGGACCGCCGAGCGGTGCGTCCGGCGAGGGAGGCGGCCCCGGAGGGCCGGGGGGCGGCGGTTCGGGAGGGGGCGGCGGAGGCTCGGGTCCCGAGGGGCCCGGCGGTGGCGCCGGCGGACCCGGTGGGCCGGGCGGAGGACCCGAGCGGCCGTGGTGGCGGTCGGCGCCGCGGGTCGCGCTGATCACCGGTGTCGTGGCGGCGGCGGTGATCCTCGGACTGGTCTTCACCAACAACGGCGGCGGGGCCAAGAACGCCAGCAGCGAGGTGTTCGCGCAGCCCGCGAGCAAGTCGGGGCCCGATTCGTTCACCGAGTCGACCGCCAACGACAGTTCCATCGAGTCGGCGACGCCCTCCGCCGCGGCCTCGTCGGCACCGGCCACCCAGGGCGGCACTTACAGCGGCAGCGCGCCGGGTCTCTACGGCGGCACCCGCAACGTGTCGAGCTGCGACGTCGAGAAGCAGATCACCGCGCTGAAGGCGGACCCCGCGAAGAACAAGGCCTTCGCCTCGGTCGAGGGCATCCAACCGAACGCGGTCCCCGCCTATCTGCGTTCCCTGACCCCCGTACAACTGCGCCTGGACACCCGTGTCACCAACCACGGCTACCGCAACGGCGCCCCCACCAGCTATCAGGCGGTCCTCCAGGCAGGCACCGCCGTCCTCGTGGACTCCCGGGGTGTGCCCAGGGTGCGCTGCGCGTGCGGCAACCCGCTGCTCGAACCGGTACCGCAGAAGGGCACCATCAAGACGACCGGCGACCCGTGGCCGTCGTACCGTCCGCAGAACAGCGTGGCCGTCGTGCCGTCGAAGACGGTCATCGACGTGTTCGTCATCTACGACCCCGAGAGCAACGAGTGGATCAAGCGGCACCGGGGGGACGACGTGAAGAAGGACAAGAAGACGCACCCGCCGGTGAGCCCCTCGCCGTCGGTCAGTGACTCGGGCTCCAAGTCCCCGTCGACCTCGACCTCACCGTCGTCCGAGAGTTCCGCCCCGTCCTCGGCCTCCTCCGAACCGTCCTCCTCCGCGCCGTCCTCGGAGGAACCGCCCCCGTCCAGCGAGCCTCCGGCGTCCGAGTCGCAGGCACCGCCCCCGGATTCTGGTTCGGCCTCCGCCGACCTGACGTCGCAGTCGGCGGACGCCTCCGCGGGATCCTCCTGACCCTCGAAGCCGTCACCGTGCCGGGAGCTTCGAGCGGGAGCGGCGTGGACCCTTCGGCGCGTGGCCGCTTCACCGAGAGCGGAACGCCGCTCCCTTCCCGTACGGCCCCGCGCTTCTAGGCTGAAGGGGTGAGCGACCACGTGACGAACGAAGCCCGCGTCATCCCTCTGCGTCCGGCGGCGGCGGAGCCCTCCCGGCCACCGGCCGGGGCCGATGCCCCGGCCCGGGCGCACCGGCCACCGGTCCTCGTGCCGCGCCGGCCACCGGCGGCTCCCGCTCCCTCGGCCAGGGAGCCGTTGTGGCGTGACCTCGTCGGTGACGTCCTGCGGCGCGAGCGACTGGCCCAGGAACGCACGCTCAAGGACGTCGCCGAGGCCGCCAGGATCTCCATGCCGTACCTCTCCGAGGTGGAGCGCGGCCGCAAGGAGGCCTCCTCCGAGGTCCTCGCCGCGGCCGCGCGCGCCCTCGGTCTCGGCCTGACCGAGCTGCTGTCGCTGGCCCAGCGGGAACTGACCCGGCACACCCGGGCCGAGTCCGTCCGCGGCCGCCCGGCGTCGGCCCCGTCCTCGGGCTCGCGGTCCTCGGGCTCGCGCTACGACGGCATGTGCCTCGCCGCCTGACGCCGGCCCGCGCACCGCGCCCTCCCCGGGCGCGGGCCCCCGGGGCCCTGCTGCCCGGCAAGGGCCGGGTTCCGGGCGGGTCGGGGTCAGATCAGGGCGAGCCGGCGGCTCAGGATCTCGTCCGCGAGGCCGTACTCCACCGCTTCCCGCGCGGTGAAGATCTTGTCGCGATCCATGTCCGCGCGCAGCGTGGCGACGTCGTGGTGGGTGTGCCGGGACAGCACCTCCTCGACCTGCGAGCGGATCCGCAGCATCTCCTTGGCCTGGAGACTGAGGTCCGACACCGTGCCCTGACGGCCGCCGCTGGCCGGCTGGCCGAGCAGCACGCGCGCGTGTTCCAGCACGAACCGCCGCCCGGGATCGCCCCCGGCGAGCAGCACCGCCGCCGTGGAGGCCGCCTGCCCGACGCAGAACGTCGAGATCGGCGCCTGGACGAAGGTCATCGTGTCGTAGATGGCCATCAGCGAAGTGAACGATCCCCCGGGTGAGTTGATGTAGATCGCGATCTCGCTCTCCGGGCTCGACGACTCCAGATGGAGGAGTTGCGCGATGACGACGTTGGCGACGCCGTCGTCGATCTCCGTGCCGAGGAAGATGATCCGCTCGGAGAGCAGCCGGCTGAAGACGTCGTACGACCGCTCGCCCTGCGGGGTCCGCTCGACGACGTTCGGGATCGTGTACGTACCCATGTCAGAGCCCCATCCGTCGCCGTGACGCGGCCGGGCGGACGTCGTCGAGCGACTCCACGACCCGGTCCACCATGCCGTACTCCCTGGCCTGTTCCGCCGTGAACCAGCGGTCCCGGTCACCGTCCCTGGAGATCGTCTCCTCGTTCTGGCCGGTGTGCTCCGCGGTGATCCGTTCGATGGCCCGTTTGGTGAACTCGTGGTTCTGCGCCTGGATCTCGATGTCGGCGGTGGTGCCGCCGATGCCCGCGGACGGCTGGTGCATCATGATCCGCGCGTTCGGCAGCGCGAAGCGCTTGCCGCGGGTGCCCACACTGAGCAGGAACTGCCCCATGCTCGCGGCGAACCCCATCGCGAGCGTGGAGACGTCGTTGGGGATCAGCCGCATGGTGTCGTAGATGGCGAGTCCGGCGGTCACCGAACCACCGGGGCTGTTGATGTAGAGGCTGATGTCGGTGCGCGCGTCCTCGGCGGACAGCAGGAGCAGTTGGGCGCACACCCGGTTCGCGGAGACCTCGTCGACCTGGGTGCCCAGGAAGATGATCCGCTGGGCGAGCAACTGCGCGGCCAGATGGTCGTCATAGCGGGTCGCCGGGGTGTCGCCCTCCTCGGCCCACTGGGTGCGGGCCGGATGCCGGCCGGTGATGAGCGGAGTCATGGTTCCTCGTTCCTCCTGGTCGTGACGCGGCGGGCGTCGCCGCTCACTCCACTCTCTGCCCGGTCCCACCGCCGGAACGGATTTCTCGGCCCGTGGCAGATTCGCCGTCGGCAGAGCCGCGCCCCCGTGCCGCTCCTCAGCCGGCGGCGCGGAGTTGGCGGAAGAACGCCCGGATGTCCCCGACCAGCAGGTCCGGCTCCTCCATCGCGGCGAAGTGGCCGCCCCGGTCGAACTCGGTCCAGCGGACGACGGTGTCGGCGCGCTCCGCGACATGGCGCAGCGCGACGAAGTTCTCCTCGGGGAAGACGGCGAGCGCCGTCGGTGCGGTCGACGGCTCGGGCGGTGAGCCCCAATAAGCGGCGTGCGCGCGCTCGTAGTAGATCCGGGCGGAGGAACCCGCCGTGCCGGTCAGCCAGTACAGCATCACGTTGGTCAGCAGGAGGTCCCGGTCGACGGCGTCCTCCGGGCACTCCCGCGAGTCCGTCCACCGCATGAACTTCTCGGCGATCCAGGCGAGTTGACCGACCGGTGAGTCCGTGAGGGCGTACGCGAGCGTCTGCGGCCGGGTGGCCTGGATCGCCGCGTACCCCGCTTCCTCGCGGTTCCACTCCTGGCCGCGGCGCCAGGAGCGGAGGGTGCGCTCGCGCTCGTACGGGCTCAGCGCGGCCAGTTCCCCGGCGGTCGGCTCGGTGACGGCGGACGATCCGGGCAGCAGGTTGAGATGGACGCCGGTCACCCGGTCGGGGTGGGCCCGCCCGAGCTCGCGCGAGACGGCCCCGCCCCAGTCGCCGCCCTGCGCGCCGTAGCGCCGGTAGCCGAGGCGGTCCATCAGCGTGGCGAACGCGGCGGCCACCCGGGTGAACTCCCAGCCGGTGTCCCGTGTCGGTCCCGAGAGCCCGAAGCCCGGGATGCTCGGCACGACCAGGTGAAAGGCGTCCGCCGGATCGCCGCCGTGCGCGCGGGGATCGGTCAGCGGCCCCACGACATCGGTGAATTCGACGATGGACCCGGGCCAGCCGTGCGTCATGATCAACGGGGTCGCCCCGGGCTCCGGCGAGCGGATGTGCGCGAAGTGCACGCGTGCGCCGTCGATCTCGGTGGTGAACTGCGGCCATGTGTTGAGGCGCTTCTCGGCCGCACGCCAGTCGTAGGCGTGCCGCCAGTGGTGGACGAGATCCTGGAGGTAGGCCTTCGGGACTCCGTAGGCCCAGCCCACTCCGGGCAGTTCGTCGGGCCAGCGGGTGGCGTCGAGGCGACGGTGCAGGTCGTCCAGGTCGCGCTGCGGGAAGTCGACACGGAACGGATGGACGCCGGGGGATTCGGTGGGATTCATGTCCGCGGATGCTAACTCCGTGCCGGGCACGCCGGGCACGGGTTTTCCGCGGGGCAGGGGCGGCTCCGGCCGGCCGGGGGTGGGGTCGTGCGCGCGCGGCCGATGAGTTTTCGGACGAGGATCGGTCGACAGAGGTGACGACGATTTCCCGCCCGAGGAGGTACACATGCCCGCCGACGGTTTCACCACCTGTCTGTGGTTCGACGGCCAGGCCGAGGAGGCCGCGCACTACTACGTCTCGACGTTCAAGCACTCCCGGCTCGGCAGGGTCGGCCGCTACACCGAGGCCGGGCCCGGGACGCCCGGTTCCGTGCTGGCCGTCGAGTTCGTGGCCAACGGCCAGAAGTTCGTCGCGGTCAACGGAGGCCCGCAGTTCACGTTCGACGAGGCGATCTCGTTCCAGGTCCACTGCTACGGCCAGGAGGAGGTGGACCACTACTGGAACAAGTTCGTCGAGGACGGCGGCGAGCCGGGTCCCTGCGGCTGGCTGAAGGACAAGTACGGACTGTCCTGGCAGATCGTCCCGGACGGCCTGATCGAGCTGCTCGGCGACGCGGACACGGAGAAGGCCGCCCGTACGGCCCAGGCGATGTACAAGATGACCAAGCTGGACATGGCGGCCCTGGAACGGGCGCACGCGGGGGAGTGACACGACCGGCACCCTGGGCCGCTGCAGCTGCAGCTGCCGCTGCCGCTGCCGTTGCCGCTGCCGTTGCCGTTGCCGCTGCCGTTGCCGTCCTCCGGCCGGGACAGGGAGCCTGTCCCGGCCGACCGGAGGCGTCAGGCCGGGCGGACGACCCGTGCAGGCGGCCGGGGTGTCTCAGCCCGGATGGCCGCGCGGATGGATCCGGGCCGCCAGCACCGCCACGTCGTCCTCCGCGTGCCGGGCGTCGAGCGCGACCAGCACCTCGTCGAGCAGGTCGTCGACGCCGGCGCCCGGTGGCAGCCGCAGCGCGGCCAGCCGTGCCAGTGACGCGTCGATGTCCTCGTCGCGGCGCTCGACGAGCCCGTCGGTGAACATCACCAGGGTGTCGTCCGGGGCCAGCCTGCGGACCACCTGCTGGTAGCCACCCACCCCCGTGCCCAGCGGCGGCCCCACGGGCAGCGGCAGCAGTTCGCCCGAGCCGTCACCGGCGAACACCACCGGGGGCAGATGCCCGGCACCCGCGATCACCGCGATCCCGCGCGCGGGATCGACCCGTACGAGCAGACAGGTGGCCGGGCGCCGGCTGCCGTCCTCGGCGACCGCGGTGTCCAGCCGGCGCAGCACCCGGTGGGGCGGAAGGTCCGTTGAGGCGACGTAGCGCAGCATCGCGCGGTACGCGTTCATGTCCACCGCGGCGTCCAAGCCGTGCCCCATCACGTCGCCGACGACCAGCAGGGTGCGCCCGAAGTGCAGCCGTACGGTCTCGAACCAGTCCCCGCCGACCAGGGAACCGCCGCCCGCGGGGAGATAGCGGGTGGCGAGATCGAGGTTCGGGTGCGGCCGGCCCGGTGCGGCGAGCAGCGCCCGCTGGAGGTCCAGGACCGTGCCGCGCAGGGACGCGTGCTCGCGGGAGTGGCCGAGGTGCACGGCCGCGAGCCGCGCCGCGTGGTGGGCCCCCGAGATGTCGGCACCGGTGAAGGGCGCGCCCTGCCGGACGGCGAGCAGCACCCCGTACAGACGTCCGTGCGCGAGGAGGGGGACGGCCATGACCTGGCGGGGCGTCCGGCCGGACAGGTCGATCGAGGCGGCGATCGGACGGCCCTCGTCGAGCGCCCGGACAGACAGCGGGCGCGGACCCTCCGACGGGGTGAGCAGCCGGGTGCGGCCGGCCTCGGCCACCCGGGTGAGCTCCGGGTCCGCGGTGCGGCGGCCGGCCGCCACGTCCTTGGGCAGCAGGTCCACCGCCGCGGTCTCGCAGAAGTGCCGGCACATGAACGCGGCGAGTTCCTCGCAGGTCATGCCTTCGTCGAGCGTCGTGCCGATCGACTCGACGGCGTCCTCCGAGGCGTCGGACGGCGCCCCCGCACCCGCCGTCCCGCCATCGCCCCGGCCCGCCATCGCACCTCCACCGCAGCACCCCCTGCTTCCATCCACGCACGCGGTCGTCGCGCCCGCACGCTCAGTCGCGCGGCGGGCTGTCGTTCACCAGCACCGCCGCGCCGTCGAAACGGCCCGCCTTGAGGTCCCGCAGCGCCCGCGGCGCTTCCGCCAGGGGATAGGCGTGCGTCGTCGCGCGGATGCCGTGGCGGGCCGCGAGTGCCAGGAACTCCCTGCCGTCCTCCCGCGTGTTGGCGGTGACGCTGCGCAGTTCCTTCTCCTGGAACAGGTCGCTCTCGTAGCGCAGCGGCGGGATGTCGCTCAGATGGATGCCGGCGACGGACAGGACGCCGCCCCGGTCGAGTGCCCGCAGGGCGACCGGCACCAGCTCACCGGCCGGTGCGAAGAGGATCGCGCCGTCCAGGGGCTCGGGCGGCTCGTCGTACGCCCCGCCGGCCGACGCGGCCCCGAGGTCGAGCGCGAGCCGTCGGGCGGCCGGATCGCGGGTCAGTACGTGCACGGTGGCGCCCTCGGCGAGCGCGAGCTGCGCGCAGAGGTGGGCGCTGCCGCCGAAGCCGTACAGGCCGAGCCGCCCGCCCGGCGGCAGCGCGGCCCGGCGCAGGGCCCGGTAGCCGATGATGCCCGCGCACAGCAGCGGGGCCAGGGCGACGTCGTCCACGCCGTCGGGCAGCCGGTAGGCGAAGGCGGCCGGCACGGTCGTGTACTCCGCGTAACCGCCGTCGGCGTCCCAACCGGTGTACTCGGACGCCGGGCAGAGGTTCTCGGACCCGCGCAGGCAGTACCCGCAGGTGCCGTCCGTACGGCGCAGCCAGGCGACCCCGACCCGGTCGCCCGGGTCGAAGCCGCTCACCGCGCCGCCGGTCGCCGCCACCACGCCGACGACCTCGTGGCCCGGTGTCACCCCGGGGCGGTGCACGGGCAGGTCGCCCTCGGTGACGTGCAGGTCGGTGCGGCACACCCCGCAGGCGCGCACGTGGACCAGGAGCTCGTCGGGGCCGGGCACCGGCACCGGTCGCTCGGCCAGGCGCAGCGGCTCCCCCTCGACCGGCCCCGGCCGGACCACTTCCCACGCCCGCATCATCCCGTGCCCCGTCCTGTCGGCGGCCGGACCGGCCCGCCTCCAGTGTCGTGCAGGGCCCGTGCTTCGGCGCGCGGCCCCGGTGAAGGCTGGCTAGCGTGAACAGCGCAATCGTTCACCGAACAGGAGAAGGTCGGGTCATGGCCGTACAGCCTGAAGGAACGCCCTGCTGGGCGGACGCGATGTTCAGCGATGTCGAAGGGGCCAAGAGCTTCTACGGGGACGTGCTCGGCTGGACGTTCGGCGAGTCGTCCTCCGAGTACGGGAACTACACGCAGGCGTACTCCGGCGGCAAGGCGGTGGCCGCCGTCGTGCCGCCGATGCCGGGGCAGGAGGGCCAGTCCGCCTGGTGTCTGTACTTCGCCTCGCCCGACGCCGCGGCGACCGCCGAGAAGATCAGGAGCGAGGGCGGCGAGGTGCTGATGGAGCCGATGCAGGTCGGCGAGTTCGGCACGATGGCGCTGGCCCGGGACCCCGGCGGGGCCGTGTTCGGCGTCTGGCAGGCGGGCGTCCACGAGGGCTTCGAGTCGATCGGCGAGCCCGGCTCGTACGCCTGGGCCGAGGTCTTCACCCGTGAGCCGGAGAAGTCCGACACGTTCTTCCCGGCCGTCTTCCCCTTCACTGCCCAGCAGGTTCAGGACGACGCCGTCGACTTCCGCGTCTTCAACGTCGACGGGAAGCCGGTGCTGGGCCGGATGAGGATGACGGACGACTTCCCGCCCGAGGTCCCGTCGTACGTCAACGTCTACTTCGCCGTCGAGAACTGCGACGAGGCGGTGTCCAAGGCGACCGCGCGCGGTGCGGTCCTGCGCTTCGGGCCGATGGACAGCCCCTTCGGCCGGTTCGCCGCGCTGAGCGACCCCCAGGGCGCCTCGTTCTCCGTCATCGACATGAAGGCGGCCCAGGGCGAGATGCCCGGGATGACGGACGTGTCCTGACGCTCGTCCGTGGCCCCCACCCCGCCGGTGACCGGCGGGGTGGTCGTTCTGCGCGCCACTCCGTGCGCGGGGTGCTCGCCCGGGCGTGGCATGATCGGGGTCATGCCTGAACGCGTTGTTGCCGCCTGTGACGGGGCTTCGAAGGGAAACCCGGGACCCGCCGGATGGGCCTGGGTCGTCGCCGACGGGGACGAGACCCCGGCCCGCTGGGAGGCGGGACCGCTGGGCACGGCGACCAACAACGTCGCCGAACTGACCGCGCTGGAACGCCTGTTGACGGCCGTGGCCGCCGATGTGCCGCTGGAGATCCGGATGGACTCCCAGTACGCGATGAAGGCCGTCACGACCTGGCTGCCGGGCTGGAAGCGCAAGGGCTGGAAGACGGCCGCGGGCAAGCCCGTCGCCAACCAGGAACTCGTCGCCCGGATCGACGAACTGCTCACCGGCCGCTCGGTGGAGTTCCGTTACGTTCCCGCCCACCAGGTCGACGGCGACCGCCTGAACGACTTCGCCGACCGGGCCGCCAGCCAGGCCGCGGTGGTGCAGCAGCCCGCGGGCAGCGACCTCGGGTCCCCGGAGCCGCCCGCCTCCCCCGACACCCCGGCCGCCTCGGGCGCCGCCCGCCGCCGCCCCGCGGCCAAGGCGTCCCGGCCGGCCACGTCGAGCCGCACGATCAAGGCCAAGTTCAACGGCCGTTGCGTGTGCGGCCGTTCCTACGCGGCGGGCGAGCCCATCGCCAAGAACGCGCAGGGCTGGGGTCACCCGGAGTGCCGGAGCGAGGCGCAGGGCGGAGCCTGACCCGGCACCGTTTCCCGCGCCGCGAACGCGTCCAGGCGCCCGCGCCGCGACCGTACTCCATGGCCGAACGCCATCACGCGTCGTCACCGCTGTCGCTGATGCCGTTGTGCTCGAAGGACGAGGCCGCACACCCGGTCATCGAGCCGCGGTGGCATCCTTGATCGCGCCGGTGCGGACCGGAAGGCCGAGCAGGCCGCGGGATCGCATCGAGGGCCTCCACCGCAGTTCGCCCGGCGGCACGTCGAGCGCCAGGTCGGGGAAGCGGTCGAGGAGCGCGGACAGCGCGATGTCGGTTTCCATGCGGGCCAGCGGAGCGCCGAGGCAGTAGTGGATGCCGTGGCCGAGGGCGAGGTGACCGGTGGCGTCGCGGCCGATGTCGAAGCGGTCGGGGTCGGTGAAGCGGTGCGGGTCCCGATGAGCGGCGGCGAGGGACAGCAGGATGGTCTCGCCCGCGGGAACGGTCACGCCGCCGATGGTGACGTCCTCGGTCGGGAACCGGCGGATGGCCAGAGGCATCGGGCCGTCGTACCGGGCCAGTTCCTCCACCGCCGCGCCGATGCGCGTGGGATCGGCCCGTAGCTCGGCGAGCTGGTCGGGGTGGCGGAGCAGGGTCAGGACCGCGTTCCCGATGAGATGAACGGTGTTCTCGTACCCGGCGAACAGGATGAGGAAGGCCAAGGACATCAACTCGTCCTCGCTCAGCCGGTCCTCCTCGTCGTGTACGGCGATCAGCGCGGAGAGCAGGTCGTCGGTCGGAGCGGCTCGCTTGTCGGCGATGAGCCGGGTGAGGAACGACAGCATGCTGCCGACCGCTTCCTTGGCGAGGGACGGCCGTGTGGGATCGGGAGCGACGAGCGTGTCGGTCCATGAACGGAAGTCGAGCCGGTCGGCCGGGCCGATGCCGAGCAGGTCGCAGATCACGGTGATCGGCAGCGGCGCGGCGTACGAGGCGATCAGGTCCACGCGTTCCGCCGTGGCGACCGCGTCCAGCAACTGGTCGGCGGTGCGCCGGATCGGCTCGCGCAGCCGCTCGATCCGACGCGGGGTGAAGGCCCGGGTCACCAGGCGCCTGATGCGGGTGTGGTCCGGTGGGTCCATGTTGAGCAGGTTCGCGTCCAGCGCCGGGGGTAAGGCCATGCCCCGGTAGCCGCCGGGCGCGGCGTTGTGCTTGTCCAAGGACAGCCGCGGGTCGGCGAGAGCCTCGCGTACGTCGTCATAGCGGGTCACCAGCCAGGCAGGCAGCGCGTCCGTCCCGGTGATCCGGTGAACGGGCCCGGCCTGGCGGAGCCGTGCGTACACGGTGTACGGATCGCGGGCGAGTCCCGCGGGGTCGACAGGAGCGTGGGAAGCGGAGGTTGTATGGGTCATGTCCCGACCCTACTGATCGGTGCCCCGCGCCGAGCGGCGGCAACGGGCGCGCCCGTGCGAGCCGGCCCTCCAGGAGGTCCGGCGGTCACGGGCGCGGCCGGGATCAGACGGTGTCGAACGTGTAGAACGCGGAGTGGTCGAGCAGGTCGGCCGGCCGGGTGTCGTTCCACGGCTTCATGGTCTCGCCGAGGTCGACGACGTTCGGGGTGTCCTTGAGCGGGAGATAGCCGGAGCCCGGGTGCCGGCGCTGCCACTGGGCCCACAGCCTGTCTATGAAGGCGTGATGGAGCCAGAACACCGGATCGTTGGGCGATACGCCGGTGCCCATCTGGCCGCCCACCCACACGTGCACCCGGTTGTGGAGGTTGACGCCCCGCCAGCCTTCGAGGTGGTTGCGGAAGCCGTCCGAGGCGCTGTTCCAGGGGGCCATGTCGTACGTCGTCATCGCGAGCACGGAGTCCACCTCGGCGCGGGTGGGCAGTTCCCGCACCCCGGCGCCCAGCGACCTGCGCAGGTAGGTGCGGGTGTCGACACGGACGTTGATCGGCCAGTTGCCCGCGGAGGCGGCGAACGGGCCGTCCATCACCCGGCCGTCCAGGCTGCGCCCGGTGCCGCCGAGGAAGTCCGGGGCCCACAGGGAGGCCCGCGTGGTGCGGTCGGTGCTCCAGTCCCAGTAGGGCAGCGCCACCGAGGGGTCGACGGCCTGCAGGGCCCGCTCGAACTCCAGCAGGAATCTGCGGTGCCATGGCAGGAACGACGGTGAACGGTGGCCCGTCCGCTCGCCGTTGTCGGTGTCACCGAGGATGAAGGCGTTGTGCGTCGTGACGAAGGTGTCGTACGTGCCGCTGCGCTTGAGCTGCAGCAGCGCGTCGACGAATCGCCGCTTCTCGTCGGCGGTCAGGCTCGCCTGGTTCTTTCGTACGGTCATGTGCGGGACTCCACGATCTGCTTGCGGGGTGGTTCAGTTGGCGGCGAAGGGCACGAGCGGGGCGCCCTGCAGCTCCACGACGGCGGCGCGGGCCGCGTCGCGCGGGGTGGGTACGGGGTCGTAGTGGCTGACGACGCTGATCCAGCTCCCGTCGGCGTTGCTCATCACGTGCAGTTCCACGCCGTCGATGAACACGCCGAAGCCGCCGCCGTGATGGTGTCCGCCCCCGGTGACCGGGCGGCCCTGTATGCGGCGTCCGCGGAAGACCTCGTCGAAGGGTTCCGGGCCGCCGTGGTGGTGCTCGCCCATGGACTCCCGTGCGGCGGCGGGGCCTTTCGGTGAGGCGGACGCCGAGGGTGCGGCGAGGGCCTGGGCGCCCGCGCCCGCGGCGAGTGCGGCGGCGGCGCCGAGGGCGCGGCGGCGAGTGAGCTCCGGCATGCGGAGACCTCCTGTGATCTGCGGTGTCGATGACCCGATATGCCTATCGGGTCGTCAAACAACGGGAGAAATCGCCGAATGTCGGTTGGCTGCGATCCGGACAATCATGGATATGTCATACAGAGTTGAACAAAGATGATCTTGCTGTCCGGAGTGCCCGCGGCATACCCGCCGACGGAAATCCTCCGGCGGAAGGGGCTCGCGTCGATGATCTTGCGGTCGCGGCCGTCCGTCCGTGGCGCGGCTCACGCCCGCGATCTGGCGCGAAGTGCGGGCGTCATGCCCCTGCTACGCTTCGTGACCAATCGACCGCATTGTGCAACATAGGGGAGTGCGCGTGAAGATCGCGTGCGTCGGTGGCGGACCCGCAAGCCTGTACTTCTCGATCCTGATGAAGCTCCAGGACCCGTCCCATGACATCACCGTCCACGAGAAGAACCCGGCCGGATCGACGTACGGCTGGGGTGTGACCTACTGGGCGGGTCTGCTCGACAAACTGCGCGAGGGCGACCCGGCGTCCGCGCTCGCCGTCAGCGAGAACTCGGTGAGCTGGAGCGACGGCGTCGCCCATGTCGGCGCCCGCACGACCGTGGCTCCGGGGGACGAGGGATTCGGCATCGGCCGCCGCCGGATGCTCGACCTGCTCGCGGAGCGGGCCCGCTCCCTGGGGGTCCGCGTCGAGTACGAGAGCGAGATCGCGCCCGACGAACTGCCCGAAGCCGATCTCGTCGTCGCCGGGGACGGGGTCAACAGCGCGCTGCGCGAGCGTCACGCCGGCCACTTCGGCAGCGAGATCAGCCACGGGCGCAACCACTACATCTGGCTCGGCACGACGAAGGTCTTCGACGCCTTCACCTTCTCCTTCGTGGAGAGTGACCACGGCTGGATCTGGTGCTACGCGTACCGCTTCGGCGACGACCGGAGCACCCTGGTCATCGAGTGCTCCCCGGAGACCTGGACCGGCCTCGGGCTCGACGGCGCCGGCGAGGCCGAGGGTCTCGCGCTGCTGGAGAAGCTCTTCGCGGACCTGCTGGACGGGCACCGGCTGATGGGCCGCGAGCGGTCCGACGGCGCGGCCCGGTGGCTCACCTTCCGCACCCTGACCAACCGGACCTGGCACCGGGGCAATCTCGTCCTCCTCGGCGACGCCGCCCACACCACGCACTACTCGATCGGCGCCGGCACCACCCTCGCCCTGGAGGACGCCATCTCCCTGGCCCGAGCGCTGCGCGAGCACGCGGACCTCGAGACCGCCCTCACCCGCTACGGACGCGAGCGCAGGTCCGAACTCCTGTCCGTGCAGAGCGCGGCCCGCCACAGCGCACAGTGGTACGAAAACCTGCCGCGCTACATCGGCCTTCCCCCGGCGCAGATGTTCGCCCTGCTCGGGCAGCGGCACTCGCCGCTGCTCCCGTACGTCCCGCCCCAGCTCTACTACCGGATCGACCGCGCGGCCGGCCGCCTGGAGGCGCTGCGCCGCTTCAAGCGCTGGCTCGGACCCCGGGTCGCCCGCGGCGTGCAGGCCCGCGCGCAGCGCTAGGGCCTGTCGTCCAGAAGGGGATCCCACTTGGGGTGAATGACAATTCACCGGTAAGGTGAATTGTCATTCACCTCGCTTTTCCATGCCTACTTCTGGAGTGCCGATGGCGGCCCTGCGCGAGCGGCTCGCGATCCCTGTCCTGGCGTTCGGCGGGATCCTCATGGCCGTCATGCAGACGGTCGTCGTCCCGCTGCTGCCCGACCTGCCCCGGCTGACCGGCGCCTCGGCGGGAGCGGTCTCCTGGATGGTGACCGCGACCCTGCTCGCCGGAGCGGTGCTGACCCCGGTCCTCGGCCGCGCGGGCGACATGTACGGCAAGCGGCGCGTGCTGCTCATGGCCCTCGGGATGATGACGGTCGGCTCGCTGATGTGCGCGCTCACCTCGGACATCGGTGTCCTGATCGTGGCGCGGGCGCTGCAGGGCGCGGCCGCCGCCGTCGTGCCGCTGTCGATCAGCATCCTGCGCGACGAACTGCCGCCGGAGCGCACGGGCTCCGCCGTCGCGCTGATGAGCTCCACCGTCGGCATCGGCGCCGCCCTCGGCCTGCCGCTGGCCGCTCTCGTGGTGCAGTACGCCAACTGGCACGTCATGTTCTGGGCGACGACCGCGCTCGGCGCCTTCGGGACGGCACTGGCCTGGTGGGCGGTGCGCGAGTCGCCCGTGCGCGAGCCGGGCCGCTTCGACACCGTGGGCGCCTTGGGCCTGGCCGCCGGGCTGGTGTGTCTGCTGCTCGCCGTGTCCCAGGGCGGCACCTGGGGCTGGACCAGCCCCAGGATCCTCGCCCTGTTCGCCGGCTGCGCGGCGATCCTCGCGCTGTGGTGGCGCCAGCAGCTCCGCGCCGAACGCCCCCTCGTCGACCTGAAACTGGCCGCCCGGCCGCGCGTCGCGCTGCCGCACATCGCGGCCCTGCTGACCGGCTTCTCCTTCTACGGCAACTCGCTGGTCACGGCGCAGCTCGTGCAGGCGCCCACGGCCACCGGTTACGGACTCGGCCTCTCGATCGTGGCGACCGGTCTGTGTCTGCTGCCCGGCGGCGTGACGATGCTGTTCCTGTCGCCCGTCTCGGCGCGCATATCGGCGGCCCGCGGTCCCCGGATCACCCTGGCCCTCGGCACGGCGATCATCGCCTCCGGCTACGTCCTGCGGATCGCCGACAGCCGCGACCTGTGGGCGATCATCCTGGGTGCCACGGTCTGCTCGATCGGCACGACCTTCGCCTACTCCGCCCTGCCCACCCTGATCCTGCGCGCCGTGCCCGCCGGGCAGACCGCGTCCGCCAACGGCGTCAACGTCCTGATGCGCACCATCGGGCAGGCCGTGTGCAGTGCCGCCGTGGCCGCCGTGCTCGTCCACCACACGAGTCTCGTCGCGGGCGCCCCGGTGCCGACCCTGCACGGCTATCTGCTGGCCTTCGCCATGGCGGGTACCGTCGCACTGGTGGCCTGTGCCGCCGCGCTGTCGATACCCACCGACCCCGCCTCCCGCGAGACCCCGCGAACCGGCCGCCGTACCGGCGCGTCCCGCGACGAGGCACTCGAAGGAGCCTGAGCACCGTGACCACCCCGCACTCCGGTCTCACGGCGTCCCCGTCCGCCCCCGAGCCCGGGGAGCGGCCGGACGCCCCCGCTCCCCGCCGTGACGCCGAGGCCAGCAAGGCGGCGATCCTGCGGGCGGCCCGGTATCTGCTGGCGCGCCACGCGCACGCGGACATCACGCTCAAGGCGGTCGCCGACCGGGCCGGGGTGAGCGCGCCGCTGATCCTCAAGTACTTCGGCAACAAGGACGCGCTGTTCGCCCGGGTCATGTCCTTCGAGTCCGACGCCGACGCCCTGCTGGACGCCCCGCTGGAGGAGCTGGGCCGGCACATGGTCCGCCATGTGCTGGAAGGCCAGACCCAGCGCGGCGCCGACCCCGTCCTGCGGATCGTCTTCGCCCCGCTCCAGGGGGAGCAGGGCGAGATACTCCGGGCCAACTTCCGCGCCCAGGTCAGCGAACGCCTCGCCGGGCGGCTGAGCGGGCGGGACGCGGGCCTGCGCGCCGAGCTCGCCGTGAGCACACTGCTCGGCCTCGGGGTGATGTACGGGATCGCGCGGGGCTCGCACCTGCGCGCCACCTCGGTCGACGCCATCGTCGACCGGTACGCGCCCGCCGTGCAGGCACAGCTCGCGCCGTGAGCCGGCGGGTCCGGCGGGAGTCCGGCGGGTCCGGCTGGTCTGGTGAGTCCGGCGGTTCGGTGAGTTCGGTGGGTCCGGGTCCGGCAGGTTCGGTGGGCTCCGGCGGCTCCGGCGGTCTGGTGAGTTCGGCGGGTCTGGCAGGTTTGGCTGGTCCGGTGATTCCGGCGCGTCCGGTGGGACTGCGGGAAGGGCCGCCCGGCCCGGTTCACCCGCGGGGCGTGGCGGCGGCCGCGCCGCTCAGTTCACCCCGTCCGGGCGGAACTGCACGCTGATCCGGGGCCCCGCTGCGCGCGCCGTCTTGGGGATCGCGTGCTCCCAGGTGCGCTGGCAGGAGCCGCCCATCACGATGAGGTCGCCGTGGCCGAGCGGGCGCCGGACCGTCTCCCCGCCGCCCCGCGGCCGCAGCAGGAGATCCCGCGGGGCGCCCACGGACACGATGGCGACCATCGTGTCCTCGCGGGCGCCCCGCCCGATCCTGTCCCCGTGCCAGGCCACGCTGTCCCGGCCGTCCCGGTAGTAGCAGAGGCCCGCCGTGGTGAACGCCTCGCCCAGTTCCCCGGCGTAGTGCGCCGAGAGCGCGTCCCGGGCCTCGTCCAGGACCGGGTGCGGCAGCGGATCGTCCGCGCGGAAGTACGCGAGCAGCCGGGGCACGTCCACCACCTGCTCGTACATCTGGCGCCGTTCGGCCCGCCAGGAGACCTCGGCGGCGAGGTGGCCGAAGAGCTCGTCGGCCCCGCTCAGCCAGCCGGGCAGCAGGTCGATCCAGGCCCCCGCGCCCAGCGTGGTGCGCCGCAGCCCGTCCAGCGGGCCGAGGCGGAGTTTGTCGGTCTGGTCGAAGAGCGAGCCCTGGAGATGCGTGGCCATGAGGCCAGCGTACTCCGTAATCGAATGGATGTTCCATTGTCCGGCTGGGTGTCCGTGGTCACCAGGGGACGGGGCCCGACGCGTCGAAGAAGCCGCCGGTCGGTCCGTCCGGGCCGATCAGCGCCATGCGCACGATGATCTCGGCGCCCTCCTCCACGGTCTGGAACCCCGTGTTGCCGTTGAGGTCGGTCGCGGTGAAGCCCGGCTCCACGGCGTTGACGCGGATCCCGGGGAACGCCTTCGCGTACTGCACGGTGATGGTGTTGACGGCGGTCTTGGACGCGGGATAGGCGACACCGGGGTAGGCGTGGGCCGGGCCGCCGGGGTCGGTGATCCGGGCCAGCGAGGCCAGGCCGCTGCTGAGATTGACGACGACCGGGGAGGCCGAACGCCCGAGCAGGGGCAGGAAGGCGTGGAGGACCCGGACGACACCGAAGACGTTCGTCTCGAACAGCTCGCGCATCATGTCGGCGGTCACCTCCGCCGCGCCGATCACGCTGTTCCCCGCGCCGCGCCCCTCGATGCCCGCGTTGTTGATCAGGACGTCCAGCCCGCCCTCGGCCTCGACGGTCTTGGCGGCGGCCGCCACGGACGCGTCGTCGGTGACGTCGATGACGACCGGGCGCGCCCCGAGCTCGGCGGCCGCGCGCCGTCCGCGTTCCGGGTCCCGGCTGCCCAGGTAGACGGTGTGGCCCTCCGCGACGAGCCGGCGGGCCGTCTCGTAGCCGAGGCCCTTGTTCGCTCCGGTGATGAGTGTTGTGGTCATGCGTCCACCCTCCGGCGGATCGGGGCCGACAGCCAGGAGTCCGGTCTTCCTGGGACCGGCGGTACCAGGCGCGTTCGGCCGGGTGGGTGCACAGTGGGTGGCATGGCGAACACGGAGTTCGGGCGTACGGTACGACGCTGGCGTGACCGCGTCACGCCGGAGGCCGTCGGCCTGCCCGGAGGCGGCAACCGGCGCGCGGCCGGCCTGCGTCGCGAGGAGCTGGCCCTGCTCGCCGGCATCTCGGTCGACTACGTCACGCGTCTCGAGCAGGGGCGGGCGGCTCATCCCTCGGAGCAGGTCGTCGAGGCGCTGGGCCGGGCGCTGCGCCTGTCCGGGGCCGAACGCGAGCACCTCTTCCAGGTGGCCGGACTGGTGCCGCCGGGACGAGGCATGGTGCCTGCCCACATCACCCCGGGCGTCCACCGGATGCTCGACCGGCTGAGCGGGACGCCCGTGGCGGTGTACGACGCGGCCTGGACCCTGCTGCTGGCCAACCCGCTGTACGCGGCCCTCCTCGGTGACCCCTCCGGGTGGAGCGGCAATGAACGCAACGGTGTGTGGCGCAACTTCGTCGGGCCGGGCAGCCGGGTGCGGCACACCCCGCGCGAGCGGCGCGCCTTCGAGGCGACGCTCGTCGCCGACCTGCGCGCCACGGCGAGCCGGTACCCGACGGACCGGCGTCTGGGGCAGTTGATCGAGGAACTGTGCGAGAACAGCGTGCGCTTCGCGGAACTGTGGGAGTCCGGGGCCGTCGCCCGCCACGACGCGTCCCGCAAGACCGTCGACCACCCCCAGGTCGGCGCCGTGACGCTGGACTGCGATGTGCTGAGCGTCGCGGGCAGCGACCTGAGGATCATGGTCTACACCGCCGAGCCCGGGACGGAGGACGCCGAACGTGTCGCCCTCCTCGGCGTTCTCGGGACGCAGGCCCTCGTCGAGTGATCCGCCGATGCCCCGTGGCTACGACCCCCGGTGCTCGGCCAGTACTTCGCGGATCACGTGCGCGGCGTTGCCCGCGATCACCGGGTTCGTGTGGCGGTAGTACGGGAGTTGGACGAGTGCCATGGACAGGGCCCAGCCACGGCCGCGCGCCCAGCCGGGGTCGTCGGCGCCGGCCGCGTCCCGGAAGGCGGGCCGCGCCGCGGCGGGCAGGAGGTTCCAGGCCGGGATGAAGTCGCAGGCCGGATCACCGGTGCCGAAGGTGCCGAAGTCGAGGACGGCGGCGAGGCGGCCCCCGCGGACCAGGAGGTTCATCGGCATCAGGTCCGAGTGCAGCCAGCGCGGCGGGCCCGTCCAGGCGGGTGCCGCCAGCGCCTCCTCCCACGCCGCCGTCGCGGCCCCGGTATCGATGTGGCCGTGGAGGTCGTCGATCGCCGAGCGTGTCTCGGCGTCCACCGCCGTCAGCGGGGTGCCCCGGTAGGCGCCCGGCCCGCCGGGCAGCTCGATCCCGCGCAGAGCGGTGACGAACGCCCCCAGATCGACGCCCAGTTGATGCGGGTCGGTCAGGGCGTCGGGTGCCGGGGTGTCGCCGTCGAGCCAGCGCAGCACGGACCAGTGCCACGGGTAGTCGGCGGTCGGGGTGCCGAGGCCGAGGATCTCGGGGACCGGGAACGGGAGCATCGGCGCGAGCCGCGGGAGCCAGGCGTGCTCCTTGACGGCGTCGTCGGCGCCGCCCGGCACGCGCGGGAGGCGCACGGCCATGTCGTCGCCGAGACGGTAGAGGGCGTTGACGGTGCCGGCCGACCGCACGGGTTTCAGGGGCAGTCGGGCCCACCGCGGGAACTGTCCGGCCAGCAGACGCCGTACGAGCGCGGCACCGATCCGGGTCTCGTCGGCGTGCATCGGCGCTGTGGGCAAAAGGGGCCTGCTTTCCTCGGAGAAGCGCTGCTCGTCGCCATCCTGTGAGCCATCCGGACCGCCGTGCAACGCGTTTTGACGCCGCCAGGCAACCTTCCCGACGCGATCGCCGTCTTGATCGGCAACGGGCGCGTGGCAAGCGGTCCCTCCTGAAGGTCACTTCACGGGCGGAAACCGGGCGCACTATACCCCTTGCGTATACATGCCGTGTATACGCCACGTGTATAGCTGGATCGCCGCACGTCACCGCCTTGAACGAGTCGACAACAGCAGCGCCATCGGGCCGGGCCCGAGACGGGACGGACGGTGGCGGACGGAAAGGCACTCATGTACGGCAAAGCCTTCGCCCCGGAGTACCAGGGCGCCCTGACCACCCTGTCGGTGAACTCCTCGCTGACCGACGTCCTCGCGGCGGGCACCGAGCAACTGCGCGCCGCCGAACGGGCCGGCGCTCGCGCGGAGGCCGCCCGGTCGGGCCTCGCGGTCGCCGAGGCGCACCGCCGGCTCGGGCAGGTGGCGGACGCCGAGCGGGCGTGGAAGGCGAGTTACCGCACCGCGCGGGAGGCCGGGGACGGCGCTGCGATGGCGTGGGCGCTGTGGAGCGGTGGCACCCTGGCCCGCCAGCGCGGGGCGTTCCCGCTCGCGTGGCGGCTGCTGCGGCTGGCCGCGGAACTCGGCGGCCGGGCGGGGGATGTCGTGGTGCGCGGCTACTCGCTGGCCGGAATGGCGGAGACCGGCCGCATCCAGGGCGACTACGCGGCCGTGACCGAGCTGCACGAGCAGTTGCTGGCCGAGGCCCGCAAGCGCGGCGAGGCCCGGCACACCGTGTGGGCCCTGGAGGGCATCGCCCAGATCCACCGCAACACCGGCTCGTACGACACCGCTTACGCGATGTTCGAGGAGGCGGCCGCGATAGCCGCCGGAGCCGAGGACCGGCGGGGCCACGCCTGGGCGCTGCGGGGACTCGCGGACATCGTCTCCGTGCGGGACGGGGAGACCGACCGCGCGCTCGGTCTGCTCGGCGAGGCCGAGGTCTCCTGCCGTGCGATGAAGCTGTCCGGTGCGCTCGCCTACAACCACAAGATGCGCGGCAACGTCCTCTACCGGGCCGGGCGTTACGAGCAGGCCCGCGACGTGTACGCGGGCGCGCTCGCGGAGTTCGAGACGATGGGCGAGCCGCGCGGCACCGCCCTGTCCCGCCTCGGGCTGGTCAAGTCCCTCGCCCGTCTCGGCCGCGACCGGGCCGAAACCGCCGCCGAACTCGACGAGTTGGCCGTGACCCTGGAGGGCATCGGGCTGCGGCACGCCCATCGGATGGTCGAACAAGCCCGGACAGAGCTCGGATTGACGGCCGGGACCGGCGAGACGGAGGCCGCGTGATGACGACCCCGGCCCTCCACCTGGTGCCCGCCCCTGCGCCGGCCGGCGCGCCCGCCCCGGCGGCCCCGCACCCCTCGTCGCCGCCCGCCGCCGCTCAGGTGCTGAGCCGCTGCCGTGAACTCGTCGCCCCCGCGCTGGGGGAGGCGATCGGCACCTTGCACCCCTGGGTGGCGGAGATGGCCCGGTACGCGCTGGGCCGCTGCGAGGTCGGCGGCGCCCCCGCCGACCATGACCAGGGCAAAGGGGTACGACAGGCGCTGGCTGTCCTCGGGGCGGAAACCGTCTCCGGACCGGCCGGCGCCGGTGTGCCTGCGGCCGTCGCGGTGGAGCTCGTGCACGTCTTCTCGCTGCTCCACGACGACATCATGGACGGTGACGCGCTGCGCCGTGGCCGCCCGGCGGTGTGGAAGGCGTACGGCACCGGCCCCGCCGTCCTCGCGGGTGACGCGCTGTTCGCCCTGGCCGTCGAGACCATGGCTCTCACTCCCCAAGCCGGTTCCGCCGTAAGGCAGTTGACCACCGCGCTCGGCGACCTGGTGCGTGGCCAGGCCGACGACCTGCTGTTCGCCGACCGGCCCTGGACCGGACCCGGGGCGGTCGGGGTGGGGGAGTACGAGGTGATGGCGGAGCGCAAGACCGGTGCCCTGCTCGGCTGCGCCCTGGCGCTCGGCGCCCGGCTGGCCGGAGCACCGGACGGGACCGTGACCGTCCTGGACCGCGCCGGACGCCATCTCGGCGTCGCGTTCCAGATCGCCGACGACGTCCTCGGCATCTGGGGTGATCCCTCGGTCACCGGCAAGCCGGTGCACAGCGATCTGCGGCAGGGGAAGAAGACGCTGCCCGTGCTCGCGGCGCTCGGCGGAGCCGGGTACGGCGAACTCGACGACCTCCTCTCGGCCCCGGACTCCCTGGACGCGTCCGGAGTCCGCCGTGCGACGGCCCTCGTCGAGCGGGCCGGGGGCCGCGCGGCCGCGGTGCGCGCGGCGCGCCGCCGGCTCGCCGCGGCGGACGCGCTCCTCGCCGGACTGCCGCTCGCCCAGGGGCCCGCGGCGGAACTCCGCACCCTGCTGTCCGCGCTCGCCGACCGCAGGGTCTGAGCCGTCGCCGGCCCCGCCCCCGTCCCGACCGCCGCCCCCGTCCCGACCGCCGCCCCTGTCCCGACCGCCGGATCCGCCTGGCCCGTCGCTCCCACCGGGCCGTCGGTGCCACCGGGCCCTCGGTTCTGCCCGGCCCAGTGCTCCGCCCATCCCTCGGTGCCACCGGGCCGCCGATCCCACCGGGCCGTCGGCGCCACCGGGCCGTCGGTTCTGCCCGGCCACTGGTCCACCCGGCCGTCGGTTCAGCTCCGCCCTCGCTTCCACCCGGCCCACTGGTCCGCCCTCGGGCTGCGGTTCCGCCCAGGGCATCGGTCCGACCTCGGATCCCGGTCCCGCCCGAGCCTGGGTCTCACCGCCCGGCCCCCGGCCGGGATTCGGCCCTCCCGTCCGCACGCCCGTTCCGTCCGCTCCGGGCCAGGACGCGTGCGACATCGGTCACATGCGGACGTTGATCGGCCCGCGCGGGCAACCCCCGCATTCCCCCGCACATCTGTCCGGTCGGGAGCGGGCAGCCCCCGCGGCGCGCAACGGCGCCGCGCCGTAGGGCGGTTGGTGTTCGGCCGCCCCTGTACGAAGGAACTCAGTGCGTAGACCCCACATACGCCGCGTGGCGATCGCCGTCGCCGTGACGACGGCCGCCACGCTCCCCGGTCCCGCCTTCGCCGCCGCGCCGAACGGGCCCGCCGTCGCGGCGGCTTCGGCCTCGTCGCCCGTGGCCACCGCCAGGGCGGCCGCGTTCGCGCACGCCTCGGCCACCGGTGTCACCCGCGGCGACACCCTTCAGGCCAAGGACGTGATGACCGACCCGGACGGAAAGCGGCACGTCCGCTTCGTCCGCACCCACCAGGGCCTTCCGCTGCTCGGCGGCGACCTGGTCGTCCACCTCGGCGCGCGGGGCGAGTACCTGGGCGTGACCCGGGCCGCCGACCACGTGGTGAAGCCGTCCACCGTCGAGGCGGAACTGACGCCCGAGCAGGCGGCACGGAAGGCCGAGGCCGTCGCGAAGGGCGACGCGGACACCGCCCATCTCGTCGTGGACGCCCGCGACGGCGCCGCCGCCCTCGCCTACCAGGTGATCGTCTCGGACAGCGACACGACGCAGACCGGCGGATCGAGCACGGTCGTCGTGGACGCCCGTACCGGCGAGATCCGCAGCAACACCCCGAACACGGACGAGTTCATCTCGCCCTCCCTGGCGGCCACGCTGCGCGAGCGCGGCGAGAGCGCGAGCCCGCAGACCGGTGTCGCGGCGGGTGCCACCGCCGGGCTGTCCGGCCTCACGGGCATCGCCGCGGCGGGCCACTACCCGGCCACGGCCACGGGGAGCGGTTCCTCCCTGTTCGCGGGCAAGGTCTCCCTGACCACCACCCGCACCGCGCGGACCAGCTACGTCCTGAAGGACCCGACCCGGTGGAACACCGAGACCCGGGACGCCAGGGGCCAGGAACTGGAGTCCTTCGCGCGGGGCAAGGCGTTCACCGACGGCGACAACAAGTGGGGCGACGGCACCACCTCGGCCCGGACCACCGTCGCCGTCGACGCCCAGTACGGCATCACCCAGACCCTGGACTTCTACAAGAAGACCTTCGGCCGCAAGGGCATCAAGAACAACAGCGCCGGCGCCCGGGGAATGGTCCACTACGGCAACAAGCTCGGCAACGCCTTCTGGGACTCGTACTGCGGCTGCATGGCGTACGGCGACGGCGACGGCCGCGTGTTCAAGAAGCCGCTCGTCGTCCTCGACGTGACCGGCCACGAGCTGAGCCACGGAGTCGTCGACGCGACCGCCGCCCTCGAACCCACCCGGGTCGACGACGACGGCAACCAGTACGGCGAGGCGGGCGCCCTCAACGAGTCGCTCGCCGACATCTTCGGCACGAACGTCGAGTTCTCGGCGAACAACCCGAAGAACCCCCCGAACTACCTGATGGGGGAGAAGCTGGGACTCGCCCAGAAGTTCCTGCGCCGCCTCGACCACCCGTCCCTCGACGTCCTCGAGGAGTCGATCGACTACTGGTCGCCCGCCGTGTACGACACCGAGGTGCACGCCGGCTCCGGCGTCTCCTCGCACGCGTTCTACCTGCTCGCCGAGGGCAGCGGCCGCAAGACGATCAACGGCGTGACGTACGACTCGCCGACGTACGACGGTTCCCGGGTGACCGGGATCGGCCGCACCAAGGCCACCGCCGTCTTCTACCGCGCTCTCACCCGGTACATGGTCTCCACGACCGACTTCCACGACGCGCGCAAGGCCACGCTGAAGGCCGCCGCCGACATGTACGGCGCGAACAGCGCCGAGTACAAGGCGGTGGGCAAGGCCTGGGCCGCCGTCAACGTCACGGCCGCCAACACCCCGGCCGCCCGGCACTGACGACCGGCTCCGGCAGACGAACCGAGGGGCCCCGCCGACCGGCCGGCGGGGCCCCTCCTGCCGTGCGGCGCCTGCTCAGTGCTGCTGCGTCTTCTGCGGGGTGGCCTCACTGGGACGTACGACGACGTAGCCCTCGCCCTCCAGCTTGAGCTGCACCGCCTCGCCCGAACCGCCCCGGATCATCGAACCGATCGACTGCGAGCGGTGCAGCGAGGTCCGCAGGTGCGCGGTCCAGCCGACGACCGCGTCCGTGTCGACGAACACCGGCTGCTGCTGGGAGACGGGTATGACGAGCGGGTTGCCCTCGCAGATCAGCCCCAGGCTGCCGTGCCCGGTGAAGACGCTGTTGAACAGACCGCCGCCGGTGATGCCCGCGCCCTTGACGGTCTTGATCTCGTACGACAGCGACGCGTCGAAGCACAGGACGTTGCGGCCGTTGACCGTGAAGACGTCGCCGGGCTCGATGCCCACGATGAAACAGTTCTGCGCCTCGTGCGCGAACCAGGCCTCGCCCTGCCCGCGGACGGTCATGAGCGGAAGTCCCTCACCGGTGACCGCTCGCTTGAGCATCCCGCCCACGCCCTGGCCCTTGCGCTCGAACTGGAGGCTGCCCCGGTAGGCGACCATCGCGCCCTGACGGGCGAACATCTCGCCCTGGACGGCGTACTTGATGGACTTGGCGTTCTGGACGGTCATGCCCGCCGCGACGGCCGGCTGCACCATGTGGTCACTGGAAAAGAGATCGCTCTTCATGCGGGCATCCTGTCGCGGAGGGTGGGGCTCCGCCAGGGTCGTGGCGATCTTGGGACGAACGGTGACCGAGTCACGACATGACGAGGGCCGGCCCGGGTCAACCGGACCGGCCCACAGGTGAGTTGTCAGGCAGCGGTGGGCGCCGAGACGTGGCCGTGCAGACGGTCCAGGACCTCGGAGAGCTGCGCCGCGACCTCGGCGTCGTCGGCGGGGTGCGTCTCGGCGAAGCGGACCACGGAGCCGGGGACGGAGAGCTTGACGTCCTCCAGCACGGTGCCGCCGGCGATGCCCACGGCCTTGCGGGCCTCGTCCTGCGCCCAGACGCCGCCGAACTGGCCGTACGCGGTGCCGACCACGACGACCGGCTTGCCGGTGAAGGCGCCCGCGCCGTACGGACGGGACAGCCAGTCGATGGCGTTCTTGAGGACCGCGGGGATGGTGCCGTTGTACTCCGGCGAGAACAGCAGGAAGGCGTCGGCCTCGCCGGCCGCGGCGCGCAGGCGCGCGGCGGCGGCGGGCACGCCGCCCTCGACGTCGACGTCCTCGTTGTAGAAGGGGATCTCGGCCAGGCCCTCGAAGAGCTCGACCTCGGCACCCTCCGGAGCGAGCTTGACGGCCGCCTCGGCGAGCTGGCGGTTGTGGGAACCGGCGCGCAGGCTGCCGACGAGGGCGAGGATGCGAACGGACATGGATATCTCCAGGGGGGATGGAAACGCTGAAACATTGCCGCAATAAAACGGACCGAAGTCCGCTTAAGGTCTACCACTGAAGCGGACCGCAGTCCAGTTGGCCCCGGATGCCGTTACGCTGGCTTCATGTCCCAGCCACTTCCGCCGTTCCCGAAGCGACCGGAAACGTCCGACGAGCCCGTCCTCATGCAGCTCAGCGCGCCCGAGGCCGCCCCGCTGCGCGCCGACGCGGCCCGCAATCGCGCCCGTCTGCTGGAGGCCGCGGCCCGGCTGGTCGAGGAGCAGGGCGTGGCCAAGCTCACGATGGAGGGCGTCGCCTGCGCGGCGGCGGTGGGCAAGGGGACCGTCTTCCGGCGCTTCGGCGACCGCACCGGCCTGCTCATGGCCCTGCTCGACCACACCGAGCAGCGCTTCCAGACCGCCTTCATCAGCGGCCCGGCCCCGCTCGGTCCCGGCGCCTCCCCGGTGGAGCGCCTGCACGCCTTCGGATGCCACGCCCTGCGCCAGACCTCCGAGCAGCTCGACCTGTACCTCGCCGCCGAACCCGAGGTCACCCGCCGCTTCACCTCGGCGCCCTACCGGGTCCGCTTCATGCACGTGTGCATGCTGCTGCGCCAGGCGAGCCCGGGACCGGAGACGGACGTCGAACTGGTCGCCCAGACGCTGATGGGCTACCTCGACCCCGCGCTGATCGGCCATCTGACCCGCCAGCGCGGCATGCCGCAGGAGCGGCTGGAGGCCGGCTGGCGCGATCTGGTGGACCGCAGCGTCGGCCCGCGCCCGGCCTGAGGTCCCGTCCCCGGACGACCGGGGCCGTCTGGCGCTCCCGCCCCCGGCAGGCGGACCATGGATCCCATGGGACAACGCCTCGAAGACGTGAGCGCACCCGCCCGGATCGCCGGCCCGGACGAGGGCATCAGCGCCCAGGAACTGGCCCTCGCGACGCGGAACCACGGACTTCCCCTGGAAGCCCTGCGCTACGAGGTCACCCCTGCGGGACTGCACTACGTACTGACCCACTACGACATCCCCTACGCGGAAGAGGACTCCTGGCGCCTCGCCCTCGGCGGCCGGGTGCGGCGCCCGCTGCTGCTCGGCGTCGACGACCTCAAGGCGTACCCGTCGGTCACCCGGCGGGTGACCATGGAGTGCGCGGGCAACGGCCGGGCACTGCTGACACCCCGGCCGGTGAGCCAGCCGTGGCTCGTGGAGGCGGTCGGCACCGCCGAGTGGACGGGAGTGCCGCTGCGCCTCCTCCTCGCCGAGGCCGGGGCCGAACCGGACGCGGTGGACGTGGTGTTCACCGGCGCCGATCACGGAGTGGAACGCGGGGTCGAGCAGGACTACCAGCGCGCCCTTCCGCTGGACGTGGCGCGGGGCGAGGAGCCCGAGGTCCTGGTGGCCTACGCGATGAACGGCGCCCCGCTGCCGCCGCAGCACGGACATCCCGTACGGCTCGTGGTGCCGGGCTGGTACGGCATGGCGCACGTGAAGTGGCTCCGGGACATCACGGTGGCCGACGCGCCGTTCCGGGGATTCCAGCAGACCGTGGCCTACCGGCTGCGGCAGGAGGCCGCCGACGAGGGCGAGCCGGTCACCCGCATCGCGCCCCGCGCCCTGCTGGCCCCGCCGGGCTTCCCCGACTTCATGTCGCGGACGCGGGTGGTCCCGCCGGGCGCCGTCACCCTGACCGGACGGGCCTGGTCGGGCCGCGCACCCGTGACCGGCGTCGAGGTCAGCACGGACGCGGGGCACTCCTGGCACCCGGCCCGGCTCGACCCGCCGAACGCCCACCCATGGGCCTGGCGCGCGTGGCGGTTCACCTGGACGGCGACCCCCGGCCGTCATCTCCTCAGCGCCCGGGCGACCGACGCCGAGGGCCACACCCAGCCGCTCGACCAGCCGTGGAACCGCGGCGGCTTCGTGAACAACCTCGTCCAACAGGTCCCCGTGCACTGCCTGGATCCCGGCGACGACGACCGATGAGGCCTCCGGCGCCGACCGCACCACGGCGGCCGCGGCGACGAGGTGCGGGCACGGGCGACGGCGCGGGGACGGACACGGGCAGGGGCACGGGCACGGGGACGGTTCCCGTCCGGGACCCGCCCCCGCTCGCGCGCCCCGGCTTCGGTCAGCTGAACGGGTCCAGCGTGACGTACGCCTGCTGCGGATTGCCGTCGTTGACGAGGGACTCGTGGTTGCCGACGTCGTCGAACGCGAACGCGTAGGCCCTGCCGTCGGCCATCTGCGCGTGGATGGCGCGGGCGTACTGGTTGGTCACCGCGTCCGTGTAGAAGTTCGCGGACGAGGTGTCGGGCTGCTGGGGGTTGGTCAGCAGAGTCGTGCGGTTGAACCCCGCGCACAGGGTGCGTGAAATCGGCCCGCGCACCAGGTCGTTGGGCGCGTCGAGCCGCTTGTAGCAGCCGAAGACGCTGTCCGAGTCGGGCTTCTGGAAGCTGGTGACGACCGCTCCGGAGCTGTTGGTGAAGTTCATGACGCCACCGGAGACCCGGCCGAAGTACTTGGTGTTCGGCTGGTCGCCGAAGGGGGTCACCGTCAGCGTCGACGAAGCGTACTTCTGCCAGACGCGGTTGATGTAGTCGTCCATGACGCCGGCCGGAAGCGCGCCCGCCTCGATGCCGTGACCCGGGGCGAGCGCCCGCAGCACCGTGCCGTCGGACCGGGTCTGGATCAGGTTCGCCCAGCCGCCCGGACGGCTGCGCAGCGCGCTGAAGAACCCGTTGTAGCCGCCGGGCTTGAGGTGCCCGGTGCTCTTCGTGGTCCCGTCGGCGAGCTTGACCCCGACGGCGTACGGGGCGGAGAACATGTCGACCTGGGTGCTGTTGATCCACAGACCGGAGTCGTTGAGGGTGTACTCGGACCAGTTGAAGAGGATGTTGCGGTTCGGGTCGCTCGGATTCTGGACGGCGGGCTGAACGAGACCGCCGGTCGTCACCCGGAAGTCGAGCTTCTGCCCGAAGGAGAAGTAGAGCCGTCCGGAGAACTTGGGGAGCCGGATCGTCTTCGACTGGCCGTTGGCCGGTCCCGTGATCGACGCGTCGGGCGCGGGCGTCGGCGGGTTGCCGCCCGCGGGCCACGCGTGGAAGGTGCCGTTCGCGTCGGCCCAGCCCTGCCGTCCGGTCGAGAGCTGGGTGCCGAGGTCGTAGATGAAGACCTGGTCGCCGCGGCCGGAGTTGTTGGTGAAGGTGAGGGGGATGGTCGCCGGGACCGCGGCTTCGGCGCGGGAGGGCGCGCCGAAGGTGAGCAGTGCCGCGGCGAGTGTGGCGCAGGCCAACGCCCAGGCAGGCCATCTGATGTGTACGCGCACTCTCTGCCTCCTTGATGTGGGGGTTCAGCGAGGTGGATGCACACGGACGGGACGCGTCCGTTTTCCTTTGAGAGCGCTCTCAGAGTCCTGCGAGGTGGTGCGCCTGTCAACGAGTTGCGCAGGATTGGTCCGGTCCAACTCGGCCTGCGGTGAACCGGGTTGTGGGCTCCAGGGGTTGACCCCGCGGGCAGCCACTGGTTCAGTGGCTCATCCACTCAGCCACTGCCCGGAGGGGGAAACGTGGAGGCTCTGCCCCGCGAGACCATCGTGGACGTCCTGGAGGACCGGCTGCGCACCGACATACTCGACGGCCGCCATCCGGCGGGGAGTTACCTTCCCCCGGAGCGGCGGCTTGCCGACGGGTACGGCGTCACGCGCACCACCCTCAAGCACGCCTTCGGGCGGCTCGTCCAGGCCGGACTGCTGGAGACCCGGCACGGAGTGGGCACCCGGGTACGGGACTACGCCCGGCTCGGCGGAGCGGACCTCCTGCCCATGCTCGTACGGCACGACGCCGGCTGGGTGCGCGAGGTGTTCGAAGTGCGGCGCGGCGTCGGCGCCCTGATCGCCGAACGCGCCGCCGAACGCGGCACCCGCCCGCAACGGGCCGAACTGGGCGCGCTCCTCGACGCCGTGCTGCGCGCCGAGGACGTCGACGCGGTCCAGCTCGCCGACGTGGAGGTGCACCGCGCACTGGCCCGCGCCACGGGCAACCGCGTGTACGTCCTCCTCACGAACACGCTCTTCAACGCCTACCTGCCGGTCCGTTCCCTGCTCAAGGGCCCCTTCACCGACCCGGCGGCCGCCCACCAGCGGCTGGCCCCCGTCGTGGCGGCCGTCACCGCCGGGGACGCGAGGCGGGCGCGCGAGGCGGCCGACACCTATCTGCGGGACACCGAGCGCATCATGCTGGACGGCCTCGCATGAGGGGCACGCGGTTCACCGAGACCATGCTCGGCACTGTCCGCCTCGACGGCGAACCGGGAGAGCGCCGCGTCCGGCTCGACCTGCGCGCCGCCGCCGACCGGGTCCTGCTCCCGCACCGGACCACCCAGGCCCGCCTGACCGGCCGGGTACGCATCGCCGGACACACCGACGACCCGCACGCCGAGGGCGAGTTGGAGGTATCGCCGATCGCCCGGCGGCGCATCCGCTACCGCCTCACGTTCACCGCCGACGGGCGCCGCCTCACCCTGGACGGCTGGAAGTCGGTGACCCCGCGCCACCCCCTCGCGTCCATGACCACACTGCCGTTCACCGTGTACGAGGGCGACACCCGGGCAGGCGAGGGCGTCCTGCGGTTCCCGGCCGCCACCGGCCTCGCCCCCTTCCTGCTCAGCTTCCGCTTCCCGCGCCACGAGGACCCCGCCGAACACATGGCCCCGCGCTGGAACGGCGCCCCGGGCCGCACCGAGGTCTGGTACACCACCCTGACCGACCCGGCCACCGGCACCGGGGTCTGGCTGCACCACGAACTCACCGCGCCCGCCGACGGATCGGAGCCGTTCGCCCACGGCTGGGCCGCCGTGTTCCCCCGCGAGGGCGACGTGCGCCACGCCCGCTTCGGACCCGTCCCCTGGACCGAGCCGGCCGACGGATTCACGGCCGACGACGTGACCTGCGTCGCCGGACACCTCACGGGCAGCGCGGGCGACTTCCACTGGAAACTGCTCGAACGCCCCCAGGCCCCGGCACTGTTCACCTTCCCCCGCTGGTCCTGGCGCCGCCCCCTGCTGCCCGCCGCCCAGATGCTGCCGGCCGCCCGGGCCACGTACGAGGGCGAATTCTCGTACGGGGGAACAACCCTGAACCTGAGCGCCGCTCCCGGCGCCTCGGCCCGCATCTACGGGCACGGCAACGCGCAGCGGTGGACCTGGCTGCACGCCGACCTCGGCGACGGAGACGTTCTGGAGATCGTCGCCGCCGTGTCCACCCGGCCCGCACTGCGCCGGCTGCCCCCGCTCGTCTTCCTGCGCCTGCGCCGCCACGGCCGCACCTGGCCACGGCGGCCGGAACGCTCGGCGATCGGCCGGCTGGGACTCGGACGCTTCCGGGCCGACATCGGACTGCCCGAATGGACGGTCACCGGCCGGACGGCCCTGCGCCGCATCCGCGTCGAGGTCCGCCAGCCCCCGGAACGCACCCTCACCCTGGAGTACCGCGACCCGGACGGCGCCCGCGCGGTGTGCCGCAACAGTGAGTCCGCGGACGCCCGTGTCGTTCTGGAACGCTGGTGGGGCCGCTGGCGCCCGGAGGCCTCCTGGACCCTGGACGGCACCGCGCACGCAGAGACGGGAACACGATGACCGCCGACGGGCTCGTCGCCGCGCTCCTCGCCGACGACGGCGCCGCCGCCTGGCCCGCCCGGGTGCCGCACCGCCTCGCCTCCGTCCTCGCCGCACTGCCCGGCCCGGCCCGCGCCGGGGTGCGCACCGCCGTCGCCGCCGTCGAGACGTACGCCCTGCTGCGCACCGGCAGACGGCTGGCGGCCCTTCGCCCCGACGAACGCGAGGACGTGCTCCGCTCGCTGGCCGGACGGCCCCGGCTCGCCCCCGTGCTGGACCTCCTCAAGGTTCCCGTGCTGCTGGCCGCGGGCACCGAACGGATCCCGATGGCTCCCGCCGCGCCCGCCCCCGCCGATCCGCCCCTCGACTGCACCCCGGCCGAGCACTGGCCGGCCCGCACCACCGCCGACGCGGTCGTCGTCGGCTCCGGCGCGGGCGGCGCCATGGCCGCGCGGACCCTCGCGCGCACCGGACTGAGCGTGGTCGTCCTGGAGGAGGGCCGGCACCACCCGACGGCCTCCTTCGGCCGCCGGACACCCCTCGACCGGTTCACCGAGCTGTACCGGGACGGCGGTGCCACCGTCGCCCTCGGCAGGCCGCCGGTCCTGCTGCCGGTCGGCCGTGCCGTCGGCGGCACCACCGTCGTCAACTCCGGCACCTGCTACCGCACACCGGACCACGTCCTGGAGCGCTGGCGCGGCGTCTTCGGGTTCGCTCTCGCCGACCGCTTCGGGCCCCTGCTCGACGAGGTCGAGCGAACCCTGCGCGTGGCACCCCAGCCCCTCGACGTCCTCGGCAACAACGGGCTGCTCGCGCTCACCGGCGCCGGACGGCTCGGCTGGCGGGCCGCCCCGCTGCGCCGCAACGCCCCCGGCTGCAAGGGCTCGTGCCAGTGCGTCGTCGGCTGCCCCACGGGAGCCAAGCAGAGCGTGCAGCTGTCCGTCCTGCCCGACGCCTGCGCCGCCGGCGCCCGGATCGTCACCGGGGCGCGGGTCCGGCGCATCCTGCTGGACCACGACGTCCCCGGCCCGCCACGGGCCGCCGGAGTCCTGGCGCGCCGCCCCGACGGCAGCGACATGGAGATCCTCAGCCCTCTCGTCGTGACGGCGGCGGGAGCGCTCCAGACACCGCCCCTGCTGCGCCGTTCGGGCCTCGGCGGACACCCCCGGCTGGGCCGCAACCTCAGCGTGCACCCGGCCACCAGCGTCGCCGGACGCTTCGCCGAGCCGGTGACGGCGTGGCGGGGCGTGCTCCAGAGCGTCGGAGTCGAGGAACTCCACGAGCGCGGGATCCTCCTCGAGGCGACCGCGAGCCCACCCGGCATGAGCAGTTTCGTCCTGCCCGGCCTCGGCCGGGAACTGCGGCGTGAACTGGAGGAGTCGGACCGACTCGCGACGCTCGGCGCCATGATCGCCGACCGGCCCTCGGGGCGGGTGAGCGGCCGGGACCGGACCCTCGTCCGCTACGACCTCGACCCCCGCGACGGCGACCGTCTGATGACCGCCGTACGGGCGATGGGCCGCCTCCTCTTCGCCGCCGGGGCCACGGAGGTCCTCACCGGCATCCCCGCGGCGCCCCGCGCCGGTTCGCTCGACGCGCTCGACGCACTGCTCCGCTCGGCCGGCCCCCGTGATCTGCACGTGTCGGCCTTCCACCCGACCGGCACCGTGGCCGCCGGCGACGATCCGCTGCGGGCGCCCGCCGACCCCGAGGGAAGGCTCCGCGGCGTCCGGGGAGTCCTCGTCGCCGACGGTTCCGTCCTGCCGGGCTGCCCGGAGGTCAACCCGCAGCTCAGCATCATGGCGGCCGCCCTGGCGGTCTCGGAGGCATGGCTCGAAGGGGCCCGCCACGGGGGGTGACGCGTCGCGCGCCACCCCAATGGGCGCCCGTGGTTCGCCGCGGCCGGGCGGGACACGGAGCATGAGGGAGTCCGTACGGCAGGAAAGGCCGCGCCCCCGTGCCCCGTACGGCAGGAAGAGGCGAGCCCCCATGAGCAGACGTGTTCCCCACGGCCGGAGCGGATCACGGCGTGTCGCTGTCCTGTTGTCCGCGATCGCGTGCGGCTCCTTGCTCGTGTCGTGCAGCTCGGACGACGGCGGCAGCGGCAGCACGGCCTCCGTCACCCCGCCGAACCCGTCCAACTTCACGGGGTCGGCGCCCTCCGCCATCGCGTCCGCGGCCTCCTCGATCATCGCCTCGGCCAGCGAACGGGCGTCGTCCGCCGCCGCCTCCGTGGAGGCCAGGGCCTCGGAGTTCGCGGCCTCGGTCTCCGCCGACACCGTCCGCGCCGCGGCCACCGCCGAGAAGGAACTGAAGAACGTCCAGGGCAGCGGCAACGCGACGTCCGACGTCAGCATGAAGGGCGTGCCCACCGCGGAGACCGGCGGGCTGCGGGCCGTACTCGTCACCATCACCAACAACACGGACAAGAAGGCCTCGTACGCCGTGCAGGTCGACTTCAAGAACCCCGACGGCAAGGTCGTGGAGACGAAGTTCGTCGGCAAGGAGAACCTGGAGCCGGGGAAGAAGGCGACGCCGATCGTGATCAGCAGGCAGCCCGCCGAGCCCCAGCTCACCGCCGTGCTGGTCAAGGCCCAGCGCTACTGACGCGTCCGTCCACGCGCGGACGCCGGTGCCGGTGGCGCCGTGGCGCCCCGAAGAGCCCGCCCCCCTTTCGGGAACGGGCTCCCCGGCGCCGCGCGGCGTCGGCGCGAGCCGCGCGGCCGCCGTGGTCAGGGATACGAGACCACGGTGGACGGCACGGTGGACGTGCCCGAGGTGGGGGCGCCCGTGTCGTTGATGACGCGTTCGTACTGACCGTTGCCGCCGAGCGAGACGACCAGCAGGTCGTGGAACTTCACGCCCGGCCTGTTCGGCGCCGCGAATCCGTGGTGCTGGACGATCGTGGGATCGACGTTGTAGTAGCAGTAGCTGCCCAGGCCCCAGCCCTCGTGGGTGGTCACCGAGTCGCCGACCTTGTAGGCCGCGTACCCCTTGACGCTCCCGTTCTGGACGGCGGCCTGGTTCGGCGCGTCGTACGCCTTCTCGTTCTGGAAGAAGATGGTGCGGCCCCGCTGGCCGTACCACTGCACGTCGTACTTGTTGAAGTGTTCGACGAACAGGCCCGTGGCCAGGACGTCGTCTCCGTTGACGCGGATGCCGTAGTCGGCCCGGTTGGTCTCCCAGCCGACGCCGGTACCGTGGTCGGCCCGCCAGACCCACGTGTGGTCGACGATCGTGTGCCGGCTGTTGACGACGATGCTGGTCGTCGCCTTGCCCGCGCCCGCGCCCCCGATGCGCACGAAGACGTCCTGCACGGTGGTCGGATTGGCCGAGTGGTCGGCGGACGCCCCGGCCGGGCCGATCTCCAGGAGGGTCGCGGAGTTGACGGGACCGGCGTCGATCAGGAAGCCGGCCAGCCGGACGCCGTCCACGTCGGCCGTCTTGAGCACGGTCACACCGTTGTCCGGGACGAGCGTGGCGTAGCCGAGGCCGAGGACCACGGTCCCCGCGCGGTTCACCTGGATCGGCTGGTTCAGGTGGTAGATCCCCGGTGTCAGCAGCAGGTGGAGCCCCTGGGCGAGCGCCGCGTTCAAGGTGGCCGCCGTGACGCCGGGCTTGGCCACGTAGAACTGGGAGAGCGGGAGCGACGAGCCGCGCGGGGTGCCGTTCCCCCAGGTGGTGCCGCGCGCGTTCACGCGCTTCTCGGGCAGGAACACCCGGTATTCGCTGCCGCTGAGATACAGGAAGGGCTTCTCGCGGGACACCGGTGTCGTGTCGAGGGTGGTGTACGGCGGGTTCGGGAACGACTGCGCGGGCGCGCCCTGGACGCCCGAGAACACCATGTTCCAGACGGCGTTGACCCAGCCGCCCACCGAGCTGTCGCGGGTGTACCACTGCTGCTGCGAGTACGGTCCCACCGAGCCGTCGATCCGGCTGTCGGCGATGTAGCCGCCGCTGGCCCAGCCGTAGCCGGCGGGTGCGAGGTTGAGCCCGCCCTTGACGTGCATACGACGGAACGGGGCGGCCTGGGCCACCGCCCACCTGTTGGTGCCGCTGACCGGGCTGAGGGCGAGGTTCTCCGCCGAGCGCCAGAAGTTCTGGGTGGCGTTGCCGTTGAACCAGCCGGCGTCGACGGTCACGTCACCGTTGATCGTCGTGTCGTCGGGTGACAGGCCGAGGCCCGCGATCGAGGTGTAGAAGCCGAGCTGGGCGTTGAGCCCGTTGTACGTGCCCGGCTTGAACAGGAACGCGTAGCGGCCCGTGCCGAACTGGGCGGACTCCTGCTGCCGGAAGACCTGGTCGAGCCTGGCCTGGATTCCGGGGGTCGACGGGTCGAAGACGATGACGTTCGGGCCGAGATCGCCGCCGCCGGGAAGGGCGGACGGCTGCCGGGCGGGCCGGGTGACGGGCCGGGCGGGGGACGCGGAGGCGGGTGAGGACAGCGCGAGCAGTCCGGGCGCGGCAGCGCCGGCCGCCACCGCTCCGAGGACGGTGCGCCGCGCGACGGTGGGGCGACCGGGGTCCGGGGCGTCTGTGGGGGTTGGAGGCATGGGGGGCGACTCTCCTGGTTCAGGAAGTGAACGGTGGGAGGTACGGGGGAGCGCTCTCTCGCCGATGCATGCTTCATCCAGGTGAACGACGCGTCAAGAGTTGTGACCGGAGTCCGGGATGTTGTTGCACGGCGACAGAGCAACGCCGCCTGCATTTGCGGTACTTGGCGGGAGAATGACGGGGTTCGAAGATCCGTGACGAACCCGGGATTGTGTTCAAGAGGTGCGCACATCGCCGCTGCCGGATGATCCTTCGTCAACTCCCTTGACACTCGCGCGCGACCGCCACAACACTCCTCGGCGGGAGAGCGCTCTCCCATTTCCTCGGCACATGTGATGGACCGTCACGCGGAAGGCCGGGCGGTGGCGTGCTCGGCGCCCGCCCGGCCCTCCGGCCCCCACCGTCCCCATCGACGTGGCAGGAGGTCTCCATGGCACGGAGATCGAAGATCGTCTCAGGAATCCTGATGTCCAGCGCGCTGGTGCTGACCTCGCTCGGCCTGGCCGGAGTGGCGATGAGCGCCGACCCCGCGTCCGGTCCGGCGGCGTCCGTGAACGGAGCGACGACCGTCCACGCGGCGCACGCGATGCCCGCGTCCACGCTCTCCTCACCCGAGGACCCGGACGGCGACGGCTACATCCCGGCGAATCCGCCGGTCACCGGCGTCGTCCCGTCCAAGGCGGAGCCGCCGCACCGCTACTTCCACGAGTTCCAGGCGAACTGTTCGGTGACCCGCACCAGGCCGGACGACCCGATCGTCTACCCGGGCCAGCCCGGCAAGTCCCACGACCACACCTTCATGGGCAACACCACGACCGACGCGGCCAGCACCACCGCCTCGCTCGACGCCGGTTCGACCTCCTGCAGGGCCCCCGGCGACAAGTCCGCGTACTGGATGCCGACCCTGCTCAAGGGCGGCACCCCCGTCCTGCCGGTGGGTCCGCAGGTCATCTACTACAAGGCCGGTGTCACCGACTACACCAGTGTGCGGCCCTTCCCGAAGGGGCTGCGCTTCGTGGTCGGCAGCCCCATGCAGTCCGCGGCCGACTTCCGCAACCACCGGGGGTTCGTCGAGGGATGGGAGTGCGGCAACAGCTACTTCAACACGGACTTCCCGCAGCAGTGCCCGACCAGCGCCGACGTCCAGCTCAACATCCGTTTCCAGGCGCCCAGCTGCTGGGACGGCAGGAACCTCGACACCCCCAACCACCAGAGCCACATGGCGTATCCGGTGGTCAACCCCGGCACGAACAACAACATCTGCCCGGACGACCACCCGGTCGCCCTGCCGATGATCGAGTTCAAGATGGCCTTCCCGGTCAACGGTGACATGTCGCAGGTGCGGCTTTCGAGCGGCGCCGGCTACTCCTTCCACTACGACTTCTTCAACGCGTGGGACCCGGCGACACAGAAGGCACTCGTCGACCACTGTGTCGTCGGCGGGCTCCAGTGCGACGCCCGCGGCTACGACCAGACCCACCCCGAGGCGGGCGCGGCCCTCGACGCGAACTACCGGCTTCCCTGACGGGGAGCGGACACGTTCCGCCGGTCCGGCACACCCGGGTCGGCGGGACCGACCGCCCCTCCGTCATCCTGCGCACCGGCGCCTTCGTCACCCGCGCCCGCGCACTCCGCCGCGTCCCGCGCCACCCCCTCCCCACCTCCGCACGTCCCGCCTCCTCTCGGCATCCGCACCCTCCCCGCATCCCTCACCCGTACACCGGACGGACACTCATGACCGGATCCCGTACCACCCGGCGCCGCGTCGCCGCTCCCCTCACCGCGGGCCTGCTCGCCGCGGGCGCGCTCGTCCTGCCCGCGCAACAGGCCCAGGCGGCCGGCGGCGTCGTCAAGGTCAGCGGCTCGCAGGGCAACTGGCGCCTGACCGTCGACGGAAGCCCGTACCAGATCAAGGGCCTCACCTGGGGGCCCGCCGTCGCCGACGCCGGGCGCTACATGCCCGACCTGAAGTCGATGGGCGTCAACACCGTCCGCACATGGGGCACGGACGCCTCCAGCAAGCCCCTCTTCGACGCCGCGGCCGCCCAGGGCATCAGGGTGATCGCCGGCTTCTGGCTGCAGCCCGGCGGCGGTCCCGGCAGCGGCGGCTGTGTGAACTACCTGACGGACACGGCCTACAAGAACCAGGTGCTCACCGAGTTCCCCCAGTGGGCCGCCACCTACAAGGACAACCCCGGCGTCCTGATGTGGGACGTGGGGAACGAGTCCGTGCTCGGACTCCAGAACTGCTACAGCGGCGCCGAGTTGGAACGGCAGCGCGACGCCTACACGACGCTCGTGAACGACATCGCGAAGAAGATCCACGCCGTCGACCCCAACCACCCCGTCACCTCGACCGACGCGTGGACCGGCGCCTGGCCCTACTACAAGCGGAACGCGCCCGACCTGGACCTGTACGCGGTCAACGCCTACAACGCCGTCTGTGACGTCAAGTCGGCCTGGCAGCAGGGTGGTTACACCAAGCCGTACATCATCACCGAAAGCGGTCCCGCGGGAGAGTGGGAGGTGCCGGACGACGCCGACGGCGTCCCCGCCGAACCCGCCGACCGGGCGAAGGCGGACGGCTACACCCGGGCCTGGAACTGCGTCACCGGACACCAGGGCGTCGCGCTCGGCGCCACGCTGTTCCACTACGGCACCGAGTACGACTTCGGCGGCATCTGGTTCAACCTGCTGCCCGCGGGCGAGAAGCGGCTGTCGTACTACGCCGTGAAGAAGGCGTACGGGGGCGACACCTCGCGTGACAACACCCCGCCGGTCGTCAGCTCCCTGACCGTCGAGGGCGACGCGGGCAAGGTGCCCGCCGGACGCGACCTCACGCTGGCGGTCAAGGCCGCCGACCCCGACGGGGATCAGGTCACGTACGAAGTGCTGGACAACAGCATGTACATCGACCAGAGCAAGCAGCTCAACCCGCTGCCGTTCACGGACCTCGGCGGCGGCCGGCTCCGGGTTACCGCGCCGGACCGGCCCGGAGTGTGGAAGTTCTACGTCAAGGTCAAGGACGGCCGGGGCAACGTCGGTGTCGAGACCCTCTCCGCGCGGGTCGTCCCGCCCACGCCGAGCGGAACGGACATCGCGCTCGGGAAGCCGGCCACCGCCTCCTCGTACCAGACCGGCGGCGGCGACTGCCCCTGCACCGCGGCCGGTGCCGTCGACGGGAACCTCGCCACGCGCTGGGCCAGCGACTGGAGCGACCCCCAGTGGCTGCGGGTCGACCTCGGCACCCGGAGCTCGTTCCGGCATGTGCAACTGGTCTGGGAGACCTCGTACGCCAAGGCCTACACCGTGCAGACCTCGGACGACGGGCAGAACTGGACCACCGTCCGGACGGTCACCGACGGCAACGGCGGTGTCGACGACCTCGACGTGTCCGGCACCGGCCGCTACGTCCGGGTCAACGGCACGGCCCGGGGCACCGGTTGGGGCTACTCGCTGTACGAGTTCGGGGTGTACAACTGAATCACGTCACCCTCGGAGAGCGCTCTCCCAGGAATGAGGCGGCAAGCGTGAGCGGCACGGACGACGCGGCGGAGCGCGAGGCGCTCCTCGGCAAACTCACCCTCCGCGAGAAGGTCCGGCTGCTGACCGGCGCGACCACCTGGCGCACCCGGGCCGAACCGGCTCTGGGACTGCGGGAGATGGTCCTGTCGGACGGTCCCGCCGGGGTGCGCGGACAGTCCTGGGACGAGCGCGATCCGGCCCTGCTGCTGCCCTCGGCGTCCGCGCTCGGGGCCCTGTGGGACGAGGACATGGTGGAGCGTCTCGGCGGGCTGCTGGCCGCCGAGGCGCGCCGCAAGGGTGTCGACGTCGTCCTCGCGCCCACCCTCAACCTTCACCGGACACCGCTCGGCGGGCGGCACTTCGAGTGCTTCTCCGAGGACCCCTGGCTGACCGGCCGCACCGGCGCCGCGCTCGTCCGGGGCATCCAGGCGCACGGAGTGGCGGCCACCGCGAAGCACTACGTGGCCAACGACTCCGAGACCGACCGGCTGACCGTCGACGTACGGGTGTCCGAGCGGGTCCTGCGGGAGGTGTACCTGGCACCGTTCGAGGCGGCCGTCGAGGCCGGCGTCCGGGTCGTCATGGCCGGGTACAACGGCGTCGACGGAGCCACGATGACCGCCAGTCCGCTGCTCGCCGAGCCCCTCAAGGGGGAGTGGGGCTTCGAGGGCGTGGTCGTCTCCGACTGGGGCGCGGTACGGAACGGGGAGGAGTCCGCCTGCGCCGCCCTCGACCTCGCGATGCCCGGCCCCGAGAGCGCCTGGGGCGAGGCGCTGGTGCGGGCCGTGGACGAGGGACGCGTCTCGCGGGAAGCCGTCGACGAGAAGGTACGACGCCTGCTGGCCCTCGCCGCCGTGCGCGGGGCGCTGGGCGAACCGGGGGTCGCGCCGGGGGCGCCGTCGGCCGCTGAGCGGGAGCCGGAGCCGGAGCCGGAGCCGTTGCTGGAGCCGTCGTGCGTGTCTGGTGCGCCGGTGTCGGTGTCGGATTCGGGGGCGCAGACCTCGCTGGTACCCGCGGCCGCGGATCCGCAACCCGAGTTGCCGTGCGTGCCGGTGATGTCGTCGTCGGATCCGCAGCCACAGCCGGAGCCGCAGCCGCAGCCGCCAGGCGGGCCTGCGACGCGGGAGTCCCGCTCGGAGGCGCGCACGCAGGCGCCCTGTGGGCCTCCGATGCACGACGTGCCCGCGGCCGAGCGGCGAGCGGGCCCGCCGCGCGTGCCCGCGGCGGCGAAACCGGCCCCGGAGCGCGCCGGACGGGAAGAAGCACACGCCTTGCTGCGCGAAGCCGTCGCCGCGAGCACCGTCCTGCTGTGCAATCGCGGTGTCCTCCCGATCGACCCCGCCCGGTTGCGCACCGTCGCCGTGATCGGCGAGCACGCCGTCCGGCCGCGCACCCAGGGCGGCGGCAGCGCGGGGGTCTTCCCCGAGCGGGTCGTCACTCCGCTGGACGGGATCAGGGACGCGCTCGGCGACGGCGTACGCGTCGTCCACGTGCCGGGCCCCTCGACCGGCGCGCCCGCGGCGCCCCTGGCCCCCGACCTGTGCACCGACCCCGTCACGGGCGAACCGGGAGTCCGGCTGCGTGTGCTCGACCCGGAAGGGCTTGAACTGCTCACCGAACACCGGCTCGGCGGACGTCAGTTGGAACCACCGCTGCCACCCGGCGCGCACACCGTCGAGATCGCCGCCCTCCTGCTCCCGCGGACCTCGGGGCCGTGGACGCTGGGAGTCGGCGGGTTCGGCCGCCTGAGCGTCGCCGTCGACCAACGCGTCGTCCTGCAAGGCGAGTTCGATAAGCAGACCGACGATCCGGCGGTCGTCCACGTGAACCCGCCCGTCCACGATGCGACCGTCCACCTGACGGCGGGACGCGTGGTGAGCGTGGTGGCGCGCCGTGAACTGGCCCCGGGGACCGGCCGGGCCACCGTCGTCACCGCGGCCCCGCCCCACCCCGAAGACGGTCCGGCCCTGGCCGAGGCGGTCCGCGCGGCCCGCGACGCGGACGCGGCGATCGTGGTCGTCGGCACCACCGAGCACGGCGAGTCCGAGGGATGCGACCGGACGGACCTCGGCCTCGGCGGACGCCAGGACGAGCTGGTCCACGCGGTGACCGCTGCCGCACCGCACACGGTCGTCGTGGTCAACAGCGGCGGACCGGTCGAACTGCCCTGGCGCGCGCGGGCCGGTGCCGTCCTGCTGACCTGGTTCCCGGGCCAGGAGGGCGGAGCGGGCCTGGCCGACGTCCTGTTCGGCCGGGCCGAACCCGGCGGGCGGCTGCCCACGACCTGGCCGGCGGCCCTCGCCGACGCCCCGGTCACCCGGACCCGGCCCGAGAACGGACACCTCGACTACGCCGAGGGCCTGCACATCGGCTACCGCGCCTGGGCGCGTCACGACCGCGAACCGGCCTACTGGTTCGGGCACGGACTCGGCTTCACCACCTGGGCGTACGACGGGTTGCGCGTCCCCGACGACATCGTGGCCGGCGAGTCCTTCACCGTGCGGGTCACCGTCCGCAACACGGGACCGCGACGCGGACGCGAGGTGGTCCAGGTCTATCTCGCCGGGCCCCCCGGCCCCCCGGACCGTCCGGAACGCTGGCTCGCGGGGTACGCCGCGGTCACCGCCGAACCGGGCGAGCGGGCGACCGTGGACGTGCGGATACCGGCGCGAGCGCTGCGCCACTGGGCCGAGGACGCACTCGCGTGGCGCACGCGGCCCGGCCCCTACCGTGTGCTCGCCGGGAGCTCCGCGGGCGCCCTGCCGCTGACGGCCACCGCATCGGTGCGGGCCGCCCGCTGAGCGCGGGGTGGACGGGGAGAGCGCTCTATCCCGGTGCGGTGCCGTGCGGTTAGGGTGCCGCCATGAGCAGACAGGCTCCCACGCTGGAGGATGTCGCGCGGGTGGCCGGAGTCTCGCGCGCGACCGTGTCCCGGGTCATCAACGGTGTCCGCAACGTCGACCCCGGGATCCAGGAGGTGGTGCGCCAGGCCATCGAGCGCACCGGATACGCGCCCAACCGCGCCGCGCGATCACTGGTGACCCGGCGCAGTCAGACGGTGGCGCTGATCGTCTCCGGCGCGGGCGACACCCCGGGGGAGGAGCAGAACGCCTTCGCCGCGCGGGTGTTCGCGGACCCCTTCTTCGGACGGGTCGTCAGCGGTGTCGTGGGGTACCTGCGGCCCCGCTCGATGCACCCGCTGCTGATGTTCGCCGAATCGGCGGAGACCAGGGCCCAGGTGCTGGCCGACCTCCGGCAGGGCAGCGCGGACGGCGCGCTCGTCGTCTCCACCCACGCCGACGACCCGCTGCCCGCCCTGCTCGCCGACGCGGGTCTGCCCGCCGTCCTCTTCGCCCGGCCCTCCCGCCCCGTGCCGCTCAGTTACGTCGACCTGGCCCACCGCGAGGGGGCGCGGCTGGCGGCCGAACACCTGCTGAACCGGGGGTGCCGGCGGATCGTCACCGTCACCGGGCCGCTGGGCGTGGCCGCGAGCCAGGACCGGCTCGCCGGGTTCCGCGACACGATGGCCCGCGGCGGACACCCGTACGTGCCCGTCGCCGAGGGCGGGTTCACGCTGGACAGCGGTATGGCGGCGATGTCCGGGCTGCTCGCCGAACACCCTGATGTGGACGGGGTGTTCGCCGCCAACGACCTGATGGCGCAGGGCGTGTGCCAACTGCTGCGGGAGCGGGGCAGACAGGTGCCGGACGATGTCGCGGTCGTCGGCTTCGACGACTCCAGCGTGGCGGTGACCTGCCGCCCGCCGCTGACCACCGTGCGCCAGCCGGTCGAGGAGATGGCCGCGGCCATGGCCGCCCTGCTCGACGAACACATCCGAGGCGTCCGCACCGAACCCACGTCGCTGATCTTCGACCCGGAACTCGTGGTCCGCGCGTCGGCCTAGCCCGTCTCCTCGACTTGGGTGTCGCGGCGGGAGGGCCTTGTCAGTCGGGTCCGGCCCAGTCGAAGGTGATGTGCTTGCTGGAAAGGCCCTCGCGGCTCCAGAGGAAGCCGTGGGCGTCGGCGCGGTCCACCGTCGAGCGGCCCCAGGTGGCCACCTGGCCCGGTCCGGTCTCCGCGCCCGGAAGGTTGGTCGACTGGACGCGCGCGCCCTTTGGGGTCGTGGGTCCCGTGAGCGCCTCCGCGCTCGCCTCGACCCGGCCCGGCACCACGGCCCGCCAGCTCGCGAGGTCGTCGGCCACCTCGATCTCGATGGGGGCGAACTCCATGCCGCGCATGTCCGCGTCCATCATGCTCACCATCTGGGCGGGCCAACTGCCCGCCTGCCCACCGAAGATCATCTGAAGTGCCTGACGCTGGGGGTCGTCGGCGCGCTCGTCGACGAAGACCGCGGCGTACGTGTCGCTGTGCTCGCCCCAGATGTTCCCGACGAACGAGGCCACCATCAGCACGTTCAGACCGTCCAGGGACACGTCACCGTAGCGGCCGTCGCGGATGTGCCAGGCCAGGATGCCGTCGCAGTCGCCGTGGGTGGGCAACTGCGCGAACGAGCAGGGGCAGGGCACGTTGCACTTGCAGGTGTCGAACCAGTCGCCCGCCGCGTGCCACCGGGGAACGGTCGCCGTCGTCTCGGACATACTCCCTGCCTCCTCGTGACCGTGCCGGGACGTCGGTCTCGGGAGGACGGCGGAGCCCCCGGGAGCCATCACCGGCCCACGCCCGGGTCGTACGCGTATCACCCCGATTGTCTCACTGTCGGGGGCGTTGCAGGAGGTGGTTTCCGCTTACACGCGTTCCCGCGCGCACACGCGGGGCCGCCGTGATGTGCTGGAGGGGTGCGCCTCGACCGGAAGGCCCTCTCACCCCCTCTGCGTCCGGCGAACCTGCTGTCGGCCCGGCAACTCGCGTTCGCCTGGTCCGTGATGGCGGCGATCGCCCTCCTCGCCTGGGTGCTGGTGGTCGGCCAGGCCCGTGACATGGGGGTCGAGCCGGGAACGATGGGGATGGACGTCCCGCTGTTCCTGCTGCTGTGGCTGGTCATGATGATCGCCATGATGTTCCCGTCGGTGGCCCCGGTGGCCCTCACCTGGGCGCGGTCCATCGGGCGCCAGTCGCCCACGAGAGGCGTGCGGGTGGCTCGGACCGCCCAGTTCGTCGGCGGGTACCTGCTGGTCTGGACGGCCTTCGGCCTGATCGCCTACGGGCTCCTCGCCTGGACCGGGACCCTGGTGGACGAGCACCCGGGCGCCGGGCGCTGGATCGGCGCCGGGGCCTTCCTGGTCGCCGGGCTGTACCAGTTCGGCTCGTGGAAGGAGATCTGCCTGCGGCACTGCCGGAGCCCCATGGGCCAGCTCGTGCGCTACACGGGCTTCCGGCCCCGGGTCCGCGATCTGCGGGTCGGGGCGCATCACGGGGCGTACTGCGTGGGCTGCTGCTGGGGGCTGATGGTCGTGCTCGTCCCGCTGGGCGTCATGAACATCCTGGCGATGGCCGCCCTGGCCGTCGTGATCTTCGTGGAGAAGCTCTGGCGGCTGGGCCCCGTCTTCTCGCAGGTCGTCGGGGCCGCCTTCCTCGTCCTCGCGGTACTGAGCCTCTTCCAGCCCTGGCTGCTGCCGGGCCTGATCCCGCCCGAGTCGCCCATGACGGAGATGCTCACTCCCTAGGGGACCGGCCCCGGGTCCGCCATGGACGACGGTGGCGGACACTGGAGCGGTCAGGATGGATCAGCAACCGGCCGGACCGGCGGTCCGGCGACGGAAGGCAGGCGGATGACCCACCCGATCACCGTGGGCGTGGACGGATCTCCCGAGAGCAGGGCGGCGCTGGCCTGGGCCGCCCGCGAGGCCGTCCGCCGGGACGTGGCCGTGCGGGTGGTGTACGCCTGGCACTGGCCGCCGCACGACATGGTCGGCGGTGGTGACCGCGAGGACCAGGCACGCTGGGCCCACGGCATGATCGAGGACGCGGCCCGCACGGTCACCGGCCGGCACGACGGTCTGCATGTGACGGTCGACGTGATCGACTCCGCCGGAGGCGACGTCGTGGAGGCACTGCTGGGCGTCGCGGCCGACACGGGGACCTTGGTGCTCGGGTCGCGCGGCTACGGCGCGTTCGTCGGCTTCCTGCTCGGCTCCGTCGGCCAGCGGGTGATCGCCGAGGCGCCGTGCCCGGTGGTGCTGGTGCGCTCCGAGGACCGGCCCGAGGACGAGGCGGGCGGCCGGGAGATCGTCGTCGGGCATCAGGGCGGTCCCGAGGACGACGCCGGTCTCCGGTTCGCGTTCGAGACCGCGGCGGCCCGAGGCGCGGCGGTACGGGCCGTACGGGCGTGGAGCCTGCCGCCGGTGTTCGCCTACAGTCCCGGTTCGCTGAAGATGCTCGACGAGGCCGGCGGCCTGGAGCCGTACGAGCGGAAGGCGCTGGCCGAGGCGCTCCAGCCGTGGCGCGAGCGGTTCCCCCAGGTGCCCGTCACCCAGCACATCGAGATGGGCAGCGCGGGCCAGGTGCTGCTGTCCCTCTCCGGCCGGGCCCAGTTGATGGTCGTCGGCCGCCGGGCCGACCGTTCCGCCGTGGGCGCCCGGATCGGTTCGGTGGCCCACGCGGTGATGCACCACGCGCCCTGCCCCGTGGCGGTCGTTCCGCACTCCTGACCCGGGACCGGGTCAGGAGATCCCCGGGCCGGCCACGGACTACGTGTTGTCGGCCCGGGACATCCGCAGGGCGAGGTCCTGGAGCAGATCGGCCGTCTTGACGTCGGTCCGCCCGGAGTCGTGCAGGTCGGCGAGTTCGGAGAAGAGGAACGCGAAGGCGCCCACCAGCGAGATGGCGGCGGGCAGATAGGCGTCCGCGACCGCCTGCCCCGCCTCCGCGGGCCCGGCGTCGCCGGGCACCTCGACCCGCGGGAACACCTCGGTGACGAGGGCGCCCAGGTTGTTCTCGGCCGACTCGACCCCGTCCTCCTCGTCCTGGGCGATCCTGCGCACCATGGCGTTGGTCTCGGTGAGCACGCCGATGGCGCGCAGGATGATCTCCGTCTGTTCCATGCGGTGAGCCTAAACGGGCGAAGCCCCGCTGTGACCGGGATCTTGGTCTCGGGATGGTAGACAAGGCCCATGAACGACACCTCCCGCGCCCGCCGGGCCCGCGCGCGATGACCGCCGGCATCGACACCCCCGACCGCAGGGGCCGCACCGGACTCGACCGGACGGGCCGTGATCTGACCGGCAACCCACGGGTCAGGATCCGCGACGTGCAACTCCTGTCCTGTCACTGGTACGTGGAGCGCACCACCACCTTCGACCTCCAGCTCGCCGACGGAACCTGGAGCACCCAGGAGCGCGAGACGCACGACCGCGGCAACGGGGCCACGCTCCTGCTGTACGACGCCGAGCGTGAAACCGTCCTGCTGACCAGGCAGTTCCGCTATCCCGCGTATGTCAACGGCCACCTTGACGGCATGCTGGTCGAGACGCCCGGCGGCCTCCTCGACGAGGACGACGAACACCCCGAGGACGCGGTGCGGCGCGAGGTCGTCGAGGAGACCGGGCACACCGTCGGGGAGGTCGAGCACGTCTTCGACGTCTACATGAGCCCGGGTTCGGTCACCGAACGGGTGAGTTTCTACGCCGCTTCGTACGGCCCCTCCACCCGTACCCACGAAGGCGGCGGACTCGACGAGGAGGGCGAGGACATCGAGACGGTCGAACTGCCCTTCCGCGAGGCCCTGTCGATGATCCGCACCGGCGACATCGCGGACGCCAAGACGATCATGCTGTTGCAGTGGGCCGCGCTGGAAGGGCCCTTCGCCAAGGCTTGACCTCAAGAGCGCTCCAACAGCCAGACTCCCGTTCGGGCCCGGGGACTTCGGGCCCGAACGGGAGGGAACACCATGCGCTACCGCACCATCGGCACGGACCCGGCGACCCGCCGTGAGGTGAGTGTGCTCGCGCTCGGCGCGATGCTGTTCGGCTCGCTGACCGACGAGAAGACGTCGTTCGCGGTACTGGACCGCTATGTCGAGGCCGGCGGCAACTTCATCGACACGTCCGACAACTACGCGTACTGGACCGACGGCGGGCAGGGCGGCCAGAGCGAGGAACTGCTCGGACGCTGGCGGCGCAGCCGCGGCGTCGGCGACGAGATCGTCCTCGCGACCAAGCTCGGCGCTCGCCCGCTGGCCCCGGGCACCGGCTACGTCGACAACCCCGAGGGCCTGTCGGCCAAGGTGATCCGCGAGGCCGCCGACCGGAGCCGGGAACGCCTCGGCGTGGAGCGGATCGACCTTCTGTACGCGCACATAGAGGACCGCACCGTCGAACCGGGCGAGACCGTCCAGGCGTTCGCCGAACTCGTCGCGGGAGGCGCCGTCGGACTCCTCGGCGTGAGCAACCACGCCGTCTGGCGCGTCGAGCGGGCCCGCGCCCTGGCCGCCCTCGCCGGACTGCCCGGCTACGAGGTCCTCCAGTACCACCACAGCCTGCTGCGCCCCCGCTCCGACGTACCGAGCGGGCTCTTCCCCGAGGGAAACCTCGGTGCCGCGACCGGAGAACTCCTCAGCTACCTGGGGGCGGAGCCCGGACTGACCCTGGTCGCCTACTCGCCGCTGCTGGGCGGCGCCTACGGACGGCGGGACAAGCCGCTGCCGTCCGACTACGACCACCCGGGGAACGCGGCCCGGCTCGGCGTGCTCCGGGAGGTGGCGAAGGAGACGGGGGCGACCCTCAACCAGGTCGTGCTGGCCTGGCAGATCGGCGGCGAGCTGCCGGTGATCCCGCTGGCCGGCGCCTCCTCGGTCGCCCAGCTCGACGAGAACCTGGCCGCCCTGGACCTGGAACTCACCCCGGACCAGCGGGCCCGTCTGGACGCGGCCCACTGACACCCTCCGGCCCGCGTGTCCGCGCGCGGTTCCGGGCGCCCGCTAAGGGTGTTCGGTGCCGCGGGGCGGCCGGCGGGTGGTGAGCAGCAGCGCGATGTCGTCGGGGCGCTCCTCGGCCTGCCGTGCCTCCGCGGTGAGCAGATCGGCGGCGCGGGAGAGGGAGGGGGCGCGCGTCGTGCGGTGCCGCGGCGGGCCCGCGTCGGCCAGGGTCGCGCGAAGCGCCTCGATCCCGTCGTCGATGTCGGTGCCGGGCCGCTCGACCAGCCCGTCCGTGTAGAGGGCCAGGACGGCGTCGGGCTCCAGCACCAGGTCCGTCACGGGATAGTCGGCGTGCGGGTCGACGCCCAGGACCACGCCGCCCGGCAGGTCCAGGACCTCGGTGCGGCCGTCGGGGTGGCGCAGCAACGGCTGCGGGTGACCGGCCCGCGCCGCCTGCGCGACACCGGTCACCGGGTCCACCCGGACGTAGCAGCAACTCGCGAACTGGCCCGGGTCGAGATCGATGAGCAGCCGGTTGGTACCGCTCATGACCTCGTCCGGCGAGTGGTCCCCGAGGGCGAACGCCCGCACCGCGCTGCGCAGTTGGCCCATGGTGGCGGCGGCCTGGACCCCGTGTCCCTGGACGTCCCCGATGACGAGGGCGAGCCCGTCGCCGGCCTCGACGACGTCGTACCAGTCGCCGCCCACGTCCATGCCCACGGTGCCGGGCAGATAGCGGCCCGCCGTCTGGACGAGGGGGTGGGCCGACAGCCGGTGCGGGAGCAGCGCCTCCTGGAGCCCTCGGGCGAGCGCCGCCTCGTTGTCGTAGCGCCTGGCCCGTTCCAGGGACTGCGCGATCAGACCGGCGAGGGCGGTGAGCACCGTCCGCTCCTCGGTGCTGAACCCGCGGGGTTTGTCGAACCCGAGGATGCACGAGCCGACCGGGCGTCCGGAGGCGATCAGCGGAAGGAAGGCACGGGCGCCGACGGTGGCGTCCAGGGAGATGCCCGGGTAGGCGGCGGCGAGCTGCTCCATCGACTCGAAGAACAGCGGCCTGCCGCTGGTGAGCGCCTCGACGCCGGGCAGTTTGGCGTCCAGGCCCACACCGTCGAAGGGGGCGAGGAACCCCTGGGGGAAGCCGGTCTCCCAGGCCAGATAAAGCCGGCGGTCCTGCAGCAGGTAGATGGCCAGGCGGCGGCTGCCGAAGGCGGGCAGCAGCTCCCGCATCACCACCTCGGACACCTGCCGCGCGGTCACCGCCTCGGTCAGCGCGATCGCCAGGACGATGGGCCGGTACTGCGGTGCCGTGCCCGGGACACCGGTGTCGGGCTCCTCGACCCCGGCCCGTATCGCCTGCGCCGCCTCGACGTCGAACGAGGTGTTCCCGGTGGCGTCCGAGGCCCGCCCCAGCGGTGTGATCTTGCAGGTCACGCCACGCGGTCCCGGATAGACCGAGACGCTGAGCCAGGTTCCGCTGAGGTGGCCCGGAGACGTCGCGCTGCCGCTTCCCAGCGGGCTGCGGGCCCGGAAGTGCACCGGGTCCGGTGAGAGCAGCGCGCTGCGCAGATGGTCCTCGTAGGCGGGGTGGTCCATCCAGGGCACCACGTCGAACAGCAGCCGTCCCAGCAGCTCGGCGCTCGGGCGGCCGAGCAGCTCGGCGGCGCGCGGGTTGGCGTAGGTGATCAGCCCGATCCGGTCGATCGCGAAGACGCCCTCCGGGAGCAGGTCGGCCGCGCCGTCCGCGGCCGGTCCCGGTCCCGGGTCGACGAGCGCGCCGCTGACCCGGTAGGGCGGGTCCTCCGTCCCACCCGCGGTCCACAGTTCGAGGAGCCGCAGTCCGCCGCCGCCGGTGCGTACCGGCAGCGGATGGGGCGGCGGCCGGCCGGCCGCGGTCTCGCGCAGGGCGGCGAGCAGCAGCCGGGGTTCGTCGTGGGCCAGCGCGTCCGCGAAGGCCTCGGGGGTCCCGGCGAAGTCCTCCTGAGGGATCCCGAGGAGCGCCCACAGGGCGTCGTCCGCGATCAGCGTGCCGTCGTCCGGATCCCAGGTGAAGCCGCCGACGCACCGGGTGGACGGGCCGTCGACCGGCGGCCGGGTCCCCAGAGGTTCGCCGTCCCACAGGACCGATGCCCCGGCCTTGTCCAGTCGCGCCAGGTCCGCTCCGAGCTCCGCCGCCACCGCCGTCATCCGGTCGCGGTCCGGCAGGACCTCGGTGGCGTCGGAGGCCGGCGGGCGCAGGACGAGCAGGACGCCGTACGAGGTGGAGTCGCCGACGACGGGCACGTAGAGCGAACCGAACTGGAACGGCAGTCCGGCCGCGAGCTGGGGGTAGCGGCGCATCGTCTCCGTCGGATCGGCGAGCAGCACCTCCACCCCGAGCCGATGGGCGTCCGCCACCGGGAACGGCCGGTCCACGTGCATGCGCGACCAGGGGCGGAAGAGGGGTCCCGGCAGGCCCGCGAGTACGGCGAGGCGCAGCAGTCCTGGAGTGCCGGAGCGCAGATACACGCCCCCCGCGAAGCCGCGGGCGGCCCGGATCGCGTCCGTCACCGCGTCGGTGAGCAGGGAGGTCAGGCTGTCCGGCGCCCGGCCTTCACGCTCGGCGCTCCCTCTCATCTGTCTGCCTTCGTCCGCCCGCCACCTGGGGGGTAACACAGCAAGAATGCGCCTCTCGGGTCGCTCACCGCACCTCGGCGTCCTCGAGGGCACCAAGCGGTGAGGCCATTCTTCCCGGCAGCGCCCGAATGTGCCCTGCGTGAACATACCGGCTCGGGGCCGGTTCGGGAGCTGTCGGGAAGCGAGTGATTCAGGGGCCCGGGCCGGGCCGGAGCGCCTCGGCCGCGGTGGCCGCCACCGCCTCGGCCACCGCCCCGAGCGCGGGGAAGTCGAGCTTCCACTGCTGCCAGAACAGCGGGACGTCGATGCCCCGGCCCGCCGTGAGGGGGACCAGCCGCCCGGCGCGCAGCAGCGGCCCCGCCTGGACCTCGGGCACCATGCCCCAGCCCATTCCGGCCGCCACGGCGTCCACGAACCCCTCGGACGTGGGCACGAAATGGCGCAGCGCGCTCGCTCCGGGACCGCCGGAGAGGGCGCGGACGAAGTCGTCCTGGATGTCGTCGGCGCGGTCGAAGGCCACCACAGGGGCGGAGCCGATCAGCTCGCGCAGGGGTGTGCCGCTCCCGGTGCCGAGCCACCGTTCGGCGCAGCCGGGGCTCGCCACCGGCAGATAGCGCATGGTCCCCAGGGCGCGTACGGAGCAGCCGGCCACCGGGTCGGGCGAGGAGGTGACCGCCGCCATCACCACTCCCTCGCGCAGCAGGGCGGCGGTGTGGTCCTCGTCCTCGCGGCGCAGTTCGAAGCAGAGCCCGAGTCCGTCCGGCACGCGGGCGAGGGCCGGCAGGAACCAGGTCGCCAGCGAGTCGGCGTTCACCGCGATCGACAGCCGGGTGGGCTCACCCGTGCCGGACATGCCGAGCTCGGCGTGCGCGTCCCGCTCCAGCAGGGCGAGCCGGCGCGCGAAACGCACGACGATCTCGCCGGACTCGGTCGGGCGCACCGGCTTGGTCCGCGTCAGCAGGACCCTGCCGGTGCGTTGTTCGAGTGCCTTGACCCGCTGGCTCACGGCGGAGGGCGTGACATGGAGGGCGGCGGCCGCCGCGTCGAAGGTGCCCTCGTCGACCACGGCGAGCAGGGTGCGCACCTGGTCGAGGGGGAGTTCCGCCATCACGAACGCTAAGGATACGTAAGAATCTTTAGCTGTACTCCTGGCGATCCGCTTTCTAGCGTCAATGCCATGACAGACGCTCTCGCCGCAGCGGCCGCCGGATTCGGCGCCGGACTCTCCCTCATCGTCGCCATCGGCGCGCAGAACGCCTTCGTCCTGCGCCAGGGCGTCCGCCGGGACGCGGTCCTCGCCGTCGTGGGCATCTGCGCGCTGTCCGACGCGGTGCTCATCGCGCTGGGGGTCGGCGGAGTCGGCGCGGTGGTGGTGGCCTGGCCCGGGGCGCTCACCGCGGTCGGCCTGATCGGCGGCTGTTTCCTCATCGGCTACGGAGCCCTCGCCGCCCGGCGGGTGCTGAAGCCGTCGTCCCTGCGGGCGGCCGGCGGATCCCCGGGTTCCTGGCGCCGCGCCGTCCTCACCTGCCTCGCCCTGACGTGGCTCAACCCGCACGTGTACCTCGACACCGTGTTCCTGCTCGGCTCGCTGGCGGCCGGCCGCGGATCGCTGCGCTGGACGTTCGGGCTGGGCGCGGCGCTCGCGAGCCTGTGCTGGTTCGCCGCCCTCGGGTTCGGCGCGCGCCTCCTCGGCCGCCTCCTCGCCCGGCCCGGGTCCTGGCGCGTGCTGGACGGGCTGGTCGCCACGACCATGATCGCGATGGGCGCCATGCTGATCGCCGGCGCGTGAACGCCGTACGCCCTCAGTACGCCCCCCTGGCCCGCCCCGCCCGGTGACCGCACGCCCCGTGACCCGATCCGGTCCCCCGGGGAACACGAGCCGTCCACGCTCGGCCATAGTGATCCTCGAATCGAAAGATGTAGCGAGCAACCAGGATGAGCGTGGACACGAGCCAGAGCAGTACGGACAACGGCGCCGCGGGGCCCGACGGGAGCCGCGGCGCCGAGGAGCCCGAGCGGAGCGCCGGCGCCGCGGGGGCCGAGCCGAGCGCGGAGGCCGAGGGGCCCGACCGCACCGGATGGCGTCGATGGGCCATGGACACCCGGCCGCTGCGCCGCCCCGCCTACCGCCGGCTCTGGACGTCCACCGCCGTCACGTCCGTGGGCAGCCAGCTCACCGCCGTCGCCGTGCCCAAGCAGATCTACGACATCACCGGATCCTCGGCCTGGGTCGGCTACGCCAGTCTCGCCGGACTGGTGCCGCTGGTCGTGTTCGCCCTGTGGGGCGGCGCGATCGCCGACAGCGTGGACCGCCGCAAACTGCTCCTCGTCACCAACACCGGCATAGCCGTCACCTCACTGCTCTTCTGGGCGCAGGCCGTCAGTGGGCTGGACTCGGTGCTCGTCCTGATGGTTCTGCTCGCCCTCCAGCAGGCGTTCTTCGGCCTCAACTCCCCGGCCCGCAGCGCCTCCATCGCCCGGCTCGTCCCGGCCGACGAACTGCCCGCCGCCAACGCGCTCGGCGCGACGGTCATGCAGACCGGCTCGGTGGCCGGACCCATGCTCGCCGGTGCGCTCATCCCCCTCATCGGGCTGCCCGAGCTCTACCTGATCGACGCCCTCGCCCTGACCGTCACCGTGTGGGCCGTCCTGCGGCTCCCCGCGCTGCCGCCCCTCGGCAGAGCCGCCGCCCAGCGCGCCGGCCTGCGCGAAGTCGTCGCCGGCTTCCGCTACATCGCCCTGCACAAGGTGCTGCTGCTGTCGTTCCTCGCCGACATCATCGCCATGGTCCTCGGCATGCCGCGCGCCCTGTTCCCGCAGCTCGCCGCCGAGACGTACGGCTCCTACGGCGAAGGACTCGCGCTCGGCCTGCTGTTCGCGGCGATCCCCGTCGGCGCCGTCGTGGGCGGACTGATGTCGGGCACCTTCTCCCGCGCCCGCCGGCACGGTCTGATGGTCATCGTCTCCGTCGCCGCCTGGGGCGCGGCCATCGCCGGGTTCGGTCTCAGCGGCAGCCTGTGGCTCGCCGTGGCGTTCCTGGCCCTGGCCGGCGTCGCCGACATGGTCTCCATGGTGTTCCGCGGCGCGATCCTGCTGTCCGCCGCCACCGACGAGATGCGCGGACGGCTCCAGGGCGTCTTCACCGTGGTCGTCGTGGGCGGTCCGCGCGTCGCCGACGTCCTGCACGGCACGGCCGGTTCGGCCTTCGGAGCACCCGCCGCGGTCGCCGGCGGAGGCCTGCTGGTGATCGTCGCGGTGCTTGTGCTCGCTTTTGTCACACCGGCCTTGAGGCGTTACACAATCTGAATCTGAAAAACGACCATGGTGGTTCTAGAGTGACCGCCATGGTGGACACGCGGCCTACGTCGGCCTTCCACGCGCAGAACATCAGCGCGGACAGCACCTCCCGTCTGGTGGGCGCTCTCGACGCCCAGGACGTCAACGACGGCGTGCAGCGCCTGCGTTCGTGGGCGCACGCGGCGCTGGCCGTACGGCCGGGGGAGCGGGCGCTCGACATCGGCGCGGGCACCGGATCCCAGACCCGTCGTCTCGCCGCGGCCGTCGGCCCCCGCGGCAGGGTGCTCGGCATCGAGCCCAACCCCGGACTGCGCGCCGTGGCCGAACAGCGCGGGACCGAGGAACGCAGTGCCGCGCGCTTCGCCGACGCCGACGCCCTCTCCCTGCCGCTGCCCGACGCCACCGTCGACGTCGTGTGGTGCGAGCGGGTCCTCCAGCACCTCGCGGAACCGGAGAAGGCCGTCTTCGAGATAGCGCGCGTGCTGCGCCCCGGTGGACGCGTCGCCCTGCTGGACACCGACTGGGCGACCACGATCCTGCACCCCGGTGACCCCGAGACGATCGCCGCGCTCACCACCGGCGCGCTGTCCGCCGCCGCCGACCCGTACTCCGGACGCAAGCTGGTGGGACGGCTGACGGCCGCCGGCCTCGTCGTCGACGACCGCGGATCGCAGGCCCTGCTCCAGGACCACAAGTCGGTCGCCTGGCCGCTCATCCGCATGCTCGGCGACTCGGCGCTCAACCGCGGCCTCATCGACGAGACGCGGCGCGACCGCCTGTACGAGGACCTCTCGGAAGCCGCGCGTCAGGGCGGTCTGCACATGTCGGTGACGATGTTCGGGGCCGTGGCGCACCGTCCGGAATGACCGGGCCCGGCCCAGGACGGACGGGGCTGTAGCTTGTCCAGATTCACGGCGTAGCGCCCGGATTGATCCGGAATACAATGGAATGGCCGTCGCTGACGGGCCAGTACGCAGATTTCCCCTGGTATTGGGGGTACGCGAACACCATGTACACCGCGAGCCAAGATCTGATCACAGCCAGCTCATCGCTGAACGCGGGCGCCGCCTTCATCGGCGGCCTCATCATCGCCGGTGCCCTCGTCTGGGCCGTCCGGATGGGCATCAGGGTCCGGAACCTGGAATCGCGCCCGCCCACTCCCGAGGAGCAGCCGAGGCTGCCGGACGGCGGGGCGGTGCACGAGGAACGCGAGATGCGAGAACCCGACGAGGTCCCGCACGCCGTGGACGAGAGTGAGCGGCTGATGCCGTACAACATGCACTCCGCGGGCACGAAACACGCCGATGACCAGCACCGCAAGCGCTGGCAGCCCGGATCCAGCGGGTCCTTCGGCAGCGGCGGACCCGGCAGAACCTGAGCCGGGACCGAAGGAGCCGACCGCCGCGCGCGGCCGGCTCCTTCACGTCCGCGCACCCGGTCCCGGTTTACGGGAGATCGGCCGCCGAGTCCTCGGGGGCGAGGTCGGGACGCAGCCGCAGCCAGGACGGCTGGCGGAGCAGTCCGGCACGCGTACGGGTGCTGTAGCGGACCTCGCCCACCAGCCGGGGGAGCACCCAGCGCGCCTCGGCCGCCCGCGGGACGGTGTCGAACGGACAGCGGCCCGTCTCCGCGGCCCGCAGCAGCCGGGCGAGTTCGGCCCGTTCGGCCGCGTTCCAGCCCGTACCCACGCTCCCGACGTAGCGCAGCCCTCCCTCGGCGCGCTGGCCCACCAGCACGGCGCCGGGCAGTCCGGACAGACGCCCTTTCCCGGGGACCCAGCCGCCGACGACGACGTCCGCGGTCCTCATGTTGCGGATCTTGATCCAGGACCGTGAGCGCACGCCGGGCTCGTACACCGAGTCGAGCCGTTTGCAGACCAGCCCCTCCAGACCGCTCGCCCGTGTCGCCCGCAGGGCCTCCTCGCCGTGCCCCACGAGTGCCGTCGGCGTCGACCAGAACGGGCCCTGCAGAGAGAGGTTCTCCAGCGTCTGCCGCCGTCGCGCGTAGGGCAGGCCCGTGAGATCGCCGTCCAGATGCATGACGTCGAACAGGACGAGATGAGCGGGCGCCTGCCCGGCGCGCCGGGCCGCCCGGTCCGGCGACCGGGCCAGACCCATACGGGACTGCAGGAGCTGGAAGTCGCCCCGGCCCTGGTCGTCCAGGACCAGCACCTCGCCGTCCAGGACCGCAGCCGTCGTGCCGAGCACACCGCCGAGGGCCCGCAGTTCCGGGTAGGCGGCGGTGATGTCCTCGCTGGAGCGGGCCCGCAGGGTCACGCTGCCGTCCCCGGGGAGATACACCACCGCCCGCTGACCGTCCTGCTTCGTCTCGTACGCCCACCGCATGTCCTGACCGGGGGCCGGCAGCGATCCGGGTGTCGCGAGCATGGGCGCGATCAAGGTCAGCTTCACACCTCCTGTCTGGACCCGCCACCCCCCACCCACGCGTCCCCACCCCACGTTTCCCCTGAACGGCCCCACCGGCTCACCGCGGCCTGCCGTCCGCGGCCTTCAGCCCCAGCCGCCGGTGCAGTGCCTCCGGATCGGTGCGCCGCGCCGTGGCGTACGCGTCCTCGAAGAAGGGGAAGACCACACTGCCCCGCCTGGCGCGTTCGGCCCGGATGTACGGCTCCAGGACCTCCCACGTCCGCATCAGGCGGTAGTGCGTCAGGCTCGTCAGGATCTCCGAGTTGACGATGTCGAAGCGCATCATGATGGAGACCGCCTCGAAGACGAACGCGACGTTCCACGCGCGGTACTTGGCATCGCCCGGCAGGAGGTCGATGCCGTCGTCGGGGCTGTGCTGCGAGGCGAGCTCGAACAGCACCCAGCGCTGGTCGCGCTGGAACTCGGGGTCGCGGATGTGCGTCAGCAGCACTTCGGTCGTCATGGCCAGGTCGCTGTCCGCCCGGGCCCGTCCGATCTGCCGGACGACCCCCCAGGTCGACGCCGCCAGAGCCATCACCGACATCACCAACGAGATGATGTTGAACACCTGAACCGTCCTCCCCCGGCAGACCGCACGCGCGTTCCTTCCTGATACCCGCGCGAGCGGTTCGTCGGAACCCGGGGGAGGCTCGGATCGGAGCCCTAGTCCTCCAGCGCCCGGGTGATCAGTGTCTGGAGGTACAGGCCGCGGTGGGCGTCGAGGGGGCCGGGGTCGTTCGTGCGGACGGCCGTCGCGAACTCGTGGCGCAGTACGGGCCAGGACTCCTCGTGGTCGAGGGTTCCGAAGTCCAGGGCCAGCTCGGGGTGGCGGCCGAACAGTTCGACGCGGGTGATCCCGCGCTCGACCTCGACCGAACCCGACAGGGAGGCCTGGCTCACGGCGCCGCTCTCGTGCTCGCAGGTGAGTTCGAGCCAACGGCGCGGGTCCCCGGCGCCGCGCACCCGGACGATCGGGCCCAGGGCCGCGTCCAGCAGATCGAGCAGATGCGGTCCGAGGTCCAGGAGCGCTCCGTGCTCCAGGCGCCACGGGGTCGCGAAGTCACCGCCCAGGAACGCGCCGCTGATACCGCAGGACCGCGCGCCCGAGACGTCCAGGGTCCGCGCCGTCGCGAGGAACCGCCGGGCCGCCGGGTGGTAGCGGTTCGTCAGGACGAGCTGGGACACCACGCCCGAGGCGTCGATCGCGTCCACGAGCCGCCGTGCAGCGGGCAGGTCGAGCGCGAGCGGCTTCTCCAGGAGCAGGGCCTTGCCCGCCTCGGCCGCCCGTACCGCCAGTTCGGCCTGGACCGAGGGCGGAACCGAGAAGGCCACCGCCTCGCAGCCGTCGAGCAGTTCCTCGAACGAGGCGGCGACCCCCGCGCCGTACGGAACCGCCGTCTCGCGAGCGGCCTCCGGCCGGCGGGCCCACACCGACGTCAGCACCGTCTCCGGTCCGGCGGCGAGCACCCGGGCGTGCACGGCCCGCGCCCAGGGCCCCGCGCCGACGAGCCCCACCCTCACGGGTGCGTGGTTCCAGGTGGGCGAGGTGGTGGTCACGGCATCTCCTCTGCGCTGTACGGGGTCTGACACGCCGTCGGCCGACCGCGCCGACGCGAGGGAACGACGGCTTCCGACGCCGGATCCTCGGACGTGTGGACCGACTTCATCACGGTGTTCCGGTGTTCGGCCAGCGGTCGGCGCCCAGGCGCGAAAGCCCGGCGCGCGATCCCGGAAAGCGCGCCTCTGTCGGTCCCCGCCGCCCGCGCGCCATCATGCCGGACATGGATCCCACACAGGACAAAGCAGGCTTCGGAGGCGGTACGGGCCTGCCCGCGCTGCCGGAGGACTGGGAGCGGTGTCTGGCCGTGGCCGCCCACCCGGACGACATCGAGTACGGCACGGCCTGTGCCGTCGCACGCTGGACGGCCCAGGGCAAACAGGTGAGCTATCTGCTCGCGACCAGGGGAGAGGCCGGCATCGACGGCCTGCACCCGGACCGCGCGGCGCCGCTGCGCGAGGCCGAGGAACGGGCCGGCGCACGGCGGGTCGGCGTCGAGACCGTCGAGTTCCTCGATCACCGCGACGGAGTCGTCGAGTACGGGACCCCGCTGCGCCGGGAGATCGTGCGCGCGATGCGCCGCCACCGGCCCGACGTCGTGGTGTCCGGCGCGTTCACGGTACGGATGATCGGCGGCATGACCAACCAGGCGGACCACCGGGCGGTGGGCCTGGCCGCACTCGACGCGGCCCGCGACGCGGGAAACCGCTGGATCTTCCCCGAACTCGCCGACGAGGGACTGGAACCCTGGAACGGCATCCGGATGGTGTGCCTCGCCGGAGCGGAACAGCCCACGCACGGCGTCGACGTCACCGGCGAACCCCTCGAACGCGGCATCGCCTCCCTTGAGGCGCACGCCGAGTACACCAAGGGCCTGGGCGCGGGCGCCTTCGAACCGCGCCCGTTCCTCACCTGGGCGGCCGGCATGGGCGGAGCCGCGCTCGGCGTCGAGTCCGCCGTCCTCTTCGACGTCCACCAGCTCGTCCCGGACGGTCCGCCGCCCTGGGTGTGAGCACGAGGGGCCCACCGGCCCCCGCGGGACGGCCACGACTTGACCTGATCGTGGGGGCCGAGGCGGGGACGGACTCATAGGCTGTGCGGGAGTGATCACCGTCGAACCGGAGGAGCGAACGTGACACCACGCCCGCACGAGGCCGCACGACGCACAACCGTCCTTCGCCGCGAGGCCGTCGTCGCGGCCGTCCCCGTGGCCCTCGCCGCCCTGCTCACCGCGGCGGGCCCCGCCACGGCGGCCGGGACCGTGGGCGCCGCCGGCGCGGGAGACCCGTACTTCCCCCTCTCGGGCAACGGCGGCTACGACGTCCACCACTACGACCTGACGCTCGGTTACGACCCGCACAGCCGCAACCTCGACGGCAAGGCGGTCATCACCGCCAGAGCCACCCAGCGCCTGAGCCGGTTCGACCTCGATCTCAGCGGGCTGAAGGTCACCGGCGTAACCGTCGACCACGCCAAGGCCGCGTTCCGGCGTGACGGCCGGGAGCTCGTCGTCACCCCGAAGGACACCCTGCGCAAGGGCCAGGAGTTCCGCGTCACCGTCACCTACTCCGGCACCCCGAAGCCGGTCACCGACCCCGACGGTTCCCCCGACGGGTGGATCCCCACGGACGACGGCGCGTTCGTGGCCGGCGAGCCCCAGGGCGCGATGACCTGGTTCCCCGCCAACAGTCACCCCACGGACAAGGCGTCGTACGACTTCACGCTGACCGTCCCGAAGGGGAGCACCGCCGTCGCCAACGGCGTCCTGCTCGGGCAGCGGACCGCGAACGGCCGGACCACCTTCCGCTGGCGCCAGTCCGAGCCGATGGCGGCCTACCTCGCCACGGCGACCGTCGGCACGTTCAAGGTCGAGCAGTACACGACCCGCGACGGCCTCAAGATCTACAACGCCGTCGACCCCCGCGAGGCGGCCGCCGCCGCACCGGTCGTCAAGAAGCTGCCGTCCGTCCTCGCCTGGGAGAGCAAGCTCTTCGGCCCCTACCCCTTCCGGGCGGCCGGAGCCATCGTCGACCGGGCCCCGCAGGTCGGCTACGCCCTGGAGACCCAGACCCGTCCCGTGTACGACTCCGCGCCCGACCTGGACACCCTCGTCCACGAGAGCGCCCACCAGTGGTTCGGCGACTCCGTCACCCTGACCCGGTGGAAGGACATCTGGCTCAACGAGGGCTTCGCGACCTACGCCGAGTGGCTGTACGCCGAGCAGCACGGCGGCAAGAGCGCACAGAAGGCCTTCGACACGCTGTACGCCACGCCCGCGGGCAAGGACCTCTGGGCCTTCCCGCCCGGCGACCCGGGCAGCGGCGAGCACATCTTCGAGACCCCGGTCTACGCCCGTGGCGCCATGGTCCTGCACAAGCTGCGCACGGCCGTCGGCGATCCCGCGTTCTTCCGCATCCTGCGCACCTGGGCCACCGTCCACCGCGGCGGGCACGGTACGACGGCCCAGTTCATCCGGCTCTCCGAGCGGGAGTCCGGCAAGGACCTGTCGGGTCTCTTCCACACCTGGCTGTTCACGGCCGGAAAGCCCGCCTCGGCCTGAGACGGGCTTCCCGGTGGCTGCGGTCCGGCTCAGGCCGGCCGCAGCCACACCGTCGCGAGCGGCGGCAGCGTCAGCTCGATGCTGGTCGGCCGGCCGTGCATGCCGATCGCCTCGGCCTTGACGGGCTCGGGGTGGACGACGTCGCTGCCGCCGTAGCGGAGGCTGTCCGTGTTGAGGACCTCCTGCCAGGCGGGGACGTCCTCGGGGACGCCGAGGCGGTAGCCGTGCCGGACGGCGGGGGAGAGGTGGGTGACGGCGAGGAGCGGGGTGCCGTCGGCCGCGTGGCGCAGGAACGCGAAGACGTTGTCGTCGGCGGCGTCGCCGACGACCCACGTGAAGCCGGACGGGTCCGTGTCGCGTTCCCACAGCGCGGGCTCACCGCGGTAGAGAGTGTTGAGGTCACGGACGAGATCCTGGACCCCGCGGTGGTCGGCCTCGGCGCAGTAGTCGGGGTCGAGCAGCCACCATTCGGGGCCCTCGGCCTCCTTCCATTCCCCGCCCTGCGCGAACTCCTGCCCCATGAAGAGGAGTTGCTTGCCGGGGTGGGCCCACATGAAGCCGAGGTAGGCGCGGGCGTTGGCGCGCCGCTGCCACCAGTCACCGGGCATCTTGGAGACGAGTGCCTGCTTGCCGTGCACGACCTCGTCGTGGGAGATCGGCAGGACGTAGTTCTCGCTGTAGGCGTACACCATCGAGAAGGTCATCTCGTTGTGGTGGTACTTGCGGTGGATCGGCTGGTGCTGCATGTACTCCAGCGAGTCGTGCATCCAGCCCATGTTCCACTTGAGCCCGAAGCCGAGCCCCCCGTCGGACGTCGGACGGGTCACGCCCTCCCAGGCCGTCGACTCCTCGGCGATCGTGACGACACCGGGGTTGCGGCGGTAGACGGTGGCGTTCATCTCCTGGAGGAAGGCCACCGCGTCGGGGTTGTCCCGCCCGCCGAACTCGTTGGGGGCCCACTGGCCCTCTTCGCGGGAGTAGTCGAGGTAGAGCATGGAGGCGACGGCGTCGACGCGCAGGCCGTCGATGTGGAACTCCTCGCACCAGTAGGTGGCGTTGGCGACGAGGAAGTTGCGGACCTCGCGGCGGCCGTAGTCAAATTCGAGGGTTCCCCAGTCGGGGTGGTCGGCGCGCCGGGGGTCGGCGTGTTCGTACAGCGGGCGGCCGTCGAACTGGGCGAGGGCCCAGTCGTCGCGGGGGAAGTGCGCGGGCACCCAGTCCATGAGAACCCCGACCCCGGCCCGGTGCAGGGCGTCGACGAGGTACTTGAAGTCGTCGGGGGTTCCCAGGCGTGCGGTGGGCGCGTAGAACCCGGTGATCTGGTAGCCCCACGAGCCGCCGAAGGGGTGCTCGGCGACGGGCATGAGCTGGACGTGCGTGAAGCCGAGGTCGGTGACGTAGGCGGGGAGCTCGTCCGCCAGTTGACGGTAGGTCAGACCGGGACGCCAGGACGGGAGATGCACCTCGTACACCGAGAACGGCGCCTCGTGCAGCGGGCGGCGCTTCGCCCGCTCCTTCATCCACTTCGAGTCCTGCCACGCGTACGACGACCGGGTCACCACCGACGAGGTCGCCGGGGGCACCTCGGTGCGGCGGGCCATCGGGTCCGCGCGCAGGGTGCGGGAGCCGTCGGGGCGCGTGATGTCGAACTTGTAGAGCGCCCCCTCACCCATGCCGGGCAGGAACACCTCCCACACGCCGGACGATCCGAGCGAACGCATCGGGAACCCGGCGGCGCCGTCCCAGTGGCAGAAGTCCCCGCAGACCCGGACCCCCTGGGCGTTCGGCGCCCACACGGTGAAGCGCGTGCCCTCCACACCTTCGTGGGTCATCGGCTCGGCGCCCAGCGCCCGCCACAGCTCCTCGTGCCGGCCCTCGGCGATCAGATGCAGGTCGAACTCGCCGAGCGCGGGCAGGAACCGGTACGGGTCCTGCGTCTCGAACTCGCCGCTCTCGTACGTCACCACCAGGGTGTAGGCCGGAATCGCGTCGAACGGCAGGACCGAGCCGAAGAACCCGTCGCCCAGGTCGTCCAGCGCCGTGCGGTTCCCGTCCACGACCACCGCCACGCCCTGGGCGTACGGCCGCAGCGCCCGGAACACCACTCCGCCCGGCACCGGATGGGCCCCCAGCAGCGCGTGCGGATCGTGATGGGCGCCGGACAGCAGCCGCCCCCGATCCATGGGGTCCAACGCGGCTGGCTGCGCGGACGGGGCGGCGGGCTTGGCCCGTCGAACGCGGGAGGATGCGGTGCGGGTCACGGCTTGGGCCTCTCGAAGCTGGGAGTGTCGGATCGGTGGGCGGGAGTGCACAGACTGGTCGGTGGTCGGTGGTCGGTGGTCGGTGACCGGTGGTCGGTTGAGGTCGGTCGGTGCCGGGTGGTCGCCGGCGGTGGGTGGTCAGGGGCTGTCGGCGAGCCGTCCGACGGCCGCCATGGGCACGGGCAGCCAGTCGGGCCGGTGCCGTGCCTCGTACAGCACCTCGTACACGGCGCGGTCCGTCTCGTACGCGCGCAGCAGTTCGGGTTCCTCGCGCGGGTCCCAGGCCGCCGCGGCGGCGTAGCCCGCGCAGAAGGCCTCACGGCAGCGCTCCGCCCACTCGGGACGCCAGGGCTGCCGGGAGCGGGCCGCGTAGTCGAAGGACCGCAGCATGCCCGCGACATCGCGTACAGGCGACTGGACACGCCGACGTTCGCTGATCGGGCGGGCGGGTTCACCCTCGAAGTCGATGACCGACCACCGCTGCCCGGCGCGCAGGACCTGGCCGAGGTGGAGATCGCCGTGGATGCGCTGGGCGGGACGGACCGCGGAGTCCAGGGCGGCGAGCGCGTCGAACGCCGACCGCAAGCCGGGCGCGTGCGGGCGCAGTTCGGGAACGGAACGGACGGCGGAGTCGAGACGCCCGTGCATCGCCTCCGCGAGCCGCTGGTTGCGGTACGGGCTCGGCGCGTCCACGGGGAAGGCCTCGGCCAGGGTCAGGTGCACCTCGGCGGTGGCCCGGCCCAGTTCGTACGCCTCACCGGTGAAGTCCTGCCGCGAGCCGAGGGACTCGAGGGCCAGCGCCCAGCCGTCGGCGGCGCCGCGCAGGTACGGCTGGAGGACACCGAGGGTCGCCTCCTGCGGCTCCGAGGTCCGGAACCACGCGGCCGGCGCGGGGACGCGGGTGCAGCCCTGCCGGGCCAGGGCGCGGGGCACCTCCAGGTCCGGGTTGATGCCGGGCTGGACGCGCCGGAAGACCTTCAGTATGAAGGCGTCCCCGTAGACCAGCGAGGTGTTGGACTGCTCGGCGTCGAGGAGTCGCGGTGCCAGACCGGACGGCACCGTCACCCGCGGGTCGCGTTCGAACCGCAGCGGTCCCGCCGTACCCGAACGGCGCAGCCGCTCCAGGAGCAGCCCCGCGGCCTTCGGGTCGTGGAAGGCGTCGTAGACGGTCAGGTCGGCCAGCGGGCCGGCGCTCGCCCGGCCGATGAAGGCGTGGGCCAGCCGGGGCGGCAGGACCTCCCGCACACCGAGCAGCAGTTGGTAGCAGTCCTCGGCCGCGGGGGTGCCGGCCGTGCCGTGGGCGGGCGGGCCGAGGTGTTCGGTGCGGACCAGCAGATGCAGACACCCCGGGTACAGCTCGGTGGTCGACAGCAGGGTCAGGTCCGTCACGGGCCTGCCCTTGCCCGCGAACCAGCGCTGCCGCGGCAGCCAGGCGCGCAGCAGCTCGGCCAGCGAGGTGAGCAGCGGAGCGGTGTCGAGGCCGCTCGGACGCTGCAGAGCGGTGTTCGCCATGACGGCACGTCCTTTCAGGGGCGGGCGGGCTGTCGAGGGGTACGCGTTCACGATCGCCTCGTGGTGCCGGGCCCGACCGCGGGGCGCAGCCGGAACCAGTAGAAGCCGTGGCCGGCGAGGGTCAGCAGGTAGGGCAGTTCGCCGATGGCGGGGAAGCGCACGCCGCCGATGAGTTCGACCGGGTGCCTGCCGTTGAAGGCGCGCAGGTCGAGCTCGGTGGGCTGGGCGAACCGGGAGAAATTGTGCACGCACAGCACCAGGTCGTCCTTGTATTCCCGCAGGAAGGCGAGGACGGCGGGGTTGGAGGAGGGGAGTTCGGTGTAGGAGCCGAGTCCGAATGCCTTGTTCTGTTTGCGGATCTCGATCATGCGGCGGGTCCAGTGGAGCAGCGAGGAGGGCGACGACATGGACGCCTCGACGTTGGTGACCTGGTA
>NZ_JBHTZF010000019.1:0-145184 GCF_042790435.1 Streptomyces sp. NPDC056738
GCCCCGCACCTCGGTGCGGGGCCGCCGACGGCCGGGGACTTCGGGGAGGTCGCGAGCGGCTACGCGGTACGGGCGGCGTCCCGGCCGGCTCCGACGCACAGCGCCCAGATGACGAAGGCGTCGATGGCGATCAGCACGCTGGCCCACACCGGGGAGTACGGCAGCCACATGAAGTTGGCGACCATGGCCAGTCCCGCCAGGGTGATGCCGACGACGCGGGCCCACAGCATGCCGCGGAACACGGCGATGCCGGCGAGGACGACGAGGACGCCGAGGGTGAGGTGGATCCATCCCCAGCTCGTGAGGTTGAAGGTGTAGACGTAGTTGCCGGTGGTGACGAACACGTCGTCCTGTGCGATGGCGGCGATGCCCTGGAATATCGCCATCGCCCCTCCGAAGATCATCATGACTCCGGCGAAGGCGGTCCAGCCGGACACCCACGCCCCGGAACCGCCGGCGGATTCCTGTCGGTGGTGCATACCCGTCGTAGCCATTGCGAGCTCCTCGTGCGTAGACCTCGCCACTGACCGGGCGACGGCCGGTGGCCCACATTTCAGCTTGCCACGGGAATGACGGACCGGCAGATCGTCGAAAAGCGCGCCCGGCCGGGACGAGATCGACGTGCGGGTGAATGGGTTCGGTGCTCCAATGGTTCTGCCCGGTGCGCCGAGTCGAATTCGGCGCCGGTTCCGTATGCACTCGTGCCCGGAAAGGAAACCACCGTGCCAGGTCTCCTCCGCGGGGTCGCCCGCACCGCCGTGGTGGCCGGTACGGCCACCGCCGTCTCGAACCGTGTGTCACGTCGTCAGCAGGGACGATGGGCGCAGCAGGAAGCGCAGCAGCAGTACCAGTACCAGGAGCAGCAGGCTCCGCCGCCGCCTCCGCCCCCCGCGCCGGGCGACGAGATGACCAGCAAGATCGATCAGCTCAAGCAACTGGGGGACCTCAAGGCCCAGGGCGTGCTGACCGAGGCCGAGTTCGAGGCGCAGAAGGCCCGGATCCTCGGCTGACCCGTGAACGCCCGGTCGAGGCGCCCCGTCGAGGTCCCCTGACAACCCGGCGAGGAACCCCGGCTGGGACCGGCTTCGCGAACACCGGCCCCTGGCCGGTGTTCGCGGGCCCCTGCCTTCAGCGGCCCGCCGGGTGCCCGTCCTCGGACCCCGGCCGTCCCGCCGCGCCGCCGCCAGGCCGCCGCGTCGCCACGCCAGGCCGCAGTGTCGCCACCGTCAGGCCGCCTCGACGGCCGTCGCCGGCCACCTCCGCCGGCAGCCGCCTCCGCCGTCGTCGTCAGCCCACCCGCCGGCCGTTCTCCAGTTCCGCCGTGCCCGAGCCCTCCGCCAGGACGTCGAGCGCCGCGAGGACCCGGCGGCCCGTCGCGCCCGACAGATGGCTCGGCACGTCCTCGCGCGGCACCAGCCGCCAGGACAGCAGTTCCTCCTCCTGCAGCCGGATCGACTTGAGCTCCCGGTCGTCCAGCACCCCGCCGTCGTACAGATAGGCCACCAGCGGCGGTCGCTCCGGTCCGAGGATCCAGTCGACCGCCAGCAGCCGTCCGAGCTCCACGTCGAGCCCGATCTCCTCGGCCGTCTCGCGGCGCGCCCCCTGCCGAGGGCTCTCGCCGTCGTCCGACTCCACGGTCCCGCCCGGAAGCGTCCAGCCGTCGCGGTAGTTCGGTTCGACGAGCAGCACCCGCCCCTCGGCGTCACGGAAGAGTGCGGCGGCCCCGAGGAGGACACGGGGCAGGCCGGCGATATAGGCGGCATAGTCCGAAGTGCTCACCCCGGAAGCGTAACGAGAAGCCCGCTCAGGCCTCGACCAGCGCGACCGTGCGTGACGCGAGCTCGGTGATCCGCACCCCGTCGAAGCCGAACACCGCGCTGCGGACGGTGTCCTCCAGCGGGTCCTTCCACTGCGGCGGAATCGCCCGCGCACCGCACAGGACGCCCGCGACGGAGCCGGCGGTCGCGCCGTTCGAGTCGGTGTCGAGGCCGCCGCGGACCGTCAGCGTGATGGTGCGGGTGAAGTCGCCGTCGCCGTACAGCAGCCCGGCGGTCAGCACGGCCGCGTTCGGGACCGTGTGGATCCAGCCCATCCCCGCGGTCTCCTCGGACACGGCGGTCAGCGTGTCCTCCCAGGACATCCGCGTCTCGTGGAGCGCGAGCACCCGGCGGACGGTGCGGGACAGCCGGCTGCTCGCGGGGATCACGGTGAGCGCCGTCTCCAGCGCGCCCCGCACGGAGGGGGTGGTGAAGGCGGCGGAGATCAGCGCCGCCGCCCACATCGCGCCGTACACGCCGTTGCCGGTGTGGGACAGGACGGCGTCACGGCGGGCCAGGGAGGCCGCGCGCAGCGGCATCCCCGGTGACGTCCAGCCGTAGACGTCGGCACGGATCAGCGCGCCGATCCACTCCTGGTACGGATTCTCGTACGTGGCCGTCACCGGCGGCTTCAGGCCCTGGGCGAGGTTGCGGTAGGCGGCGCGCTCCGCCGTGAACGTCTGGAGGTACGGAAGCCGCGTCAGCCACAGATCACCGACCTGCTCGGTGCTGAACGAGAAGCCGTACGTCTCCAGCAGGTCGAGTCCGAGGATCGCGTAGTCCACGTCGTCGTCGCGGCAACTGCCGTGGATGCGGCCGCGTACGCACTCGCGCCACTCGGGCCGCAGCTCGAACTCGCCCCACCCGCTGTCGCCGTCGCCGTCGTCGGCGGGTCCGGGGAGATAGTCGGTCAGCGGCAGGGCCGCCGTCCGCCGCAGGTAGCGGTCGATCCGGTCCCGCGTCCAGTGGTCGCCCTGCTCGACCGGCTTGCCGAGCATGTTGCCCGCGATCCGGCCGAGCCAGCCCCCGAGGACGCGGTCGGCGAGGTCGGTGCCCACAGGGGTCATGGCTCAGGTCTACCCAATCGCGGGCGGTCCCGCAGGCTGGGCAGGGGCATGACGGCGAGGGTCCGCTCCGGTTATGGTCGCAGCGGCGCGACTGCCTTGACGTGTGCAAGGCCCGGAAGCAAGGGGAATGCAAGGTGGCGGACGCTGCTGTGGATCGGACCCCGCGTGTGCTCATCGCGGCGGACAAGTTCAAGGGATCACTGACGGCCGTACAGGTCGCGGAGCGGGTGACGGCCGGACTGCGCAGGGTCGCGCCGCACGTCCGGGTCGAGTCGCTGCCCGTGGCCGACGGAGGCGACGGCACCGTCGACGCCGCCGTCGCGGCCGGGTTCGAGCGCCACGAGGTGCGCGTCGCCGGACCGCTGGGCGACGAGGTGACCGCCGCGTTCGCCCTGCGCGGGCGGACCGCGGTCGTGGAGATGGCCGAGGCGAGCGGGCTCCAGCGGCTGCCCCGGGGGGTCCTGGCGCCGCTCTCGTCCTCGACGTACGGCACCGGGGAACTGCTGCGCGCAGCGCTCGACGCCGGTGTCGACACGGTCGTCTTCGGCGTGGGCGGCAGCGCGACGACGGACGGCGGCGCGGGCATGCTCTCGGCGCTCGGCGCGCGCTTCCTCGACGCGCGGGGCGAGCCGGTGGCTCCCGGCGGCGCCGCGCTGGCCGACGTGCAGAGCGCCGATCTGTCCGGCCTCGACGACCGGCTCGCCGGGGTCGACCTCGTTCTCGCCAGCGACGTGGACAACCCGCTGACCGGACCGAAGGGCGCCCCCGCCGTCTACGGTCCCCAGAAGGGCGCCGGTCCCGACGACGTGGCGGTGCTGGACATCGCCCTCGGTCACTTCGCCGGTGTCCTGGAGAAGGAGATCGGACCGAAGGCCGCCGGGTACGCGACCGCGCCCGGCGCCGGTGCCGCGGGAGGGGTCGGCTACGGGGCGCTGGTTCTCGGCGCCCGCTTCCGGCCCGGCATCGAGGTGATGCTCGACGTGCTCGGTTTCGCGCCCGCGCTGGAGCGCGCCACGCTGGTGATCACCGGTGAGGGCTCGCTGGACGAGCAGACCCTGCACGGCAAGGCGCCGGCCGGGGTCGCGGCGGCCGCCCGTGCGGCGGGCAAGGAGGTCGTCGCGGTCTGCGGCCGCCTCGCGCTCCCGCCCGAGGCGCTCGGCAGGGCCGGCATCCGGCGCGCCTACCCGCTGACGGAGGCCGAGCCCGACATCGCCCGGTGCCTCTCCGAGGCCGGACCGATCCTGGAACGGGTGGCGGAGAACATCGGCCGCGACTTCCTGCTCTGACCCGCGCACACCCGACGCCTCAGACGCTCGACGTCTCAGACACCCGACGTCTCAGAAGCTCGACGCCCCGCACACCCGACGCCCCGCACATCCGGCGGCACGCACCCGACTCCCCGTGCACCCGATTCCCCGGCGGCCGGCGCTCCGGTTCTCGGACCCGGCCGGTGGCCCGGCAGCCCCGCGGCACGGGTGCCCCCGGGGCGTCGGTGCCCGGGGCGCCGGGTGCTCCCGGCTCACCGTCCCGGGGTTGCGCCCGCGGCCGTCGTCGCGCCCGCCAGCCGGTAGGCGTCCAGGGCCAGTGTCATCTCGATCAGGTCGCGGGGGCGGGCCAGTGAGCGCGAGGTGAGCTGCTCCAGCCGGCGCAGGCGGTTGAAGACGGTGTTGCGGTGGCAGTACAGGCGTCCGGCCGCGCGCCCGGCGGAGCCCTCGCAGGCCAGCCACATGTCCAGCGTCTCGATCAGCACCGCCCGGTCCCCGGGTTCGAGCTCCAGCACCGTGCCGAACACCTCCGACACCAGCCGGCCCGCCAGCTCCGGCTGGCTCACGACGAGCGCCGTCGGCATCCGCTGATCGAGGCGTACGACACCGGTCGCGTCCGGCGGACAGGTGCGCAGCGCCAGTTCGGCCCACCGCCGGGCCCGCCCCAGTTCGCCCAGACCCGACACCACGGGACTGATGCCGCCCGGACCCGACCGCCGGCCGTCCAGCAGCCGGGCCACCCCGTCCAGGCCCTGCCCCGCGGCCAGCGCCACCACGGCGATCTCGCAGTCGGCCCGCATCCGCCAGATGAACCGCAGCCCGGCGCCCAGCACCGGCCGGACGCAGGCGTCCCGTCCGTCGTGGCGTTCCGTCCGCAGCACGACGACGGCGTACGGGCCGTGCTCGGGCAGATCGAGACCGGCCGCCGCCCTGGCCGCGAGCCCCGGGGCCTGATGACCCTCCAGCAGCGCGTCGAGCAGGGCCTGCAACTGCTCGTCCGTGCGCCGCCGCAGCTCCCGTTCCGTGGCCAGGTACGACTCCGAGGCGGTCGCGGCCTGCGCGTCCACCGCCGACCACACCATCGTGGCGCACCGCATGAGCACCGCGAGCCGCTCGGGCTCACGGCTCGCCGCGCTCTCCATCAGCGCGTCCCACACCAGATAGCCCGCGGCACGGTAGGCGTGCACGAGGAGTTCGAGCGGCAGCCCCTGCTGGGCCCGCCTGCGCCCCGCCTCCTCGGCGTGCTCCAGATCGCGGCGCGGTGAGTCCCGCGGCGCGGAGATCGCCTTGATGCCGATGCGCATCGCGGTCTCCGCCTCCCGCCACTGCTGGTCGTACGGCAGCACCTGTCCGTAGACGGGGGAGTACTCGGTGAGCTGCCTGACGTGCTCGTCGACGAGCTCGGGCAGCCGTTCCAGCAGAGCCCCACACGACTCCGCGAGCAGCTTCCAGTCATGACCGGTCCGCGGTCTGCGCCCTCCCATGGCCGGAGGATGCCACCGCGACCCGGGGTCGCACAGGCCCCTGACACGCGGTGTTGTGCGCGTGCACAACGGGCGGGCGCCACCGGTGGGCTCCCGCCGCGTATCGGCCGCGGCCCGTGGACGGGGGTGCCCGCCGGTGCTGAGGTGAGCGCCACACCGAGCGAGGACAAGGGAGATGCCATGGGCGGTTCCGCTCTGCACGTGCGGGATCTGTCGGTCGGATACGGCCCCGTACGCGCACTGCGTCATGTGTCGTTGGAGGTGCCCGAGGCGGCCGTGGTGACGGTCCTCGGCGGCAACGGCGCGGGCAAGTCGACGCTGCTGCGGGCGGTGTGCCGAACCCTCTCCTTCCACGGGGGCGCGGTCACCGGCGGCACGGTCACGCTGGGCGGGCGCCCGCTCGACCGGCTGCCGCCGGACCGGGTGGTGGCCGCCGGGGTCTCCCAAGTACCCGAAGGGCGGCGGGTGTTCAGCCGCATGACGGTCGCGGACAACCTGCGCGCCGGAGCCCTCGGCGGCACCGGCGGCCGCGTCGGCAGAAGCCGCGCCCTGCGACGGGTGCACGAACTCTTCCCGGTCCTCGCCGACCGCGCGGGCCAGCGGGCGGGACTGCTGTCCGGCGGTGAGCAGCAGATGCTCGCGGTCGGGCGGGCGCTCATGGGCGCCCCGAAGGTGCTGCTGCTCGACGAACCCTCCCTCGGGCTAGCCCCGTTGATGGCCGCGCGGATCGCCGACACCGTGCGGGAGATCAACGAGCAGGGCACCTCCGTCCTGCTCGTGGAACAGAACGCCGCCCTCGCCCTGCGGCTCGCCTCCACCGCCTACGTCCTGGAGGTCGGCGAGGTCACCCTGTCCGGTCCCGCCGACGAACTCGCCGCCTCGGACGAGGTGCGCCGCCGCTACCTCGGCGTGGTCGACGAGGACGCCGCCGCCGACGGCGCGGCCTCCTCCGCCGGACTTCCGTCCCTGTCCCGCTGGAAGGGGTGAACCCACCGTGGAAGAACACGACGACACGGCGGCCGTGCCCTCCGGCATCCCGCCGCTCGTGGTCCGGGACGTGACCGTCCGCTTCGCCGGGCTGACCGCGCTCGACACGGTGGGCTTCACCGTGCGGCCGGGCACCGTGCACGCCCTCATCGGACCGAACGGCGCCGGGAAGTCCACCTGCTTCAACGTGCTGTCCGGTGTGTGCCGGCCCGCCTCCGGAAGCGTCCGTCTGGGGGAGCACGAGCTCACCGGACTGCCGCCCCACAGGATCGCCGGGCTCGGCGTGGCCCGGATCTTCCAGAACCTGGCCCTGCCCCCGCACGCCACCGTCGAGGACTGTCTGCTGCTCGGCCGGCACAGGCTGACCCGCACCGGATTCCTCGCCGCCGGTCTGCGGCTGCCCTCGGCGGCCCGCGAGGACCGGCGCCACCGCGAACGCGTCCGCGAGATCGCCGCGTTCGTGGGCCTGGAGCGGCAGCTCGGCCGGCCCGCGGGTTCGCTCCCGTACGGACAGCAGAAGCTCGCCGAGCTCGCCCGGGCGCTGTGCATGGAACCCCGGGTCCTCCTGCTGGACGAACCCATCGCCGGCATGACCGCCGACGAACGGCGCCGTACCGCCGCGGTCGTCGCGGGGGTCCGCGACAGCCTCGGCATCTCGATCGTGCTCGTGGAACACGACATGGGGGTGGTGATGCGGCTCGCGGACGCGGTGACCGTACTGGACTTCGGGCGCCGGATCGCCGACGGCGCCCCCGCCGACGTACAGAACGATCCGGCCGTCGTCCGCGCGTACCTGGGCGAGCACGCCGAACCGGAGGAGACCGCGTCATGAGCACCTTTGCCGAACTCCTGCTCAACGGACTGTCGTTGGGCTCCGTCTACGCGCTCATCGCGCTCGGATTCGTCGTCATCTTCCGGGCCACCGAGGTCGTCAACTTCGCACACGCCTCCCTGCTCCTGGCGGGCGGCTACGTCACCGCGACGCTCCACGACGACATCGGTTTCTGGCCCGCCCTGCTCGCCGGGGTCGCGGGCGCCGCGGTGGTGGGCGCCGCCGTCGAGTTCCTGGTCATGCGCCGCTACCGGGGCTCCGACCAGAGCGTCCTCGCGATCGTCACCATCGGCGTCGACATCCTGCTCACCACCGAACTCACCCGCCGCATCGGCACCGACGTCCTGGCGCTCGGCGACCCCTGGGGCGACGCGGTCCTCACCGTCGGCCCCGTCTCCGTCGCCCACACCCGGATCGCGGCCTTCGTCACCGCGTCCCTGCTCATCACGGTCTTCCTGCTGGCCTTCCGGTACACGTCCTGGGGCGTGGCCACGCGCGCCGCGGCCGAGAGCCCGGAGACCGCGGCCCTGATGGGCGTCCGGCTCGGCCGGGTGTCGCTGGGGGCCTGGGCGGTGGCCGGTGGCCTCGCGGCCGTCGCCGCGCTGTTCCTGACCGTCTTCCCGACACCCGGGCTGGAACGGGCCACCTCGCTCGCCGCGCTCAAGGCCTTCCCCGCGGCCATCCTCGGCGGCCTCGACTCGACGACCGGCGCGCTGGTCGGCGGACTCCTCGTCGGCGTCACCGAGTCCCTGGCCACCGGCTACCAGAGCGACCTCACCTTCCTCGGGCGCGGTCTCGGCGACCTCGCGCCCTACCTGGTGATGGTCGCGATCCTGCTCATCCGGCCCGCCGGGCTGTTCGGCACGAAGGAGCTCGCCCGTGTCTGAGGTCCTCACCCACGACGAGGCGGGCAGCGCGCCCCGCCCCGCCCGCCGCCGCACCGTCCGGCTGCCCGCGGCCCGTACCGCGGGAGGCGCCGCCGGAGCCGTCCTGCTGCTCGCCCTGCCCTTCTACGTCGACCGCTTCTGGCTGCAGGCCGGACTGTTCGCGATGGCCGCCGCGATCGGCGCCATCGGCCTGAACCTCCTGACCGGCGCGACCGGGCAGCTCTCCATGGGGCACGCGTTCTTCCTCGCGGTCGGCGCGTACGGCTACTGCGTGTTCGCCGCCGACGGGGGCGACGGGCTGACCGGGCTCGGCCTGCCCGCCTGGCTCGCCGCCGTCCTCGCCGTGGCCGTCTCCGGGATCGCCGGAGGTCTGTTCAGCCCGATCGCGGGACGGCTGCGCGGCGCCTACCTCGGCATCGCCACGCTCGCCCTGATCTTCATCGGCCAGCACGTCCTGTTCAACGCCCGGGATCTGACGGGCGGCTTCAACGGCCGCGACGTGCCGCCGCTGAGCCTCTTCGGCCTCACCTTCGACGACCGCGAGCTGGTCGTCGCGAACGTGCCCTTCGGCTCGGCCGAGAAGCTCTGGTACGTGGGGCTGCTGCTGCTCCTCGGCTGCGGACTGTTCGCCCGCGGGGTGCTGCGCGGCCGGCCCGGACGGGCGATGAACGCGATCCGCGACCACCGGATCGCGGCCGGGGTGATCGGCGTGCCCGTCGCCCGCTACCGCGCCGGGGTCTTCGTCCTGTCCTCGATGTACGCGGGCCTGGCCGGGGTGCTGCTCGCCCTGGTCTTCCAGCGCACGGTGCCCGACTACTTCGGGATCACCCTCTCGCTCGACTACCTCGCCATGATCGTCATCGGCGGACTCGGCTCGGTGACGGGAGCGGTGGCCGGGGCCGTGTTCGTCTCGCTGCTGCCCCAGGTGCTGACCCGCTACAGCGACACCCTCCCCCTGGTCTCCGACCCGGGCACGGGCGGCATCGCGCCGGGCGAGGCGGCCCGGTACCTGTACGGCGCCGCCGTCGTGGCGGTGGTGCTCTTTCTTCCGGGCGGCCTGGTCAGGGTGGCCGCCCGGCTTCGCGTCACGCCCCGTCCCGGGGTCACTGAAGGGGAGGAACGATGAGAACGACACACACCGCGAGGCTGGCCGCGGGGGCGCTGGCCGCCCTGCTCGTGCTGGCCGGATGCAGTTCCAAGGCCAAGAGCGGAGACGACGGCGAGAAGGCCGCCGGCGGGGTGAAGACCGGCGAGGGGATCTCCGGGAAGACGATCAGCCTCGGCGTGCTCACCGACATGAGCGGTGTCTACGCCACGCTCGGCAAGAGCGTCACCCAGGCCCAGCAGCTCTACGTGAAGCAGACCAACGCCGCCGGCGGCGTCTGCGGCTACAAGCTGGCGCTGACGGTCCGCGACCACGGCTACGACCCGCAGAAGGCCGTCTCCGGCTACACGGAGCTGGCTCCGAAGGTGCTGGGCTTCACCCAGTTCATCGGCTCGCCGTTCGTCGCGGCCGTCAAGCAGCGCATCGACGGCCAGGACAAGGCCCTGGTCCTGCCGCAGGCCTGGTCGGCCACCTTGCTGGGCAGCCCGTACATCCGGCCCATCGGCTCCACGTACGACATCGAGACGATCAACGCGATCGACTTCCTGATGAAGGAGAAGGGGCTGAAGAAGGGCGACAGCATCGGCCATGTGTACTTCGAGGGCGACTACGGCGAGAACGCCCTGACGGGCTCCCGGTACATGGCGAAGCAGGCGGGGCTCAAGGTCGTCGAGCAGAAGATCAAGCCGACCGACAACGACATGACCGGCCAGGTCGTCGCCCTGAAGAAGGCAGGGGTGAAGGCCGTCGTGATCAGCGCGGGCCCGCGGCAGGCGGCCTCGCTCGTCGGGGTCGCGGCGGCCGTCAAGTTCGACGTGCCGGTGATCGGCAACAACTCGGCGTTCGCCCCGCAGCTCCTGGCCACCGCGGCCGCCCCCGCCCTGGAGGCGAACTACTACGTCGCGAACCCCTCGCTGCCGATCGGCGCGGACACCCCGAAGGCCAAGAAGCTGGTCGCGGACTACCGGGCCGCCTATCCGAAGGACTCCCTGGACAACGGCGTGGTGGCGGGCTGGACGGCCGCGTCGGCGTTCGGCGAGGCGCTGAAGAAGGCCTGCGCCGCCAAGGACCTCACCCGTGAGGGTGTCGACAAGGCCCTGCTGACGATCAAGGGCTTCGACCCGGGGTTCGGCATCCCGCAGGACTTCACCGACCCGAAGGCGGCCTCGTCGAAGGAGAGCGTCATCCTGCAGCCCGACAAGAACGCCGTGGGCGGGATGAAGGTCGTCCGTGACGCGGACGCCTCGTCCGTGGCACAGGGGTACACACCCGGCGCCTGACCCCGGCGCACGCCCGGCGCGTGATTCCCCGCGCCCCGGCGCGCGGGGCGCACGGAGCCGGAGGAGTCCGGGCAAGCGGAAGGGCCCCGAACCGAGTGGTTCGGGGCCCTTCCGTGTCGTACGGGGTGTTACGGGAGCTGTGCGGCTCGCGCCTCACGGCGGTTGCCCCGGAAGTTGTTCACCCGGCGGGCCGTGGCGAACAGCGGGATGACCGCGCCCATGACGAGCTGCAGCGCGCAGCCGGTCTGGAGGAGGAGCTGGCCACCGGGGGCGTCGAACGCCCAGGCCGCCAGGAGCGCCATCGAGAGCACGATCCACGAGAGCATCGCCACCGCGAGGCGGCCACGCGGCTTGGGGTACTCGACCCGGCTCACCATCAGCCAGGCGGTGCCCATGATCGCCAGGAGCGTGGCGACGAAGGGCAGCTCCAGCAGGATGATCGAGACCACCGTCAGCGCGCCGAACGGGCTCGGCATGCCCTGGAACGTGCCGTCCTTCACCGTGACGCAGGAGAATCTCGCGAGCCTCAGCACCACGGCCAGGAGCACCACGATCGCCCCGACCGCCGCCACCTTCTGGTAGGCGTCGTCCGCGACCATGCCGTAGACCAGCACGAAGTACGCCGGCGCGAGGCCGAAGCTGATCAGGTCGGACAGGTTGTCCAGCTCGGCGCCCATGGGGGAGGAGCGCAGCTTGCGGGCCACCAGGCCGTCGAACAGGTCGAAGACCGCGGCGCAGAGCATGAGGATCACGGCCGTGGCGGCGGAGTGACGGGCCATGCCCGACTCGTCGCTGCCCGTGAGGTGCGGGATCAGGATGCCGGTGGTGGTGTAGTACACCGCCATGAAGCCGCAGGTGGCGTTGCCGAGGGTGAGCGTGTCCGCTATCGACAGGCGGAGCGAGAGAGGCATCTCCTCCTCGTCGTCCACCTCATCGGCCTCCGGCACCCAGCCGGCCTGTGTCTCGGGATCAATCACGGTCAATTCGAGTCACCCCAGCCACGGTCTTCTGACCGACCTCCACGTCGACCTCGACACCCTCGGGGAGGTAGATGTCCACGCGCGAGCCGAAGCGGATCAGACCGATCCGGTCGCCCTGCTCGACCTTCGTCCCCTGCGGGATGTAGGGCACGATGCGGCGGGCGACGGCGCCGGCGATCTGGATCATCTCGATGTCACCGAGCTCGGTGTCGAAGTGCCAGACGACGCGCTCGTTGTTCTCGCTCTCCTTGTTGAACGCCGGAACGAACCCACCGGGGATGTGCTCGACCGACGTCACCGTGCCGGAGAGTGGCGCGCGGTTGACGTGGACGTTGAGCGGGCTCATGAAGATCGCGACGCGGGTGCGTCCGTCCTTCCACGGCATGATGCTCTGCACCACACCGTCGGCGGGCGAGATGACACGGCCCTGCGTGATCTCGCGCTCGGGGTCGCGGAAGAACCACAGCATCCCGGCCGCGAGTGCGGTGACGGGTACGGCCACGGCCTTGGCCGCGCCGGAGCGGCGCGAACGGGCCAGGCTGAGTGCTGCGGTGGCAACGGTCGGGAGAAGCCACGGCGATGCTCCGCGCGCGAGGCGGACCCGGCCGCGAGGTGCAGAGGTTTGGCTGTGGGGCATGGATGACCTTCGTAGCGGATGATGCCGCGCTCGAACGGGGGACGGCGGCTTTCACGCGATCGTACCGGTCGCAGACCGCAACTGGGCAAGCCAAGATGCGGAGTCGACGGCTGAGGAGAGCTGACGGGGTGTGATCTTCTTCGCGAAGAAAACACCCCGAACCCGGACATCTAGCCCTGGAGTCGATACTCTTCGAGCAGTCGGCGCCCGATGATCATTTTCTGGATCTCGGCGGTACCTTCGCCGATCAGCAGCATCGGTGCCTCACGGTAGAGGCGCTCGATCTCGTACTCCTTGGAGAAGCCGTAGCCGCCGTGGATCCGGAAAGCGTCCTCAACGACCTCTTTGCAGTACTCGGAGGCGAGGTACTTCGCCATCCCTGCTTCGAGGTCGTTTCGTTCCCCGGAGTCCTTTTTGCGAGCCGCGTTCACCATCATTGCATGGGCGGCCTCGACCTTGGTAGCCATCTCGGCCAACTTGAACTGGATCGCCTGGTGCTGGGCGATCGCCTTGCCGAAAGTGTGACGTTGCTGGGCATATGAGACGCCGAGCTCAAATGCACGCTGTGCGACACCGCAGCCACGAGCCGCGACATTGACGCGGCCGACCTCGACTCCGTCCATCATTTGGTAAAACCCTCGGCCGGTGGTGCCGCCGAGCACCCGATTGGCCGGAATGCGCAGTCCGTCCATGATGAGTTCGGTGGTGTCGACCCCCTTGTAACCCATCTTGTCGATCTTCCCGGGGATGGTGAGGCCCGGACGGACCTCTCCGAAGCCCGGCTCCTTCTCCACGAGGAAGGTCGTCATCGACTTGTGGGGCGCCGTGCCCTCGGGGTGTCCTTCGTCACTTCTGACCAGAACGGCCACCAGAGTCGAGGATCCGCCGTTCGTCAGCCACATCTTCTGGCCGTTCAGGACGTACTCGTCGCCGTCCTTGACCGCCTTGGACGTGATGGCCGACACATCCGAGCCGAGCCCCGGCTCCGACATCGAGAAGGCGCCGCGCACCTCGCCGAGCGCCATACGGGGCAGGAAGTGGTCCTTCTGCTCCTGCGTCCCGTGCTGCTTGAGCATGTACGCCACGATGAAGTGGGTGTTGATGATGCCGGAGACCGACATCCAGCCGCGGGCGATCTCCTCCACGCACAGCGCGTAGGTGAGCAGCGACTCGCCCAGGCCCCCGTACTCCTCGGGGATCATCAGACCGAACAGACCCAGCTCCTTGAGTCCGTCGACGATCTGCTGGGGGTACTCGTCGCGGTGCTCCAGCTCGGTGGCGACCGGGATGATCTCCTTGTCCACGAAATCGCGGACCGTGGAGAGGATCTCCTGCTGCACATCGGTCAGACCGGCGGTCTGGGCGAGTCGCGCCATGACTACTTCTCCGTCTTCTTCTCCGCCGGGGCGGTGAGTTCGGGCCGGCCGGGCTGCTCGCCGCCGCGCTCCTTGATGTACGTCTCGGTGGGGACCATCACCTTGCGGCGGAACACGCAGACGAGCGTGCCGTCCTGCTTGTAGCCCTTGGTCTCCACGTAGACGATCCCGCGGTCCGACTTGGACCGGGAGGGCGTCTTGTCGAGGACCGTGGTCTCGCCGTAGATCGTGTCGCCGTGGAAGGTCGGCGCCACGTGCTTGAGCGACTCGATCTCCAGGTTGGCGATCGCCTTGCCCGAGACGTCCGGCACGGACATGCCCAGCAGCAGGGAGTAGATGTAGTTGCCGACTACGACGTTCTTGCCGAAATCGGTGGTTTTCTCCGCGTAGTTGCTGTCCATGTGGAGCGGGTGGTGGTTCATGGTCAGCAGACAGAAGAGGTGGTCGTCGTACTCCGTGACCGTTTTTCCGGGCCAGTGCTTGTAGACCGCCCCGACCTCGAACTCTTCGTAGGTGCGTCCGAACTGCATGGTGCTCAGGCCTCCGGGGCTTCGAACGAGGTGGTGCGCTGCATGCCGGCGGCCCGGCCCTTGCCCGAGATGACGAGCGCCATCTTGCGGCTGGCCTCGTCGATCATCTCGTCGCCGAGCATCGCGGAGCCCTTCTTGCCGCCCGCCTCGGACGTGTAGTAGTCGTACGCGTCCAGGATGAGCTCGGCGTGGTCGAAGTCCTCCTGCGAGGGGGAGAAGATCTCGTTCGAGGCCTCCACCTGACCCGGGTGCAGCACCCACTTGCCGTCGAAGCCGAGCGCGGCGGCGCGCTGGGCGACCGCGCGGTAGCCGTCGATGTTGCGGATCTGGAGGTAGGGACCGTCGATCGCCTGGAGGTTGTTGGCGCGCGCGGCCATCAGGATCTTCATCAGGATGTAGTGGTAGGCGTCCGCCGGGTAGCCGGGCGGCTGCTCACCCACGACGAGCGACTTCATGTTGATCGACGCCATGAAGTCGGCCGGGCCGAAGATGATGGTCTCCACACGCTGCGAGGCGGTGGCGATCTCGTTGACGTTGTTCAGGCCCTGGGCGTTCTCGATCTGCGCCTCGATGCCGATCTTGCCGACCTCGAAGCCCATCGTCTTCTCGATCTGCGTCAGCAGGAGGTCGAGCGCGACGACCTGCTGAGCCGTCTGGACCTTCGGCAGCATGATGCAGTCGAGGTTCTGCCCCGCGCCCTCGACGACCGTGACGACGTCGCGGTACGTCCACTCGGTCGTCCAGTCGTTGACGCGCACGACCCGCGTCTTGCCGGTCCAGTCACCCTCGTTGAGGAACTTGACGATGGTGTGCCGGGCGTCGGGCTTGGCCAGCGGCGCGCACGCGTCCTCCAGGTCCAGGAACACCTGGTCCGCGGGCAGCCCCTGGGCCTTCTCCAGGAAGCGCGGGTTGCTGCCCGGCACGGCGAGGCAGGAGCGCCTGGGACGCAGACGGTTCACGGGCGTGGTCATGCGGGGACCTCCAGGGGGTCGAGCTTGTTCGCTTTCCGGATCTCGTCGACGATACGGCCGATGATTCCGGTGATGTCGAAGTCCTTCGGTGTGAAGACCGCGGCCACTCCCGCGGCCCTGAGCTGTTCGGCGTCGGCGTTCGGGATGATCCCGCCCGCGATCACCGGAATGTCGGCCGCACCGGCCGCGCGCAGCTTCTCCAGGACGTCCGGCACGAGCTGGGCGTGCGAGCCGGACAGGATGGACAGGCCCACGGCGTGCACGTCCTCGGCCACGGCCGCGTCCACGATCTGCTCGGGGGTGAGCCGGATGCCCTGGTAGACCACCTCGAAGCCGGCGTCACGCGCCCGCACGGCGATCTGCTCGGCGCCGTTGGAGTGTCCGTCCAGGCCCGGCTTGCCCACCAGGAAGCGCAGGTTGCCGGCGCCGAGGTCCTTGGCGGTCAGCTCCACCTTGCGGCGCACCAGCGCCAGCGCGGTGCCCTCCTCGGCGGTCACCGCGACGGGCGCGGACGAGACACCGGTCGGGGCGCGGAACTCGCCGAACACCTCGCGCAGGGCCCCGGCCCACTCGCCGGTGGTGACACCGGCGCGGGCGCACTCCAGGGTGGCCTCCATGAGGTTGGCGGTGCCCTTCGCGGCCTCCTTCAGCCGCTCCAGCGCCTTGCACGGGCGCGGGTGGTTGAAGGGCGGCTGGTAGCGCGTGTCGCGCCAGGTCCCGAGCGCGGAGATCACCCGGGCCTCGACCGCCGGGTCGACCGTCATGATCGCCGCGTCCAGGTCGGCCGTGAGCGGGTTCGGTTCGGTCGACTGGAAGACGTTGACGCCGACGATCTTGTCGGTGCCGCCCTCGATCCGGCCCCGGCGCTCGGCGTGCGAGGAGACGAGCTGGGACTTGAGGTAGCCGGACTCGACGGCGGCCATCGCGCCGCCCATCTCCTCGATCCGCGCGATCTCGGCCAGCGACTCCTCGACGAGGGCGGTCACCTTGGCCTCGATGACGTGCGAGCCCTCGAAGATGTCCTCGTACTCCAGCAGGTCGCTCTCGTGCGCCAGGACCTGCTGGATGCGCAGCGACCACTGCTGGTCCCACGGGCGGGGCAGGCCCAGCGCCTCGTTCCAGGCGGGCAGTTGGACGGCCCGCGCGCGGGCGTCCTTGGACAGGGTGACGGCCAGCATCTCCAGCACGATGCGCTGGACGTTGTTCTCCGGCTGCGCCTCGGTCAGACCGAGGGAGTTGACCTGGACGCCGTACCGGAAGCGCCGCTGCTTGGGGTTCTCGATGCCGTACCGCTCACGCGTGATCTTGTCCCAGATCCGCCCGAACGCCCGCATCTTGCACATCTCCTCGATGAAGCGGACACCCGCGTTCACGAAGAAGGAGATGCGGGCGACGACATCGCCCTTGCGGTCCTCGGCGATCTGCCCGGACGCGAACACCGCGTCCAGGACGGCGATCGCGGTGGACATCGCGTACGCGATCTCCTGGACCGGCGTGGCGCCCGCTTCCTGCAGGTGGTAGCTGCAGATGTTGATCGGGTTCCACTTGGGGATGTGGTTGACCGTGTACGTGATCATGTCCGTCGTCAGACGGAGGGAGGGCACCGGCGGGAAGACGTGCGTCCCCCGCGAGAGGTACTCCTTCACGATGTCGTTCTGGGTCGTGCCCTGGAGCTGCGTGATGTCCGCGCCCTGCTCCTCGGCGACGACCTGATAGAGCGCCAGCAGCCACATGGCGGTGGCGTTGATGGTCATCGAGGTGTTCATCTGCTCCAGGGGGATGTCCTGGAACAGCCGGCGCATGTCACCGAGGTGCGAGACGGGGACACCGACCCGGCCGACCTCGCCGCGGGCGAGGATGTGGTCGGGGTCGTAGCCGGTCTGCGTCGGCAGGTCGAAGGCCACGGAGAGCCCTGTCTGCCCCTTGGCGAGGTTGCGCCGGTACAACTCGTTGGACGCCTCGGCCGTGGAGTGGCCGGCGTACGTGCGCATGAGCCACGGCCGGTCCTTCACCCTCTGCCCGTCGGCTGTCTGACGCTCTGTCATGGTGGACCTCAGACGTTCCGGAAGCGGTTGATGGCGTCGATGTGCTGGGCGCGCTTCTCGTGGTCGCGGACCCCCAGGCCCTCCTCGGGCGCCAGCGCGAGGACGCCGACCTTGCCCTGGTGGAGGTTGCGGTGCACGTCGTAGGCGGCCTGCCCGGTCTCGTCCAGGGAGTAGACCTTGGAGAGCGTCGGGTGGATCTTGCCCTTGGCGACGAGCCGGTTGGCCTCCCAGGCCTCGCGGTAGTTCGCGAAGTGCGAGCCGATGATCCGCTTCAGCGACATCCACAGGTAGCGGTTGTCGTACTCGTGCATGTAGCCCGAGGTCGAGGCGCAGGTGGTGATGGTGCCGCCCTTGCGGGTGACGTAGACCGAGGCGCCGAAGGTCTCGCGGCCGGGGTGCTCGAAGACGATGTCGATGTCCTCGCCGCCGGTGAACTCGCGGATGCGCTTGCCGAAGCGCTTCCACTCCTTCGGGTCCTGGGTGCTCTCGTCCTTCCAGAACTTGTAGCCCTCGGCGCTGCGGTCGATGATCGCCTCGGCGCCCATCGAGCGGCAGATGTCCGCCTTCTGCTCGCTGGAGACGACACAGATCGGGTTGGCGCCACCGGCGAGCGCGAACTGTGTGGCGTACGAGCCCAGTCCGCCGCTCGCGCCCCAGATGAGCACGTTGTCGCCCTGCTTCATGCCGGCGCCGTTGCGGGAGACGAGCTGCCGGTAGGCGGTGGAGTTCACCAGTCCGGGCGCCGCGGCCTCCTCCCAGCTCAGGTGGTCCGGCTTCGGCATGAGCTGGTTGGACTTGACGAGCGCGATCTCGGCGAGGCCGCCGAAGTTGGTCTCGAAGCCCCAGATGCGCTGCTCGGGGTCGAGCATCGTGTCGTTGTGGCCGTCCGAGGACTCCAGCTCGACCGACAGGCAGTGCGCGACGACCTCGTCACCGGGCTTCCAGGAGTTGACTCCCGGGCCGGTGCGCAGGACGACGCCCGCGAGGTCCGAACCGATGATGTGGTACGGCAGGTCGTGGCGCTTGCTGAGGTCGCTGAGCCGCCCGTAGCGCTCCAGGAAGCTGAAGGTCGACACCGGCTCGAAGATCGACGTCCAGACCGAGTTGTAGTTCACGGAGGACGCCATCACGGCGACCAGGGCCTCGCCCGGGCCGAGTTCCGGCACCGGCACGTCGTCCAGGTGGATCGACTTGCGGGGGTCCTTGTCGCGGCTGCTGAGGCCGGCGAACATCTCCGTCTCGTCCTTGTGCACGGTGATCGCGCGGTAGGAGTCGGGGAGCGGAAGAGCGGCGAAGTCGGCGGACGTGGCCGTCTGCGACTGAATCGCGTCCAGGATTTCCTTCACGGTGTTGCCTCCGGCGAGATGGGGTCTCCCCTGGTCGAGCGAAGTCGAGAGCTTGGGGATGTTCCGAGGGAGAACGCTGAGGGGTACGTCGGTGCTGCTGCTGAGGGGTGTGCCGTCGGTCCGGCGGAGGTGGTGCTGTGGCAGCGCTGTGGTTGGCGCAGGAGGTTGCCTGTGACGCAGGCGTCCGGGCGCGCAGGCCATGGGGCTTGCGGGGACAGCCGGCGTACGAATGGTCTCTGCACGCCGGCCGCCCGGACACATTCAACGTATGGCACGCCGTGTCACCTGACAAGGCACGGAGTGCCAGAAGTTGCGCTCAGGTGAAATCTTTACGTAACACGTGAGCGATGATCGATCAGATCGGGCCGCAAAACACTCAAACCAGGGCACAAAAAACGCCGGACGCGCTCTAAGTGAGCGTGTCCGGCGCGTGGTCGGAGAAAGGGGCCGCCCTGGGGCGGCGGGTCGCTACGACCGTTCCTTGAGGGCCTGCTCGATGGTGCGCATCACCTGGTCCAGCGGGGCGTCGACACGGGCGACGGTCACCAGGACGTCCCCCTCGGTGAAGGACGACGCCGGTGCCGGTCGCGGCGCGGTCTCCCGTCCCGCGCCGATCCCGGTGCCGAAGGTCTTGCGGACGATGGCGAAGGCGTGGTCGAGCTGGGACTCCACGTCGCCCTGCCCGCCGGCCCGCAGCCACCGCCGCAGGACGTGGTTGTGGGCCGTGACCACGGCCGACGCGGCGACCTCCGCGAGCAGCGGATCGTCGTTGGCGTCGTCGTCGTGCGCGTGCTCGTCGAAGTGGCCGAGGAGATAGCGGGTGAAGAGCCGCTCGTAGCGGGCCACCGAGGCGATCTCGGCCTCGCGCAGCGTCGGCACCTCGCGCGTCAGCTTGTAGCGGGAGACGGAGATCTCCGGCTGGGCCGCGTACATCTTCATGACTTCCTTGATGCCGCGGCACACGGTGTCGAGCGGATGCTCGTGCGCGGGGGCCGCGTTGAGCACCGCCTCGGCCCGGATCAGGGTGTCGTCGTGGTCGGGGAAGATCGCCTCTTCCTTGGAGCGGAAGTGGCGGAAGAACGTCCGGCGGGCCACTCCGGCCTGCGCCGCGATCTCGTCGACGGTGGTCGCCTCGTACCCCTTGGCGGCGAACAGCTCCATGGCCGCGGCCGCCAGTTCCCGGCGCATCTTGAGGCGTTGGGCCGCCGCGCGACTGCCCGCGGCGCTCTCCGGCGCGTCGGGCGTGGCTGGTGTACGTGAGGACCTGGCGGGCTGGGACATGCCCCGAACGTACTGCATGTGCGCAGGAGAGCGCTCATGACCGGGGATCCCCCCGCCCGGGAAGGGCGGGGGGTGTCCGGCGTGGCCCAGCAGTCCGCCCCAGTCGGCGTCGTCCGCGAACCGGTCGCCCGGAACCTCAGCGGCGGGCATATTCGCGGAAGCCGCGGCCCGTCTTGCGGCCGAGGCAGCCCGCGGCCACCAGGTGCTCCAGAAGCGGGGCGGGGGCCAGTCCCGGGTCCCGGAACTCGCGGTGCAGGACCTTCTCGATGGCCAGCGAGACATCGAGCCCGACCACGTCGAGCAGTTCGAACGGCCCCATCGGGTAGCCGCCGCCCAGCTTCATCGCCGCGTCGATGTCGTCCAACGTGGCGTAGTGCTCCTGCACCATCTTGATCGCGTTGTTCAGGTACGGGAACAGCAGCGCGTTCACGATGAAGCCGGCCCGGTCGCCGCAGTCCACCGGGTGCTTGCGGATCTTCGCGCAGACCTCGCGCACGGTGGCGTGCACGTCGTCCGCGGTCAGCACGGTCCGCACGACCTCGACGAGCTTCATCGCCGGGGCCGGGTTGAAGAAGTGCATGCCGATGACGTCCTGCGGGCGCGAGGTGGCGCGGGCGCAGGCGACGACGGGCAGCGAGGAGGTGGTGGTGGCGAGGATCGCGCCGGGCTTGCAGACCTTGTCGAACGTGCCGAAGAGCTGCTGCTTGATCTCCAGGTCCTCGGCGACCGCCTCCAGGGCCAGGTCCACGTCGGCGAAGTCGTCGTAGCTGCCGGTCGGCGTGATCAGCTCCAGGGTCTTCGCCGCCGCCTCGGCCGTCATGCGGCCCTTGTCGACGGAACGGGAGAGCGACTTGCCGATGCGGGCCTTGGCGGTCTGCGCCTTCTCCTCCGTACGGGCGGCGAGGACGACCTCGTACCCGGCCTTGGCGAAGACCTCGGCGATGCCGGAGGCCATCGTGCCGGAGCCGGCGACACCCACCGAGCGGATCGTGCGGCCCTCCGCCAGGACGGAGCCCTCCAGCGGCGTCAGCGCGTCCCGCACGACGGCGTCGCTGCCCGGGGCCTCGTACGAGTAGAAGCCGCGGCCGGACTTGCGCCCGGTCAGGCCCGCCTCGCTGAGCTGCTTGAGGATGGGCGCGGGGGCGTGCAGCCGGTCGCGCGACTCGGAGTACATCGCCTCCAGGACGGTCCGCGCGGTGTCCACGCCGATCAGGTCGAGCAGCGCGAGCGGGCCCATGGGCAGTCCGCAGCCGAGCTTCATCGCCGCGTCGATGTCCTCGCGGGAGGCGTACTTCGCCTCGTACATCGCGGCGGCCTGGTTGAGGTAGCCGAAGAGCAGTCCGTCGGCGACGAAACCGGGGCGGTCGCCCACCGCGACCGGCTCCTTGCCGAGCTCCAGGGCCAGATCGGTCACCGCGGCCACGGCGGTCGGCGCGGTCAGCACCGAGGAGACGACCTCGACGAGCTTCATCGCGGGCGCCGGGTTGAAGAAGTGCAGACCGAGCACGCGCTCGGGGTGCGCCGAGTCGGCGGCGAGACGGGTCACGGACAGGGCGTTGGTGCCCGTCGCGAGGATCGCCTCACGGCGCACGATGCCGTCGAGCGCCCGGAAGACCTGCTGCTTGATGTCGTACGACTCCGGGGTCACCTCGATGACGAGGTCGGCGTCGGCCGCGGCCGCGAGGTCGGTGAAGGTGCGGAAGCGGGCGAGGGCGTCCGTGCGCTCCGCGTCGCTCAGGTGCTCGCGGCGCACGGCGCGGGCGGTGGAGGCTTCGAGGGTGGCCACGGCCTGGGCTGCGGCGGCTTCGCTGATGTCGATGCCGATCACGTCACGGCCGGCCCGGACCAGGACCTCGGCGATGCCGGTTCCCATGGTGCCGAGGCCGACGACGGCGACGGTCTTGAGCGGGGACAGAGGGGTGTCGGACAGGGGAGTGGCCATCGCGGGACTCCTGGGAGAGGTGACGACTGAGGAGCGCACGCGGGTACGCCGACAGGCGCACACCGTGCGGAGGTTGCGGGTGTTTCCGGGCTGACGAGCGCACACGCCCGGTGCCGTCCCGGGGGTGCCGACGAACGGGCGCCCACGGGCGGTGAAAGCCGACCGGCCCTGTCCCGGAGCCATGTCGTACTGAGAGGTACCTGAAGTACCGAACCGACTGCGCTCACGGTGGCTGCGTCACCAGGCCACCGAGAGGTGAGACACGAGTGGGTAACTCGCTCGTCTGAGCTTAACCCGCCGGTAACGAGCGCGCCAGCCCCCGACTTTGTGATGTACGTCCCCGCACGTCACCCGCTTGCCTAAGCTCGCCCCATGGACGAAGCGTTGCGATCGCTCACGGAGCGTCTGCGGACCGAGGCCGGGTCCGGCGCATCGGCGGCCTACGAACGTCTGGCCGGGACGGGGGATCCCGAGGTGCTCGCCGCGGCGCTGACCGAGCCGGGACAGCCGCTCTGGGCGCGGGAGTTGGTCGCCTTCCGGCTCGGCACGGCGGGGGACCGGCGGGCCTTCGAGGCACTCGTCCTGCTGCTCAACCACCGCGATCCGCAGCGCTGCGCGTCCGCCGCCCACGCCCTGGCCCGGCTCGGCGACCCGCGCACCGCCCGCGCCGCCGCGGCGCTGGCCACCAACGAGCTGCGGGTCGCGTACGCGCTCCAGCCGGTGCGGCTCCTGGTCGAACTGCGCGCGCCCGAGGCCGTACCCGCGCTGATCACGACCCTGGAGCGCAGGCTGCGCCCGCACGACCCCTACCGCAAGGTCGCCCTCGCCTGTGCGGAGGGCCTGGGCGTCCTCGGCGACGCGCGGGCCAGACGGGTCCTGAACGAGGCGCTGGCCCACCCGGCGCTCGCGGAGACGGCCGTGCGCGCGCTGGCCCGGCTGCCCGACGGGCAGGTCTAGGACCCTTCAGGGGCGGGCTCCGCCGGTGTCCGCGCCCGGGCGGGGCGGGTGCCGGTCAGTACACGCGCGTAGCGCACCTCGGGCACCGCGACCCCGGCCGCCTCGAAGGGTTCCTCGGCGCCGTCGGGGCCGAAGCCGGCTCTCTCGTAGAAGCGGCGGGCCGGGGCGTTCTCCTTGAGGACCCACAGCAGCATGCGCTCGCGCCCGGCCGCCGTGCAGCGCTCCACCGACTCCCGCAGCAGGGCGTGCCCGATCCCCTGGCCCAGCACATCCGGGTCTACGTAGATGGCGTACAACTCGACGTCCTGGGAACGGACTTCGTCGTCGCGGTGCGGTCCGTGGCAGGCCCAGCCGACCACGGATCCGGCGCGCTCCGCGACCAGGTTCACGACGGACCCGTCGCCCTGTTCGAGGCGGGCGCGCCGGCGTGCCGCGTCCTCGGTCACGCTGAGTCCGTCCAGGTACGACTGCGGGATCAGGCCCTTGTACGCGTGCTGCCAGCCGCGCACCCGGATCTCGGCCACGCGCGCGCAGTCGTCGAGGGTCATCTCGCGGACCCGGGGCCCGTCGGGGGCGAAGGCGGTCGTCGGCTCGTTCATGGTTCCATCGTGGACCACGGGTCCGACAGCGCCCCCGACGGGCCCCGGGCCGGGGAGGTTCAGCCCCGGTGACCGAGCATCCGGTGCAGGGTCGAGCCCTGGGACGAGGAGGACAGGGCCTTCGCGGCCAGCGGCTTGGGGTCGGGCAGCGCCTTGCACACCGCGTCGGCCTCGCCGCCGCCGCGCGGCACCTTGCCGTCGGTCAGATAGGCCGCGAGGTACTTGTCGAGGCAGGCGTTGCCGCTCAGCGTGATGCCGTGGTTGCCGCCGCCCTGCTCGACCACGAGGCTGGAGCCGCGCAACTGGTGATGGACGGTCACCCCTCCCTCGTAGGGAGTGGCCGCGTCGTCGGTCGCCTGGAACAGCAGCGTCGGAGGCAGCTTGCGGTTGGAGATGTCCACCGGCCGCAGCGAGTCCGTCGACCAGAACGCGCACGGCGCGTTGTACCAGGCGTTGTTCCAGGCCATGAACGGCGCCTTGTCGTACACCGCCCAGTTGTCCTTGCGCCACTGGCTCCAGTCGCGCGGCCAGGACGCGTCACGGCACTGGACCGCCGTGTAGACGCTGTAGCCGTTGTCGCCCGAGGCGTCGACGGCGCCGAAGTTCTCGTACGCCTCGACCAGCGCGTCCGACTTCTTGTCGTTCACGTAGGACGCGAACGCCTCGGCGAGGTAGGGCCAGTAGCCGTTGTAGTAGCCGCCCGGGATGAAGGTGTCCTCCAGCTCGGAGGCGCCCACCTTGTTCTCGGCGGGTTCCTTGGCGAGCGCCGCGCGCATCGCGTACCACTTGGTCTCGACGGCGGCCGGGTCGGTGCCGAGCTTGTAGACGGCGTCGTTCTTCGCGACCCACGCCAGGAACGCCAGGTGGCGGTCGTTGAAGGCGTAGTCCTGGCTGATGTTGTCGTCGTACCACACCCCGGTGGGGTCGACGATGGAGTCGAGGACCAGCCGGCGCACCCGCTGGGGGTAGAGCTTGGCGTACACGGCTCCCAGGTAGGTGCCGTACGAGTAGCCGAAGTAGTTGATCTTCTTGGCGCCGAGGGCGGCCCGGATCGCGTCCATGTCGCGGACCGCGCTCACCGTGTCGAGGTACGGCAGCAGGTTCTCGTACTTCTTCGCGCACGCCACGGCGAAGTTCCTCGCGCGGGCGAGGTTCGCCTTCTCGAGGGCCCGGGTGCTCGGGACGGTGTCGGGGCGGACGGGCTTGAAGTGTCCGGGCTCGCAGTCGAGGGCCGGCTTGCTCTTGCCGACACCGCGCGGGTCGAAGCCGATGACGTCGTACTGCGCCGCCACGGCCTCGGGCAGCGCGGAGGCGACGAAACCGGCCAGCGTGAGTCCGCTGCCACCGGGACCGCCCGGGTTCACCAGCAGCGGTCCCTGGTACGTCTTGGCGGTGTGCGGGACACGGGACAGGGCGAGGGTGATCCGCTCGCTGTAGGGGTTCGAGTGGTCCAGCGGCACCTTCACGGACGCGCACTGGAGCGTCGGATAGTCGCTGGTGCCGCACTTCTTCCAGACGGGCTCGGCGGTCCGGGTGGTGGGTGGCGCGGCGCCGCGGCCGGTGCTCGCGTCGGCGGGGATCGACGTGATCATCCCGGCCAGCACGACGGCCGCCCCGCACAGCGCGGCTGCGTGTTTCTTCACAAGGCCTCCCAGGACGGAGGAATCTGAGCCGTGCACGCCACGGCCTTCGCCGTATCGTGCCGGGCGGTGGTCCTGGAAGAACGTGTTCCGGCGAGACTCGACCCGATTGGATGGCCCGATGCGCTCGGATGCCGTCACGGGCCGTACCGGCGGCCCTTGGAGGAGGCGGTCGGGCGGGGGCACGCGACAGTGCGCCGTGACGGATCGTCATCGGCCCTCAGAGCAGGGTCAACTGCGTCGGTTCCGGGGTGACGGGAGCCGGGGTGTCCACGGGTCCGGGCGGGGTGATCCGGCGGGGCATTCCCGCGCGCGAGGGGCCGATGCCGTACTCCTGCGCCAGCTCGTGGACCTGACGGGTGATCCGGCGCTGGTACCACTTCGGGGCGTACGCGCCCTCCGCGTACAGCCGCTCGTACCGCCGTACGAGATGCGGGTGGTGGTGCTCCAGCCAGGCCATGAACCATTCGCGGGCGCCGGGCCGCAGATGCAGCACCAGAGGGGTCACCGAGGTGGCTCCCGAGGCGGCGATGGCCCGCACCGTGGCGCGGAGCTGGGCGGGGTGGTCGCCCAGGAAGGGGATGACGGGGGCCATGAGGACACCGCAGCCGATGCCGTTCTCCGTCAGGGCGCGGACGACGTCCAGGCGGCGCTCGGGGGCCGGTGTGCCCGGCTCCACGGTGCGCCACAGCTCGCCGTCCGTGAAGCCGACGGAGACCGAGATCCCGACGTCGGTGACCTCGGAGGCCTGCTTCAGCAGGTCGAGGTCGCGCAGGATGAGTGTGCCCTTCGTCAGGATCGAGAAGGGGTTCGCGTGGTCGCGCAGGGCCGCGATGATGCCCGGCATGAGCCGGTAGCGGCCCTCGGCGCGCTGGTAGCAGTCGACGTTGGTGCCCATGGCGATGTGCTCGCCGTGCCAGCGGCGCGAGGCGAGCTGGCGGCGCAGCAGTTCCGGAGCGTTGACCTTCACCACGATCTGCGAGTCGAAGCCGAGGCCGGTGTCGAGGTCCAGATAGCTGTGCGTCTTGCGGGCGAAACAGTAGACGCAGGCGTGTGAGCAGCCCCGATAGGGGTTGACGGTCCACTCGAACGGCATCCGGGAGGCCCCCGGCACCCGGTTCACGATCGACCGTGCCCGGATCTCGTGGAACGTGATCCCCCGGAACTCGGGCGTGTCGAACGTCCTCGTCGTGACCGCGTCCGCGCCGAACAGGGCGGCGTCCCGGGCGGGGCCCCCGGCGGGGTCCGCTGTCAGGTTCTCCCAGCGCATGGCGCCTCCTAGGTAGTACTGGACAGAGAATAGAACATATGTTCCCTTGATCGTGCGACCTGATTCCCGACGCGTTCCGCGCGCGCCCACGGGCACCCCGATTTGGGCGGCCGGGGCACCGGGTGGTTGGCTGGCCGCACATCCCGGGAACCAAGTGCTGGAGGAAGTGCCATGGCGCAGGTCGAGGCCACGACGGAGCGGGTCATCGCGGCGGACGCGGAGGCGGTGTTCGACGCCCTGGCCGACTACAGCGGCACGCGGCCGAAGCTGCTGTCCGAGCACTTCAGCGAGTACGAGGTCCGCGAGGGCGGCGACGGCGAGGGCACCCTCGTGCACTGGAAGCTCCAGGCCACCAGCAAGCGGGTCCGTGACTGCCTGCTGGAGGTGAGCGAGCCCACCGACGGCGAGCTCGTCGAGAAGGACCGCAACTCCTCCATGGTCACCACCTGGCGTGTCACCCCGGCCGGCGAGGGGAAGTCGCGCGTCGTGGTCACCAGCGTCTGGAACGGAGCGGGCGGCATCGGCGGCTTCTTCGAGCGGACCTTCGCGCCCAAGGGCCTCGGCCGCATCTACGACACCCTGCTCGCCAACCTCGCCACGCACACCGAGAAGTGAGCCCCGCCCTCCGGGGCGAAGCGGTTCCCGGAGGCTCAGGTACGGCCTCCGGGCGGCGACTTGACGGTCGAGACCGCCAAGAGGCCGCCCCCGAAAGCGGGTTGTGCCCTCACCGTTTCGGGTGGATCTCCCTCCCGTGCGGCGCTATGCCGTAACTCGTCACGCTTGCCGGAAGTTGTCGCGATTGGCGGCAATTGTGCGGCGGGCGCGACGAGGGGAGCGGACACATGGGCGGGATCACTTCGGTGCGGGACGAACCGGCCCTCGCACCCCCGCGCGACCCCGTTCCGCCCGCCGCCGAGCCCGTCGGGCCGACCCCGCGCCAGGTACGGCTGATCTTCTGCGGACTGATCCCGGCCCTGCTCCTCGCCGCGCTCGAGCAGATGATCGTGGCCACCGCGCTCCCGAGGATCGTCGGAGAACTGCACGGCCTCGACCGGATGTCCTGGGCGATCACCGCCTACCTGCTCACCTCCACCGTCGGACTCCCCGTCTACGGAAAACTCGGCGACCTCTACGGCCGCAAGGGCGTCTTCCAGTTCGCCATCGCGGTCTTCGTCATCGGCTCCGCGCTCGCCGGACGGGCCCGGACCATGGACCAGTTGATCGCCTTCCGCGCGGTCCAGGGCGTCGGTGCCGGCGGGCTCATGATCGGCGTGCAGGCGATCATCGCGGACATCGTGCCGCCGCGCCGCCGCGGCCGGTTCATGGGCCTCATCGGCGCAGCCTTCGGACTCGCCTCGGTCGCGGGACCCCTGCTCGGCGGCTACTTCACCGACCATCTGTCCTGGCGGTGGTGCTTCTACGTCAACGTGCCCTTCGGCCTGCTCACCCTGGCCGTCGTCACCGTCGTCCTCAAGCTGCCGAAGCCCGCCGTCCGCGGGCGGGTCGACGTCCTCGGCGTCCTCCTCCTCGCCGCCGCCTCAACCTGCCTCGTCCTGCTGACCAGTTGGGGCGGCACCCAGTACGCGTGGAACTCACGGACCGTCCTCGCGCTGGCGGCCGGCGCGGTCGCGACGACGGCGCTCTTCCTCGTCGTCGAGCATTTCGCGGTCGAACCCCTCATCCCGCTCAGGCTGTTCAGAGACCCCGTCTTCAACGTGACCGCGCTCGTCGGCCTGGTCGTCGGCGCCGCGCTCTTCGGCGCCGCCGGCTACCTCCCCACGTTCCTGCAGATGGCGGACGGCGCCGGCGCCACGGAGTCCGGGCTCCTGATGCTCCCCATGATGGGCGGCATCGTCGTCGCCTCCGTCGTCTCCGGGCAGATCGTCAGCCGCACCGGCCGCCACAAGGTGTTCCCGGTCCTCGGCTGCGCCCTCGCGGCCGTCGGCATGGGGCTCCTCTCCCGCCTCGACGCCGACACGCCCCGGCCGCAGTACAGCCTCTGGATGGCGGTCCTCGGCGTCGGCATCGGCATGGTGATGCCCGTGCTGGTGGTCGCCGTGCAGAACTCCGTACGGCCCGCCGACCTCGGCACCGCCACCAGCGCCAACACCTACTTCCGGCAGATCGGCGGCAGCGTCGGCGCCGCCGTCTTCGGCACCCTCTTCGCCCACCGGCTGGCCGACGCGCTCGCCCACCGCCTGCCCCCGCGCGCGGGGAGGGCGGCCCCGGACCCCGAGTCCATCACCCCGCAGGCCGTCCACGCGATGGCCGCCGCCCTGCGCGCCCCCTACATCGGCGCCTACGTCGAGGCGATGCCGAGGATCTTCCTCTACCTCGTCCCCGTCCTCGTCCTCGGCCTGCTCATCGCCTGCTTCCTCAAGGAGAGACCGCTGGTGTCCCACAACGCATCCGCCGCAGACCCGGCCGCCGCGCGGACGAACGACCGGATCCCCCAGGCCCGTTCGGGGTACGCCGCCGGGCTCCCCGTCTGCGGCACCGTGCAGCACCCCGACGGAACCGCCGTGGCACGCGCCGCGCTCACCCTCATCGACATCGGCGGACAGCAGATCGGCCGGGGCGCCAGCGCGGAGGACGGCCGGTACGCGCTGTCCACGCCCGGGGCGGGCTCGTACGTGCTGATCGCCGCGGCAGGCGGGCACCAGCCGCAGGCCGTCTCGGTCACGGTCGGCGAGCGGCCGGTCGAGCTCGACGTCGTGCTGGGCGGCGCCGGACGGCTCACCGGCAGCGTCCTGACCGCGGACGGCACCCCCGTGCGCGAGGCCACCGTCACCCTCACCAACGTCCACGGCGAGGTGGTCGCCACCACCCGCAGCGGACGCGAGGGCGGCTACGTCATCACGGAACTGGTGGCCGGCGAGTACACCCTCGCCGCCGGCGCGCCCGCGTTCCGGCCCGCGGCCCTCCCGGTGACCGTCCACGCGGCCCACGAGACCCGCCAGGACGTCGAACTCGCCGGTGGCGCCGTGCTGCGCGGTACCGTCCGGGCGGGCGGGGGACGGCCCGTGGAGGACGCGCGCGTGACCCTGCTGGACGCCGCGGGCAACGTCGTCGACACCCTCACCACCGGCCCGGACGGGACGTTCCGGTTCATCGACCTGTCGTCCGGCGAGTACACCGTCATCGCGGCCGGCTACCCGCCCGTGGCCACCGTGCTCCAGGTCGCCGGAGGCGGCCGCACGGAGCACGACCTGCTGGTGGGACACGAGGACTGACGCGCGCCCCCGCCCGCCGGCCGGGCCCGACAGGCGCCCGGGCGGGCACCCCGCGCGCCGGAGCCGCCGCCGCCGACGCCAATTCCCGCGTTGTCGCACATCGCGACGAGCCGCCGCCGTACGGTGGTGGAGGCCGACCAGATCATGCGGAGCCGTGGGGAGAGAGGGCCTGGGCCATGGACCGTGGCACCGAAGCGGGCGCGACTCCCGGCCCCGGAGCCGGGAACGGCGTGGCGGAGCACGCCGACGCCGGACGCATCCCGCTGGCCGTGGTGGTCGTGGACCGCGACGGACTCGTCTCGCACTGGAGCAGCGGAGCACGACGCCTTTTCGGCGCCCCCAAGGAAGAGGCACTGGGCCGCCACGCGGCGGACCTGCTCCCGGTCTCCGGGGCGCTCCCCGAGGACGCGGGCGCGACTCCCCTGGGGAGCCGCGCCACGTACGACGGACTCGGGCCCGGCCTGGAGTCCTCCCTGGACGGGCATCTCTCCTATCCCGCCGCCGGACGCGCCCGGCTCACCACGGCCCGTCCCGAGCGGATCGACGTCCTGTGGTGGGCCTACCCGCTGGTGGGCCCCGGCCCGGAGCGGCTGCTCGTGCTCGCCGCGGACGCGGCCGCCATGCGGCACGAGGACGACGACGTCTCCTTCGAGCGCATCGCACCGGGCTTCGCGCTGCACACGGACTTCCCCGGTGCCGAGGAACTGGCCCGCCGGCTCCCCGACATCCTGCCCAGCATGAGCGTCGGCGAAAGCGCCCGCATCGTCTCCCAGGTGCTCGAACTGGGCTATCCCGTCCTGGAGTTCAGCCAGAACGACCGGGTTCCCGTCACCCCCGACTGGGGCGTGCCCCGGCGCGCGGAGCGCAGGGCGCGCCGCGAGCGGGCCGTCCGGGCCGCGGCCTCCGGAGCGCCCCTGCCGCAGGACCTCCCGGACGACGAGGGCGAGGACCTCGAGTACGTGGCGGTGCGGGAGCGCCTGGAGTTCCTGAACGAGGTCAGCGGGCGCATCGGCACCTCCCTCGACCTGTCGCGGACCATCGTGGAGGTCAGCCGGGCCGTCGTGCCGCGCTTCACGGACGTGGCGGGCACCTATCTGCGCGAGCAGGTCGTCGCCGGTGAGGGCTTCCCCGAAGGCGTCCCCGACACCACCACCATGTGGCACCGGGTCGCCCTGGAGCACACGGACGAGCCGGGCCGCTGGGACGACGTCGTGCCGGTCGGCGAGGCCATGCCCTTCCCGGCGCACACACCCTTCTTCCAGTGCATGACCACCGGCGAGCCCGTCCTCGTGCCGCGCATCAGCGAGCAGATGGGCCACATGATCGCCGCGCAGTTCGAGAAGCGCGACATCAGGCCGCTCATCACCGGCCGCTCCATGCTCGTCGTGCCCCTCAAGGCCCGGCAGGTGGTGCTCGGGTTCATGATCCTGCTCCGGCACCCCGAGCGGGTCGAGTTCAACGACATGGACCGGGTCACCGGCGCCGAACTCGCCGCCCGCGCGGGCCTGGTGCTCGACAACGCGCGCATGTACACCTATCAGGAGAGCGTCGCCGAGACCCTCCAGGACAGCATGCTGCCGACCATCGAACCCCGCATGGCGGGCTGCGACATCGCCACCCGCTATCTGCCGGGAACGCTCCTCGGGCGGGTCGGCGGCGACTGGTTCGACTCGGTGAAGCTGCCCGGCTCGCGCACCGCCCTGGTGGTCGGGGACGTCATGGGCCACGGCCTCAACTCCGCCGCGATGATGGGCCAGTTGCGCACCGCCGTGCAGACCATGGCCGCGCTCGACCTGCCGCCCGCCCAGCTCCTGCGCAACCTGGACGACCTCGCCCAGCGCCTCGGCGACACCTACCTCGCGACCTGCCTGTACGCCGTCTACGACCCGATCGCCGGGATGCTGCACCTCGCCAACGCGGGCCACATCCCGCCGGTCCTGGTCCGCGCCGCGGACGGCCGCAGCGAGCTGCTCGACCTGCCGACCGGGGCGCCCATCGGCGTCGGCGGAGTGCCCTTCGAAGCGGTCCGCGTCCGGGTGCGGCCCGGGGACCGGCTCGTGATGTGCACCGACGGACTGGTCGAGGTGCGCGGCGAGGACATCGGTGTCGGCCTGGCCACCCTGTGCGAATCGGCCGCCCACCCGGCCGCCTCCATGGACCAGGCCTGCGACACCATCATCAGGGCCCTCAACACCCGCGGCGGACGCAAGGACGACGTCGCCCTGCTGATGGCCCGGCTCAACGGCATCGGGCCCGAGGCCGTCGCCGAATGGCGCCTGGCGCTCGACCCGGCGGAGGCCGGCCGAGCGCGCGCCGTGGTGCGCGAACAGCTCCGCGAGTGGGGGCTGACGGCTCTCGCCGACAACGCCGAGCTGATGGTCGGAGAGCTCGTCACCAACGCCGTACGGCACGCGCACAGCCGCCGGATCGAGCTGCGGCTCGTCCGCGGCGACACCCTGCTGTGCGAGGTGGACGACGACGACCACACGCTCCCGATCCTGCTCAGCGCCGGTCCGGGCGACGAGTTCGGACGCGGACTGCGGCTCGTCAGCGCGCTGTCCCGCGAGTGGGGCGCCAGCCGCACCGGCGCGGGCAAGACCGTGTGGTTCGAACTGACGCTCCCGCGCGGCTGATCCGTTCCCGCCGCCTCCCGCACGCCGGCGCGGTTCCGGTGGGCGAAGGGGTACGGGGTTCGAATGAGCGGTGAAGGAATGCGCCGGCGGCTTGTCGGCGCACGCCCGGCGCGGTAGACCGATCAGGCCCGCCGGGTGCCGGCGGGCGCGGTCGCGACCCCGGGGAGCGGGCATGAGCGTGAGCAGTCGGTACAGGGGGGCCTGGGAGGGCTTCTGGCGCGAGGCCCCCGGCGGGCAGGGCGGAGTCCTCTGGGACGCCGAGCCGGCGCTCACCGCCGCGGTCCACCTCGCCCACTTCGAGCCCCATCTGACCGCGCCGGACCTGCCCCTGGTGGACCTCGGCTGCGGCAACGGCACCCAGACCCGCTTCCTGTCCGACCGGTTCCCGCAGGTCGTCGGCACCGACCTCGTGCCCGCGGCGCTCGACCACGCCCGCGACGCGGATCCGGCTGGCCGGGCCCGCTACCGGCTGCTCGACGCGGCGGACAAGGCCGAGACCGAGGCGCTGCACGCGGAGCTCGGCGACGCCAACGTCTACATGCGGGGCGTGCTCCACCAGTCGGAGCCCGACGACCGGCAGCCGCTCGCGGACGGCCTGGCCGTCCTCGCGGGCGACCGGGGCCGGGTGTTCCTGGTCGAGCTCGCCGAGGCCGCCGGTCCGATCCTGCGCGCCCTCGCCCGGAGCGAGGACGGTCCTCCGGCCAAACTGGCCCCGGTGTTCCGGCACGGCATCGCCCCGGGCGAGGTCGAGGACGCCGCGGTCCCCGAGCATCTGCGCCAGGCCGGCCTCACCGTCCTCGCGAGCGGTGAGCTCCCGCTCTTCACGACCGAGCACACGCCCGACGGCACCCTCATCGAACTTCCGTCGCGGTGGCTGGTGGCCGGACGCCCCGGGTGACACGCCGGCCCGGACCGGCAGGAGTTGTCCACAGGCTCTGCCGGGTCCGGGCCGAAGCGCGTACGGTTTCGGCATGAAGATCCTCATCAGCGCCGACATGGAAGGCGCCACGGGTGTGACCTGGCCGGCCGACGTGTTGCCGGGGACTCCCCAGTGGGAGCGCTGCCGCGCGCTGTTCACCTCGGACGTGAACGCCGCGGTGCTCGGCTTCTTCGACGGCGGCGCCGACGAGGTGCTGATCAACGAAGCCCACTGGACCATGCGGAACCTGCTGCTGGAGCGGCTCGACGAGAGAGCGGAGATGCTCACCGGGCGGCACAAGGCGCTGTCCATGGTCGAGGGCGTCCAGCACGGGGACGTGGACGGCATCGCGTTCGTCGGCTACCACGCGGGCGCGGGCATGGAGGGCGTCCTCGCCCACACCTATCTGGCGAACTCCATCACGGGTGTGTGGGTCGACGACGTACGGGCCAGCGAAGGCCTGCTGAACGCGCGCGTCGTCGCCGAGTACGGCGTGCCGGTCGTCCTGGTCACCGGCGACGACGTGGCCTGCGAGGACGCCCTGGGGTACGCGCCGGAGGCACTGAAGGTCGCCGTGAAGGACCATGTCTCGCGGTACGCGGCCGTGTGCCGCACCCCGGCCAGGACCGCGGCGGACATCCGGGCCGCGGCCAAGGAGGCGGCCGCCCTCGCGGTGCGGCACGAGCCGGTCGCCGGCGGGCCGTTCACGATCGCCCTGGAGTTCGACGCCGAGCATCTGGCCATGGCGGCCACCGTCGTCCCCGGGGTCGGCCGTGTCGGTGAGCGCAAGATCGCGTACACCAGCGACACGATGTACGAGGGGATTCGGACCTTCAAGGCGGTCACCACGATCGTCTCGGCCGCGGTGGAGGAGCAGTATGGCTGACGAACGGGCACTGGACGAGGTCGTCCGGTTCACCTCGGACCTCATCCGCGTCGACACCACCAACCGCGGCGGCGGGGACTGCCAGGAGCGCCCGGCCGCCGAGTACGCGGCCGCGCGGCTGGCCGAGGCGGGCCTGGAGCCCACGCTCCTGGAGCGCACCAAGGGGCGTACGAACGTCGTGGCCCGGCTGGAGGGCACCGACCCGTCCGCCGACGCCCTGCTCGTCCACGGTCATCTGGACGTCGTGCCGGCCCAGGCCGAGGACTGGAGCGTCCACCCGTTCTCCGGAGAGATCCGCGACGGCGTCGTCTGGGGACGCGGCGCGGTCGACATGAAGAACATGGACGCGATGATCCTCGCCGTCGTCCGCTCCTGGGCGCGCGAAGGGGTACGGCCCCGCCGCGACCTGGTCATCGCCTTCACCGCGGACGAGGAGGCGAGCGCCGAGGACGGCTCGGGCTTCCTGGCCGACGAGCACCCCGGCCTCTTCGAGGGGTGCACGGAAGGCATCAGCGAGTCGGGGGCGTTCACCTTCCACGACGGCAGCGGACGGCAGCTCTATCCGATCGCCGCGGGGGAGCGCGGCACCGGCTGGCTCAAGCTCACCGCGCGGGGACGGGCGGGACACGGCTCCAAGGTGAACCGGAGCAACGCGGTGACCCGGCTGGCCGCGGCGGTCACCCGCATCGGCGCCCACGAGTGGCCGCTGCGCGTCACCCCGACCGTGCGGGCCGCCCTGACCGAACTCGCCGCCCTGTACGGCGTGGACGGCGGCCTGGACGACGTGGACGCCCTCCTGAGCAAGCTCGGACCGGCCGCGGCGCTGGTGGAGGCGACCGTCCGCAACAGCGCCAACCCGACGATGCTGAGCGCCGGTTACAAGATCAACGTGATCCCCGGGGAGGCCGTCGCCTACGTGGACGGCCGCTATCTGCCGGGCGGCGAGGACGAGTTCCGCACGACCATGGACCGGCTCACCGGACCGGACGTGGAGTGGGAGTTCCATCACCACGAGGTGGCGCTCCAGGCGCCGCTGGACACGCCGACGTACGCGCGGATGCGGGCGGCCGTCGAGGAGTTCGCACCCGAGGGCCATGTCGTCCCCTACTGCATGTCGGGCGGCACGGACGCCAAGCAGTTCTCCCGCCTCGGCATCACCGGCTACGGCTTCACGCCGCTCAAGCTCCCCGAGGGCTTCGACTACCAGGCGATGTTCCACGGAGTCGACGAGCGCGTCCCGGTCGAGGCGCTCCACTTCGGCGTCCGCGTCCTCGACCGCTTCCTGCGCACGGCCTAGGGGGACGAGATGCAGACCACGCCATACGGCTCATGGCCCTCGCCGATCGACGCGCGTCTCGCCGCGGCGCACGACGGCCATCCCGAGTTCGTCGGTTTCGTCGGCGACGAGGCCTGGTGGACCGAGCCCCGGCCGGCCGAGGGCGGGCGGCGCACACTCGTGCGGCGGACGGCGGACGGCACCGAGGAGGCGGTCCTCCCCGCCCCGTGGAACGTCCGCAGCCGCGTCATGGAGTACGGCGGCAGCCCCTGGGCGGGGGTCATGGGCCCCGAAGGCCCGCTCGTCGTCTTCGTCGACTTCGCCGACCAGCGCCTCTACCACTGGGAACCCGGGAGCGAACCGCGCCCGCTGACACCTCTCTCGCCGGTGGGAGGCGGACTGCGCTGGGTGGACCCGCAGTTGCGCCCCGAGCTCGGTGAGGTCTGGTGCGTCATGGAGGAGTTCACCGGCGGCGGAGCCACCGACGTGCGCCGGGCCCTCGTCGCGGTGCCGCTGGACGGATCGGCGGCGCGGGACCGGGCCGCCGTGCGTGAGCTGTCCGACGGGCGGCACCGGTTCGTCACCGGCCCCCGGCTCTCCCCGGACGGCCGGCAGGCGGTCTGGCTCGCCTGGGACCACCCCCGGATGCCGTGGGACGGCACCGAGGTGATCCTCGCGGACGTCACCGAGGACGCCACGCTGTCCGCCCCGCGGCCCGTCGCGGGCGGCCCGGAGGAGTCCGTCGCCCAGGCCGACTGGGCGGCCGACGGCACGCTCCTGTTCGTCAGCGACCGCAGCGGCTGGTGGAACCTCCACCGCCTGTGCGCGGACGGCGAGGCGGTCGCCGTCTGTCCGCGCGAGGAGGAGTTCGGGGGACCGCTCTGGAAGGTCGGCCTCCGGTGGTTCGCACCGCTGGAGAGCGGACTGGTCGCCGTCGTGCACGGACGGGGCACCACCGCGCTCGGGATCCTGGACCCCGAGACCGGCGAAGTCGTCGACGCGGCCGGACCCTGGACCGAGTTCTCGCCGACGCTCGCGGTGCACGGCAGCAGGGTCGTCGGTGTGGGAGCCAGCCCCCGCAGCGCCCACGAGGTCGTCGAACTGGACGCCCGCACCGGGCGGGCCCGGGTGATCGGCGCCGCGCACGACGACCCGGTCGACCCGGCCTACTACCCGGAACCCCAGATGCGCACCTTCGTCGGCCCCGCCGGCCGCGAGGTCCACGCGCACATCTACCCGCCGCACCACCCCGGCCATGTGGGCCGCGCCGACGAACTCCCGCCGTACGTCATATGGGTCCACGGCGGCCCCACCAGCAGGTCGCCCCTGGTGCTCGACCTGGAGATCGCCTACTTCACCTCCCGCGGCATCGGGGTGGCCGAGGTCAACTACGGCGGATCGACCGGCCACGGACGGGAGTACCGCAACCTGCTGCGGGAGCAGTGGGGTGTCGTCGACGTCGAGGACTGCGCGGCCGTCGCGCTCGCCCTCGCCGAGGAGGGCACCGCCGACGGGCGGCGGCTCGCCGTTCGCGGCGGCAGCGCGGGCGGCTGGACCACGGCCGCCTCGCTGGCCACCACCGACGTCTACGCCTGCGGCACGATCCTCTACCCCGTGATCGACCTCACCGAATGGGCCTCGGGGGAGACCCACGACTTCGAGTCGCAGTACCTGGAATCGCTAGTCGGCCCGATCGCCGAGGTACCGGCCCGGTACACCGAGCGGTCGCCGTCCACGCACGCCGACAAGATCACCGCGCCCTTCCTGCTGCTCCAGGGGCTCGAGGACGCCGTCTGCCCGCCCGTGCAGTGCGAGCGGTTCCTGGCCAGGCTGGAGGAGCAGGGCCGCCGGGTCCCGCACGCCTACATCGCCTTCGAGGGTGAGGGCCACGGTTTCCGCCGCGCGGAGACGATGGTGCGCGCCCTGGAGTCCGAACTCTCCCTGTACGCCCAGGTCCTCGGGCTGGACCCGCCCGGCATCCCCACCCTGGAGCTGTCCAAGTGAGGCGGCCCGGCAACCGGAGACACAGGAACCCGAGGGACCTGAACGCCGGCACCCGACACCTGGATCGCGACACCGGCACCTGAACCCCTGAATCCGAGCTGTCGGTCCTGAAAACCGGCACATGAACGACCCGCACATGAACGACCCGCACATGGACCACCGGCACATGGGCCACCGGCACATGAACGACCCGCGTGAACCACCGGCACACGAACCACCCGCACACGAACCACCCGCACACGAACCACCCGCACACGAACCACCCGCACACGAACCACCCGCACACGAACCATCAGCACCTGGAGCCCCACGCGTGACCCGAACGACCGCACCGATCACCGCACTGACCAGGCCCGCGCGGCTCGCCGCCGGGGCCAGGGTCGCGGTCGTCGCACCCAGCGGGCCCGTCCCCGAGGAGCGGCTCGAAGCCGGCCTCGACATCCTGCGCGGCTGGGGCCTCGACCCGGTCGTGGCACCCCATGTCCTGGACCGGCACAACGAGTTCGCCTACCTGGCGGGGACGGACGCGGATCGGGCCGCCGACTTCCAGGCGGCCTGGTGCGACCCCGACGTGGCCGCGGTGTTGTGCGCCCGAGGCGGCTACGGCGCCCAGCGCATGATCGACCTCCTCGACTGGGACGCCATCCGCGCCGCGGGTCCCAAGGTCTTCGTCGGCTTCAGCGACATCACCGCCCTGCACGAGGTGTTCGCCACCCGGGTGGGGCTCGCGACCCTGCACGGCCCGATGGTGTCGTCCCTCGGCTTCGTGAAGAACGAGCGGTCCCAGGAGCATCTGCGGGCGACCCTCTTCGAACCCGAGTCGGTCCGGACCATCGCCTCCTCCGAGGCCGCGCCGCTCGTGCCCGGGAAGGCCCGCGGCGTCACGCTCGGCGGCTGCGCCAGCCTGCTGGCCGCCGGGCTGGGCACCCCGCACACCCGTGCCGGGGCCCGCGGCGGGCTGCTCCTGATCGAGGACGTCGGCGAGGAGGCCTACCGCCTGGACCGGATCCTGACCCAACTGCTGCGCAGCGGCTGGCTCGACGGAGTCGCCGGGGTCGCCCTCGGCTCCTGGGCGGACTGCGGCCCGTACGACAGACTCCGCGCGGTGTTCGCCGACCGGCTCGGCCCGCTCGGCGTCCCGGTCGTCGAGCACGCCGGGTTCGGGCACGCGGAGGGGACGCTGACGATGCCGTTCGGAGTCCGCGCCGAGCTCGACGCGGACGCGGGGACACTCACCCTGGACGAGCCCGCGCTGCGCTGATCCGATGAAGCTGCCGCCGCGTCGGTGATCGCGTAGGGTGACCGGATGCCTGAGAACGTCGGCTTTCTCGCCGAGGGCCCCCGTGTGGGCATCCGTCACTTCACCATCGAGGACGGCGCGGAGTTCACCGCACGGGCCAGGGAGAGCAGGAGCCTGCACCACCCCTGGCTCTTCCCGCCCGGTGACATCGACGCCTACGCCGTCTACGCCGGCCGGCTGATCAAGGATCCGACCAAGGCCGGGTTCCTCGTCTGCGAACGGGACGGCGGGGGCATCGCCGGTTTCATCAACATCAACAACATCGTCCTGGGCGGCTTCCTGTGCGGTGCCCTCGGCTACGGCGCCTTCGCCCACGCGGCAGGGCGCGGGCTGATGACCGAGGCGCTGGGCCTCGTCGTGCGGTACGCCTTCGGGGAGATGGGCCTGCACCGGCTGGAGATCAACGCGCAGCCCGGCAACGCGGGGTCGATCGCGCTGGCCCGCACCTGCGGCTTCCGCCTCGAAGGCTTCTCGCCCGCCTTCATCCACATCGACGGCGCCTGGCGGGACCACGAACGGTGGGCGATCACCGCGGAGATGGTCAAACCCGGCTGACCGGCCGCGCCTTTGCGCAATCCTGACCCGATTCCGATGAGCGGACACCCTGGTCAGCGGGCCGATCTCCCTGTTCCATGGTCGTCGTGACGACGATCCGACGTGACGTACTGGCCCTCCCGGCGGCGGAACTGGGCCCGAGCAACCCGCTGCCGCCCCTGCGGACCCTCGACGAGATGCACCAGATCGACGACCGCGACCGCGTCGGCCTGCCGGGCGACATGGCCCGGCAGATCGGGTACGAGCCGCTGCGCAGCGTGCTGCCCGAACGCATACGCGACGGGTACGAGCGAGAAAGGGCGCCGCGCGAACTCGACACGATCGTGATCGAGAACGACCGGCTGCGCGCCACCGTGCTGCCCGGCTACGGGGGCCGCATCGTCTCGCTCTTCCACAAGCCCACCGAGACGGAACTGCTCTACACCAACCCGGTGCTCCAGCCGGCCTGCTTCGCGCTCAACGGCGCCTGGTTCTCCGGCGGCATCGAGTGGAACATCGGCGCCACCGGGCACACCACCCTGTCGTGCTCACCCGTCCACGCGGCCCGCGTCCCCGCCCCCGACGGCGGCGAGATGCTGCGCCTGTGGGAGTGGGAACGACTGCGCGACCTCCCCTTCCAGGTCGATCTGTGGCTGCCGGAGGGCTCCGACTTCCTGTACGTCGGCGTCCGCGTCCGCAACCCGCACGAGAGGCCTGCCCCGCTGTACTGGTGGTCCAACATCGCGGTCCCCGAGGAGCGCAGGGTGCTCGCCCCCGCCGAGGAGGCCTGGCACTTCGGCTACGAGCGGCGGCTGCGCCGGGTACCCGTGCCGGAGTACGACGGGACCGACCGCACGTACCCGCTCAACAGCGTCTTCCCCGCCGACTACTTCTACGAGGTGCCCGACGGGCGGCGGCGCTGGATCGCCGCGGTCGACGGCTCGGGCGAGGGCCTGGTCCAGACGTCCACCGACGTGCTGCGCGGGCGCAAGCTCTTCGTCTGGGGCTCGGGACCCGGCGGCCGGCGCTGGCAGGAGTGGCTCACCGAGCCGGGGACCGGCGGATACTGCGAGATCCAGGCCGGGCTGGCCCGTACGCAGCTCGAACACGTACGGCTCGAGGCCGAGAGCGACGTCTCCTGGCTGGAGGCGTACGGGCCGCTGTCGGTCGGCGCGGAGACGGCGCACGGAGCGGACTGGGAGGTCGCGCGGGCCGAGGTGGAGAGCCGGCTGGAGGGCGTCCTCGCCCGCGACGCGGTCGACGCCGCGTACGCCGCCTGGCTCCCGCACGCCGACACCGCGCCCGGCGAGGTCCTCGCCGTCGGTTCCGGCTGGGGCGCGCTCGAAGTGCTGCGCGCCGCCCACAAGCTGCCCGGGACGCCCTTCGAGGAGAGCACGCTCGGCGCGGACCAGGAGCCGTGGCGGGAACTGCTCAGCTCCGGCGCCTTCCCCGAGCTCCGGAAGGTCGGGCCGCCCGGCGAGACGCTGGTGGCCTCGCACTGGCGCGACATGCTGGAGACCGCGCCCGCCACCCCGGCCGCCGAGTACCACCTCGGCGTCGCCCAGTGGCATGCCGGAGACGTGGCCCAGGCCGTGCGGAGCTGGGAGCGGGCCCTCGAACTCGCGCCGTCGCTCTGGCCGTTGCTGCGCTGCCTCGCCGTCGCCGACCAGGAGGCGGGCAACGACGAGCGGGCCGCGGACCGCTACGCCGAGGCCTTCGACGATCTGTGCCGGGAGCGGCGCGACGACGGGGAACGGTGGACCGCCGTGACCGCCGCGCTCGGCCGCGAGGCCATCGAGGCGCTGCTGAAGGCGCGCCGTCCGGCGCAGGCGCGTGCCGTGTGGGAGCGGCTGCTTCCCGGGACCCGGGACCGTGGCAGGTTCCGGCTCGTCGAGGCCGAGCTGCTGCTCGCCGAGGGCCGCCGCGAGGACGCGCGGGCGATCTTCGACGCGGGCTTCGAGGTCGCCGACCTGCGCGAAGGGGCGGAGACCATCGACCGGCTGTGGTCCCGCATCGCCGACGAGCCGCTGCCGGCGCGCTACGACTTCCGCATGCGGCCACCGGCGACGCCCTGAGGGCCCCGGCCCCGGGGCCCCCGTGAGGACGGCCTCGGGTTCCCGGTGACGACGGCCCAGGGATCCCCTTGACGACGGCCTCGGGTTCCCCGTGACGACGGCCTCGGGTGCGCCACCGCCTGGTGGTGTACCCGAGGCCCGTCGCGTCCGGCGGCCGGAACCGCTCAGCCGCGGCGGTCCGCGTACTCGTACACCGAGCCGTCGGGATGGACGGCGATGAGGTTGCGGCCCGCCGGTGTCCCCACCGGGCCCGCGACGACCCGGGCGCCGAGGTCGGTGAGGACCCGGCCGGTCTCCTCCACGTCCTCGACGGCGATCGTCGCCGCGACCTTGCGCAGCACGTCGAGCTCGGACGCGGGCCCGCTCATCAGCAGAAAGCAGCCGACCGCCGCGACCGACACACCGCCGCGCTCGAAACGGAGCGCTCTGCCGCCCGCCAGCCGTTCGTAGAAGGGGACCGCGGTCTCCAGGTCGTCGACGCAGACGCGCAGCGTGGCTCCCAGAATCTCCATGAGGACGAGCCTAGTTGGGCGCGCACGGCACGGGAGATCGATTCGGACGATCGCTCCCGGCACCCGGCCGGCTCCGCCGGCTCCGCCGGGTGTCCGGCCGTCCAGGTGCCTCGGGCCGACGCCTCCGGCTGCCGGAGAGACCGACGAGCCCGGTGTCCCGGGCCGACGACCCCGGGTACCGGGGGGCCGTGAGTCGCCGGGCATGCCCGTGTTTGGGCGCCCGGCTCGGGGGGACGCGGAAAGCCCGTACGGCGGGCGGAGACCGGCCTCACCCGTGCCGACGAGGAGGGGCCGGAGCACCGAGCTGTCCGGAAACCGCCGGACGCAGGGAAGGAACACGATGAACACACGCGAGCTCAACGACCTGGCCCGGCAACTGCGCGTCGACAGCGTCCGGGCCGCCGACGCGGCGGGTTCGGGACACCCGACGTCGTCCATGTCCGCCGCCGACCTGATGGCGGTCCTGCTGGCCAACCACACGCGCTACGACTTCGAGCGCCCGCGGCATCCCGGCAACGACCGTTTCGTCCTCTCCAAGGGACACGCCTCACCGCTCCTGTACTCCGCGTACAAGGCGGCCGGCGCGCTGAACGAGGCCGAACTGCTCACCTTCCGCAAGGCCGGCAGCCGGCTCGAAGGGCACCCCACCCCCCGGCAGCTCCCGTGGGTCGAGACCGCCACCGGCTCGCTCGGCCAGGGACTGCCCGTCGCGGTCGGCATCGCGCTCGCCGGGAAGCGCCTCGACCGCACCGGATACCGCGTCCGGGTGCTGTGCGGAGACAGCGAACTCGCCGAGGGCTCGGTGTGGGAGGCCGCCGAGCACGCGGGGTTCGAGCACCTCGACAATCTGACCGCGATCGTCGACGTCAACCGCCTGGGCCAGCGCGGGCCGACCCGGCACGGACACGACCTCGACGCGTACGCGCGCCGGTTCGCGGCCTTCGGCTGGCACACCGTCGAGGTCGACGGACACGACGTGGACGCCATCGACCGGGCCTTCACGGAGGCCGACTCCACCGCCGGACAGCCCACCGTGATCCTCGCCCGCACCCTCAAGGGCAAGGGCGTGGCATCGGTCCAGGACCGCGAGGGCATGCACGGCAAACCGCTGCCGGACGCCGAGGCGGCGATCGCCGAACTCGGCGGGGTGCACGACCACCGGGTCGCGGTCCAGCCGCCGCCCCCCGCCCGGATGCTGCACGCCGTACGCTCCGGCCACCTCGACCTGCCGCGGTACGAGACCGGTGACGAGGTCGCCACCCGTGACGCCTTCGGGAAGGCGCTCGGCGGCGCCCGCGGCGACGTCGTGGCGCTGGACGGCGAGGTCGGCGACTCGACCCGCGCCGAGTTCTTCGCCAAGGAACACCCCGAGCGCTACTTCGAGTGCTACATCGCCGAGCAGCAACTCGTCGCCACCGCCGTCGGCATGGCCGCGCGCGGCTGGGTGCCGTACGCCTCGACGTTCGCGGCCTTCCTCACCCGGGCCCACGACTTCGTGCGCATGGCCGCCGTCAGCGGTGCCGGCATCAACCTCGTCGGCTCCCACGCGGGCGTCGCCATCGGCCAGGACGGACCTTCGCAGATGGGCCTGGAGGACCTGGCGATGTTCCGGACCGTGTACGGCTCGACCGTGCTGTACCCGTGCGACGCCAACCAGACGGCCAAGCTCGTCGCCACGATGGCGGGCCTGGAGGGCGTCCGCTATCTGCGCACCTCGCGCGGGGAGGGCCCCGTCATCTACAGCGCCACCGAGGAGTTCCCCGTCGGCGGCAGCAAGGTGCTCCGCGCCTCCGCCGACGACCGGCTCACGCTGGTCGCCGCGGGTGTCACCGTCCACGAAGCGCTGGCCGCCGCGGAGGCGCTCGACCGCGAGGGCATCCAGGCCCGGGTGATCGACCTCTACTCGGTGAAGCCGGTGGACCGGGAGACCCTGCGCGAGGCCGCCGAGGAGACCGGTTGCCTGGTCACGGTGGAGGACCACCGGGAGGAGGGCGGTCTCGGGGACGCGGTCCTCGACGCCTTCACCGACGGCCGCCCCGTGCCCCGGCTGGTGCGCCTCGCCGTCCGTACGATGCCCGGTTCCGCGAGCCCGGCCGAGCAGCTCCACGCGGCGGGCATCGACGCCGAGTCGATCGCGGCGGCGGGCCGTCTGCTGGTCGAGACGGCCGTGGTGCGCTGACCGGTGTCCGGAGGGCACCATGGTCAGTACGCCGCGGGGGGTGCGAGTGGAAGCGCGGGAGGAGATTCATGAGCGCTCTGCGCTATGTCTACGCGATCTGCCGCCCCTTCCCGGCGGCGCTGTCGGCCGAGCTGACCGGGGTCGGCGGCGTCCCGCCCAAACTGCTGCGCCACGGCGATCTGATCGCCGTGGTCGGCTCGGTCCCGGAGCGGGACTTCGCCGCCGAGCCGCTGCGCCGCCGGCTGGAGGACGTCCACTGGCTGGAGGCGACGGCCCGCGCCCACCAGGGCGTCCTCGACGCGCTCACCGCCGTCACCAGCCCGCTGCCGCTCCGGCTCGCCACCGTCCTCAGGGACGACAGCGGAGTGCGCGTGATGATCGACGAACGCAGGGAGGACTTCCTGCGGACGCTCGACCGGCTCGACGGACGCGTGGAGTGGGATGTGCGGGTGTACGCCGACGCCGCCCCGGAACAAGCCGAGGCGTTCACGCGCCGGCTGCACCGCAGCCTCTCCGAGTGCGCCGAGGAGAACCGGCTGCTGACCCCGGCGAACCCGGCCTCGTCCCGCCAGGCGCCTTCCGGGGAAGAGGGGCAGCAAGTCCTCGACGCGGCCTATCTGGTGCCGCGCGCGGACTCGGGGGAATTCGTGGAACGGCTGAACAGCGAGGGTGAGGAGGCGGGGATCCGGGTGGAGCTGACGGGACCGTGGGCGGCGTACTCCTTCACGGGATCCACGGGTCTCACCGGGTTCACGGGCGTCACCGGGTTCACCGGTCTGCCGAGCTGTACGGGCCGTACGGGCCGTACAGGCTGAGTGGCGCGGACCGCGCGGCCTGGGGCTGGGGCCGGGGCGCCCCCCCGACCCGGACCGCGCGCGGCCGTTCGCCTCCTGGACCGCGTCCCGGCGCGCGCCCGTTCCCTCGGCTCTCCCTGGCGGGAGCGGCGTCACGCCGCCTTTCGGCAGAGGATCTCCCCGTGCAGCACGGAGAACCAGCCGTCCTCCTGCCGTCCCCACCGCCGCCAGGCGTCCGACACCGCCCGCAGCTCCTCCGTCGTCGCATGGCCTCCCTGCGTCGCGCGCTCCGCGTACGCCGAGGCCACCGTGCGGTCGGCCCACAGTCCGCTCCACCACGCCCGTTCGTCCTCGGTGGCGAACGTCCAGGTGCTCGACGTGGCCCTGATGTCCCGGATCCCGGCGGCCAGCGCCCACGATTTGAGACGGCGGCCCGCGTCGGGCTCGCCCCCGTTGGCGCGGGCCACCCGCAGGTACAGGTCCTGCCAGTCGTCCATGCCCGGCACCGCCGGATACCAGGTCATGGCCGAGTAGTCCGAGTCGCGGACCGCGATGATCCCGCCCGGCCTGGTGACCCGGTGCATCTCGCGCAGCGCCTGGACCGGATCACCCACGTGCTGGAGCACCTGGTGGGCGTGGACCACGCAGAACGTGTCGTCCGGATACTCCAGTGCGTGGACGTCGGCGACGGCGAACTCGACGTTCTCCAGACCGCGTTCGGCCGCCGTCCGGCGTGCCTGGTCCAGGATGCCGGGGGCGTGGTCGACTCCGGTGACCCGGCCGTCCGGCACCCGTTCGGCCAGGTCCGCGGTGATGGTGCCCGGTCCGCAGCCGATGTCCAGGATCTTCATGTGCGGCTTCAGCGAGTCGAGCAGGTAGGCCGCCGAGTTGGCGGCGGTGCGCCAGGTGTGCGAGCGGAGCACCGACTCGTGGTGGCCGTGCGTGTAGACGGCCGTCTCCTGCGGTTTCGACTGTGACTGAGCCATGACCGATCCCCTTCTCGTCGTACGGGCCTCCCGGGCGTGTGCGCACTCCCCGAGGCGATGTCATCACCGTACGCGGTCATGCCGAATGATGAGACCCGCATCTTGCTATGTGGACAAGGGGGTTGGGGTGCCTGGTCAGTCGGCGGGACGCGGACGCAGGCGGCACACCACGGTCAGCGGGCGGGGAGCGGGCGTACGTGGCAGGCGGTCAGTGGGCAGGACGCGGGCGTACGTGGCGGGCGGGGAGCGGGAGTACGCGGCAGACGGTCAGTGCGCGGGACGCGGGCGGTAGACGGTCAGCGCCTCACGGCTCTTGCGCAGCGTCACCTCGCCGCCGACCTCGGTGACCTCGCCGTCGTAGGCCAGCAGCGTGCCCGGTGCGACACCCTCGATGCTCAAGCGGCCCACCCGTACCGCCGCGTGCGCGGGCGAGCGGGTGAGCGGCCCCGCGAAGGCCGCGGCCAGCAGCCGCATCGCGGGATGGCGGCCCCCGTGCACGACCCGGACGTCGAGGCGGCCGTCCGCGAGGTCGAAGCGGCGGGCGGGGGCAAGGCCCATCCGGTGGTAGGTGCCGTTGCCCGCGAACAGGAGCCACAACGGGTGGCTGCGGCCGCCGAGTTCGGCTCGCAGCGGGTGGTGGTCGGCGCGCAGTACACGGAGCGCGCCCAGCACGCCGGCGGGCCAACTGCCGATCACCTTGGACCAGTTCTCCCGCTCACGCACCAACTCCGGGTAGATGCCCAGGCTGCAGGTGTTGAGGAAGATGCCGCTCCTGTCGCCGGACGCGAACCGGCCCACGTCGACCCGGACCGCCTCGCCCTCCCGGAGTGCGCGGACCAGATCGCGTTCGCCCTCCACACCGAGGTCGTGGGCGAAGTGGTTGAGCGTGCCGCCCGGCAGGACGGCCAGGGGAAGGCCGTGGCGCAGGGCCACCTCGGCCGCGCTGTTCACCGTGCCGTCGCCGCCGCACACACCCAGCACGAGGGCCCGGGCCGCCGCCTTCTCCAGCTCCTCCTGAATCTCGTGGGGCTCGCATTCCACGATCTCCGCCCGCGGCAGCGCGGCCGCCAGCGCCCCGACCCGCTCCACCGTGCCCGAGGCCCTGTTGGCCACCATGACCAGCCCCTCGCCCTCACCGTCGGCCAGCGCGGGAGCGTCCGTGCGCGGACGGCCGGGCGGGGTGAGCCCGTCCCGGGTGGGCACCAGCGCCCGCACCGCGTACGCCGCCCCGACGCCCAGGGCCGCGCCGGCCACGACGTCGCTCGGGAAGTGGACACCGGTGTAGACGCGGGACAGCGCCACCGCCGCGGCCAGCGGCGCGACGGCCGCGCCCCAGCCGCGGGACTCCAGCGCCACCCCCGTCGCGAACGCGGCGGCGGACGCGGCGTGCCCCGACGGGAACGACGTGGTGATCGGCTGCCGCTTGAGCTGCCGGACGGCGGGGACCGCGTCGAGCCCCGGGCGCGTGCGGCGCACCGAGCGCTTGCCGACGGTGTTGATCGTGGCGGAGGCCAGGGCCAGCGAGGCGATTCCCCGTGCCGCGGCCCGGCGGGCCCGCGGGGTGCGGCTCGCGGCCACGGCGGCGGCCGTCGCGAACCACAGCACGCCGTGGTTCGCGCCCCGGCTCAGCCGTGGCAGCACGGGGTCGCCGCCCGGCCAGTGGCGTGCCGCGACCGCCTCGAAGAGCCGGCAGTCCAGGGCGAGGAGGCGGTCCCGAAGGGCGTGGCGGCCCGGTACGAGGGCGGTCAGGTCGACATCCGGGGTCGTGGTCATGCGGCTCCGTCTACCCCGGATCAGGCGCTTCCCGCCCCCGCTCCCCGGGCCCGTCCTCGCATACCCGTTTGCCCAGCGCCCCCGCTCCCCGGAGAATGCCTGCCCATGGGACATCTCGAAGCCGCACACCTTGAGTACTACCTTCCCGACGGGAGGGCGCTGCTCGGCGATGTGTCGTTTCGGGTGGGGGAGGGCGCCGTCGTGGCCCTGGTGGGTCCGAACGGCGCCGGCAAGACGACGCTGCTGCGGCTGATCTCGGGCGAGATCAAACCCCACGGCGGGACCGTGAACGTCGGCGGTGGGCTCGGGGTGATGCGCCAGTTCGTGGGGTCCGTACGCGACGAGACGACCGTGCGCGAGCTGCTCGTCTCCGTGGCCCCGCCCCGCATCCGCCAGGCCGCCGAGGCCGTGGACGCCGCCGAGCACGCGATGATGACCGTGGACGACGAGGCGGCACAGCTCCGCTACGCGCAGGCGCTGTCCGACTGGGCCGAGGTCCGCGGATACGAGGCCGAGACCCTCTGGGACATGTGCACGACGGCCGCCCTCGGCATCCCCTACGAGAAGGCCCAGTGGCGCCTGGTGCGGACCCTGTCCGGAGGCGAGCAGAAGCGCCTGGTCCTGGAGGCGCTGCTGCGCGGCACCGACGAGGTGCTGCTCCTCGACGAGCCGGACAACTACCTCGACGTGCCCGGCAAGCGCTGGCTAGAGGAGCGCCTCAAGGAGACCCGCAAGACCGTCCTGTTCGTCTCCCACGACCGCGAACTCCTCGCCCGTGCCGCCGAGAAGATCGTCAGCGTCGAGCCCGGCCCGGCCGGCGCGGACGCCTGGGTGCACGGCGCCGGTTTCGCGACCTATCACGAAGCCAGGCGGGAGCGGTTCGCGCGCTTCGAGGAGCTGCGCAGGCGCTGGGACGAGAAGCACGCACAGCTCAAGAAGCTGGTGCTGAACCTCCGTCAGGCGGCCGCCGTCAGCCATGAGATGGCCTCCCGCTACGCGGCGGCTCAGACCCGGCTGCGCAAGTTCGAGGAGGCCGGACCGCCGCCGGAGCCGCCGCGCGAGCAGGACATCAAGATGCGGCTGCACGGCGGGCGGACCGGTGTGCGGGCGGTGACCTGCAAGGGGCTGGAGCTCACCGGTCTGATGAAGCCGTTCGACCTGGAGATCTTCTACGGCGAGCGCGTCGCCGTCCTCGGCTCCAACGGCTCGGGGAAGTCGCACTTCCTGCGGCTGCTCGCGGGCGGCGACGTGGCGCACACCGGCGAGTGGAAGCTCGGCGCCCGCGTGGTCGCCGGCCACTTCGCGCAGACCCACGCCCACCCGGAACTGGAGGGCCGCACGCTCCTGGACATCCTGTGGACCGAGCATTCGCAGGACCGCGGGGCGGCGATGTCCCGGCTGCGCCGCTACGAGCTGACCGCCCAGGCCGAGCAGCGCTTCGAGAAGCTGTCGGGCGGCCAGCAGGCACGTTTCCAGATCCTGCTCCTGGAGCTGGAGGGCTCGACGGCCCTGCTGCTGGACGAGCCGACCGACAACCTCGACCTGGAGTCCGCGGAGGCGCTTCAGGAGGGCCTGGAGGCGTACGAGGGAACGGTGCTGTCGGTCACCCACGACCGCTGGTTCGCCCGCTCCTTCGACCGCTACCTGGTCTTCGGCTCGGACGGCCGCGTACGGGAGACGCAGGAGCCGGTCTGGGACGAGCGCCGCGTGGAACGCGAGCGGTAGGCGACACCTGGGGCGCGAGAGGTAGGCGGGCACGTTCCGGGGAGGCCCGGCACCCCGGATGTTCGTAGAGTGGAGGGAGTGGGTCTCGATCCACGGCTCCCTCCCGGACGCCGCTCGGGCAGTGTCTGCCCCGCGCGGAGGCCCGGACCGCACCGACGGCCACGACGAGCGGGGTGGCACCATGACCGGAGTCGACCCGGGCCGGCTGGACGATCAGCAGCTCATGAAAGAGCTGGAGGCCATCCACCGCACCCGCCACGACACGCTGTTGCACGGCTCGAACGACGCGCTGCACACCCACAACGTGCGCATGGCCCAGTTGGAGGGCGAGTATCTGCGCCGCCACCCGCGACGGCCCGTCGCGGCGGCACGTACCCGTGACGGCGCCCGGGAACGCGGACCCGCGGGGGTGCCGCCGGCATGACCGAACCGAATCCTGTGCTGGCCCGGCAGGCGGAGGCCCTGGAGCTCTTCGGCCGCCGGGTCCACGCGGTCCGCGACGACCAGTGGGAAGCCCCCACGCCCTGCTCCGCCTGGAGCGTGCGCGACCTCGTGGGCCATCTCGTCGCCGAGCAGGCCTGGGTGCCCGCGCTGGTCCGTGACGGCGAGAGCGTCGACTCGGTCGGCGACCGTCTGGACGGCGATCTGCTCGGCTCCGACCCCGTCGCCGCCTGGGAGGCCGTGGCCGACGCCTCCCGAGCGGTGTTCGCCGAGCCCGGCGCGCTCGACCGCACGGTCCATCTGTCCTTCGGCGACATGCCGGCGGACGACTACTGCGCGCAGCTCGTCACCGACCTGACGGTCCACACCTGGGACCTGTCCCGCGCCATCGGCGCCGACGAACAACTCCCCGAGAACCTTCTGTCGTTCGCGGTCCGGGAGGTCACCCCGCACGCCGCGGAGCTGGAGAAGTCCGGACTCTTCGCCGCCCCGGAGGAGCCCCCGCCCGGCGCGGACGTCCAGACGAAACTCCTCTGCCTGGTCGGACGCCGGCCCTGACCGGAGCCGCGTAAGGGGCCCCGGAAGGACGCGCGCGCCGAAGTCGGGGAGAATGGAAGGGTGTTTGCCCCGCATGGCGCGGGGCAGACGCAGTTGCAGTGCTTCGGACAGGAGGCACGTCCGTGGGAGCGGCCAGCCGCGCCATGGGTGTACTCGTCCGGAGCACGGGTGCGTTCCCACGATGACTGTCCATCACATGGCACCATCAAGGGAGTTGCGACGCACCATGCGAACCCAAGCGAGCGCGACGCACCATCCGCACGACGACGCCCCCGACACCGGGGAGGCATTCCGCAGGCTCGCCATGCTCCCGCCCGGAGAGCAGCGCGACGCGCTGCGTTCCGAGATCGTCGAATCCTGGCTGCCGATGGCCGAGCGCCTCGCGGGCCGCTTCCGCAGCCGTGGCGAGAGCTACGAGGACCTGCGCCAGGTCGCGGCGCTCGGCCTGGTCAAGGCCGTCGACCGCTACGACCCCGAGCTCGGCAACGCCTTCGAGAGCTACGCGGTCCCGACGATCACCGGCGAGATCAAGCGTCACTTCCGTGACCACATGTGGACCCTGCACGTGCCGCGGCGGGTCCAGGACCTGCGCAACCGGGTCCGGTTCGCCGCCCAGGACCTGTCCCAGACCATCCCGGGCCGCAGGCCCACCGTCGCCGAGATGGCCGAGCACGCCCGCATGAGCGAGGACGACGTCCGTACGGGCCTGGAGGCGCTGGAGAGCTTCACCGCGCTCTCCCTCGACGCCGAACTGCCGGGCAGCGAGGACGGCTACTCGCTCAGCGACGCCCTCGGTTCGCCCGATCCGGCCCTCGACACCGTCATCGACCGCGAAGCCGTCAAACCCCGGCTCCAGGCCCTGTCCGAGCGGGAACGCGCGATCCTCTACATGCGGTTCTTCAGCGACATGACCCAGAGCCGTATCGCCGACGAACTGGGCATCTCCCAGATGCACGTCTCCCGCCTCATCAGCCGCTGCTGCACCCGGCTGCGGGACCAGATCATGCGCGACGCGGCCTGAGAGCCGGCTCCGGTCCGAGTCCCTTCCGGCTCCGGTCCGAGTCCCTTCCGGCTCCGGTCCGCTCCGGCTCCGGTCCGCTCCGGCTCCGGTCCGGGTCCGTTCCGGCTCCGGTCCGGTCTCGGCGGCGTCCGTGCCGTCACCCGCTCGGGCCCCCGCTTTCCCGCGAATGGTGCCCGGCCGTTCGCGCCCGGCGGTACGGCGGGCTCTGATGGCTTCGAGGGACACGACGGCCGTGGCTCTCGGACCGCAGCCCGCCGAAGGAGCCCCGCTCATGCGCCGTACCGCCCGTGTCCTGTACGCCACCGCCCTGGCCGGCGCCGCTCTCGGCGCCGCCGCGTCGGGAGCGGCCGCGGATCCGGCCGCGGAGGTCAGTCCGGGCTCCGTCGAACCCGGCGGCACCGTCACCGTCACGGTGAGCTGCGACGCGATCGGCGGGACCCTGCCCGACTCCATCGACGCCAGTTCCCAGGGCTTCCAGGACGGCAAGGTCCAGCTCCACCGTGTCGAGGGCGCCGACCCGGCCGCCGCGGGCGCCGCCTCCTACAGCGGAACCGCCCACGTCGCCTCCGGCGAGCCCGATCCGGGCGCCGACCCGGCCACGCGAGGCTCCGACGATCCGGGGCCCGGCCTCGACGGGCTGAGTTCCGGCGCGTCGAGTGCCTCCGACGCGAAGAACTCCGGCGGCGCGCGAGCGGAGGTGTCCGCGGACGCGCGTACGGACGCGGTGAACCCCGCCGCCGGGAGCTCGGACACCGTCGGGCCCGACGCCCAGGCGGCCGGTTCCGGCGCCGACGACCCCGCGGCCCACGACGCGCTGATCCCCGGCACCGACGCCCAGGACACGGCCGCTCCCGACCCCCTCGGCCCGGACGCGCTCGGCGCGGATCAGCTCGGCCCCGACTCGGTGGGCCCCGACGGCCTGGGCCCTGACACCGTGGGCCCCGACACGGTCCCCGAGCCGGCCGGCCCGGACACCGTGGGCCCCGCCGCCACGGCTCCCGGCAAGGAGGTCCCGGACGAGGCGGCCCCCGGCACCGGGGACGGCGACGGACGGTGGAACGTAGGCGGCGTCTGTCCCGCGCCCCCGGGCGGTCACGGCAAGCAGTGGACCGCGTCGTACTCCGTGGGCCGCGGCCCCACGGCGACCCATGTGCCCGACAGCGGGACCGGCACCGTGGCGGCCGAGCCGCCGGCCGGCCGGCAGGGTGTGCACGCCGGTGAGGGCGGTGTGTTCACCGACTCCGTGCCGGCCCTGGTCGCCGGCGGGGTGCTGATCGCCGGCGCCCTGGGAGCCGCCGCCCACCGGCTGCACCGGCTGCGCCGACGACGGAGCTGGCACCTCTAGTCGTACGAGGGGACGAGGGGCCGAGGGGACGAGGGACGAGGGGACGAGGGCACCGGAACCGCACGGGCAGGCAGGCTCCGGAACAGGGAACGGCGGCATCCACGGTGCGGAGGCAGTATGCGGCGGACGGACCCCGAAGGCCACGGACCGGTCCGGTACGGTCCGCCCCTGCCCGACCAGGGCCTGCCCGTGCTGCCGGAACTCCGCGCCGTGCTGGCCGCCGCCGCGGACCGCTCCGCCGCCGAGCCCTGCGGCGGCGGCCCCGTGCTCCTCGACGCGGCCAGCGGCTACTGGACCCGGCGCGGACTGCGCGCCGCGCCCGACCGGGTGGCGGCCGCCCCCGGAGCCGCCGCGCTGCTGCTGGCCCTGACCGGGGCGCTCGGCGGCGACATCCTCGTGAGCCGCCCGTGTGCCGCGTGGTGGGCGCCGCAGGCACGCCTGCTGGGCAGATCCGTGTTCCATGTGGCGACGCCCGCCGAGTGCGGGGGCGTCCCCGATCCGTACGCCCTCCTGGAGACGGTCCGCAGGGTCCGGGCCGAGGGCGGCGACCCGCGGATGCTCCTGCTGTCCGTCGCCGACGACCCGACCGCCACCGTCGCCCCGCCCGAGGTGGTGCACGAGGCCGTGGAGGCCGCGGCCGGCGCGGGGCTGCACATCGTCAGTGACGAGACCTGGCGCGACACCCTGCACGAGCCGCGGGACACCGTGCTGGTCAGCCCCGCCGAGATGCTCCCCGACGACGTCTGCGTGATCACCGACCTCGCGGGTGCCTTCCTGCCCCAGGGCTGGCCCGCCGCCGTCGCCCGCTTCCCCGACAACGAGGCGGGCGCGGCCCTGCGTTCCCGCGTCCTCGACGTGCTCACCGTGCTGGGCGCGCGCGTCGCCGAACCGGTCGCGGCGGCGGCCGCGTACGCGCTCGGCGAGCCCGCCGCGATCACCGAACGGCTCACCGCCGCCGTACGCCTGCACGCGCGCGTGGCCGACGCCGTCCACCGCCTGATCACCGCCGCGGGTGCCGTCGCGCGCCCCCCGCAGGCCGGCCGGCACCTGTACGTCGACCTCGGCCCGCTCCGCTCGGCCCTCGGCGCGCACGGCGTCGGCGACGCGCAGGACCTGGAGGACTGGCTCTCCACCCGGCTCGGCCTGCCCGCGCCGGGCGGACACCGCTTCGGCGACGACCTCGCCTCCCTGCGCTTCCGCCTCGGCACCGGACCACTGCTCGGCTCCACCGACGAGGAGCGGGAGGAATCCCTCGACTCCGAAGCGCCGCTGGAACTGCCGCACGTGCACCGCGCGTTGACCCTCCTGGGGTCGGCCTTCGACGATCTCCGCGACGACGCTCAGCGACGGGAGCCTCCTCGATGACGCAGCAGTCCGAGTCGACCACGAGCACGAAGCCCCAGGGCACCGGCGATCCCGTGCCGGCCGTCGCCCCCGTGCCGGGGCACCCCGCCGTCCTTCCTCCACCCCTTCCTTCTCCGCCCGCCCCGCCGCTCGCCGAGCCCCGTCCGCTCGGCGAGCGGCGTGTCTGGCCCCGGTCCTTCGTGGACCGGCTGACCGCGCCGCTGCCCGGGCTGCGGGCCTTCGCGCGGCTCGCCCGCGAGGGCGCCCTCAGGCCGTCCGCGGACGGGCTCGCCGACATCCCGCTGCTGCCCTTCGAGCCGGGACCGCTGCCCGACGTCGACGCCCGCACCACCGCCGTCTCCTGGGCCGGGCACGCGAGTTGGGTGATCCGGATCGGCGGTCTCACCGTCCTCACCGACCCGGTCTGGTCCCGCCGCATCGTAGGAACCCCGGCCCGGATCACCCCGGTCGGTGTGGCCTGGAGCGCGCTGCCACGCGTCGACGCGGTCGTCATCAGCCACAACCACTACGACCACCTGGACGCCCCGACCCTGCGCCGACTCCCGCGTGACACACCGGTGTTCGTCCCGGCCGGGCTCGGACGCTGGTTCAGGCGACGGCGGTTCAGCCGGGTCACCGAACTCGACTGGTGGGAGGCGGCCCAACTCGAAGGTGTCCGCTTCGATTTCGTCCCCGCCCACCACTGGTCCAAGCGCACCCTCACCGACACCTGCCGTTCCCTGTGGGGCGGCTGGGTGCTCACGGCCCCCGAGGGGCGGCGCGTCTACTTCGCGGGCGACACCGGTTACGGCCACTGGTTCACCCGCATCGGGCAGCGCCACCCGGGGATCGACCTCGCCCTCCTGCCCATCGGCGCGTACGACCCCCGCTGGTGGCTGAGCGACGTGCACTGCGACCCGGAGGAGGCCGTGCAGGCGGCCGTCGACCTGCGCGCGCGGAGGATGGCCCCGATGCACTGGGGCACGTTCGTGCTCTCCGCCGAGCCGGTCCTCGAACCCCTGCGCCGGGTGCGGGCCGCGTGGGAACGGGCGGGCCTGGCCCGGGAGAACCTGTGGGACATGGCGGTGGGAGGGTCCCGGGTACTGGAGTGAGGCCGCTCCGGCCGCGGCTCGCGGGAGAACCGTCCCCGCCACGCCCTGCCGGAATGGCCGTCCTCGCCTGCGCCCTGCGGGAGAAGGGGCGCCCGTCCCCTCGTGGGAAGCGCCCAGCCCGCCCTACGAGGCCTTCGTACGGCGGAACCGGCGCCACACACTCGGCGCCACACTGATCGCGACGGTCAGCGCCACCGCGGCCACCACGCCCTGCCACGGTTCGGGGAAGAGCGAGCCGCCCAGGATGCCGATGACCTGGTAGGTGGCCGCCCACGCGAGGCAGGCCGGGACGTCTCCGCGGGCGAAGAACCGCAGCGGCATCCTCGCGAGCAGACAGGCCAGCATCACCGGGATGCGGCCCGCCGGCACGAGACGGGACAGGACGAGCACGGCGATACCGTGGTCGTCGAGCTTCTCCTGCGCCTGAGCCAGCCGGTCCTCGGGGGCGCGGTCCCGGATCGCCTCCAGCCAGCGCGACCCGTTCTGCGAGCCCATGCCGCGGTGCCCGAGCCAGTAGAGCGACATGTCGCCGAGGAACGCGGCGACCGAGGAGACCAGGAACACCATCAGCATGGCGAAGGGCGACTCCTGATGGAAGGCCACCACCGCCGCCGAACTCACCAGCGCCCCCGTCGGCACCACCGGCACCAGAGCCCCGATCAGCACCAGCAGGAACAGCGACGGATAGCCGATCGCCTGCTGAGTGGACTCCGGGGGCACGGCCGGGGCCGCCGCGGCCAGGAAGATCACCGAGCGGCCTCCGGACGTACGCTCTCGCCCTGACTCAGCAGATGCACCGCCACCTGGGGCGCGCGCTCCGCCGCCAGGCGCACGAACTCCTCACCCGGCGCATGGAATTCATGAGGGCGCACGGCATCCATCCCGATGGGCCAGAACGTGCCGTAGTGCACCGGCACGGCGCTGCGCGGACGCAGCGCGGCGAGCGCCTCCGCGGCGCGCCCCGCGTCCAGATGTCCCTCCCCGAGATACGGGCCCCAGCCGCCCACCGGCAGCAGGGCCACGTCGACCGGACCGACCTCCTCGGCCATCGACGCGAACAGCCCGGTGTCCCCGGCGAAGTACGTCCGCGCCTCTCCCTCGATCACGTACCCCACGGCGGGGGAGCGGTGCGGTCCGATCGGCAGCCGGCGCCCGTCGTGCCGGGCCGGGACCGTGCGTACGGCCAGGTCACCGACCCGGGTGCGGTCACCGGGCGCGACCTCCGTGAGCCGCAGATGGCGCAGCTTGCGCAGCCCGGGCACCGACCGCGGGGCACCGCGCGGCACGAGCAGCCGGGTGCCCGGGGCCAGCCGTGCCAGCGAGGGCAGATGCAGATGGTCGGCGTGCAGATGGGAGACCAGCGCGACGTCCGCGACCGCGGCCGGGGGAGGGGGCGGCGCCCCGCGCCTGCGCCGCAGGTGCGCGAGCCGGCGCGCGAAGAGGGGATCGGTGAGCACGCGTGTCCCGGAGTCCTCCAGCGTGCAGGTGGCATGCCCCCACCAGGTGATCTCCACCGGCACCTCTTTGCCTCCTTCGCACGACTCCCCCCGAGCCTACGGGCAGGAGTAGGGTCTGCGGCGAAACCAGGAGGTGAGGGGGACACCATGAGAGACGCACGCGGTGCCTCCGGCGCGCACGCCCTCGTGGGCCCGCACGAGCACGGCGGCCCCCTGAAGCACCCCTCGTCGCTCCGGGTCACGGCGATCGCGAGCCTGACCCCTTTGGAAGAACTCGACGAGGACCCCTTCCTCGTCGACTCCCGCAGCCAGCACGCGATGTGCGCCCGCTGGGCCGCCGAGCGCGGCTACGTCGTCACCCGGGAACTCCTCGTACGCGGGCTGCGCCCCGACCACCGCAGCCTGTGGGCGGACGTCGAGGCCGGTCTCGTGGACCTGTTCGTCGCGCCCAGCGCCCGGGTGCTGGAGCGTGCCCTCGCCTCGGTGGAGGAGTTCACCGCCGAGTGCGCCCGCCGCGGCGTCCGGGTCGAGACCGTCGGCACCGCCGAACCCTCGTACGACGCCCAGATGAAGGCCAGGGTCCACCGCCGGCTGTCGATGCCGACCGCCGGCTACGACGGCCGCTGAACCCGCACCCGCCCCGCCGGCCATCTCGGTCGCTGAACTGTCACCCGCCGCCCGGGCGAGTCCGCCGGGGCATCCCCCGGGCACCTCGCGGGGGCACTTCGCGCGGCTTTCGGGGACTTCCGGGGATCTCCGGCCGTTGTGACAGGGTGGGAGCAGGCCGCGCGGACCGGGCGGGCCGGGACGTGAGGTGGACTGGGCGTGGACAAGGGACGTTGGCGGCGCCTCGCCAGCGCGGCCGGGCGCAGCATCACGGTGTGGGCCGTGTCCACACTCACGATGCTCGTCCTCGCCGGTCTGCTGCCCGACTTCCGGCTCCAGTCGGAGAGCGGTGACAGCGCGACCAGGATCGCTGTCACCGCGGCGGCCGGCGCCGGTGTCTTCGGCCTCCTCTCGGCACTGGTGTGGCCCCTGCTCGTCCGGGCCCTGCTGCTCGTCCCCGCCCTGGTGCTCGGCCTGCTCGTCTTCTTCCTGAACGGCTCGCTGCTGCTGATCGCCCTGCGGCTCAACCCCTCCGGGAGCAGTGAGGCGGCCCCCGAGACCGCCGTGGTCGTGGCCGCCGTCATGTCGGCCGTCGCCTCGGCCACCGGCGCCGCCCTCGCCGTCCGGGACGACGACGCGTACCGGCGCCGCCTCTACCGGCTCGCCGACCGGCGCCGCAGACGAGCCGCCGGACGGCCCGGCCCCTCGACTCCCGGCGTGGTCTTCCTCCAGCTCGACGGCGTCGGACACGACGTGCTGCGGGACGCGATCGGCAAACGGCTCATGCCGACCGCCGCCCGGTGGCTCGAAGGGAGCCGTCCCAGCCACCGGCTCACCCCGTGGAGAACCGACTGGTCCAGCCAGACCGGCGCCAGCCAGCTCGGCATCCTGCACGGCACCAACCACGACGTCCCCGCCTTCCGCTGGTACGAGAAGGACACCCAGGAGGTCATGGTCTGCAACCGGCCGACCGGCGCCGCCGAGCTCCAGCGGCGGGCCGTCGCGCGCACCGGCGACGGCGGCCTGCTCACGGCCGATGGCGCGAGCCGGGGCAACCTCTTCGGCGGCGGGGCCGACGAGCTCGCGCTCGTGCTGTCCGTGGCCGCGCGCAGGGGACGGGAGAACCGCTCACGGGCCGGGTACTTCGCGTACTTCTCCGACCCGGCCAACGCCGTCCGTACGGCCATGTCGTTCGTCGCCGAGGTCTTCCGGGAGACGGGCCAGTCCACCCGGGCCCGACTCCAGCGGCGACGGCCCCGCGTCAAACGCGGCGGGCTCTATCCGCTCGTCCGCGCCTTCGCGACCGTCGTGGAACGGGACGTCGTCGTCGCGGCGGTGATCGGCGACATGCTCGCCGGGCGCAACGCCGTCTACGCGGACCTGGTCGCCTACGACGAGGTGGCGCACCACTCGGGACCGCGGAGCCGCGACGCCGAGCGGATCCTGGAGCGGCTCGACCGTTCGCTGGCGCTGATCGAGAAGGTCGCCGAGCACGCCCCGCGGCCGTATCGCGTCGTCGTGCTCTCCGACCACGGTCAGAGCCCGGGGGAGACCTTCCTGACCAGGTACGGCCTCAGCCTCGGCAATCTGGTCCGGGCCGGCTGCGGGCTGCCGGTGCCCCGCAGGGCCCGGCGCACCCACAGCGGTGCCGAGGCCCGGACCGCCGTCCGGGCCGCGCTGCGCCGGCCGGTGGAGGAGCGCGAGGAGCGGCGCGAACCGGTGGGGCGGCGCTCCGAGCCGCTGGTCCTGGCCTCCGGGAACCTCGGACTCGTCTCCTTCCCGGACGTTCCGCACCGGATGAGCCGGGAGGAGATCGACCGGCGTCACCCCGCGCTGCTGTCCACGCTCGCCAACCATCCCGGCGTCGGCTTCCTCCTGGTGCGCAGCGAGGAGCATGGCGGCCTCGTGCTCGCCGCGCACGGCGTCGAGGTGCCGGTGGACCGGCTCGACGACGAACACCCGGGCCCGCTGGCCGACTTCGGCCCCGGTGCCGCCGCCGCGGTGCGGCGCACGCACACGTTCCCGCACACCGCCGACATCATGGTCAACTCCTGGTACGACCCCGTCGAGGGCGAAGTCCTCGCCTTCGAGGAGCAGATCGGCTCGCACGGCGGGCTCGGGGGCGCGCAGGGGCATCCGTTCCTCCTGTCCCCGCTGACCCTGTCCCCACCCGTCGGCGCGGACATGCGACGGGCCGGCGGGGACACGCAGGCGATCGGCCCGGACGACGGGCTCGTCGGCGCCGAGCGGGTGCACGACGTGCTGCGGCGCTGGCTGCGCGAGTGCGACGGCTCCCACGTCCCCCTTCCGTCGAGTGGGGACGAGCGGGCCGCCTGAGCGGGCGTCCGGCGCGAGGGGACCAGCGGCGGTGACCGTCCACCGGCCGAAAAGGGGCGTGTGCGACGGAAAATGGGAGGCGGCGGGCGCACCGCCGTGTCCACACTGAGGGCATCGCACGCCGCCATGTCGCGCGCGTCCCTCCTCCGTCTCCCGTCTCCGTCATCTCCTGTCTCGCGCGCGTCTCCCGTCTCACGCACGCCCCTCACATCACTCTCGTCCCTCACACCCCTCTCGTCTCTCCCGCGCCCTCAAGGAGCCCGCCTGTGCAGGCAGCCGTCACCGTCACTCCCTCCCGTGTCCCGGAGCTGCTTCTCGGTCTCGCCACCGTGCGGCCGGTCTTCCTCTGGGGTGCCCCCGGCATCGGAAAGTCCTCCCTGGTCAGGGAGTTCGCCGAATCGCTCGGGCTGGAGTGCGTGAGCCTGCTGGGTACGCAGCTCGCGCCCGAGGACCTGATCGGTGTGCCGCAGATCCGCGACGGGCGTTCCGTGTTCTGTCCGCCGCAGGCCATCGCCCGCGACGAGCCGTACTGCCTGTTCCTGGACGAGCTGAACGCGGCGACCCCCGACGTGCAGAAGGCCTTCTACTCGCTGATCCTGGACCGCCGCATCGGCGACTACGAGCTGCCCAAGGGCTCCATCGTGATCGGCGCGGGCAACCGCGCGACGGACAACGCCCTGGCCCGCCCGATCGCCTCGGCGCTGGTCAACCGCCTCACCCACGTCCACCTGGAGGCCTCTCCGAAGGACTGGCTCGTCTGGGCCGCCGCGAACGACATCCACCCCTGGGTGCTCGACCACGTCACCGACCGCCCCGACCACCTGTGGTCCAAGCCGCCGAAGACCGAGGAGCCCTTCTCCACGCCGCGCTCCTGGCACATGCTCTCCGACGCGCTGCGCTCCTTCGGCGACGCGCTCGACGAGGAGACCCTGAAGGTGATCGCCCACGGCACGCTGACGCCCGCGCACGCGGTCGCGTTCTGCGGCTACGTCAAGATCGTGCGCAGCCGTTTCGGCATCGAGGCCATCCTCAAGGGCGACGCCCGCTGGCCCAACCGCATCGAGGACCGCGATCTCCTCTACTACCTCGCGGAGTCCTTCCGCGGCCGTCTGATCAAGGAACTCCCGGCCGGCCAGGACCACATCCCGGCGAGCGCCCGCCAGACCGCGTACCGGGCCAAGTCCCTGCTCATCCAGCTCGCGGAGATATCCGTCGAGGTCGCCCAGACGGTCATCGCCTCGGACGCCGACGGCAATCCGGTCCTGCCGGCGTGGTTCCTGGTGGAGGCCGCCCGGGACATGCCGCGTCTCGTGGAGGCGCGGCGGTGAGCCGTTCCCGCAAGCCCGGGCCCAAGAAGACCAAGCCCGACCCCGCCGCCGAGGCGTTCGCCGAGGGGATGCGGCTGGTCCGGGCCAACCCGGCGCTGGACGCGGTGGACTTCCGCATCTGCCGGGAGGAGAAGTGCGACAGAGTCCCCACGGACGGGCTCGTGGTCGTCAGCTCCAACGGGATCGTGCACGTCAACCCGGTTCGGCGCGCCGACCCGGTCGCCTGGGCCTGGGCCGTGGCGCACGCCGTCATCCACCTGGGTTTCGGTCATCTCCCGGCCGCGGCCGGCGAGCGCGAGCAGCCCGACCGCTTCGACCTCGCCGCCCGCTGCGTGGTGGTGAACCGCTTCCTGCGCGGCTTCTCGGCGCGGCTGACCCCCGAGGACCTCCCGGACTCCTACCCCGACGGGGACGAGGAACGGCTGGCCGCGGCCTGGCGCCGCGACGGCATCCCGGCCCGGTACGAGCACTGCGGTACGGCGGGCGGAGCCCCCGACCAGGTGCTCGTGCCCTGGAGCACCTGGCGCGGCGGGGTTCCGGCCGACTGGCAGGTGGCCTTCGCGCACGCGCTGACCCGCACCGTGGCCGCCACGATGGACGTGGCGGGCGGACGGCGCGCCTCCCTGGGCGAGGGCCCCACCCCGCTCCGGCCCTGGGAGCGCGCGCTGAGCTGGTTCGTCTCCTCCTACCCGCTGCTCGGCGGGCTCGCCGCCGGCATCACCCTCGTCGCCGACGCCGAACTCGCCCGCGCCCACGGCATCTCCGTCGCCGCCGTGGACACCGGGGCGGCCGAGATCTACATCAACCCGCTGCGGCAGTTCGACGACGAGGAATGGCGGTTCGTCCTCGCCCACGAGATGCTGCACGCCGCCCTGCGCCACGGCGACCGCTGCGGCACCCGGGACCCGTACCTCTTCAACATCGCCGCCGACTACGTGATCAACGGCTGGTTGTGCGAGATGCAGGTCGGCACGATGCCCGAGGGCCTGCTGTACGACCCGGAGCTGAAGGACCTCTCCGCCGAGGAGGTGTACGACCGGATCGCCGGCGATCTGCGCCGCGCGCGCCGCCTCGCCACCCTGCGCGGAAAGGGAGCGGGCGACATCCTGGGTGGACCGCTCGGCTCGCCGCGCGACTACGTCGACCTCGACGAGTTCTACCGGCGCGGCCTGGCCCGGGGCCTCGACCTGCACCAGCAGCAGGAGCGCGGCTTCCTCCCCGGCGGCCTGGTCGAGGAGATCCGCGCGCTCAGTCATCCACCGCTGCCCTGGGACGCCCGACTCGCCCGCTGGTTCGACGAGTTCGTGCCCCGGCCCGAGCCGCTGCGCTCGTACGCCCGTCCCTCCCGGCGGCAGGCGTCCACCCCGGGCATCCCGCGCGCGGGCCGCTGGTTCCCGCCCGAGGAGATCGCCCGCTGCACCTTCGGCGTCGTCCTCGACACCTCCGCCTCCATGGACCGCACCCTGCTCGGCAAGGCACTGGGCGCCATCGCCTCGTACGCCGAGGCCCGTGACGTTCCGGCCGCGCGCGTCGTGTTCTGCGACGCCGCCCCGCACGACGCGGGCTATCTGCCCGTCACGGAGATCGCCGGACGCGTACGGGTGCACGGGCGCGGCGGCACCGTGCTGCAGCCGGGCATCGATCTGCTGCACCGGGCCGACGACTTCCCGCCCGGCGCGCCCGTCCTGGTGATCACGGACGGATACTGCGACGTGCTCCGGGTGCGGCGCGAGCACGCCTATCTGATCCCGCACGGCGCACGGCTCCCGTTCACCGCGCGCGGACCGGTCTTCCGGGTGAGCTGAACCCACCGCCACGGCGCGCCGCCGGGTCCCTCCACGGACGCCGGTGACGAAATCCCGGACACGCACCGGCAGGTCGCCGCCCGAACCGCGGGGTACGGCGGGCCCAGGTGTGATCGGATGGAGGCACGGACCCCGGCAACGGGACCACACCCGAAAGGAATCATCGTGGCAACCACGCGCACCGCACACACCGTGTGGGAAGGCAACCTGCTCGAGGGCAACGGCGTCGTCACCTTCGACTCCTCCGGCATCGGCCAGCAGCCGGTGACGTGGGCGTCGCGGGCGCAGGACGCCAACGGCAAGACCAGCCCCGAGGAACTGATCGCGGCCGCCCACTCGAGCTGCTTCTCCATGGCGCTGTCGCACGCCCTCGCGGGTGCCGGCACCCCGCCCACCAAGCTCCTCACCAACGCCGACGTCACCTTCCAGCCCGGCGAGGGCATCACCGGCATCCACCTCACGGTCGAGGGCACGGTGCCGGGCCTCGACAACGACGGCTTCGTCGCGGCGGCCGAGGATGCCAAGAAGAACTGCCCGGTCAGCCAGGCCCTGACCGGCACGACGATCACCCTGTCGGCGAAGCTCGCCTGACGCACGTACACCGGTGCCGCGCTCTCCCCGTGGGGGCGCGGCACCGGCGTGTCCGCCCCCGTACGGCCGTCCGCGCCATTGACAAGCGAGAACACAGGTTTTGTGCTTGAGGGCGGGCAGAGCCGGGGCGGAAGGGGACTGACATGGGACGTGCGGTCGGGATCGATCTCGGTACGACGAACTCGGTGGTGGCCGTCCTGGAGGGCGGTGAGGCGACGGTCGTCGCCAACGCCGAGGGAGCACGCACCACGCCCTCGGTGGTGGCCTTCGCCAAGAACGGCGAGGTGCTGGTCGGCGAGGTCGCCAAACGGCAGGCCGTGACGAACGTGGAGCGCACCGCGCGGTCCGTGAAGCGGTACATGGGCGACGTGAACTGGCGGTTTCCCGAGAAGGGCGGTGTCGACGGCACCCGCTACCGCGCCCAGGAACTGTCCGCGCGGGTCCTGCAGAAGCTGAAGCGGGACGCCGAGGCCTACCTCGGCCAGGACGTCACGGACGCCGTGATCACCGTGCCCGCGTATTTTGACGACGCCCAGCGCCAGGCCACGAAGGAGGCGGGCGAGATCGCGGGCCTGAAGGTCTTACGGATCATCAACGAGCCCACCGCCGCGGCCCTGGCCTACGGGCTCGACCGCGGGGAGGAGCAGACCGTCCTCGTCTTCGACCTGGGCGGCGGTACCTTCGACGTCTCGCTCCTGGAGATCGGCGACGGTGTGATCGAGGTCAAGGCGACCAACGGTGACACCCGGCTGGGCGGTGACGACTGGGACCAGCGGGTCGTCGAGCACCTCGCCCAGCGCTTCAAGGCCGCACACGGCATCGATCTCGGACACGACAAGATGGCACTGCAACGGCTGCGCGAAGGCGCCGAGAAGGCCAAGATCGAGCTGTCCTCGTCCACCGAGACCAGTGTCAACCTGCCCTACATCACCGCCACCGCCCAGGGCCCGCTGCACCTCGACGAGAAGCTGACGCGCGCTCAGTTCCAGGAACTGACGGCCGACTTGCTCGACCGCTGCCGGACGCCCTTCCACCAGGCCGTCAAGGACGCCGGTGTGAAGCTGTCCGCGGTCGACCACGTCATCCTGGTCGGCGGTTCCACCCGGATGCCCGCCGTCTCCGACCTGGTGAAGGAACTCACCGGCAAGGACCCGCACAAGGGCGTCAACCCGGACGAGGTCGTGGCCCTCGGCGCGGGACTCCAGGCCGGCGTGATCCGCGGCGACGTGAAGGACGTCCTGCTCCTCGACGTCACCCCGCTGTCCCTCGGCATCGAGACCAAGGGCGGCATCATGACCACCCTCATCGAGCGCAACACCACGATCCCCACGCGGCGTTCGGAGATCTTCACGACGGCCGCCGACAACCAGCCCTCGGTCGGCATCCAGGTCTACCAGGGAGAGCGCGAGATCGCCGCGTACAACAAGAAGCTCGGCGTCTTCGACCTCACCGGTCTGCCGCCCGCGCCGCGCGGGGTCCCGCAGATCGAGGTCGCCTTCGACATCGACGCCAACGGGATCACCCACGTCTCGGCGAAGGACCTGGCCACCGGGCGCGAGCAGAAGATGACCGTGACCGGCGGCTCCGCGCTGCCCAAGAACGACATCGACCGCCTGGTGCGCGAGGCCGAGCAGTACGCCGAGGAGGACCGGCGCAACCGGGAGGCGGCCGAGACCCGCAACCACGGCGAGCAACTCGTCTACCAGACGGAGAAGTTCGTCCGCGAGAACGACGAACGCATCCCGGCGGACACCAAGGCCCAGGTCGCCTCGGCGGCCGACGAGCTCAAACAGCTCCTGGCAGACTCCTCCACCGACACCGCCGCGCTGCGCGGCGCCATCGAGCGGCTGGCCGGCGTCAGCCAGCAGATGGGCCAGGCCATGTACGCCCAGGCCCAGCAGCGTTCGGCCCCGCAGGACCAGCCGCCCACCGAGCAGGCCCCCGGCGACGACGACGCCGTGGTGGACGCGGAGATCGTGGACGAGGACCGCGAAGGGGACTCCGGGGGCACCCGGGGCGGATCCCCGGGACCGGGGGCCGCTCAGTAGCGGTCGCGGAACTCCCGGAGGATCTCCTTGGTGCGCTCGGCGGAGGCGGAGTGGGCCGACATGTGGTCCAGCACCTCCAGATGCAGAGCGACCTCCTCCCGCGCGTCGAGATAGAGAGCGCCGGTCACGTACTCGCTGTAGACGATGTCCGGCAGCTCTCGCTCGGCGAAGCGGAACAGCGCGAAGGACGTGTACGTCCCCGGGTGCGGCCCCGCCGCGTACTCCGCGACCTGGAGCGTGACGTGATCGAGCTCGACCCATTCGAGGAGCCGGTCCATCTGCTCGCGCATGACCTCACCCCGGATGCTCACCGGACGCAGCAAGGCCGTCTCGTCCATGATCACCCAGAGGTGGGGCGGGTTCTCACGGGTGAGCAGCGCCTGCCGCTTCATGCGCAGCGCCACATGCCGGTCTATGGCGTCGGCGCCCGTCTGCCCGACCGTCCCGGCCTCCAGCACGGCCCGCGCGTACTCCTCGGTCTGCAGCAGCCCCGGCACGAAGTGCGGTTCATAACTGCGGATGAGCCGTGCCGCGCCCTCCAGGCTGACGTGCATGCTGAACCAGTCCGGCAGCACGTCGTGGTACCGCTGCCACCAGCCCGGCTCGTTGGCCTCCTCGGCCAGCGCCACGAAGGTCTCGACCTCGTCGTCGGCGACGCCGTACGTCGTCAACAGGACCTGCACGTAGGGGATCTTGAGGGCGACCTCGGCCATCTCCATCCGGCGCACGGTCGCCGGCGCGACCCTCAGGACACGCGCCGCCTCTTCCCGCTTCAGGCCCGCGGTCTCGCGCAGCTCCTGGAGCCGTCGGCCCAGGACCACCTGCCCCACCGTGGGCGCCGGCCGCCGCTCACTCACGCCACGCCTCCCCACGCGCCGAAGTATGCGTGCAGTGTGCCATGTCCGTGCGGAACCATCATCGTTTGGCCTCAACCCGACGTCATTCAGCGTGATATGACGCCTCGTAAGCCTCTGCCGAAGCCTCTGTCGCCCTCTTCCCGCACCACCGTCACCGGTCGTCGGCGGCCGTCACCGTCGTCGCCGGCTCCTCGCCCGTCCGGTGGGCGAGCCGTCACGAGTGCAGCGCGTGCAGGTACTTGCCCGTCGCCGGGTCCGCCGGGAGGAACGTCTCGATGGCCAGCTCGGCGACCGTCACGTCCATCGGGGTGTTGAACGTGGAGATGGACGAGATGAACGACAGCACCCGGCCCTCGTGCTCGATCCGCAGCGGGAGCGCGAAGTGGGGGGCGGGACCGAGCGACTCGTCGTCGTCCGCCTCGGCGTCCCGGTCCGGGACCGGATACGCCGCCACCTCCTCGTACAGCGCGCGCAGCGGCTCCGAACGGCGCAGGGCGATCTGCCGGTCCATCTGGGCGAGCAGGTGGTCCCGCCACGTGCGCAGATTGCGGATGCGCGGCGCCAGGCCCTCCGGGTGCAGCGTCAGCCGCATGGCGTTGAGCGGCGGCACGAGGAGCCGCTCCGGGACCCCGTCCAGCAGCAGGGCGATCCCTCGGTTCGCGGCCAGCACGTCGTACGTCGCGTCGACCACCAGCGCCGGATACGGCTCGTAGCCCTGGATCAGCCGCTCCATGCCCTCGCGGAGCGCGTCCATCGACGGGTCGTCCAGCGGGGTCTCCGCGTAGCGCGGGGCGTAACCGGCCGCGAGCAGCAGCCCGTTGCGCTCGCGGACCGGCACGTCGAGGTGCTCGGCGAGCCGCAGCACCATCTCCTCGCTCGGGCGCGAGCGGCCCGTCTCGATGAAACTGATGTGCCGGGCCGAGGAGTCCGCCCGCAGGGCCAGTTCGAGCTGGCTCACCCGCCGCTGCTCCCGCCAGCCGCGCAGCAGCGGCCCGACCCCGTTGTCCTTGGCGGCACTTGGGGTGGGTGTCCTTGGGGTGAGGGCCGGACCGGGCGGGTCGATGCTCATAGGAGGACGGTAGCCGAGGAGAGGCACGCGAACGACCTGTGGAACTGGTCCCGGGCCCGCCCCGGGGACCGGCCCCGGGGACCCGTTCCGGGAATCCCCGCCTGGGCCCGACCCGGGTGCGGCCCGGGGCGGCGGAGGCCGCCGACCGCGCGCGGCACGGGTACAGCGCCGCCTGCCCGTGTCGTCGACCGCGTATGAGTACGCGGCTGTCTGCTGGTGTCTTCGGTCGCGCACGGATGTGCGGCTGTCTGCTGATGCCTCGGCCGTGCAGGGATGTGCGGCTGTCTGCTGGGGCTGTCGGCGTCCACGGATGTGCGGCTGTCCGCAGGGGCTGTCGGCCGTGGACGGATGTGATGCCGTCAGATGGTGCTGTCGGCCGTGCACGGGTGCGCGGCCGTCCGCCGGTCGCGTGGGCCGCGTACGCATGCGACGGCAGCCCGGCGGCCCGGCCGCCGTCGCCGGGGGACGGTCGGCGGCGGGGTAGCCCGTTCGGCCGTCGCCGCCGAGCCGGGGTGCCCGCCGCGCCCTGCCGAGGGGTGGGCGCTGTGGCACGCTGGGCGAGGGCCCGCTCCGGGCGTCGCCGGCCGCCGGTCCGACCCCCGCGCCCCACCCCGGACCGACCGTCCCGCGCCCCGTCCCGGACCCACCGCCCCGCACGCCCCACCCGCCGTACGAAGGGATCACGTCCATGGCCGTCGAACCGCTGGAGCCCAAGGAGATCGAGGAACGGCTGGCGGAACTGCCCGGCTGGTCGCTGGACGGCGACCGGCTCTCCCGCACCTACCGGCTCGGCACACATTTCGCGGCGACCGCGATGGTCGTGCACATCGCCCAGGTGCAGGAGGAACTCGGCCACCACTCCGACCTCACCCTCGGCTACAACACGATCGTCCTCACCGTGAACACCCACAGCGTCGGCGGCGCCGTCACCGTCCTCGACTTCGATCTCGCCCGCCGGGTCGAGGCGCTCGCACCGGGGCACGGGGCGAGCTGACGTCCGTGCTGGACTACGACAAGGAAGCGGACGGCTACGACGCGACGCGCGGCGGCGCACCACGGGCCGCCGCTGCCGCTGCCGCCGTCCTCGCGCTGGTCCCCGACACCGCCCGCAGCCTGCTCGACGTGGCCTGCGGCACCGGCATCGTGACGAGCGGGATCGCGGCCGGACGGCCCGGCCTGCGGGTGACGGGAGCGGACGCGGCCCACGGCATGGCGCGCCGGGCGGCGGAACGCCTCCCGGGAGCCGTCGTCCGCGCCGACGGCCGCCGACTCCCCTTCCCGGACGGCTCGTTCGACGCCGTGTGCGCCGTCTGGCTGCTCCATCTTCTGGACGACGCCGGGCCCGTCGTCGCCGAGGCCGCACGCGTCCTGCGCCCCGGGGCTGTGTTCGTCACCACCGTCGACAAGGCCGTGGCCCACCATGTCGGCAGCGACATCGACGCGTTGACCGCGTCCTGGAGCGCCGAGCACGCCGAGGACGCGAACGAACGCGTCACGGCGTACGCCGCCGGGCACGGCCTGGTCCCGAGCGGTACGGCCCTCTTCTGCGGTCACGGCCAGGGCCGCACCCCGCGCCGCGTGGCCCAGTACATCCGCGACGGCCGTCTCTACGCGGCCGGCGGGCCCGGGCTGGCCGAGCGGGTCGAGACCCTGCCGGGTCCCGACGTCCCGCGCCGCGAACCGGACTTCACCCTGCGGGCCTTCCGCAAGGAGTGATCCGGCCCCGGTCCCCGCGGGCCCTCCGCGAGCGGCGAACGTGCGGGGACCCCGGCCGGCACCTGACGTCAGCCGGTCTCCCTCCGGGTGAAGTCCATGATCCAGTTGGTCAGCCAGGTCTTCTCCCCGTCCACGGAGAACGCCTGCTCCCAGCGGGCCGTCGTCGCCGAGATCCCCGACCACACGAACCGCACCCGCACGTCCTTCCCGTCATGGGTGTCGTCGCCGTGGAACTCGCCGCGCCCGTCCGGCCCGAACCGCCCGGACACCGGCGGGAACAGCCGGCCGCTGCGGCTGGACGACCAGTTCAGCGACCACAGTTCACTCTCCACGTCGAAGAGCCGCAGCGTCAGGCCCGTCCAGCCCTGGCTCGGCACCTCCATCTCGTCGATGTTCGCCGCGCCGCCGAACAGGGACCGGCAGTGGGTGACCGCCGGAAACTCCTCCCAGGCGCTATCCGGGTCGAGGAAGTCGGTACGGCGGCGGTGGGCCACGTCCCAGTCGCCGTGGAAGAAGTCGAAGCCGTGCGCGGCAGGGGCGTCGTGGCGGACGTCGTTCATGTGCGGTCTCCCGTGGTTCCTTCGGGCAGCGAGTCGGCCAAGTAGGCGTCGAGGTCGGGTACTTCGGAGGCGAGCAGGTGCCGTACCCAGGCGTTCCGCTCGTGCAGGATCGGCGGCAGTTCCCAGACGCAGCCGATCCACGGGCGTTCCGTGACGACGAAGTTCGTCGGGTCCCGGTCGGGGCAGCCGAGCACGGGCTGGCCCGCGGCGGCGGCCCGGAAGTGCAGGACGTTGTCCCAGACCCAGCTGTACGCGCAGAGATAGGCGCTGCCGTCGCCGCCCCGGTGCAGGACGGTGAACGTGGCGGGCGGGGTGCCGTCCGGCTCGGGAAGCAGCCGCGGCAGCACCGCGTGGGCCGCCCGTTCGACCTCCGGCTCGATACCGGCGGGGTCCGCGGTCACGTGGTACCGCTTGATCCACCGACCCGCCGTCTCGATGGGCGGCGGCACGGTCAGGAGCTTCTCCCGGAACGGTGCGGGGACCGGGACCGGGGTGGGAGACGCGCCGGAACCGGTGGAAGTCCCGGAGGACGCCGGTCCGGCGGGCGCCGCGGGGACCGCGCCGGGTGTGGAGGTGGCTGAAGTCATGGCAGGACGCTAGGGCCGCTTCACTGACATCCTGTGTCAGTGAAGTCCAGCCGTCTCATCTCGATCCTCCTGCTGCTCCAGACCCGCGGCAGACTCACCGCCGCCCAGCTCGCCGAGGAACTGGAGGTCTCGGTCCGGACCGTGTACCGGGACGTGGAGGCGCTGAGCGCCGCGGGCGTCCCGCTGTACGGCGACGCGGGACACGCGGGCGGCTACCGCCTGCTCGACGGCTACCGCACCCGCCTCACCGGCCTCACCACCGAGGAGGCCGAGGCGCTGTTCCTCGCCGGGGTCCCCGGGCCCGCCGCCGAACTCGGACTCGGCGCGGTGCTCGCGGCCGCCCAGCTCAAGGTGCGTGCCGCCCTCCCGCGTGAACTGCGCGAGCACGCGGACCGGGTGAGCGGCCGCTTCCACCTGGACGCGCCGGGCTGGTACGCGGACGCCGACGCGACCCCGTACCTCACCGCCGTCGCCGACGCCGTCTGGAACGGCCGGGCCCTGGACATCCGCTACCGGCGCTGGCGAGAGCCCACCGATGTGGAGCGGCGCCTGGAACCGTACGGGCTCGTCCTGAAGGCCGGTCGCTGGTACGTCGTCGCGGGCCCGGGGCCGCGCACCTACCGCGTGGACCAGATCCTCGAACTCCAGGCGTCCGAGGAGGAGTTCGTCCGGCCTGAGGGATTCGACCTGGCGGCGTACTGGACCGCATATCAACGGGGCTTCCACGAAAGGCTGCACCGGGCGGAGGTGGTCGTGCGGATCGCGCCCGGCGCCCGCCTGAGCGGTCCGGCCGGCCAGGCTGTGGTGGCCGACGGGCGTACGGACGAGGAGGGCTGGACCCGGGCGACCGTCCCCGTCGAATCCCTGGACCAGGCCCACGACGACTTCCTGCGCCTCGGGACGGCAGTCGAGGTCCTGGAACCACCCGAACTACGCGCCCGCATCGCCGAGACGGTGGCGGAACTGGCCCGCAGATACGCGTAGAGAGCGCTCGCCCCGAAGCGGCAACTCCGGTGCGGACGGCGGCGACTGGGAGGGGCCTCGAACCGGTGAACCTCGCCCGGACCCGCCCGTAAACCACACGCCCGCAGCTAGCATCCCGGCACCGAGCCAGGAGCCTCAGCCCGTTGTCAGTGGCGGCTCGTAGAGTGGTCGTCAACACATCGACTAGCAAGTCGGGTTGTTGCTGATGCCCCGCCGGAGTGATGCCCGGCGGGGCTCGCTGCTGTCATGGGCGGTTGTCGTATCCACGCTCGACCAGGCAGGCGGCGGCGTCACTGTTCTCGCTGAGCCAAGCTCGCATACGTGCGGCCGGTGCTTCAGGCAGGCCTTGGCTCGGCGCGTCGTCCCACCCGCAGGACCGTGAGATAGCGGCGGGTCGCCCTGTCGTTCATCCGGGTTCGGATGTGTTCCGCGATCGCGTCGAGCAGGGGCTCGCGGGTGGCCGGGGTGAGCCGTCTGTACGGTGACGTCGAGCGGAGGAGATCCGCGAAGCCGGTTCCGTCGAGCCGCTGGACCGTCGGGTACCAGCGCACCGTTGTCGGGCCGAACAGGGGTCCTGGGTCCTCGACCAGGCCCCAGCCGGTGTCGGTGGCGCGCACTTCGTCCTCCAGCGGGGGATGGCCCCAGTCGGGATTCCCGGGGGCGAACCGCTCGTGGAGGGTGGAGGTCTCGGCGTAGACCTCCGGTTCTCCCGGTCTGCGGACGACGACGTGGCCGAGCAGCGCCGCCCAGCCTCCGGGCCGCAGCACCTCGTACGCCCGCGGCCAGCCGATCGCCGGGTCGACCCAGTGCCAGGACGCCGCGGCCACGAGGACGTCGAAGCGCCGCCCGCGGTCGTCCCACTCCTCGAACGTCGACGTCTCGATCCCGACGTCGATGGCGCCGAGGGCCGCGAGCCGCCGACGGGCGAGCGCGGCCATGCCCGTGCCAGGTTCCACGGCGGTCACCGAGCATCCGAGCGCCGCCAGGGACCGCGTGGCCTGACCGGTGCCGCAGCCCACCTCCAGCACCGACGACCCCGCGTCCATGCCGGTGACGGCCGCGAGGTCCGCGAACAGTTCGTCGGGGTATCCCGGCCGGACCCGGTCGTAGAGCTCCGGCACCTCGTCGAACACCCGGCCGAGGCCGAGTCGGTCCCTGCGCGTCCTCTGCTCATCGGTCACGAAGGCACAAACTAGGAGGCGCCGCCGCCGGCCGCCACCGGTTCACCCGGCGACCCACACGACTCACACGATCGATTTTCGGCCGGACCCTATTGCTGTGGCCGGTTCCTGATGCATGGTGTGCGTGTGACCTTCCCGGCCCTACCGGACCGGGACCGCCACCCCTCGGACCCCGCCCGAGCTGTGCTCTTCACGGGTCCGCCGCACCTCCCGGCTCCCCACGGGAGGCTCCGCGGCTGCCCGCGACCAGCCGGGCCGGGCTCCGTGTCGGCCGGGTGGTCCGGGGCGGCGGAATCCCGTCAGCTGTACGTCCAGCGCCAGCCGCCGGAGCGGTACGCGCACGTGATCCTGGTGCCGCTCGCCGTGGTCGTCGAGGCGCCGTGGTCGCTGTTGCGGCAGTACTGGCCCGCCGAGTAGCAGTTGCCGGCGTTCGAGGTGATCGAGCAGGTGCTGACGCTCGTTCCGCCGCCAGTGCTTCCGCTGCTGCCGGAGCCGCTGCCCGAGGCCGCGTGCGCGGTGACGGTGACCTTCACCTTGACCGTCTTCGTCGCGGTCACGGTCGGAGCCGGTTCCGGCTCCGCGGTCACGGTCGCGGTAGCCGTCGCCGTGACGGTGACGGTGGGCCGCGCCTTGGCGGCCGCGACCTTCGTGGTGTCGCTCTTGTCGTCGCTGCTGCCACTGCCGCAGGCGCCGACGCCGAACAGAACCGCGACGGCGACCACCGGCAGCAGGTGGCGCTTTCGTGCCCTGCGAGCTCTCGCCGGCCCCGGCGCGAACCCGGGTGCTACGGGCGGCTGCTCGTGCTCACGCGATGGCTTGTTGTGCGACATGGTCCCCCCAGGGATGGATCGTGATGGGGCGACGATATCGGGGGATGTGAAGACGGTGTGAGGCTTGCGTGAAGGAGGTGACGTAGTCGTGATCATCAAGGGGGGTGGGCCGGGCCGCCCGGGGGCACCTGTCCGACCGGCACAGGCCGGTGGGCAGGTGCCCCGAGGGTGAGGGATCCGCGCGCTCAACTCACCGCACAGGCCCGATCCCCCAGCCTGAACACCGACGGTTTGGTGTTCGCCCCCGTCCAGCTCCCCGTGAAGCCGAAACCGACCGTCGAACCGGCGGCGACGTTCGCGTTCCAGCTCACGTTCTTGGCCGTCACGGCCGCGCCCGCCTGGGTGTAGTCGGCGTTCCAGAGCTGGGTGATCTTCTGGCCGTCGGTGAAGGACCAGCCCAGGTTCCAGCCGGTCCAGGCCGAGGAGCCGGTGTTGGTGAGGGACACGTCCGCCTGGAAGCCGCCCTGCCACTGGTTCGTGATCTTGTACGTCACCGTGCAGGCCCCGGTGGACGGCGGCGTCGGGTCCGTACCGCCGCCCCCGTCACCGCCCCCGGCGTCCGAGGTGTCGCCGTAGACGATCCCGCGTCCGTTCGTGGCCACGTACACGCGCCCGTAGACCCGCGGGTCCCCGGTGATGGCCGCGCCGGTCCAACCCCACTGGTGGGCGTCGTCGTTGACGCGGGTCCAGCTCGCGCCCTTGTCCGTCGAGCGGAAGATCCCGCGTACGCCGTCGATCTTGGCGCTGGTGTAGAGCGTCTGGTACGAGGAGCCGGTCGCCGCCTTGCCGAAGCCGACGGTGTCGGCCTGGTCGACGTTCGACAGCTTGGTGAAGGCCGCCCCGCCGTCCGTCGAGTGCCACAGCCCGTACGCGCCGTCGCTCGCGCCGCCCGCCAGCCACACATCGCCCTTGGTGCCAGGCAGGGCTTTGAAGCGCACGCTGTCCCCGGCGGGGAGGTTGGCGGCCGCGGACACCGTGAAGGTCGCACCGCCGTCCGAACTGACGTAGAACTTGCCCGACTTGAAGCCGTAGAAGGTCTTCGGATCGACCCGGTCCGACTCGACGATCGCGCCCGCCGGGATGCCGCTCGACGCGGACCACGACGTGCCGAACCCGGTGGTGTACTGCACCCCGGTGCCCGCCGGGCTCCACACGAAGCGGCCGCCGTCCGCGGCCGCGGCGACCGTGCCGCCGCCGGTCACGCCCGAAGGGTCGCTGCCCGCGAACCAGTTGGCGCCGTTGTCCGTCGAGAAGCCGATGTGCGGCCCGGAGTCGAGGTCGCCGACCCGGACCACCGTGTTCGGGTTGGTCTCGGCGTAGTCGAGGCTGGTCGTGGAGGTGAGATTCGGCGAGGTGTACATCATCGACGGGACCTTGGTGAGATCCGTGTGCCGGAAACCCCCGATGTCACCGAGCGCGCTGAGCAGCGGAGCACCCGACGGGGGAGAGGCGAGGTCGTTGACGGCCGTCTCCTCCAGACCCTGGACCATGGGCTTGACGGTGAACTGGCTCCCGGAGTCCCAGTTGGTGAGGTTCTCGGTACCGTAGATCGTCGCGCCCGTCCCGTACATCATGCGGGCCGAGTCGAACGGGTCGATCTCCAGCCCCTCGGTCATCCAGCCGAGTTTGGGGGTCTGTTCGGGCGGCGCGGGATTCGCGCCGAAGGTCAGCCACGGCACGGACGAGACGTCCATCGTGGAGCGGTTGGAGCGGTTCGGGTACGACGTGTAGTCCCAGGCCTTGGTCCAGGTCCCGCCGCTGTCCGTGGACCGGAAGATCTGCGTGTCCGGCCACCAGGAGCTGTACGCCGTCGCCATCACGGTTCCCGGGTGCTGCCGGTCGACGCTCAGCCCGCTGAAGCCGTAGTAGGTGTCGGCCTCCGCCACCGGGCTGATGTCCGTCCACGTCCCGGTCTTCGTCGCGTACCGCCACAGCCGGCCCTTGCCGCCGTCGTACGGTCCGCCCTTGTCGCTGTAGGCGAGATAGAGATAGCCGTTCGCGGCGTCGAGGACGCCCTTGTGGGCGAGGTACCCGGTCGGCTGTCCGGCGAGCCGGGACCAGGTCGCGCCGCCGTCCGTCGAGCGGTAGACCGCGTTGTCCTTGTCGGCGACACCCACGTAGATCGTCTGCGTGGCGCTTCCCCGGGTGCCGGTGGACTCGTCGAAGGTGACCCACACGACGCCCTGGTTGTCGGAGGCGTAGCCGCTGGTGTCGGTCGAGTCCTGGACGTAGTTGCCCGGGTTCGGGAACGCCGTGACCTGCGACCAGCTCACCCCGGAGTCCGTGGAACGCCACAGCCCCTTGCCGCTGGGCGCGCCGAGGTAGAGGACGCTGTTCTTGGCGGGGTCGACGGCCAGCCGCTCGCCCATGCCGCGTCCGGGCATGTTGCCGCCCAGCTTGAAGGGCAGATCGGTCTTCTGCCAGCTCGCCCCGCGGTCGGCGGAGCGCAGCACGGCCCCGTTCGTCGGGTCCCAGTCATTGGTGTACGTGCCGACCGCCGCGTACACCTTGTCCGGGTCGACGGAGTCGGAGGCGAGGCTGACGACGCCGGTGTGGCCCCACTCGTTCCAGCCGACCGAGTCCAGCAGTGGGGTCCAGCTCTTCGTGGCCTGGACCCAGCGGTAGGCGCCGCCGATGTCCGTGCGGGCGTAGGCGAGGTTCTTCTCGGAGCGGTTGAAGACGATGCCGGGGACGAAGCCTCCGCCGTCGACGCGGGCGTTCTTCCAGGTGTACGTGTCGGCCGCGACCTTTGCCGTGGAGGTGCTCGCGGCCGTCGTCGTGGGGGTGTTCGCGGCCAGGGCGGGCGGGGTGCCGGCCAACAGGCCGGCGGCCAGGGCGAGTACGGCCGTGAGGATGCGTGTTCTTCGCACGGGGGGAGTCCTCTCCGGTGCACAGGAGGAGTGGGGATGGGGCGGAGCGAGCCGGGAAGAGGGGGCAAGTGACGGCCGGGCGGCCCTCGTTGTGGTGAGGGACCGCCCGGCCGGTGGTCCTGCCGTCAGGGACAGGACCGCGTACCCGGAGCCACAGCGGGGACTATTCGAGAAGCTCCGCGTACGAACCCATGGCGAGGGCGATGTCCGCCTGCGCCCAGAACCGGTGGTACGTGAAGGACGGCGCGGCGCCGCCCGCCAGATAGGCCTGGATCTTCGACCAGGCCGGGTCGTTCTTGTAGAAGGACCGCAGCGAGGCGAACGTGGACGACGAGTTGATCGCGTCGCCGTTCGGCATCGTGCCGGTGAACGTGCTCGGCACGTACACGCTGTCGTTGAAGCGGTTGTAGTCGGCGCGCGTCTCCGGAACGGCTATGCCCAGACCGTCCTGGTAGTTGTTCCACATGCCGTCCAGAAGCGCCTTGGCCGTCGTCTTCGCCTGGGTGTTGCCGGACTTGGCGGCGTAGTACGACAGGGTCTTGGCGTACGCGGCGGCCACCCCGACGTCGTTCGTGTAGTCGGCGACGGTGACGTGAAGTCCGCTGTTGGCACCGGGACTCGACGCGTTCCAGGTGTCCGGCGCACCGGACCACTGGAGGGTGGAGGGGATCTGGTAGGTGCCGTCCGGGTTGATCGTGGTCTTGGACAGCGCCCACGCGACCCACTTGTCGAGGACCGCCTTGGCGCTCGCGTTGCCCGTCTGTTGGTAGTACTCGGCGACCCGCTCCATGGACCACGCCTGGAAGCCGAACCACTGGTTGGACGGCGGATCGTGGTACACCGGCTGCTGGTCGTAGTACATGCCGTAGAAGGTCGGCGTTCCCGTGGGAGGTGTCGCGTAGCGGCCCGCCCAACTGTTGGTCGCGCCGCCCGCGATGGCGCCCTCGCTCGACTGGAGCCAGCGGTAGAACTCCAGTTGCCGGGTGAGGGAGGTGCCCCAGTCCGCCGCGCCTGTCGAGGACTTGGGCTTCAGGTCGGCGTTGGTGCTGAGCGCGTACGCCGCCAGGGGGTTCTGGTAGCCGCCGTGGACGTGGCTGGAGCCGATCCGCCAGGCCCAGCCCGCCGAGGTGTCGGTGGCGCCGCCCCAGGCGTAGTACCAGGAGAGCAGATAGGAGGAGGCGTCCTTGCCGGTGCCGGCCGCACAGGTCGACGGTCCGACGCAATTGCCTATTTTCTTGAAGTACTTGTCGTACATGGCGTAGCGCAGATAGTCGCCCATCTTCGCCGCCTTGCCGACGGTCGCCGACACGTCCGCGCTCCTGCCCTGGGCCTTGGCCCACACGTCGGCCCAGTACGCGGCCTGCACCGCACGCGCGTCGGCGTCGGGGGCGTCGGTGTACTTCCACTGCTTGGCGTACGAGGAGTCCCCGGTGAACAGGTCCAGGTAGCCGTTCTTCCCGCCGTACTTGAAGGCGTCGCAGGTGGGCTGCGGAACCGTCTCCCACACCGACTCCTGCGCGCCGCGCTGGAAGGTGTTGATGTACGACGGACCCGTGGCGGTGGGACCGGCCTCGCACTTGCCGGGTTCGTTCCCGTAGCCGTAGGTGTTGTCCACGTCCTGGAGCCAGTGCATGCCGTACACGTCGTCCGTGCCGTACGCGCTCTTCAGCTCGCCGGCGATCGGGTCCGTGCCGACGGAGACTCCGGTGTCGAGCTTGGCCGGGTACTCGTTCGGGGTGTCCAGCTCGGGCGCGTAGGTGGCCGGCTTGGACGCGTTGTAGAACGAGTTGGTCGGCTGGTCGGCGTGCGTGGGGATCATGTACGTCTCCATGGTCGTCCACGCGGCGTTGAACTTCGACCAGTCGCCGGTGACCTTCCCGTACATCGCCTGGAGCCAGATCAGATAGCTGTACGCCTCTGACGTCGTCTCATGGCCCTGGTCCGGCGCCTCGACGATCAGCGTCTCCACCGAGTGGTAGGGAATGCCCTCGGGGGAGAAGTAGCCGTTCGCCGGGTTGGTGATCTTGCCGTAGAGGTCCAGGAAGCGCGCGTCGTACGCCTTCGTCGCGGCCAGTTCCGTCACGGTCACCGTGGCCTTGGCCTGACCGGTCGCCGAGGCCGTGAAGGTCGCGGACCCGGTGCCCGAGGCGTCGGCGGTGATCGTCACCGTCTGGGCGGTGTTCCAGTTGGACGGGGTGAAGGTCAGACTCGAACCGCCGGTCACCGACAGCCCGGTGTTCCCGTCCGTCCGGGCCACCGCCACCGTCACGTTGGCGCTCGGCTGGGTCGAGAGCTTGACCGTGAACGTTCCCGACTTGCCCTGCTGGACGCCGAGTTGGGTCGGTGACGCGACGATCGCCGGTCCCGCGGCGACCGTGATGCCGGCCGGTACGGAAGCCGCCGACGCGCCCAGACTGTCGTAGGCCTTCGCGACGATGGAATGACTGCCCACGGCCAGTCCGGACGCCGACAGCGTGTACGGCGAGCTGGTGTCGGTGCCGAGCAGGGTCGTGTCGTCGTAGAACTCGACCTTGGAGATGGTCGCGCCGTCGGCCGCCGCCGCGGTCGCGGCCATCGGGACGGCGTCGCCCTGGGTGTAGACGGCGCCGGCCGCCGGGCTGGTCAGCACGGTGATCGGCGGCTGGTGCGCGCCGGTGCAGGTGGTGCCGTTGACGGCGTAGGACGCGGGGGCCGCGTTGGTGCCGCTGTAGGTGAACTGCGCGCCGGTGGTCACCGCGGTTCCGGCGCCGATCGTCCCGTTCCAGGCGGCGTTCTTCACGGTGACCGTCTTGCCGGACTGGGACCACGTGCCGTTCCAGCCGTTGGTGAGCGTCTGGTTGCCCGTGTAGGCGTAGGTCAGGGTCCAGCCGTTGATGGAGTCGGCGCCCCGGTTGGTGATCGTCAGATCAGCCGTGAAGCCGGATCCCCAGTCGTTGGTCTTGTAGTCGACGCTGCACTGAACCGTGGCCGCGTGTGCGGGAGTCGTACCGGTCGCCAATGTCGTGAGCGGGAGGGCGAGTGTCGCCACTACGGCGGTCCACAACCGTCGTGACCTGCGACGACGTCTCCATCGAGGGCTCGGATCCATGGTGCTGGTTCCTCCTTGCGGCTCGGAGAATGGGGGGAGGAGCAACAAGCCTTGAACCAGTGGGAGCGCTCCCATATTGGAGAGAGGGGTGTGAGCGGTCAAGGTGCTTGAAGAGTCGAAATGATTCGACAGATCAACTGCGTGACCCCTCTGGGCAACGCGGGCACTTGGCGCTAGCTTCGTCCGCACCAGTGGGAGCGGTTCCATCAGTCGACGCGTCCGTCACGGCGCGTCAGAGCTGCAAGGAGTCGCTTCATGCGTCACCCCCCGCGTTTGTCGCTCTTGGTCATCGGCGCCGCCGTCGCCCTCGTCGGCACGGTTGTCGCGCCGGTCGTCACGGCCTCGGGAGCAACTCCCGCGTGCACGGTGGAGTACTCGGTCACCGGCCAGTGGGACACCGGCTTCCAGGGCGCCGTGAAAATCACCAACAACATGGCCGCGCTGAGCGGTTGGAGCCTCGGCTTCGACTTCCCGGCCGGTCAGAAGGTCACCCAGGGCTGGAACGGCAAGTGGTCCCAGTCCGGTACGACGGTCACCGTGGTCAACGAGAGCTGGAACGGCTCGCTGGCGAGCGGCGCGAGCGTCAGTGCCGGATTCCTCGCGTCCTGGTCGGGAAGCAACGTGGTGCCGACGGCCTTCCGGCTCAACGGCACCACCTGCAACGTGGACACCCAGCCGACACCCACTCCCACACCCACGCCCACCGATCCGCCGCCGACCGGCGGCGAGGCGCCGAAACTGCACGTCTCGGGCAACAAGCTGGTCGACTCGGCGGGAGCCACCCGCCGCATGCTCGGCGTCAACCGCTCAGGCGGCGAGTTCATGTGCGTCCAGGGCTACGGCTTCTTCGACGGTCCCGTCGACGACGCCTCCGTCAAGGCGATCGCCGACTGGAAGGCCAACACGGTCCGCATCCCGCTGAACGAGGAGTGCTGGCTGGGGCTTTCCAACATCAAGCCGGAGTACGCGGGCGCCCACTACATCGCCGCGGTCAAGGACCTGGTGGCCAAGGTCGAGGCGCACGGCATGACGCCGCTCGTCGAATTGCACTGGACCTACGGCCAGTACACCGGCAACTCGGCGGGCTGCTCCGACGTGCACGCCACCTGCCAGAAACCGATGCCCGACGCGCAGTACACCCCGTCCTTCTGGTCCTCGGTCGCGAGCACCTTCAAGGACGACCCGGCCGTCGCCTTCGACCTGTTCAACGAGCCCTATCCCGACCGCGCGACCTCCACGACCACCCAGGCGTGGACCTGCTGGCGCGACGGCGGCACCTGCCCCGGCATCTCCTACGAGGTCGCCGGAATGCAGGACCTGGTCGACGCGGTGCGCGGCACCGGCGCCAAGAACCTGATCCTGGCCGGCGGTCTCGCGTACTCGAACGACCTGAGCCAATGGCTGACGTACAAACCCAGTGATCCCACGGGCAACCTCGTCGCCGCGTACCACGTCTACAACTTCAACACCTGTGCGAGCGAGAGCTGCTGGAACTCCACCCTGGCTCCCGTCGCCGCCCAAGTCCCGCTGGTGGCGGGCGAGATCGGGGAGAACACCTGCTCCCACGCGTTCGTCGACACCGTCATGAAGTGGTTCGACGACCGGGGGCTCTCGTATCTCGGCTGGACCTGGAACACCTGGGACTGCTCCTCGGGTCCGTCGCTGATCTCGAACTACGACGGAACCCCGACCGCCTACGGCATCGGGCTGCGCGACCATCTGCGCGCTCTCAACGGCTGACGGCGGGCACCGGGAAAGGCGGGCGCCTCCGGATGTCCGGAGGCGCCCGATTTTTTGCCGTTCGGGCAACACGACTGGCCGTTTCCGGGAGTGGCGGAGCAGGCTGTCCTCATCCCGAGAGAGAGGCTTGCCCCATGGCACAGGACCACGACCACGAGCACGGCAGCGGCCCGGCGCACCCCCGGGGCGGGGCTCACGGCCACGGCTCGCACCACGGTTCCGCGCCGGGCCAGGGGCACGGCGCCGGCCACGACCACACCCACATGGACTTCGGCCAGATGCTGCCCATGCTGGTGCAGGAGGCGGAGCTGTTCACCCCGGCCTACGTCCAGGCGGCCGAGTGGCTGCGGGAGCAGCGGCCCGATCCCGGGCTGATCGTGGACGCCGGAAGCGGCCCCGGTGTGATCTCCGGCCTGCTCGCGGAGAAGTTCCCCGGTGCCCGCATCGTCGCCGTGGACGGCGCCGAGCCCCTGCTGGTGGAGGCCCGCGCCCGCGCCGAGCGGCTGGGCTTCGCCGACCGGTTCAGCACGATCGAGGCCGAACTCTCCGAGGGCGTCGGGGACCTGGAGTACCCGGCGGACCTGCTGTGGGCCAGCAGGTCGCTGCACCACGTCGGCGACCAGCGGGCGGCGCTCACCGGTTTCGTCCGGAGCCTGGCACCCGGTGGCACCCTCGCCCTGCTGGAGGGCGGCCTGCCCACGCGTTTCCTCCCGCGCGACACCGGCATCGGCCGGCCCGGTCTGGAGGCCCGTATCGACGCGGTGCACGACGAGTGGTTCACCCGGATGCGGGCCGAGCTGCCCGGATCGGTGGCGGAGACGGAGGACTGGCCCGCCCTGCTCACCGCCGTCGGGCTGCGCCACACGGCGACCCGCACCTTCCTGCTCGACCTGCCCGCCCCGATCTCGGACGAGGCCCGCGCCTTCGTCGTCACCGCGCTCACCCGCAGGCGTGAGGGCCTCGCCGAAGGCCTCGACGCCGAGGACCTCGCCACGCTCGACCGCCTGCTCGACCCGGAGGACAAGGCGAGCGTGCACCACCGTTCGGACCCGTTCGTCCTGACCGCGATGACGGTGTACGTGGGAGTCAAGCCCGAGTAGTCACGGCGACCGCCGGCCGGCCGCGAGCGCGGTCGGCGGGCCTTGACATCGAGCGCGCTCCAAGTGATGAACTCCCGGAGTTCGAGGCACAGTCGGCCGGCCGCGGGGCCGGACACCCCAGGGGGTACACCATGACCGATTCTCCCGTCGCGCTCGTCACCGGGGGCGGAAGCGGCATCGGAGCCGCGGTCGCCCGCCGGCTGCTCGACGCCGGGCACCGGGTGGCCGTCACCGGGCGCGGAGAGGAGCGGCTGAACGCCTTCGCCGAGGAACTCGGCCGCCCCGAAGGGCTGTTGACGCTCGTGGGGCACGCGGCCGAGTACGACCAGGTGCGGGCCGCGGTCGAGGCGACGCTCAAGGAGTTCGGGCGCCTCGACACCGTCGTCGCCAACGCCGGGTTCGCCACCCACGACACGGTCGCGGACGGGGACCCCGCCGGCTGGTCCGAGATGGTGCTGACCAACGTGCTGGGGCCCGCGCTGCTCATCAGGGCGTCCATCGACGCGCTGAAGGAGTCCCGCGGCCGCATCGTGCTGATCGGCAGTGTCGCCGGGCACGTGAACACGCCCGGCAACATCTACGGCGCGACCAAGTGGGCGGTGACCGGGCTCGCGGAGAACACCAGGCGCCAGGTCACCGAGTACGGCGTGGGCGTCACGCTGGTCTCGCCCGGCCGGGTGGAGACCCCGTTCTGGGACAGCTACGGCAGCCTGCCGCCGGGGCAGCTCCTGACGGCGGAGCAGCTCGCCGACTCGATCGTCTGGGCGGTCGGGCAGCCGGCGGGCGTCGACGTGAACACGGTGGTCGTCCGCCCGATCGGCCAGCCCGTCTGATCCGCCCGCGGGGCGTTCCCGCCCCGCGGGCCGTCTCCGTCCCCCGCTCGTCAGTTGTTCGCGAGGAACTGCCGGGCCAGGGAGTCCCCGAGCGACACGGCCGCGCTGTGGCTCTCGATGGGGGACACCTGCGAGTTCTTGAACAGGATGTACGTCACTCCGCTGTCGGCTCCGCCCGTCTCCGGGTCGGGGTCGATGCCGAGCGCGTTGGCCGTGGCGTACGACGCCTCACCGATGATCTGCGTCGGTCCGGTGTCGCCGACGACCGCGTACTCGACCTTGCCGTTGTAGACGACGGCGACCACACCGCCGCCCTTGATGCCCGAACTCGTGTACTTCCAGATGCTGCTGGAGCTCGGCACGACGACGTAGGGCAGCGTGTCGGCGCGCAGCGCCCGGCCGTCGGACTGATGGAAGGCGGTGTCGTCCTGGAACCAGGGGTCGGTGCCGGAGTTGCACTTGGCGGTGACCTGGCCGTCGCAGTCGATGTCCATGTCGGCCTTCCAGAACACGGCTCCGTTCTTGCCGCAGACGGGGATCGTGGCCGAGGTCTCCTCGTCCGTCCGGTACTTGCCGTTCGAGATCTGCGAACAGGACGTCACCTTGGCCAGGAGGGCGGCCGCGCTGACCGAACCCTCCTGTGCCGAGCGGGGTGCGGTGGTTCCGGAGGCGCTGGCCGGGAGCGTGGCGAGGGCGAGCAGTGCCGCTCCGAAGGCCGCGGACAGGGTCAGTGTTCGAGTGCGCACTGTGGGGGAACCCTTCTGTTAGGAAACTTTCCTTACCGGGTTGCTCCACGGTGGCCCCGTTTGCATGAGCGCGTCAAGACTTGAGTCCCGGTTGGTCCGGTCCAAGGGCGTTAAAAAAACCCGTGACCCGGATGCGGTGAGCATCCGGGCCGCGGGCCGCTGCCGGTCGGGCCGGCGCTTCGGTGCCGGCGGGCCGGTCAGCCGATGTCGAACGCGGCCGGGTCGGGCCCCAGCCGGCGGTCCTCGTTCAGTGCCGAGATCGCCGCGATGTCCTCGGTGTCCAGGGAGAAGTCGAAGACGTCGATGTTCTCCTTGATCCGGGACGGGGTCACGGACTTCGGGATCACGACGTTTCCGAGCTGGAGGTGCCAGCGCAGGACGATCTGGGCCGGGGTGCGGCCGTGCTTCTGGGCGATGGCGACGATCGCCGGGACCTCCAGGAGGCCCTTGCCCTGGCCCAGCGGAGACCAGGCCTCGGTGGCGATGCCCTGCTCGGTGTGGAACTCACGGGCCGGGCGCTGCTGGAGGTGCGGGTGCAGCTCGATCTGGTTGACCGCCGGGATGACGGACGTCTCCTCGATCAGCTTCGCCAGGTGCTCCGGGAGGAAGTTCGAGGTGCCGATGGCCTTGGCGCGGCCGTCGGCGTAGATCTTCTCCAGGGCCTTGAACGTGTCGACGTAACGCCCGCGGGCCGGCGTCGGCCAGTGGATCAGATACAGGTCGACGTAGTCCAGGCCGAGCTTCTCCAGCGAGGTGTCGAAGGCGCGCAGCGCGGAGTCGTACCCCTGGTCGCTGTTCCAGAGCTTGGTGGTGACGAAGAGCTCCTCGCGGGCGATGCCCGAGGCGCGCACGGCCTTGCCGGTGCCCTCTTCGTTGCCGTAGATCGCCGCTGTGTCGATGCTGCGGTACCCGGACTCCAGTGCGGTGGCGACCGCCCGCTCCGCCTCGTCGTCCGGCACCTGCCAGACACCGAAGCCGAGCTGGGGCATCTCGACGCCGTTGTTCAGGATGATCGGGGGGACCTTGCTCACGAGCTCTCGATCCTTAAGTCGTCGGGTGGTCTTCGTATGGTCAACGATCACGGGCCGTGATGCATTCCTGACCGGGCTCAGGGCGCGTGGAATCGAAGATTGGCTGAAATAGTCCGATCAATCACGCCGGTGTCCGTGCCGCAGGGCGATACGGGCTTGTGCCGGCTCCGTGTCCCGCCGCGTGATCCCGAACGACCGGCCCTACGTCCGGTAGAGCGCCTCGACCTCGGTCTCGTACGCCTTCTCGATCGCCTTGCGCTTCAGCTTCAGCGACGGCGTCAGCAGGCCGTGCTCCTCGGTGAACTGGTTGGCCAGGATCCGGAAGGTGCGGATCGACTCGGCCTGCGAGACGAGCGTGTTGGCGGCGACCACGGCGCGCCGCACCTCGGTCTCCAGATCGGGGTCGCGCACCAGATCCCCGGCCGACAGCGGCGGCTTGCCGCGCATCTGGAGCCAGTGCTCGACGGCCTCGGAGTCGAGGGTGACGAGCGCGGCGATGTACGGCCGGTCGTTGCCGACCACTATGCACTGCGCGACGAGCGGATGGTCGCGCACCCGCTCCTCCAGCGCGCCCGGCGAGACGCTCTTGCCGCCGGAGGTCACCAGGATCTCCTTCTTGCGCCCGGTGATGGTGAGGTAGCCGTCCTCGTCCAGGGAGCCGAGGTCGCCGGTGGCCAGCCAGCCGTCGTGCAGGGTCGCGTCGGTGGCCTTGTCGTTGTTGAGGTAGCCCTGGAAGACGTTGCCGCCGTTCAGCCAGATCTCGCCGTCGTCCGCGATGTGCACGGTGGTCCCGGGGATCGCCTGCCCGACGGTGCCGAACCGGGTGAGCTCGGGCGGATTGGCGGTGGCGGCCGCCGTGGACTCGGTGAGCCCGTACCCCTCGTAGATGGTGATGCCCGCGCCCGCGAAGAACAGCCCGAGCTGCCGGTCCATCGCCGAGCCGCCGGACATCGCGTGTCTGACCCGGCCGCCCATCGCGGCCCGGACCTTGGAGTAGACGAGCTTGTCGAGGACCTGGTGCTGCATGCGCAGGCTCGCCGAGGGGCCGGGCCCGGTGCCCCAGGCCTTGGCCTCGACGGCGTCCGCGTAGCGCACGGCGACGTCGACGGCCTTCTCGAAGGGCCCCGCCTTGCCCTCCCGCTCGGCCTTGCGGCGCGCGGAGTTGAAGACCTTCTCGAAGATGTACGGCACGGCCAGGAAGAAGGTGGGCCGGAAGGCGGCGAGGTCCGGCAGCAGCGCGGACGCGTTGAGCTGGGGCTGGTGCCCGAACTTGACCCGCCCGCGGAACGCGGCGATCTGGACCATCCGCCCGAAGACGTGCGCGAGCGGCAGGAACAGCAGGGTGCTCGCCTCGTCGCCCCGCTTGGAGTGGAAGACGGGTTCCCAGCGCTTGATGACGGTGTCCGCCTCGAACATGAAGTTCGCGTGCGAGATGACACAGCCCTTGGGGCGCCCCGTGGTGCCCGAGGTGTAGATGATCGTCGCGATGGATTCGGGGGTGACGGCGCGGCGGTGGCGGTGCACCACCTCGTCGTCGAGGTGCGCGCCGGCCTCGTACAGCTCGTGCACCGCGCCCACGTCGAGCTGCCACAGCTTGTGGAGCTGGGGGAGCCGGTCGACGACCGTGGCGACGGTCATCGCGTGGTCCTCGTGCTCCACCATGACCGCCGACACCTGCGCGTCGTGCAGCATCCAGAAGACCTGCTCGGCGGAGGAGGTGGGATAGATGGGCACGACCTGGGCGCCGATCGTCCACAGGGCGAAGTCGAAGAGGGTCCACTCGTAGCGGGTGCGGCACATGATGGCGACCCGGTCGCCGAAGCGTATGCCCTGGGACAGCATGCCCTTGGCGAGCGCCAGGACCTCGTCCCGGAACTCCGCCGAGGTGACGTCGCGCCACTGTCCCTGCTCGTCCTTGCGGCCGAGCGCCACGTGGAGCGGGTCCACCCGGGCATACTCGAACACGGCGTCGGCCAGGCCGCCCACCGGCGGCGCCGACGCCAACGGGGGGTTGGTGAACTCGCGCAATACCGCTCCTCGTGGCCTCCGCACAGCGCCGTGAAAGCTACCCCACCACGCGAGCGGACGGGAGGGGGCTCGAACCGCCGAGGGGTGCGGCGTCCGCACAGGTCAACCACGGAAATGCCGCACAAGGGGAAGGGTCGGACAGAATCCCTTACGGTTCCGTAGGTTTCGAGTCCGTAATCTCCACGGAATCGGCACGAGCCAGGACGGGGATCAAGGGCCCTGGAGAGCCGATTCGGAATGCCTCGCTCCGGGCGATTCGCCCCCCCCCGCGGAACCCCGGCTCCGCTGACGCCGCCGACCCGCCGGTCCCCGGCTCCGCCGCCGTCGGACCCTAGCCGCGCTGCCCCCGGTGCAGCCGGTCCCCGCCCGCGAGGATCGCCGCCGCGAGCGCGTCCGCGGCGTCCTGCGCGGACGGCCGCCGCCGGCCGTGCACCAGTACGAAGTCGACCTCGCCGAGCTCCGGCAGCCCCGCTCGCTCCGGCACCCGCACCAGACCGGGCGGCACCAGCCCCCGCGAGTGGGCCATCACACCCAGGCCCGCGCGGGCCGCCGCGATCAGTCCGTTGAGGCTGCCGCTGGTGCAGGCGACGCGCCACGGCCGCCCCTGGCGCTCCAGCGCTTCGAGGGCGAGCGCGCGGGTGATGCCCGGGGGCGGGTAGACGATCAGCGGGACCGGGCGGTCCGGGTCGAGGCGCAGCCGCTGGGCCCCGATCCACACGAGACGGTCGTGCCAGACGAGCTCGCCGCGCGGATCCTCCGGCCGCCGTTTCGCCAGGACCAGATCGAGGTGCCCGGCTGCGAGCTGTTCGTGGAGCGTGCCGGACAGCTCCACCGTCAGTTCCAGGTCCACCTCGGGGTGGTCGGTGCGGAACCCCTCCAGGATCTCCGGCAGCCGGGTCAGCACGAAGTCCTCGGACGCGCCGAAGCGCAGCCGCCCCCGCAACCGGGTGCCCGTGAAGAACGCCGTCGCCTGTTCCTGCACCTCCAGGATCCGCCGCGCGAACCCGAGCATCGCCTCACCGTCCTCGGTGAGCTCGACGGAGTGGGTGTCGCGGGCGAAGAACTGCCGTCCGGCGGCGTCCTCCAGCCGGCGCACGTGCTGGCTGACCGTGGACTGGCGCACCCCCAGCCGCCTGGCGGCCCGCGTGAAGCTCAGCGTCTGGGCCACCGCCAGGAACGTACGGAGCTGGGAAGGGTCGTACACGGGCCCACGTTATCGCGATACGTGATGACAGTCAGAGCAGTATGACGGATTCCCGATCGCGGCCCGGGAGGGGACGATGGAGAGGGCACGATCCGCCGACGACGATCACCCGCACCGAACCGAGCAACCGAGCAGTGGAGCACCGTGAAACGCCTGCAGTGGCCGAGCTGGATGCCGGTCGACCCCTACATCCTGCTGCTGCTCGGGACCGTGGGCCTCGCCGCCCTGTTCCCGGCGAGCGGAACGGCGGCGGACGTCGCCTCGGGCGCGTCCACGGCGGCCATCGCCTTCCTCTTCTTCCTGTACGGCGCTCGCCTGTCCACCCGTGAGGCGATGGACGGCCTCAAGCACTGGCGGCTGCACGGTACGGTCCTGATCTGCACCTTCGTGGCGTTCCCGCTGCTCGGCCTCGCCGCCCGCGGCCTGGAGCCCGTCCTCCTGACCCACGACCTCTACACCGGCCTCCTCTTCCTCACGCTCGTCCCCTCGACCATCCAGTCGTCGATCGCCTTCACCTCGATCGCCCGCGGCAACGTGCCCGCCGCCATCTGCGCGGGCTCCTTCTCCTCCCTCGCGGGCATCGTCGTCACCCCGCTGCTCGCCGCGCTCCTCCTCGGCGGCAGCGGCGGCGGCTTCTCCACGGACTCGGTCGTCAAGATCGTGCTGCAACTGCTGGTGCCGTTCCTGGCCGGACAGCTCCTGCGCCCGTGGATCGGCGGCTTCATCACCCGTCACAAGAAGGTTCTCGGCTACGTCGACCGCGGATCCATCCTGCTCGTCGTGTACACCGCCTTCAGCGAGGGAATGGTGCGGGGCATCTGGAGCCAGGTCAGCGCGGCGCGGCTGGCGGGGCTCCTCGTCGTCGAGGCGCTGATGCTCGGCGTCATGCTCCTCCTGACCTGGTACGGCGCGAAGGCCCTGCGCTTCGACCGCGAGGACAGGATCGCCATCCAGTTCGCCGGGTCCAAGAAGTCGCTCGCGTCGGGCCTGCCCATGGCCGGTGTCCTGTTCGGCGCGCACGCCTCCCTCGCCGTGCTCCCGCTGATGCTCTTCCACCAGATGCAGCTCATGGTGTGCGCGGTGATCGCCAAACGCCGGGCCCGGGATCCCGAGGTGAGCGGCCGCCCCGGCCCGGACCGGCCGTCCGGTGGCGCGGCGGGGACGGGAGGTACGGCCGAAGGAGCGGGCCGGGCCGCCGGCCCGGCCCGCTCCGACGGCCTCCGGGTCTCCCCGGCCGCGACGGCGGGACGCTAACCGTCCTTGGCGACCCGGTCCAGGGGAAGCCACAGGACGGTGTCCCGGGTCACCTTCCGCGAGGGCGGCGCCGACAGTTCGTCGTCGCTCAACGCGCGGTCGTAGACCCGCACGTCGTCGATCGCCCCGGTGAAGAAGGCCCGGCTGTCCATCCGCTGGCCGATGTGCACGCCGAACGGCGAGTTCCGGCTCACCGATCCGGGCACGTCCGCCGTGCTGACGGTCGTCCCGTCGAGGAACAGGGTGAGCTGTCCCCCGCCGCGCCGCAGCGCCAGATGGTGCCACTGGCCGTCGTTGAAGGAGCTCGTGGTGCGCACGAACGCCGTGGCCGGGGCCGACGCGCCGTTCCTGGTGGTGATCAGCCCGGTGATCCGGTTGGAGGCGGGCTCCCCGCGCAGCCACACCTGCGGCTGGCTCGTACCGATCCCGCCCATCCACAGCAGGGGCTGTTCACCGCTGGTGGCCGTGTAGCGGAACCACAGGGACGCCGTGAAGTCCTTCGTCCCCAGCGGCAGCCGGTCCTGATACGGCAGTCGTACGGCGTCGTCGGTGCCGTCGAACTCCAGCCCGCCCCCGAGCACGCCGGCGGTCTCGCTCGGGCCGCCGAGGACCGCCGCCCGCCGGGTGAGCGGAGCGAGGTCGGCCGTCGTCGGGTCGGGGCCACGGCGCGGCTGGAGCCAGTCCTCGGTGAAGCGGGCGAAGCGGATCTCGTCGCGCGCGTCCACCGCGCCGCCCTCGTACAGCAGGCCCACGGTGTCGCCGTCGACACCCACCAGGTCGGAGTAGCCCGACCAGTCGGTGGTGACGACCGTCCCGCGGTCCACGCTGTCCCAGGTGCGTCCGCCGTCGTAGGAGGAGCGGATCGCCATGGTGCGGCGGCGGTCCGGGTCGGCGGGGCAGGAGAGCAGGATCCGGTTCCCGAAGCGCAGCGTCGAGCCCTGCACCTGGGGCGCGTAGAGGTCGGGGACGTCACGGAAGGGGGCCGCGAAACTGTCGCCGCCGTCCCGGCTGACCGCCTGGGTGCGGTGGCCGAGGTCGGTCCCGTCCTGCTCGCGGCCGCTGATCAGGAGCGATCCGTCGGCGCGCTCGGTGAGGGTCATCTCGGACGGCTTCTGCCGGAAGGTGCCGTCGGCCGCGATCGGCCAGGAGTCGCTCGCCCCGATGTCCCAGTGCTCGCCGCCGTCGTCGCTGGTGATGAGGGCGGCGTTGTTGGCGGTCACCCGGGTGCCGTCCCAGGTCTCGGTGTTGACGGCGAACACGAGCCGGCCCGCGTGCCGGCCGCGGGTGAGCTGGACGCCGTGGACCGGGCCGGTGGCGTACCAGGAGTTCCAGTTCGCGGGCAGGATCTCGGAGCTGAGGTCGCGCGGCTGCGACCAGCTCAGACCGTCGTCGTCGCTGTACTGGAGATGCGGGGTGCGGTCGCAGGGGACCGTGCAGCTCGCGCTGTCCGTACGGCCCGTGTTGTAGGTCTCCGCCAGCACGATCCGGCCGGTCTCGCGGTCCACGACCGGGGTCGGGTTGCCGTGGGTGTCCCCGTTCCCCTCGTTGACGACCTGGAGCGGGCCCCAGGTGCGGCCGCCGTCGGCGGAGCGCTTCACCACGATGTCTATGTCGGCCGCGTCACCGCAGTTGAGGACGCGTCCCTCGGCGAACGCCAGCAGAGTTCCCCTGGTCGTCCGGACGACGGAGGGGATGCGGAAGCAGGCGTATCCCGGATCCTGCGAGGCCTTGAAGAGCACCTGCTGCTCGAACGCCGGTGCGACCGGCACGGGTTCGGCTCGCGCCGTGCCCGGGAGCGCGATCAGCGCGGCGATGCCGAGGAGCGCGGCGGAGAGGGATCTCAGACGGGTGGCGAGGCGTGACGGCATGGTGCGACCTGCCCTTCGTACGACGGCTGGGCAATCCGGATTCTAAGGACATCCCACGTCCAACGTTCGCGCCGCAGAGGCTACTTGGGCCCTCAGGCACCCCACAAGGAGCATGCACCGGTCGTGTTCACGCCAGAATTCGGCGCCCGTGTGTCCGCCCGGCGAGGAGCAGTTCACGGGCTTGTCGATCCGGATTTCCGGTACGGACGGCTGATGCGGGCTAACGTTCCGTCATGACCGCACCCGAAACCGAACCCCGCCTCGCCCTCGACCCGGCGCGCACCGCACTCGTGCTCGTCGATCTGATGGAGCGCATCGTGGCGTTGCCCCTGGAACCGAACAAGGGGACCGAAGTTCTCGCCACCGCCGAGGAGTTGGCGGAAACCTTCCGCAAGGCGGGCGCGCTCGTCGTGCTCATCCGGGTCGAGCGGTCCGGGGTCGCGGAGCAGCCGCCCGGGAGCGGCCTGGTCGCCGGGCTCGTCGCGGAGGGCGACCTGGAGATCGTGAAGCGGACCATCGGCGGGTTCCAGGGCACCGGCCTCGACGAGCACCTGCGTGAACACGGCGTCTGCACCCTGGTGTTCGGCGGGATCGCCACCAACCTCGGGGTCGAGTCGACCGCGCGCGCCGCCGGCGACCTCGGCTACGACCTCGTCTTCGTCGAGGACGCGATGGCCGCGTTCACCGCCGCCGAGCACGACGCCTCCGTCCGGCTGGACTTCCCGCGCCTCGGCACGGTCGTGACCGCGGACCAGGTGCGCTTCCCGGTTCGCTGAGTCCGGGCACGGGCGAAGCCCGTCGCGGCGGCGGTGGACCGGGACCGAGGCGGGGCCCCTCCGGCGCAGGGGGCGCTCCCCGCCGTCCGGGGCCCCGCCGCCGTGCCGCGGGGAGGCGGTGTCAGCCCTGGCCGGCCGCGGCCCGCAGGGTGATGCGGTGCTCGCCCGCGTACACGTTCATGTTGGCGCCGCGCAGGAAGCCGACCAGGGTCAGGCCGGTCTCCGCCGCCAGGTCGACGGCCAGCGACGAAGGAGCGGAGACGGCCGCCAGCACCGGGATGCCCGCCATCACCGCTTTCTGCGCCAGCTCGAAGGACGCCCGGCCGGAGACCAGCAGGACCGTCCGGGAGAGCGGGAGCGTGCCGTTCTGCAGCGCGCGGCCGACCAGCTTGTCGACCGCGTTGTGCCGGCCCACGTCCTCCCGTATGTCGACCAGCTCACCCTCCTCGGTGAACAGGGCCGCCGCGTGCAGACCCCCGGTCCGGTCGAAGACCCGCTGGGCCGCGCGCAGCCGGTCGGGGAGGCTCGCGAGCAGGCCGGGTTCCAGCCGCACCGGGGGAGTGGTGCCGCCCTCCGTGTCGTCGATGCTCCAGCGGGCCGTCGTGCGGACCGCCTCCAGACTGGCCTTGCCGCACAGGCCGCACGAGGACGTCGTGTACACGTTGCGTTCGAGCGTGATGTCCGGGACGACGAGACCGGGCGCCGTCCGCACGTCGACGACGTTGTACGTGTTGGAGCCGTCCTCCGTGGCTCCCGCGCAGTACACGATGTTCTGGAGTTCGTCGGCACGCCCCAGCACGCCTTCGCTGACCAGGAACCCCGCGGCCAGCGCGAAGTCGTCGCCCGGGGTGCGCATGGTGATCGCCAGAGGCTTGCCGTCGAGCCGGATCTCCAGTGGCTCCTCGGCGACGAGCGTGTCCGGGCGGGAGCTCACGACTCCGTCCCGGACGCGGATCACCTTGCGTCGTTCCGTGACTCGTCCCATGTCCTGATCAGTCCCGCTTCCATGCGTTCGGCCGGCCGGATCGGCCCTCGCGATCGCCGGGTGGCGTTCGGGTCACCCGGGCGTGCCGCGAGGGCGACCTTCACGTACTCATTGTCCTGCACCCGCGGAGCGGGCCGTGGGGAGCCTCGCCGTGCGGCCCGCTCCGCGTTCACGCCGCCGTCCGCAGCGCGAGCAGGTCCGAGATGGCGTGGACGGTGCGCAGCGTCGGGACCGGGACCCCGGTGATCTCCGCGAGTTCCACGACGGCCGCGAGCAGCACGTCGAGTTCCAGCGGTTTGCCGCGTTCCAGGTCCTGGAGTGTGGAGGTGCGGTGGTCGCCGACCCGCTCGGCCCCCGCGAGGCGCCGCTCGATGGACACCCCCACCTCGCAGCCGAGTGCCTCCGCGACGGTCAGCGTCTCGGTCATCATGATCTCGATGACCCTGCGCGTCCCGCCGTGCAGGCACATCTGCCGCATCGTGGCGCGGGCCAGCGCGCTGATGGGGTTGAAGGAGATGTTGCCGAGCAGCTTGAGCCAGATGTCGTTGCGCAGGTCCGCTTCGACCGGGCATTTCAGGCCGCCCTCCCGCAGGGCGTCGCTGAACGCCCGGCAGCGCGGCGAGAGGGACCGGTCGGGTTCCCCGACGGAGAACCGGGTGCCTTCGAGATGGCGGACGACGCCCGGTGCCGCGAGCTCGGTCGCGGCGTAGACGACGCACCCGACGGCCCGCTCGGGGGCCAGGACCGCGCTGACCGCGCCGCCCGGGTCCACGCTCTCCACCCGGTGGCCGTCGTAGGGTCCGCCGTGCCGGTGGAAGTACCACCAGGGAATGCCGTTCTGGGCGGCGACGACCGCCGTCGTGCCGTGCAGCAGGGGCTCGATCAGCGGCCCGCACGCCGCGTACGAGTTGGCCTTGAGGCCGAGGAAGACGTAGTCGACCGGACCGATCTCGGCCGGGTCGTCGGTGGCGTGGGCCCGCGCGGTGAAGTCCCCGCGTGGACTGAGGACTTGGACGCCGTGCTGCCTCATGGCCGCCAGATGCGGTCCACGTGCGACGAGATGCACGTCGGCGCCCGCGCGGTGCAGAGCGGCGCCGACGTAGGCGCCGATCGCACCGGCGCCGAGAACTGCGACTCTCACTGTGTGGCGCTCCGTTCGGTCGAGGGTACCGAGGAACTGCCGAACTCTGTCGACGAAATATTGTCTACAGGATGGAATGAGGGGCGACAAGGGTGCGGGCCGTACCGGCTGCTGCGCGCCAGGGTCCGCTCCGGTGACCGTTCGTCGCGTCAGGGATACCGCTCACCGCATACGGTCGACGAGTTCGTGTCACCCCGCTTCACAGCCGGACAACCGCTTCCTATCGTCCTGGATCATGAGCCCTCCCGTCGCACCCCCCGGTTGGAGCCGCTGGCTCGTCCCGCCGGCCGCCCTGTCGGTCCACCTCTCCATCGGCCAGGCCTACGCCTGGAGCGTCTTCAAGCCGCCCCTCGAATCCGCGCTCGGTCTCAGCGGGACGCAGAGCGCGCTGCCGTTCCAGCTCGCCATCGTGATGCTCGGCCTGTCGGCCGCGTTCGGCGGCACCCTCGTCGAGCGCAACGGCCCGCGCTGGGCCATGACCGTCGCCCTGGTCTGCTTCTCGTCCGGCTTCCTCATCTCCGCGCTCGGCGCGGCCACCGAGCAGTACTGGCTGATCGTCCTCGGCTACGGCTTCGTCGGCGGCACCGGCCTCGGTATCGGCTACATCTCACCGGTCTCCACACTGATCAAGTGGTTCCCGGACCGGCCGGGAATGGCCACCGGCATCGCGATCATGGGCTTCGGCGGCGGCGCGCTGATCGCCTCGCCCTGGTCCGCCCAGATGCTGAAGTCGTTCGGTTCCGACTCCTCCGGGATCGCCGTCGCCTTCCTCGTGCACGGACTGTCGTACGCCGTGTTCATGACCCTCGGCGTGCTTCTGGTACGCGTCCCGCGCGGCGAGACACCGGCCCCGTCCGGGCCGAGCGCCCTCGACGGGGTCCAGGTCTCCGCCCGCAACGCCGTCCGCACCCCGCAGTTCTGGCTGCTGTGGGTCGTCCTGTGCATGAACGTCACCGCGGGCATCGGCATCCTGGAGAAGGCCGCCCCGATGATTTCGGACTTCTTCGCGGACAGTTCCACCCCGGTCACCGCCACCGCGGCGGCCGGATTCGTCGCCCTGCTCTCCGCCGCCAACATGGCCGGCCGGATCGGCTGGTCCTCGACCTCCGACCTGATCGGCCGCAAGAACGTCTACCGCGTCTACCTCGGGGCCGGCGCCCTGATGTACGCGCTCATCGCGTGGTTCGGAGATTCCTCCAAGCCCCTGTTCATCCTGAGCGCGCTGGTGATCCTCTCCTTCTACGGCGGAGGCTTCGCCACGGTCCCGGCCTATCTGAAGGACCTGTTCGGCACGTACCAGGTCGGCGCCATCCACGGACGGCTGCTCACCGCCTGGTCCACCGCCGGCGTCCTCGGGCCGCTGATCGTGAACCGGATCGCCGACCACCAGGAGGCAGCGGGCAAGCACGGCTCGTCCCTGTACGGACTGTCGTTCCTGATCATGATCGGGCTGCTCGCCGTCGGCTTCGTCGCCAACGAGTTCGTCCGCCCCGTGCACCCCCGCCATCACATCCCCGCGCCCAGGGAGGCCGCCGATGTCGCACGACAGCAGTCCGAGTCCGCCTGACGCCGCCGGTGTCCCCGCCGCTGTCCCGGGCCCCCGCGCCCGGCCGGCCCTGACCGCGTTCGCGTGGCTGTGGGTCGGTGCGCCCCTGTGCTACGGCGTCTACGAGCTCGTACAGAAGGCCACTCAACTGTTCTCGGGGTAGTTGTTCGGACGTCCCAAGGTCTGACAGAAGCCGACAAGCCTGGCGGCGCAATCCTGTGGCATCACCTGCCGTCGTACCCGCGAGTCACTGATCAGACTGGTGGATCCCGCTACCCGAAGCACGAGGGGGACCACATGAACGGCACACGGATCGCCGCCGTCGGCCATTATCAGCCCGCCAAGGTACTCACCAACGAGGACCTGGCGGGCATGGTCGACACCAGTGACGAGTGGATCCGGAGCCGTGTGGGCATCCGGACCCGCCATGTCGCCGGGCCCGACGAACCGGTCGACGAGCTGGCGGCGCACGCGGCCGCCAAGGCGCTCGCCTCGGCCGGTCTGACGCCCGGCGACATCGACCTCGTCCTCGTCGCCACCTCCACGGCCGTCGACCGGTCCCCGAACATGGCCGCCCGGGTCGCCGCCCGTCTCGGCATCCCCTCCCCGGCCGCGATGGACGTCAACGTCGTCTGCGCCGGGTTCACCCACGCCCTCGCCACCGCCGACCACACCGTGCGGGCCGGCGCCGCGACCCGGGCGCTCGTCATCGGCGCCGACAAGATGACCGACGTGACGGACTGGACCGACCGCACCACGTGCGTCCTCGTCGGCGACGGCGCGGGGGCCGCCGTGGTCGAGGCCTGCCCCGCGGGCGAGGAGCCCGGCATCGGGCCGGTGCTGTGGGGCTCGGTCCCCGAGATGGGGCACGCGGTGCGCATCGAGGGCACCCCCTCCCGGTTCGCGCAGGAGGGACAGAGCGTCTACCGCTGGGCCACCACCCAGCTCCCGCCGATCGCCCGGAAGGCCTGCGAGCGCGCCGGCCTCGCCCCCGAGGACCTGGCCGGGGTCGTCCTGCACCAGGCCAACCTGCGGATCATCGAGCCGCTCGCCCTGAAGATCGGCGCGGTCAACGCGGTCGTCGCGCGCGATGTGGTCGACTCCGGGAACACCTCGGCCGCCAGCATCCCGCTCGCCTTCTCCAAGCTGGTCGAGCGCGGCGAGATCTCCACCGGTGACCCCGTCCTGCTGTTCGGCTTCGGCGGCAACCTCTCCTACGCGGGGCAGGTCGTCCGCTGCCCGTGAGGCGGACCGGACGGCGGACCGGCCCTTCGCGGGACGGAGCCGTCGCTGAGGTGATCCGGGCCGTCCGCGGGTCCGAGCCGTTCGCCCGGCGCCCGGGGCCCCGGGTGTGACAAGCCCAACTCCCGTGCCTGTCGGCTCGTTTGTGCGCCGTAGACTGTAGGCGAAAGACAATTGATAATCGACTTTCCTTATCGCGGCGACGACGCTGCCCAGGGAGGGACCGTGATGTTGTCGACAGGCCTGCCTCAGGGAGCGGTACCGAAGCTGGAGCGGCCCGGCCCGCTCCGTGACCGTGTCTACGAAGCGCTGCTCGAACTCATCACCACCCGCGCCCTCCAGCCGGGCCAGCACCTGGTCGAGAGCGAACTCGCCGGTCATCTCGGAGTGTCACGGCAGCCGGTGCGCGAGGCCCTGCAACGGCTGAGCACGGACGGCTGGGTCGACCTCCGGCCCGCCCAGGGCGCGTTCGTGCACGAGCCGACCGAGGAGGAGGCCGACCAGCTCCTCACCGTCCGTACGCTCCTGGAGGCCGAGGCGGCCCGGCTCGCCGCCGCCAACGCGAGTCCGGCGGCCGTCAGCGCGCTCGAAGAGCTGTGCACCGAGGGTGAACGGGCGGTCGCCGCCGACGACGTCGACGCCGCGGTCGCGACGAACGCGCGACTGCACGCCAAGGTCATGGAACTCGCGGGCAACGCGGTCCTCGCCGAACTCGCCGCGCAGGTCGACCGCCGGGTCCGCTGGTACTACACGCCGGTGGCCCGGCAGCGCGGGCGGCAGTCCTGGATCGAGCACCGCGAGCTGATCGCCGCGATAGCGGAGCGCGACGGACAGCGGGCCACCACGGTCATGCGCGCGCACACCGAGCACACACGGCAGATGTACCACGACCGCGAGAAGTAGCCGAGACGGCGGACACCGCCGTCTCGGCTTGTCTCTCCTGGCCCTCTTCTGGTCCTCTGCTTGTCGTCTCCGCTCGTCAGCGGGCGGGCGCCGGCGCCGTCCGAGGGCCGGGTCGGGAGGGTGACCAGCGGGCCTCCGCGCCGAGCATCACCACCAACACCCCCACCAGCGCCAGCAGTTCGGTGACCGCCGAGAAACGGATGCCCAGCAGCGCCGTGGCCGCCGCGACGGGCACCGCGGCCGCGCGGAACGTCACCGGCCACAGCCGCAGCACCGAACGGAAGGCCACGTCCCCGGCGAGGAACAGCGCGACCCCGCCCGCGAGCGTCAGCGCGGGCCCGGTGGCGGAGTGCTCGGTGAGATGGCCGAGCGTCTTCTTCACCCCGGTCGCGCAGTAGGCGATGCCGAGCAGCATGGGCAGGAAGGCGTAGTAGTACGCGTTCATCGCCAGGCGCCAGCGACGGTCCGGCGGTGTCGCCGTGAACACGGCCTCCGCCGCGTGCTCGTCGCGTACGAAGTACGTCCACCACAGGGCACCGGCCAGCGCGAGCGCGAGGAAGGCTCCGACGAACAGATCCACGGTGAGCGGCCGGCTCCCGATCCCGATGCCGATCGCGATGACGGACTCGCCGAACGCGACGATGAGCAGCAGCCCGTGCCGCTCGACGAAGTGGGCCGGGTCGAGCGCGCCCAACTGTGCCCGCAGCACCGCGGCGTCCCGCCCGCCCCGGCGCCTGGCCCCGTGTTCGGCGAAGAACGGCGTGACGAACTGGAGGACCACGGCCAGCAGCCACAGACCGTCGGCGCCCGGGCCGTCGAACAGGCCAGCCGCCGTGACGGCCAGCGCGGCGAGCGCGTTCGGCACCGCGTACCAGATGACGTCACGGCCGTGGCTGCGGGTGTAGAGCGCGCTGTGCACGAGGACGACGCCCAGGAAGCCCAGGCCGAAGACCACACCGCCGTCGTCGAAGGCGCGCGGGATGGCCAGCGCGCACACCAGGAACGCGCCCATGCCGAGCATCAGCAGGATGCGCCGTGAAGGCCGGTCCGGCGGGACCTGGTTGGTGAGATACGCGTACGCGCCGTACATCCAGAACAGCACCACGAAGATCAGCGCGACGCGGGCCGCCGTCGCGAACGACAGGTCGGCGGCGAGCAGCACCGTGAGCTGGGTGAGGGTGAAGACGAAGACGAGGTCGAAGAAGAGCTCCAGCGTACTGACGCGCCGCCCCGCCTCGTCGCCCGCGGGCCGTCCGGTCCCGCCGACCTCGTCGCCCGTCGGCCGTCTGGTCCCGCCGGCCTCGTCGCCCGTCGGCTGTCCGGTCCCGCTCGCCGAGTACGTGGTCCCCGGCACCTCGGACGGCTCAGCCTCGGCCACCGGCCCGTGCCCCGGCACCTCGGACGGCTCAGGCTCGGTCACCGGCCTGGGCCCCGCACCGTCCCCTGTCCTGTTCATGTGTCCCCCCGTGACAGATGGTCTGCGGAGATCGTAAGGGGCCGCCTGGCCTCGAGCCCGGTCCTTCGCCCGCCGATCTCCCTTTGTCCTGGGAGTGGGAAAAGTCTGCTGCAATCCGTGCACGACTTCTTCCAACTCCCGGCAGCCGCTGCTACGTTCCCCTCGAAAGCGCGACCGGTGACGGTGGCCGGAATGTGACCGACGCAGGTGTCGGCCGAGGCGGGAGGGGTTCGTGAGACGGATGACGGCACGACCCGCGAACGCCCATCAGGCCCGGCTGCTGCGTCTGTTGCGCGACGGCGGCCCCAACTCCCGTGCCCAGCTCGGCGATCGCGTCGACCTCTCCCGGTCGAAGCTGGCCGTCGAGGTGGACCGGCTCCTGGAGACCGGCCTCGTGGTGGCCGACGGACTCGCCGCCTCGCGGGGCGGCCGCCGTTCCCACAACGTCCGGCTCTCCCCGGCGCTGCGGTTCCTGGGCGTCGACATCGGCGCGACGTCGGTCGACGTGGCCGTCACCAACGCGGAGCTGGAGATCCTCGGGCACCTCAACCAGCCCATGGACGTACGCGAGGGACCGGTGGCGGTCTGCGAGCAAGTGCTGTCCATGGCAGCCAAGTTGAAGGCCTCGGGGGTCGCGGAGGGGTTCGACGGGGCGGGGATCGGCGTTCCCGGTCCGGTCCGTTTCCCCGAGGGGGTCCCGGTCGCCCCGCCGATCATGCCGGGCTGGGACGGCTTCCCGGTCCGTGAGGCACTCGGCCAGGAACTCGGCTGTCCGGTCATGGTCGACAACGACGTGAACCTGATGGCCATGGGGGAGCAGCACGCGGGCGTCGCCCGCTCCGTGGGCGACTTCCTCTGCGTCAAGATCGGTACCGGCATCGGCTGCGGCATCGTCGTCGGCGGAGAGGTCCACCGTGGCGCGACCGGCAGCGCGGGCGACATCGGGCACATCCAGGCCGTGCCCGACGGGCGTCCGTGCGCCTGCGGCAACCGCGGCTGCCTGGAGGCCCACTTCAGCGGTGCCGCGCTGGCGCGCGACGCCGTGGAGGCGGTCCAGCAGGGCCGCTCGGCCGAACTCGCCGCGCGGCTTGCGGTGAACGGCGCGCTGAGCGCCGTCGACGTCGCCGCGGCCGCCGCGGCGGGCGACGCCACCGCGCTCGATCTGATCCGGGAGGGCGGCAACCGCACCGGACAGGTCATCGCGGCGCTCGTCAGCTTCTTCAATCCCGCCCTGGTGGTGATCGGCGGCGGGGTGACCGGTCTCGGCCACACCCTGCTCGCCGCGATCCGCACCCAGGTCTACCGCCAGTCGCTGCCGCTCGCGACCGGCAATCTGCCCATCGTCCTCGGGGAGCTGGGCCCGGCAGCCGGAGTCATCGGCGGGGCCCGGCTGATCAGCGACCACCTGTTCTCGCCCGCGTAAGCCACCTCCTCCCGCGCGCGCACCAGCTCCTCGCGCCCGCACCAGCCGTCTCCGCATCAGCCGTCTCCGCACCGACCGTCTCCAGGAATCGGACCACCGGCGCCGCGACCGGCCGCCCCCGTGCCCGAAGCACCCCCCGCCCGTACGCGCACCGCCCGGCAACCGGCCCGCACGCCTGCCCGAGGGAACCGTCATGGCACCAGAACCACCACTGCTCACGATGTCCGGCATCACCAAGTCGTTCCCCGGAGTCCGGGCCCTCGACGGCGTCGACCTCGACGTCCAGGCCGGCGAGGTGCACTGTCTGCTCGGCCAGAACGGCGCCGGGAAGTCCACCCTCATCAAGGTCCTGTCCGGTGCCCACCAGCCCGACGACGGCACCATCACCTGGCGCGGCGAGCCGGTCACCCTCAAGTCCCCGATCGCCGCCATGCGTCTCGGCATCGCCACCATCTACCAGGAACTCGACCTGGTGGAGGGCCTGTCGGTCGCCGAGAACGTCCACCTGGGACACGAACCCACCACCGCGGGGTTCGTCGTCAGGGGCAAGGCCGCCAGGACCGCGACCGCGCTGCTGCTCGAACGGCTCGGCCACCCGGAGATCGACCCGGCCCGGCTCGTCGGTGAACTCTCCGCCGCCCAGCGGCAGATCGTCTCCATGGCGCGGGCGCTCTCCCACGACGTACGGCTCATCGTCATGGACGAGCCGTCCGCGGCGCTCGACCCCGACGAGGTCGGCAACCTCTTCCGGATCGTCGCCCAACTGACCGCGGACGGCGTCGCCGTGGTCTACATCTCGCACCGCCTGGAGGAGATCCGGCGCATCGGCGACCGGGTCACGGTCCTGAAGGACGGACGCGCGGTCGCGGGCGGACTGCCCGCCCGATCGACCCCCACCCGCGAGGTGGTCTCCCTCATGACCGGGCGCAGCGTCGAGTACGTCTTCCCCGACCGGCCCCGTGAACGGCCACCGGCCGAGCCGGTGCTCTCGGTCCAAGGACTGTCCCGCCAGGGCGAGTTCGCCCCGTTCGACCTCGACGTACGACCGGGTGAGATCGTCGGACTGGCCGGGCTGGTCGGCTCGGGCCGCTCCGAGATCCTGGAGACGATCTACGGAGCGCGCAGGCCCACCACCGGCCGGGTCAGCGTCGGCGGGAAGCCGCTGCGCACCGGCAGCGTCCGGGCCGCGGTGCGCGCCGGCCTCGGGCTGGCCCCAGAGGAACGCAAGGCGCAGGCCCTGCTGATGCTGGAGTCGGTCACCCGCAACGTCTCCGTCTCCTCCATGTCCCGCTACGCGCGCGGGGGCTGGATCGACCGGCGGGCCGAGCGCGGAGCGGCACGGGCCGCCACCCGTGAGCTCTCCCTGCGCCCCGACGATCCCGCCCTCCCGGTCAGGACCCTGTCCGGCGGCAACCAGCAGAAGGCCGTGCTGGCGCGCTGGCTGCTGCGCGGCTGCCGCGTCCTGCTCCTCGACGAGCCCACCCGCGGTGTCGACGTCGGGGCGCGCGCCGAGCTGTACGCGGTGATCCGCCGGCTCGCCGACGAGGGCCTCGCCGTCCTCATGGTCTCCAGCGAGGTCCCCGAGGTGCTCGGACTCGCCGACCGCGTCCTGGTGCTGCGCGAGGGCCGGGTCGTGCACACGGCGCCCGCCCGGGACCTCGACGAACACCGCGTACTCGACCTCGTGCTGGAAGGAGGCCCCGTGGCCAGTGAAGGGAGTCAGGCGTCATGACGCAGTTCGTGTCCCCGCCCCGGGACGGCACCGGCAAGGTGCCCGCCACGGGCGAAGTCCCCGCGTGGCGCACCGTGGTGGCCCGCGCCGACGTCCGCACGCTCTCGCTCCTCGGCGTCCTGGCCGTCCTCGTCGTCATCGGTGGCGTCACCCGGCCCGACGAGTTCCTCGACACCCGCAACCTCCAACTCGTGCTCACCCAGGCCTCGGTGATCGGCGTCGTCACCGTCGGCATGACCTTCGTCATCACCTCGGGCGGCATCGATCTGTCGGTGGGCGCGATCGTCGCCCTCGCCTCGGTCTGGGCCACGACGGTCGCCACCCAGGAGTACGGCTTCACGGGCATCCTCGTCACCGCCGTGCTCGTCGGACTCGGCTGCGGCCTGGTCAACGGACTGCTCGTCGCGTACGGCGGGATGGTCCCCTTCATCGCGACGCTCGCCATGCTCGCCTCGGCCCGCGGGCTGGCCCTCCAGATCACCGACGGCCGGACCCAGATCGTCACCGTGGACGGAATCCTGAAGCTCGGCGAACGCGACTCCTACGTCCTGGGCGTCCCGCCGCTCGTCCTGGTCTTCGCCCTCGTCACCGTCATCGGCTGGCTGGTGCTCAACCGCACCACCTTCGGCCGGCGCACGGTCGCCGTCGGAGGCAACGCGGAGGCGGCCCGGCTCGCCGGCATCGACGTACGACGCCAGCGCCTGTACCTGTACCTGCTCTCCGGACTGTGCTGCGGCATCGCCGCGTTCCTGCTGGTCATCCTGTCCGGCTCGGGCCAGAACACCAACGGCAACCTCTACGAGCTCGACGCCATCGCGGCGGCGATCATCGGCGGCACCCTGCTCAGCGGGGGCCGCGGCACCATCACCGGTTCGGTGCTCGGCGTGCTGATCTTCACGACGATCACCGACATCTTCGCGCTGAACAACCTCCAGAGCGACGTCCAGCAGATCGCCAAGGGCGCGATCATCGTCGCCGCGGTCCTGGTCCAGCGGCGCACAGCAAGCACGACCTGACACGGGAAGGGTCCACCGCCATGCCAGTACCAACGAGCCCGACCAGCCGCAGAGGACTTCTCCTCGGGACCGCCGCCGTCTCGGCCGGTGCCCTCCTCACCGGCTGCACCAGCAACGACACCAAGGACGCGAACCCCGCCGCGAACTCCGGCCCGGCCGCCGACGGCAAGCCCGGCAAGCACGTCACGATCGGCTTCGCCGGGCCCCAGGCCGACCACGGCTGGCTCAACGCCATCAACGACAACGCCAAGAGCCGCGCCGGGAAGTACAAGGACGTGACCCTGGAGATCACCGAGGGCTCCAACGACACGGCGGCGCAGATCGGCCAGATCGAGACCCTGATCAACAAGAAGGTCGACGTCCTGGTCGTGCTGCCCGCCGACGGCAAGGCGCTGACCCAGGTCGGCCTCAAGGCGATGCGCGCCGGCATCCCGGTCGTCAACCTCGACCGCATCTTCAACTCGCCCCAGGCGTACCGCTGCTGGATCGGCGGCGACAACTACGGCATGGGCCTCAGCGCCGGCCACTACATCGGCGAGAAGCTCAAGGGCAGGAAGAACGCCAAGGTCATCGAGCTCGCGGGGCTCGACAACCTGGAACTCACCAAGCAGCGCACCGAGGGCTTCGACGCCGCTCTGAAGAACTACCCGAACATCACCAAGGTCGCCCGCCAGGCCGCCGAGTTCACCGTCGAGTCCGGCCAGGCCAAGATGTCCCAGCTCCTCCAGGCCCAGCCGGAGTTCGACGCGCTGTGGAACCACGACGACGACCAGGGCGTGGGAGCGCTGCGGGCCATCAAGCAGGCCGGCCGCGACGGCTTCCTCATGGTCGGCGGAGCCGGAGCGCTCTCCGCCTTCCAGGCCATCGACGCCGACAACAGCGTCCTGAAGGCCACCGTCCTGTACCCGCCGACCATGGCGGCCTCCGCGATCGACCTCGCCCGCACCCTCGGCCAGGGCAAGGGCATCAGCGGGCTCGCCGAGTTCGAGATCCCCGCCTCGCTCACGCTCTACTCGGCCGTCGTCGACAAGGACAACGTCCAGCAGTACATGGCCACCGGCTTCCGGTGATGCGAACCGCCGCCCGCGGGGCCCGGTCCGGCGGGACCGGGCCCCACCCCCACCGCGCCACGACCACGAGGAGGACCACCGCATGGGACAGCCGGACCAGGGCGACGAGGCCGCGAAACCGCCCCTGGGCGTGGGCATGGTCGGTTACGCGTTCATGGGCGCCGCCCACTCACAGGGCTGGCGCACCGTGGGCCGCGTCTTCGACCTGCCGCGCCGCCCGGTCCTCGCCGCCGTCTGCGGCCGCGACGAACAGGCCGTACGCGCCATGGCCGGCCGGCACGGCTGGGGAGCCGCCGAGACCGACTGGCGCGCCCTGATCACCCGGGACGACGTCGACGTCGTCGACATCTGCACCCCCGGCGACAGCCACGCCGAGATCGCCGTCGCCGCGCTGGCCGCGGGCAAGCACGTACTGTGCGAGAAGCCGCTGGCCAACACCGTCGAGGAGGCGGAGGCGATGGCGGCGGCCGCGGCCGAGGCCGCCGCACGCGGCCAGATGTCGATGGTGGGCTTCAACTACCGCCGCCTCCCCGCCACGGCGCTGGCCCGCTCGATGGTGGCCGAGGGCCGCCTCGGCACCCTGCGGCACGTGCGGGTGACGTACCTTCAGGACTGGCTGACCGACCCCGAGTTCCCGCTCACCTGGCGGCTCCGCAAGGAGAGGGCCGGCTCCGGCGCCCTCGGCGATCTCGGGGCCCACATCGTCGACCTCGCGCAGTACCTGGCGGGGGAGCCGCTCGGCGGGGTCTCCGCGCTCACCGAGACCTTCGTACGCCGACGGCCCCTGCCCGCACGGCCGGCCGGCGGGCTGTCGGCCTCCGGGCCCGTGCGGGGCTCCCGTTCGGACGCCGTCACCGTCGACGACGCCGCCCTGTTCACCGCCCGCTTCGCCTCCGGCGCCCTCGCCTCCTTCGAGGCCTCCCGCTTCGCGGCCGGGCGCAAGAACTCGCTGCGCCTCGAACTCAACGGAGACCGCGGTTCGCTGGCCTTCGACCTGGAACGGCTCAACGAACTCTCCTACCACGACCACACCGAACCCGCCGCCCACGCCGGCTTCCGGCGCATCCTCGTCACCGAGCCCGACCACCCCTACCTCGACGCCTGGTGGCCGCCGGGCCACGGTCTCGGCTACGAGCACACCTTCGCGCACCAGGCCCGCGACTTCGTGCGGGCCATCGCGGACGGGCGGCCGCCCGAACCGTCCTTCGCCGACGGACTCCAGGTCCAGCGCGTCCTCGCCGCGGTCGAGGAGAGCGCCGGCAAGAACTCCACGTACACCCCCGTAGCGGTCTGAGGAGGCCCCGAAATGCCGCGCGACTTCACGCTCTTCACCGGCCAGTGGGCCGACCTGCCTCTCGAGGAGGTCTGCCGGCTGGCCCGCGACTTCGGCTACGACGGACTCGAACTCGCCTGCTGGGGCGATCACTTCGAGGTCGACAAGGCGCTCGCGGATCCCACCTACGTGGAGTCCCGGCGCGCGCTCCTCGACAAGTACGGTCTCAAGTGCCTGGCGATCTCCAACCATCTGGTCGGCCAGGCCGTGTGCGACGCCATCATCGACGAACGCCATCTGGCGATCCTGCCCGCCCGTGTCTGGGGCGACGGCGAGCCGGAGGGAGTCCGCAGGCGGGCCGCCGCCGAGATCGCCGACACCGCCCGCGCGGCGGCCGCCCTCGGCGTCGACACCGTCATCGGATTCACCGGCTCGGCGATCTGGCACCTCGTCGCCATGTTCCCGCCCGTGCCCGAAGCGATGATCGAGCGGGGTTACGAGGACTTCGCCACCCGCTGGAACCCCGTCCTCGACGTCTTCGACGCCGAGGGCGTCCGCTTCGCGCACGAGGTCCACCCGAGCGAGATCGCCTACGACTACTGGACCACGCACAAGGCCCTGGAGGCGATCGGCCACCGGCCCGCCTTCGGCCTCAACTTCGACCCCTCCCATTTCGTCTGGCAGGACCTCGACCCCGTCGGATTCCTCTACGACTTCCGCGACCGCATCTACCACGTCGACTGCAAGGAGGCCCGGACCCGCCTCGACGGCCGCAACGGACGGCTCGGCTCCCATCTGCCCTGGGGAGACCCGCGCCGCGGCTGGGACTTCGTCTCGGCGGGCCACGGCGACGTCCCCTGGGAGGACGTCTTCCGCATGCTGCGCTCCATCGGCTACGCCGGGCCCGTCTCGGTCGAGTGGGAGGACGCCGGCATGGACCGCCTCCACGGCGCGCCCGAGGCCCTGGCCCGGCTCAAGACGTACGACTTCGAGCCGCCGTCGGCGTCGTTCGACGCGGCGTTCGGCGGCAACGGCTAGGCCGGGGGACCGGGGGATCGGGGGGCGGAGGCCCGGGGGCGGGGAACAGGACCCCGGGAACGCGGGGGAGGGGCCGGGTACGGGGGTCCCGGCCCCTTGCGCGGAAGCGGCCCCCCTCGCCGTGTGGCGAGGGGGGCCGCTTCTCCGCGGGGCCCGCCGCCGCTCAGCCCACCGGCTGCGGCTGCGGTGCCGAGGTGTCCGCGGTACTGCGCCCCGGCTGCCGCAGCAGCAGGGCGACCGCGGCCGCCACCATGGAGATGCCGCCGGCCAGGGCGTACGCGCCGTCGTAGCCCCAGGCGGCGACCACCATCGAGCCGAGTCCGCCGCCGAACAGACCGCTGATCAGCTTTCCGCTGTACACCAGCCCGTAGTTGGTGGCGTTGTAGTTCTCGCCGAAGTAGTCCGGGGTCAGCGCCGCGAACATCGGGTAGAACGCCCCGCCGCCGAATCCGGAGAGGAAGGCGAAGAACAGGAACAGCGCCTCGCTGTGGACGTCGCCGGCCCAGATCACGCCGAACTGCGCGAGTCCCAGGACCACGATCACGAAGACCAGCGTCTGCTTGCGCCCCCAGGTGTCGGAGAGCCAGCCCACCACACCCCGGCCCACACCGTTGACGACCGCCATGACTCCCATGGACGAGGCCGCCACCAGCGGTCCGAAGCCCACCTCCTTGGCGAAGTCGACCTGGAAGGAGATCCCGAAGATCGACACGCCGGCGGTCATCACCAGCGCGACCCACATCAGCGGGAGCATGCCGGTCCTGATCGCCTCCTTGGGGGTGTACTGCTTCACGGCCGGAGGGTTCTTCGCGAGGCTCGCGGCCGCCTTCCCGGAACCGCCGTGGGCCAGCGGGTCGACGTCCGCGGGCCACCAGTTCTTCGGCGGGTCCTTGAAGAAGAACGCGGCGGTCAGCACCACGACCATCACGTAACAGCCGATGAGGTCCAGCACGCGGTGGTAATTGGCCGTGTCGAAGGCGTAGTTGAAGATGAAGATGAACGGCAGGGAGCCGTACGCGAAGCCGCCGTTGACGAATCCCGTCCGCGCGCCACGCCGTTCGGGGTACCACTTCCCGACCATGTTGATGCAGGTCGCGTACACCAGACCGGACCCGACGCCGCCGACGACGCCGAAGCCCAGGATCGCCAGGAGCACGTCGTCCAGATGCGACAGGGCCAGGAACCCGGCCGCGCACATGACCGAGCCCGCGTACATGGCCTGACGTGCCGTCAAGATCCCTCTCTCCCGCAGCCAGCCCGCCGGGAAGGCGATGCCGGCCTGGAAGAACACCCAGACGCTGAGGATCCAGAAGGTGTTGCTCTGCGTCCAGCCGTGGGCGTGGGAAAGGGTGTCCTCGGCCGAGCCGTAGGCGTACTCGAAGACACTGATGGCCATCATGGCGATCCAGGGCAGGTAGACCATGAACGCGCGCGAATGGCCGAGGATGTCCCGGTCGCTCTCGCCGACCCGGTAGACGCGGCCCCGGGCGTCCGTCAGCTCCCGGTACGCGCGCCCCCGGGCGCCGGGCTCGTCCGGCGAGTCCTTCGCCGCCGTCGGTTCCGCCGTCATGACGCCATCTCCTCGCCGAGCGGGTGTGGATTGGGGACGATGCCGCGGGCCGTGGGCCGGCCCGGCGCCTTGAGGAACAGGGCCAGCACGGCGGACGCCAGACCGATGGACCCGGCGAGCACGAAGGCTCCGTGGTAGTCCCACGCGCCGACGACGACCGCGCCCATGCCGGAGCCCACGAGGCCCGAGATGAGCTTCGAGCTGTAGACCATCCCGTAGTTCGAGGCGTTGTTGTTCTCACCGAAGTAGTCCGCGGTCATGGCCGCGAACAGCGGGAAGATCGCGCCGCCCCCGAAGCCGGAGACCATGGAGCAGAACAGGAAGAACGGCATGCTGCCCATCTGGCCCGAGACGAGCACACCGAACTGGGCCGAACCCAGCACCAGACACACGATGATCAGCGTGTGACGCCGTCCGGCGCGGTCGGAGATCCAGCCGATGACCCCGCGACCGGTGCCGTTGACGATCGCCTTCAGCGACATCGCCGTGGCCACGATCCCGCCCGCGAAGCCCATGTCCTTGCCGAACGGGACCTGGAAGGCGATGCCGAAGATGTTGATCCCGGCCGTGCACAGCAGACAGAACCACATCATCCACAGAACAGGGGTACGCGCGGCCTCCTTCGGGGTGTACTGCTTCACGGCCGGCGGGTTCTTCTCCAGCGCCCGCCGGACCCTCGGGTCGTCCGGCACCTTCAACGGGTCCACGTCCGGCGGCCACCAGCCCTTCGGCGGGTCCTTGAAGAACCAGCCGGCCGCCGCGACCAGGGCACAGCAGACCAGGCCGACGCCCACCAGGACGCCCCGGTAGTTGCCCAGGTCCATGTACGAGGTGAACAGGAAGACGAAGGGCACGGACCCGTAGGCGAAACCGCCGTTGACGAAGCCCGTCTTGCCGCCCTTGCGCTCCGGATACCACTTGCCGACCATGTTCACGCAGGTCGCGTAGACAAGACCCGCTCCGATGCCGCTGCACATGCCGAAGCCGAGATAGGCGACCGCCACATGCGGGGCGAACGCCAGGGACACATAGCCGAGCAGCGTGCCGAGCGCGCCCAGCAGCATGGCCGTACGGGCGGGGAGCCTGCCGCTCTCCCGCAGTCGCCCGGCCGGGAAGGCCACGGCCGCCTGGAAGAAGATCCAGACGCCCATCAGCCAGAAGATGTGTCCGCTGCTCCACAGATGAGCCTCGTGAAGGGTGTCCTCCGCGGAGGTGAACGCGTACTCGGCCGAGCTGATGCCCAGCATGCCCGCCCAGGGCAGGACGACCATCCACGCGCGTCTGCGGCCCATGATGTCGATGTCGGTCTCGCCGACGCGGTACACGCGTCCGTTCCGGTCCTTCACCTCTCGGGGTGGAACCGATGTCGAGTAGCCGGTGGTTGTCATGTCGATCGAGATCCCCTTGCGTCGAAAGATCTGGTCAGCGCCCCCTGCCACATGCCTTTCGTGCGCTCACGGGTCCCGGGGGCGGCCGACGCGCACCGTCGGCCGGCCCCCCGCGTCCTCAGGTCATGAACGACCCCCCAACAGGCCCGCCGCGCGCGCCCAGCGGTACTTCGCGCCGAGGACGGCCACCGGCATCTCGGTGGTGTACGGGTAGGCCACGACCCCCCGCTCGTACAGGTACCGGCATGCCTCCTCGATCTCGACGTCGCCCGCGAGCGAGGCCACCACGGGCTTCTCGACGCCGCGTTCGCGGAACTCGGCCACCACGCGCGCGGTGAGCTCGGCGAAGACCATGGGCGGGGTGACGACGGTGTGCCAGTAGCCGAGGACCAGCGCGTGGACGCGCGGGTCCTCCAGACCGAGCCGGATCGTCGCCTCGTACGTCGACGGCGGCTCGCCGCCCGTGATGTCCACCGGGTTGCCCGCGGCCCCGAAGGGCGGGATGAACTCCCGGAAGGAGGCGTCGAGGTCCGGCGGGATCTCCATCAGGGACAGCCCGTTGTCCGTGACCGCGTCCGACAGCAGCACCCCGCTCCCGCCCGCTCCGGTGATGATCACGACGTTGTCGCCCCGGGGGGCGGGCAGCACCGGCAGGGCGCGCGCGTACTCCAGCATGTCGGTCAGGCCGGGAGCCCTGATGACCCCGGCCTGCCGGAGGATGTCGTCGTACACGGCGTCGTCGCCCGCGAGGGCCCCGGTGTGCGAGCCCGCGGCCCGCGCGCCGGCGGCGGTCCGCCCCGCCTTCAGGACGATGACGGGCTTCTTCGGGACGGTGGCGCGGGCCGCCTCCACGAAGGCGCGGCCGTCCTTGAGGTCCTCCAGGTGCATCGCCACGCACCGGGTGTGCGGGTCCTCGCCGAACCAGGTGAGCAGGTCGTCCTCGTCCAGGTCCGCCTTGTTGCCGAGCCCGACGATCGCCGAGACACCCGTCTTCGTCGTCCGGGCGAACCCCAGCACGGCCATGCCGATCCCGCCGGACTGCGAGGAGAGCGCGACACCGCCCTTCACGTCGTAGGGCGTGCAGAACGTGGCGCACACGTCGTGCCAGGTCGAGTAGTAGCCGTAGATGTTCGGACCGAGCAGCCGGATGCCGTGGCGCTCGCCGATGGCCGTGATCTCGTCCTGGAGGGCCGCTTCGCCGGTCTCCGCGAAACCGGAGGGGATCAGGACCGCGTTGGGGATGTTCTTGCGTCCGGCCTCCTCCAGGACGCGGGGCACCGCGCGGGCGGGGACGGCGAAGACCGCGACGTCCACCTCACCGGGGATGTCCGTGACACTCGCGTAGGCCTTGCGGCCCTGGATGTCGTCGGCCTTGGGGTTCACCGGGTGGATCTCGCCCGCGAAGCCTCCGTCGACGAGGTTGCGCAGCACCGCGTGACCGATCTTGCCCGGGACGTCGGAGGCGCCGATCACGGCGATCGACCTCGGCCGCATCAGCCGGTCCATGGAGGCGAGGATCTCCTCACGGGTGTACCGGCGCCGCCCGGCCGGGGCGTTCGCGCCGAGGATCACGCGGATGTCCGCCGCGACCGCGCCGTCCGGGGACGCGATCACCGGGTTGAGGTCGACCTCGGCGATCTCGGGGAAGTCCGTGACGAGTTCGGAGACACGGCGGATCTGTTCGGCGAGGGCCGTCCGGTCCACCGCCGGCCCGCCGCGCACCCCGCGCAGGATCTGCGCCGAGCGGATCGAGTCGAGCATCGACAGCGCCTCGTCGGTGTCCACCGGAGCGAGCCGGAAGGTGACGTCCTTGAGCACCTCGACGAGCACACCGCCGAGCCCGAAGGCGACGACCTTCCCGAAGGTCGGGTCGGTCACCGCGCCGACGATGACCTCCTGTCCGGGCGGGATCAGCTCCTGCACCTGGACGCCGTCGACGCGGGCGCGGGCGTCGTACGAGCGGGCGTTGGCGACCAGCGTCCGGAACGCGGCCCGTACGTCCGCTTCCCCCTCCACACCGACCAGCACCCCGCCCGCGTCGGTCTTGTGCAGGATGTCGGGGGAGACGATCTTCATCACCACGGGGCCGTCGAACCCTTCCGCGTGGCGCACGGCCTCGTCCTCGTCGCGGGCGGTCTCCTCGCCGGGCACCGCGATCCCGTAGGCGTCGGCGATCCGCTTGCCCTCGGGGGCCGTCAGCGCGGTGCGGCCCTCGCGCCGTACGCCGTCGAGGAGCGCCCGCACCCGTGCCACCCGGTCCTGAGTCGCCACCTCAGATCACCCCGCCCGTCCGGAGAAGCCGCAATTCCTCGTCACCGAGGCCGAGTTCGCCGACGTAGATCTCCTCGTTGTGCTCACCGAGCAGCGGGGAGGCGGTGATGTCGACGGGGGAGTCGGAGAGTTTGAGCGGGCTGCCGACGGTGACGTACGAGCCGCGCTCGGGGTGCGGCACCTCGACGACCATGTCGTTGGCGGCGAGCGAGGCGTCCTCGATGATCTCCTTGGTGGACAGGATCGGTCCGCACGGGATGTTCTCGGCGTTGAGCTTCTCCAGCACCTGCCATTTGGGCAACGTCGTGGTCCATTCCTCGATGAGCTGGAACATCTTGGCGAGCCTGGGCAGCCGGGCCCGCGGGGTGGACCAGCCGGGGTCGTCGGCCAGTTCGGGGCGGCCGATCAGCCGGGTGATCGGTTTCCAGCCGGTGGGCTGGACGATGACGTAGACGTAGTCGTTGGGGCCGCCCGGCGCGCACTTGACGGCCCAGCCGGGCTGGCCGCCGCCGGAGGCGTTGCCCGAGCGGGGGACCTCGTCGCCGAAGTCGTCGTTCGGGTACTCGGCGAGCGGACCGTGGGCCAGGCGCTGCTGGTCGCGCAGCTTGACCCGGCAGAGGTTGAGGACGGCGTGCTGCATGGCCACGTTGACGCGCTGGCCGCGTCCGGTGCGGGTGCGCTGGAGCAGCGCGGCGAGGACGGCGGCGACGGCGTGGACGCCGGTGCCCGAGTCGCCGATCTGGGCGCCGGTGGCCATCGGCGGCCCGTCCTCGAACCCGGTGGTGGCCATGGAGCCGCCCATCGCCTGCGCGACCACCTCGTACGCCTTGAAGTCGGTGTACGGGCCGTCCCCGAAGCCCTTGATGGAGGCGTAGACGATCCGCGGGTTGATCTCGCGGATGCGGTCCCAGGTGAAGCCCATGCGGTCGATCGCTCCGGGGCCGAAGTTCTCCACCAGGACGTCGGAGCGGCTGATCAGCTCGGTCAGGAGCTGTTTGCCGCGCTCGGTCTTGGTGTTGAGGGTGATGCTGCGCTTGTTGCTGTTCAGCATGGTGAAGTAGAGCGAGTCGGCGTCCGGGATGTCCCGCAGCTGGGTGCGGGTGATGTCACCGCTCGGCGCCTCGAGTTTGACCACGTCGGCGCCGAGCCAGGCCATCAACTGGGTCGCCGAGGGGCCGGACTGAACGTGCGTCATGTCCAGGACCCGGATGCCTTCGAGAGCCTTGGTCGTCACAGGTCACCTCACTTGTCCGTTGCCTTGAGCCGCTGCGGTGCGGCGGCGGGTGGGCCAGGTTCGGTACATTGCATACAGTCGACGAATACTGTATGAAGAGTGTTATCCCGCATCCGATGGGTGATGTCCAGGGGTCGTGCACCACTTTCAGGACAGGAGCCGAAACGTGGACCTGTACGAACATCAGGCGCGGCAACTCTTCGAGGAACACGGCATCTTGGTGCCGCGCGCCGAGGTCACCGACTCACCCGGCCGGGCGGGGGACATCGCCCGCCGGCTCGGCGGCCGGGCCGTCGTCAAGGCCCAGGTGAGGACGGGCGGGCGCGGCAAGGCGGGCGGAGTGCGGCTCGCCGAGGACCCGGAGGCCGCCGAACGCGCGGCCCGCGAGATCCTCGGCATGACCATCAAGGGCCACCCCGTCCGCTCGGTCATGCTGGCCCGACCGGTCGACATCGAGGCCGAGTTCTACGTCTCGTACGTCCTCGACCGCGCCGCCGGGCGCTTCCTCGCGATCGCCTCCACCGAGGGCGGCACCGAGATCGAGGAGGTCGCGGCGGCCAGGCCGGAGGCGGTGACGCGCGTCCCCGTGGACCCCGCGGAGGGCGTCACCCCGCAGAAGGCCGCCGAGATCGCCCGGGCGGCCGGACTGCCCCCGCGCGCCGCCGACGTCCTCGTCCGGCTCTGGCAGGTGCTCGTCCGCGAGGACGCCCTCCTGGTCGAGGTGAACCCCCTCGTCCGCACCGCCCAGGGGCAGCTCACGGCCCTGGACGGCAAGGTCACGCTCGACGACAACGCCCGCTACCGCCAGGCGCGTTGGGACCGGAAGGAGGAGACCGCGCACGACGACCCGCTGGAGGCCGCGGCCGCCGCCAAGGGCCTCAACTACGTGAAGCTGGACGGCGAGGTCGGTGTCATCGGCAACGGCGCCGGTCTCGTCATGTCGACGCTCGACGTGGTCGCCGGAAGCGGTGCCCGCCCCGCCAACTTCCTCGACATCGGCGGCGGGGCCTCGGCGCGGATCATGTCCGACGGTCTGTCCGTCGTCCTGTCCGACCCCGGCGTCCGGTCCGTCCTCGTCAACGTCTTCGGCGGCATCACCGCCTGCGACGCCGTCGCCGACGGGATCGTGCGGGCCCTGGACGCCGTACGGCCGACCAAACCGATCGTGGTCCGGCTCGACGGCAACAACGCGGCCCGGGGCCGCGCCGTCCTCGGCGACCGCGCCCACCCCCTGGTGCACCAGGCCCCCACCATGGACGCCGCCGCCCGCCTGGCCGCCCGCCTGGCCCACACGAACTGAAGGAAGAGGGACATGGCCGTCTTTCTCACCCAGGAGTCCAAGATCCTCGTCCAGGGCATGACCGGCGCCGAGGGCATGCGGCACACCCGGCGCATGCTCGCCGCCGGCACGGACGTCGTCGGCGGCGTCAATCCGCGCAAGGCCGGTCTGACCGTGGAGTTCGACCTCCCCGGTCCCGAGGGCCGCCCCGGGGCCCCGCGGACCGTGCCCGTCTTCGGGTCGGTGCGCGAGGGGATCGAGGCGACGGGAGCCGACGTGAGCGTCGTGTTCGTGCCGCCCGCCTTCGCCCGCGCGGCCGTGCTGGAGGCCGCCGACGCCGGGATCGCGCTCGCCGTCGTCATCACCGAGGGCATCCCCGTCCACGACTCCGTGGCCTTCTGCGCGCACGCCGCCGCCCGCGGGACCCGTGTCATCGGCCCCAACTGCCCCGGCCTCATCTCCCCCGGACGGTCGAACGCGGGCATCGTCCCCGCCGACATCACCGGCCCCGGGGGCATCGGCCTGGTCTCCAAGTCCGGCACCCTCACCTACCAACTCATGCACGAACTGAGGGACGTCGGCTTCTCGACCTGCGTGGGCATCGGCGGGGACCCCGTCGTCGGCACCTCGCACATCGACTGTCTGGCGGCCTTCGAGAAGGACCCCGACACCAAGCTGATCGTTCTCATCGGGGAGATCGGCGGCGACGCCGAGGAACGGGCGGCGGCGTACATACGCGATCACGTCACCAAGCCCGTCGTCGGCTACATCGCCGGATTCACCGCCCCCGAGGGCCGGACCATGGGCCACGCCGGCGCCATCGTCTCCGGCTCCTCGGGCACCGCCGAGGCCAAGAGGAAGGCCCTGGAGGCGGCCGGGGTCCAGGTCGGCGGCACCCCGACGGAGACGGCCCGGCTGGTCCTCGCGCGGCTGGCGGAGCGCGCGACGCCGAGCGATGTCACTCATAGTTGATCCGTGGTGACTTCCGGAAGCCGCCCGCCCCCGCCGCCTCCCCCTTCCTTACGCGACCTTCCTCACGCGACCTTCCTCATGCGACCTCCGTACGCGACGACTGTTCGCGAGGCCCGATCGACCTGCCGTCCGGCAGGGACCGGGCCCCCGCCCCCGACCGTGCACCGAGAGCGGAGACACTCGTGACCACCCCCGGCCCGACCCCGTCCGGCCCGACGCCCCGTCGCGGCCCCGACGCTCCCGCCCCCCTCGTCCTCAAGTCCGGCACGTCCTGGAGCGACGCCTTCCGGCGGTCCCTCGCCGCCGCCCCCGAGGCGTTCCGCGACGACCGGGTGCTCAACCTCTGGAACGCCGGCTGGCAGGCCGACGGCCGGGCCCTGCCCGCCACCAGCCCCGTCGACGGCGGCCCCGTCGCCGGACCGCCACGCCTGGACGCCACCACCGCACGGCAGGCCGTCCGCGCTTCGCTCGACCAGCACCGCGCCTGGCGACACGTGCCCCTCGCCGAACGCCGGGCCCGCGTGGCGGCGGCCCTCGACGCCCTCACCGAACACCGTGAACTGCTCGCGCTGCTGCTCGTCTGGGAGATCGGCAAGCCCTGGCGGCTGGCCCAGGCCGACGTGGACCGCGCGATCGACGGCGTGCGCTGGTACGTCGACGGCATCGAACCCATGGTGGAGGGCCGGACCCCGCTCGACGGCCCCGTCTCCAACATCGCGAGCTGGAACTACCCGATGAGCGTCCTCGTCCACGCCATGCTCGTCCAGGCACTCGCGGGCAACGCGGTCATCGCCAAGACCCCGACCGACGGCGGGGTCGCGTGTCTCACCCTGGCCTGCGCGCTCGCCGTACGCGAAGGACTGCCCCTCACCCTCGTCAGCGGCAGCGGGGGAGAGCTGTCGGAGGCGCTCGTGCGCGCGCCCGAGATCGGCTGCGTCTCCTTCGTCGGCGGCCGCGACACCGGCGCCGCGGTGGCCACCGCCGTCGCCGACCTCGGCAAGCGCCACGTCCTCGAACAGGAGGGGCTCAACACCTGGGGCGTCTGGAACCACAGCGACTGGGACGCGCTGACGGCGGTCGTCCCCAAGCTCTTCGACTACGGCAAGCAGCGCTGCACCGCCTACCCGCGCTTCGTCGTCCAGCGCGCCCTGTTCGACGACTTCCTCGCCGCGTACCTGCCGGCCGTCCGCACCCTGCGCACCGGCCATCCGCTCGCCGTCGAGCACCCCGACGACCCTTACCCGTCGCTGGACTTCGGCCCGGTCATCAACGCGGCCAAGGCCAAGGAACTGGACGACCAGGTCACCGAGGCCATCGACCGCGGCGCGGTCCCGCTGTACCGGGGCAAGCCGTCCGACGCCCGCTTCCTGCCCGGCCAGGACACCGCGGCGTACGTCCAGCCCGTGACGCTCCTCAATCCGCCGCCCTCCTCACCGCTGCACCACGCGGAGCCCTTCGGCCCGGTCGACACGATCGTCCTGGTCGACACCGAGGCCGAACTGCTCGCCGCGATGAACGCCTCGAACGGGGCGCTGGTCGCCACCCTGTCCACGGACGACGAGGCGACGTACGACCGGCTGGCCCCCCAGATCCGCGCGTTCAAGGTCGGCCACGGCAGGCCCCGCTCCCGCGGCGACCGCGACGAACTCTTCGGCGGCTTCGGAGCGTCGTGGCGCGGCGCGTTCGTGGGCGGGGAACTCCTGGTGCGCGCGGTGACGCGGGGCCCGGCGGGGGAGCGGCTGCCGGGGAACTTCCCGGAGTACCACTTGATGCCGTGAGCCGGGCGGGTCGGCGATCCGCTGCCGTTCCGGTCGGCTAACCGATGCCCTGCCGGTCCGGGTGCAGGGCGAAGGCGCGGTCCGAGGGCTCGGCCACGGAGCGCTCGACGGCCTCGACGAGCAGGGCGCGGTGGCGGAGCAGGGGCTCACGGCGGTCCGCGGGAGCGATCGCGGCGAGGTCGTCCAGGCCCGCCACGATGCGCCGGGTGACCTGCGGAGTGCCCACCGCGCAGCCCCGGATCTCCGCGAACCCGAGATCGACCAGCTCCGTCCAGCCCGGCACGGGCTGCACCAGCCGAACCTTCCCGCGCCGGTCCCGGTGGAGAGCGGTGTCGAGGGGCCGGCCGGCGACGGCGGCCAGGAACTGCACGATGCGGTCGATCGCCTGCACGGCCGTGGTCGGGTCGTTCACCGCGGCCGACAGCGCCCGCAGCCCGATGTCGGCGAGCTGGCGCAGTCCGAACGCGAAGTCCTGGTGGAAGGTGCGGTCCACGCCGACGGACACGGTGTAGCTCAGCGACCGCCCGGCCGGGGCGGGGCCTCCGTGCACGGCGAACAGCGGAGTGCCCGGTACGACGAAGTCCCCGATCCGCGGGAGCAGCCGCAGCACGACGTCCTCCTGCCCGGCCGCCCGCACCAGCCGGGCGATGTTCACGTCCCGAAGGACGCCGGCCCGTCCGTGGTGGGCGACCCGGGCCGTCTCGGGCCCGAGCGTGTCCTCCTCGCCGGTCGAGCGGGCCACGGGCATGCGCGCGACCACCTTGAACGCCTCGCGGGTGATGCGGTCGATGACATGGCTGATGCGCATGAGCCGCAGGGTCTGGTTCACGTACAGCACGAAGAGCAGCAGGCTCAGCCCGAGCATGGTGAGCGTCAGCACCGACTGGACCAGCGGGATCGAGGTCACGTACCGCGCTTCGGCCTGTCCCTCGTACGAGGTCAGCACGAGGAGCGACAGCAGGAAGGTGGCGAGGAACACCGCGAAGGTGGCCTTGGTGATCCGGCTCCGTACGAAGATCCGCACCACGCGCGGACTGAACTGCCCGCTCGCCATCTGCACGGCGACCAGCGAGATGCTGAAGACCACGCCGATGAAGGTCATCATCGCCGAGCTGACCACGGTCACCACGGCCTTCGCGTCGTCGGCCAGGCGCAGCAGATCGTCGAGGGTGTCGTAGTCGCGCGCGTCGTGCAGCGCGTCGACGATCGCGGTGTCGATCTCGGTCGCCACCGCCCACACCACGAAGACCAACACCATGGCCGCGGTGGGCGCGAACCAGAACGTGTCCCGCAGGTGCTCCCGCAACGGCGACAGCGCTCTCGGCCGCCGCCCTTCCCGCAGACCACCGGTAGTCATCCAGTCACCCATGGTGAGACTGTAGGCGCACCCCCACTCCGCTCCGCGGACCCGCTCCGGGGGACGGATATGCAGGTGAAAGGCACTCCGAAACCTTGGTATTGTTATCCATGTCGCCGCGGGGAACGCCCCGGTCAGGCGGCAGACACCTTGTCCGGGTGGCGGAATGGCAGACGCGCTAGCTTGAGGTGCTAGTGCCCTTTATCGGGCGTGGGGGTTCAAGTCCCCCCTCGGACACTCTCTGCAGTGACACGCGAACGAGGACCCCGACCTGACGGTCGAGGTCCTCTTCGCGTTTTCCTCGCTCGGGACTCCCCGGAGGTGTCCTCCGGGCGTCCCCGGCGCCGTGGGCGGCGGCCGGTGGTGTGCCGGCCGCCGCCTGGCGGGAGCGATGCGGGCTCGCGTGCCCGTGGGGTGTGGCGTCAGTTCGACGTGCCGCCCGAGACCCACTGGCTCCACGGCATGTTCCAGTCGCTGAAGCCGTTGCCCGGGGCCACGGTGGCCTTGTCCGCGGAGTTCTTGACGATCACGACGTCACCGGTCAGCGAGTTGTCGAAGAACCACGCGGCCGGCATCTTGCCGTTGCCGGCGTTCCTGACGTCCTTCAGGCCGACGCAGCCGTGGCTGGTGTTGACCTTGCCGAAGACGGAGTCGCCGCCCCAGTAGTTGCCGTGGATGAACGTGCCCGAGTCGGTCAGGCGCATGGCGTGCGGCACGGCCTCGATGTCGTAGGAGGGCTTGCCGTTCTTCTCCGTGAGGCCGACGGTCGCACCGTTCATGTGGATCTGCCGGTACTTCTCGGAGATGACCATCTGGCCGTTGTACGTCGGGTGCTCGGCGCTGCCGGACGAGATCGGGATGGTCCTGATCGTCTTGCCGTCCCGCTTGACGGTCATCTGCTTCGTCTTGGCGTCGACGGTGCTGATCTGGCTCCGGCCGATCTTGAACGTGACCGTCTTCTCGACACCGTCGAGGTTCATCCTCACGGTGACGGTGGAGCCGGGCTTCCAGTAGTGCTCGGGGCGGAAGTCCAGGCGGCTGCCGCTGAGCCAGTGGCCGACGACCTGCTCGCCGCTGCTGGTGCTGACCTGGATCTTCGACTCCATGGCGGCCTTGTCGGCGATCGCCCTGCCGAAGTCGAAGCTCACCGGCATGCCCACGCCGACGGTCGAGCCGTTCTCGGGGGAGAGGTGGCCGAGGAAGTCGTTGGCCGGGGAGACCGTGGAGATCGAGGCGTTCTCGGTGGCGGCGCGGCCCTTCGCGTCCACGGCCTCCGCGGCGACCTGGTAGCGGGTGGCCTGCTTCAGCGGGCCGTTCGCCGTCCAGGACGTGCCGTCCGCGGACAGCGTGCCCTGCACCTCGGTGCCGGTCGCGACGGCGGTCATGGTCACCTTGGTGAGTCTGCCGTCGCTGACGGTGACGCTCACGGGGTCGTCCGTCCCGACGCCGTGGGCCGGACCGGGCGTGATCTTTATTCGGGCGTCGGAGACGTCCTGGGCGTCCGACTGGGTCGCCTGTGCCCGCGTCTCCGGGTGGGACCCGGTGTCATTGGTGGCTGCGTAGCTGGTACCGCCCAGCGCCGTGAGTGCGAGTGCTCCGGCCGTAGCCATCAGCCCGGTGCGTCGCTTGCGTGCGGTGATCAAACGCTTCTCCCATGCCACTGGTGGTTGAATCCCCCGGCCGATCGCCAGGGGGCAATCAGCTTCAAAGAAGCATTTTTGCGCATTAGTCCGATTTGTTGGGTGGTTTGTGGCGGGTCTCACGCACCACGTGTGCGCCGCCTTGCCGCCAGATCCGCCAGTGGGCCACCTGGCCGCTGGATCCGCCGTCGGGCCGCCCGGTCGCCGGATCCGCCATCGGGCCGCCCGGCCCGGTCGGCCGGCGCCTCACCTCTCGGAGATCACGGAGAGCCACGCCGTGTCCTCCGGGCCGGGAGTCTCCGGGTCCGGTGCGGGGAGTCGGCGGAGCTCGCCCGTGCTCAGGGCGATCGTGGCCCGGGGGCGCATCGGCCCCTGGCCCCTGCGGGAGAGCAGGACGAGCTCCCAGACCGTCGCCGTCATGGCGTCGAGCCGGGCGGCGCAGTCGGCGCCGACCCGCAGTGGATCACGGGTCCGGCCCAGGGACAGATGGGGGGTGAAGCTCCTGGCGGGCCCGTCGCCGTGCGGGAACCGCTGCCGCAGTGCGTGGTGCAGGTCCGCCCAGGGGGCCAGGCCGGCCGCCGCCGGGTCGAGCCACACGGTGGCGTACGCCCTGTGCCGGAAGGTCCGTACGCCGTCCAGTCGCGCGGTGAACACCGGCACCTCGGCCGTCGCCGCGGCGAGCAGCGGGGCCGCCCGCTCGAAGTCGGACTCGGGCACGAACGGGAAGAGGACGTTGACGTGGGGCGGCCAGCGGTGGATCTGAGGGTCGTAGTCCCGGCGGATGCCCTGGATGGGCGGCCACAGGTCGGCGGGCGGGATCCAGGCCACCGCCGAGCGGCGCATCTCGTCGCTGGTTCGCATCAGGCGTCCTCTCCCGTCACACCCCCTCCTTCAGGGTGCCGCGCGCCCGGTCGGAGACATGTTTCCGTGACGTCGAACGTGATGTTGAATACGGAAACAATGTTGACATGAACACTTCCGTCAAGTGGTTGCCTGTTGTACCAAATGAGGGCCAGCTTTCCCGCTCAGGGAGGTCCTGTGAGACGCGTCAAATTGCGATCCACCCTTGTCGCCTTCGGTCTCGCGATGATGTTCGGCCTGGTGCTGACCGGCCCGGCGCACGCCGCCGGGCCGGCGTATGTCGCGCTGGGGGATTCGTACTCGGCCGGCAACGGCGCAGGGAACTACGACAGTTCGAGCGGAGGCTGCCACCGCAGCCTCAGCGCCTACCCCTACCTGTGGAAAAACGCGCACGCCCCGTCCTCGTTCGCCGACACGTCCTGCTCGGGAGCGGTCACCACGGATGTGACGAACAGCCAGCTCGCCCCGCTGAACTCCGCCACCGGCCTCGTCTCGCTCACCATCGGCGGCAACGACGCCGGCTTCTCGGACGTCATGACCACCTGTGTCACCGGGTCGGACACCGACTGCGTCAACCGCGTGAACACAGCCGAGAACTACGCCCGGAACACCCTCCCCGCCCGCCTCGACGCCACGTACGACGCCATCCGCGCCAAGGCCCCCAACGCCAAGGTGGTCGTCCTCGGCTACCCGCACATGTATACGCTCAACGTCTTCTGCGTCGGTCTCAGCGCCACCAAGCACAGCAAGATCGACGAGGCCTCTGACGTCATCGATGGTGTCATCGCCGCCCGCGCCGCCGCCCACGGCTTCGTCTTCGGAGACGTCCGCGGCACGTTCGGCGGCCATGAGCTGTGCTCCAGCGACGGCTGGCTGCACTCCCTGGTGGTCTCCCCGAGCTGGGAGTCGTACCACCCCACCGCCACCGGCCACGCGAGCGGCTACTACCCCGTCCTCAACGCCAACAGCTGACCTCCCCCGGGGGCGAGCCGGCCCGGCCCGCCCCCGGACCGCCGGCGTCGAACGACGGGTCGGACCCGGTCACCGTGTCGCCCGGGAGCCCGGACCGGCCCGTCCTGAGCCGCGCCCACCGGGGCCGTCACTGATACTGATGAAATGGGCAAACTTGGGCGATACGTCCCAGCGAGCCGACGGGGTGACCGGGTACCGCCGAAGGCCGGGCCGTCGGAATCCGGCCCGGAGGCCCATCGACCATCGGCCGGCCGGCGTGTCCGGTCGATGCTGACTCCGCGCAGCGTCGCCGGTCAGGTCTTCCTGCTGCAACTGGCGGTCGTCCTGCTGCTCATCGCCACGGCCGTGGTGGTGCTCGTGTTCCAGGACCGCAACCGCGCGATCCGGGAGGCCGGCGACCGGTCACTGGCGGTGGCCCAGACGTTCGCGAACGCCCCGGGCACCGCGGCCGCGATGAAGAGCAAGGACCCCACGGCGGCACTCCAGCCCCATGCCGAGGTGGTGCGCAAGAAGACCGGCGTCGACTACGTCGTGGCGCTGAGCCCGTACGGCTTCCGGTGGACCCACCCGGACCCGGACCAGATCGGCAAGCACGTCTCCACCTCCTACGGCGAGGCGCTCGGAGGCCAGCCCCACCAGACCACGTTCGACAGCAGTCTGGGCAAGGCGGTCGACTCGACGGTGGCCGTCTTCGACGACAAGGGGACCGTCGTCGGCCTGATCACCGTGGGGGTCACGGTGGACAAGGTGGCCAACGTGGTGCAGAACCAACTGCCGGTGATCTTCGCCGCCGGCGGTGTGGCGCTGCTGCTGGCCGCGGGTGGATCGGCACTGGTCAGCGGGCGACTGCGGCGCCAGACCGCGGGCCTCGGGCCGGTGGAGATGACTCGCATGTACGAGCACCACGACGCCGTCCTGCACGCGGTCCGCGAAGGCGTGATCATTCTGGACGGTGACGGAACGCTGCTCCTGGCCAACGACGAGGCACGCCGGCTGCTCGCACTGCCGCCGGAGGCCGAGGGCAGACCGGTCACCGCACTCGGCCTGAGCCCGGCCCTGGCCGCACTGCTGGGATCGGGCCAGGTGGCCACGGACCAGGTCTTCCTGGCCGGGGACACCCTGCTCGCGGTCAACGTGCGGCCGGTCGGCCCGAAGGGGGGCAGCGTGGCCACCCTGCGGGACACCACCGAGCTGCGCGCCCTCGCGGGCCGGGCGGACGTGGCGGGCGGGCGCCTGCGGCTGCTCTACGACGCCAGCACGCGGATCGGCACCACCCTGGACGTGAAGCGCACCGCCGAGGAACTGGCCGAGGTGGCCGTCCCGCGCTTCGCCGACTTCGCCACCATCGAGCTGGTGGAACCCGTGCTGCACGGTGGTGAGCCGACGGGGTCGAACATGGAGATGCACCGCGTCGCGTCGGCGGGCATCCGCGACGACGCGCCGCTGTCGCCCGTCGGGACCCGCATGCACCACGTGCCTGGCAACCCTGTGGCCATCGGTATCGTCACCGGCCGGCCGGTCCTGGTGGAAGACCTCGCCACGGCCGACGGATGGCGGGCCCAGGACCCGGAGCGGACGCGGAAGATCACCGAGTACGGCATCCACTCCATGATCTCGGTGCCGCTCCAGGCGCGGGGGCAGCTGCTGGGGGTCGTGGAGTTCTGGCGTTCGGAGCAGGACGCGTTCGAGCCGGACGACCTGTCCCCCGCGGAGGAGCTCGCCGCCCGGGCGGCCGTGTGCATCGACAACGCCCGCCGCTACACCCGCGAGCACATCACGGCCGTCACCCTCCAGCGCAGCCTGCTGCCCGGCGTGCTCCCCGAGCTGTCCGCGCTGGACGTCGGGCACCGTTACCTGCCCGCCCAGGCGGGGGTGGGCGGCGACTGGTACGACGTCATCCCGCTGCCGGGAGCCCGGGTGGCCCTCGTGGTCGGCGACGTCGTCGGACACGGTCTGCACGCGGCCGCGACGATGGGGCGCCTGAGGACCGCGGTGCACAACTTCGCCGCACTCGACCTGCCCCCGGACGAGATTCTCGGGCACCTGGACGACCTGATCACCCGGATCGACGAGGACGCGGCGGCGGAGGCCATCACCGGCGCGACCTGTCTGTACGCGGTCTACGATCCGGTCACCGGGCGGTGTGTCGTCGCCCGGGCCGGCCATCCCGGGCCGGCGCTGGTCTCGCCCGACGGCGCTGTGACCTTCCCCGACATCCCCGTCGCCCCGCCCCTGGGCGTCGGGGCGGGTCTGCCGGTCGAGACGGCCGAACTGCTGCTGCCCGCCGACAGCCGGCTGGTCCTCTACACCGACGGCCTGGTCGAGGCCCGCGGCCGTGACATCGACACCGGGCTCGGCATGCTGAAGGACGCGCTCGCCCACACGGACGGCACCTCCCCCGACGACACCTGCCGCACGGTGCTCGACGCGATGCTGCGCACCAGGTCGAGTGACGACGTCGCCCTGCTCGTCGCACGCACCCGGCTGCTCGACCCGGACCAGGTCGCGGAGTGGGACGTACCGGAGGACCCCGCGGCCGTCTCGCGGATCCGCGCCGAGGCCACGGACCGGCTGGAGGCCTGGGGACTCGGCGAGGCCGCCTTCACGACCGAGCTGATCCTCAGCGAACTGGTGACGAACGCCATCCGGTACGGCGGGAGCCCCATCAGTCTGCGGCTGCTGCGCGATCGCGACAGCCTGATCTGCGAGGTCGCCGACGGCACCAGCACCTCCCCGCACCTGCGCCGCGCGGCCTTCACCGACGAGGGGGGCCGTGGTCTGTTCCTCGTCGCGCAGATGTCCCGCCGCTGGGGGACCCGCTACACCGACCGGGGCAAGATCATCTGGGCCGAGCAGGCGCTCGACGCCCCGGCCGCCGGGGACCTGGGAAGCCTCCTGCTGGCGGACCTGTGAAACGGGGCGGAAGCCGACCGCCGTGCCGTGCGGGGGCGCGGGTCCGCCGCGTACGGCGGGGTGCGGGGTGTTCCGGGGCGTTCAGGAGCCCTGCTTCACCGTGAAGTACGGGATCTTGTCCGGGTCCTGGCCGAAGGCGGCCCCGAGGTAGACGACCGACAGTTTGGCGAGCGTCCCGTCGTCGATGAGCTGCTTGATGATCCGGTCCACCTCGTTCCTGTTGGGCGAACCCTTCGGGAACAGGGCGCCGTAGCCCTGGTCGGTCCGGTACTGGCCCACGATGCGCACCCTGCCCTCCCGCTTCTGGGGGTACGCCAGCAGGATCGTCGTGTCGTGGACGACCGCGTCGATCCGGCCCTTCTCCAGCGCCGTGACCATCTCCGGGTCGTTGGCGTAGGCGGTGACGGGCTTGGTCGGCTTGAGGCGGTTCTTGACGAACGCCTCGCCCGTGGTGCCCTCGGCGACCCCGATACGGACGTCGCGGAGGTTGTTCTCGTTGATCTTCTCGCCGTCCCTGATCAGCACTCCCAGGGTGGAGTCGAGGTAGGGCGGGGAGAACTCGGCGACCTTGCTCCGTTCCGGGGTGATCGTGATCTGCGCGAGGGCCAGGTCGAAGTTCGTGGTCCGGCCGGACACGACCTCGGGGAAGGGGGCGTTCTCCACCTTCAGCCGGTCGAGCCCGGACCGGTAGGCGATGTTGGCGGCCATGCAGTACTCGTAGCCGCTCTTGACCTCGGCCGGCGTGTTGCCGTTCCACCAGCCGGGGGCGGGCAGGGTCGTCTTGACCGTGAGGGCGCCCGCCGTCCGGGGCGAGAGATGGAACTCTCCGTGGTGCCCCGAGACCTCGCAGTCCCCGTACTGGGCCTTCGACGACTCGGGCTCGCCCTCGTCACAAGCCGATGTCGCGACGATGAGCGCCACGCTGACAGCCAGAGAGCCGATCGCTGCCGCGGCGCGCATCATTGCACCTCCGGTCGGGGCATCCTCCTGGAGTCACCATAAATCACCCCGAACCCGGCGTCGCGCGTTCTGCGGCCGCCAGCCGTGCGGCGTGATGCCGCGTGGCCTCCGGATGGGCGGGGTCGTGACCGTGCCCGGCACGTCCGCCGGGGTGGCCGCGGCCGGGTCGCTGGTGAGGCGCCCGCGCTCCGTGGCGACGCGCGCCCGGGCTCCACGGCGAGGCGCCCGCGCTCTCCGGTGAGGCGCCGGGGTGGACATCGTCCGTCCTTCCCGTCGGATGGCGCGACGGCTTCGTAAGGCGTCGGTGAGGACGTGGGTTATCGCATATCGCATACATGGAAGGGGTAGAGGTCTCCCCGGTCTCCCCGTCATCGACCGGAGTGAGGTAGCCCCGCAATGTCGACTTCAGCATCCCGTCGTCCCGCCCCGTCCGCGGACCGCCTTCCGGATGGCGGGACGGTCATCGACCGGCTCGTGGCGGCCAACCGCGCGTATGCCGCCGGGTTCGTGGATCCGGGCCGGGACGCGCGGCCGGTTCAGCGTGTCGCCGTCGTGGCCTGCATGGACGCCCGCATCGATCTGCACGCCGCGCTCGGCCTCCGGTTGGGCGACTGTCACACCGTGCGCAACGCGGGCGGTGTCGTCACCGACGACACCATCCGGTCCCTGACGATCAGTCAGCGTGCGCTGGGGACGCGCAGCGTCATACTCATCCACCACACCGGCTGCGGTCTGCAGAGCATCACCGAGGAGTTCCGGCACGAGCTGGAGATGGAGGTCGGGCAGCGGCCGGCCTGGGCGGTCGAGGCGTTCCGGGACGTCGACCAGGACGTACGGCAGTCGCTCCAACGGGTGCGTACCTCGCCGTTCCTGCCGCACACCGACGACGTCCGCGGCTTCGTCTTCGACGTCACGACCGGGCTGCTGAGGGAGATCGACCCGCGAGGCTGAGGACTCCGGTTCCGTTGGTCGCAGGTTCTGTTGGTTGCCGGGTTGCCGGGTTGCCGGGTTGCCGGGTTGCCGGGTCGCCGGGTCGCCGGGTCGCCTGGATTCGCCCTTCCGCCTCTCTGGTGCACTGCGACAGGACGCTGCATACTGTATGCAGTTCTCTTGGGAAGCTGTTCGCGAGGAGGGGGTCACCCCGTGTCCTACCGCACTTCTCTCTCGGCCGTCCTGGCCGAGGTCGTCGCGCCCGCGGCCGAACTGACGGCCCGGGAAGGCCGGTTCCCGCGTGACGCGGTGGCCGCCTTCGGCCGTGCCGGACTCCTCGGTCTGCCCCTCCCTCAGGAGTCTGGCGGCGCCGGCCTCGGGCTGTCCGAGGCGGCCGACGTGGTCGCGCGGACGGCCCACCTGTGCCCCGCCACCGCCGCTGTGCTCGCGTCCCACTTCGCCGCGGTCGCCGCCGTCGAGTCCTGCGGCGGTTCCTGGGTGCGGGAGGAGATCGCGGCGGGGCGTCACCTCATGAGCCTTGCGCTGGATGAGGATCCGCACGCGACGACATACGAGACGGCGTACGAGATGACGTACGAGATGACGTACGAGGCGAGGTACCAGGGTTCGTACGAGGGCTCGCGCGCGGTGTCCTGCTCGGCCGCCGCCAGGTTCGCCGACGTGGTCGCCCTGCGGGGCCGCAGGCGGCGGGTGGTCGCGGCGGGTGAGGCCGACAGCTACCTCTGGTCCTCGCGCCCGCTCGCGGGGCGGGACGGTGTGACGCTGTGGGTCGTCCCGGCGCAGGCCTCGGACCTGTTCGTGCCGGCCCGGTCCGGCGGGGGAGGGCCCAGGGGCAGCGCCACCTCCACCCTGCACGCGGATCCGGTGCTCGTGCCCGCCGACGTGATGCTCGGACGGGACGGAGGGGGACTGGACGTCGTGCTGCGCACCGTGCGGCCGTGGCTCCTGGAGCTGACGGCGGCGGCGAACGGCGCGCTTCCCGGACGCGGTCCTGGACCAGGATCCGGACCTGGACCTGGACCTGGACCTGGACCGGGATCCGGGCCTGGACCGGGACTCGGACTCGGAATCGGACCGTCACTCGGACCCGGGCCGAGCGCTCCACGGTCCGTGGGTCGGCACCTCCGTCCCGCCCCCGCGGCATGACGCCGCGGACGCGCGTCATGACTCCCGTGCGAGGGCCCCTCCGGTCAGTCCTGGTTCGTCCCGGCGGCGATCTGCTTGCGGTAGAAGCCGGTCGTGCGCTCGGTGTGCTTGCGCATGACCTCGCCGGCACGGTCGGAGTCGCCCTTGGCGATCGCCCTGATGAGCTGGGCGTGTTCGTTCCACGCTTCCTTGCCGCGGGGCCGGGCGATCGGCGTGTAGTACCAGCGCACCTTCTGGCCGACACCCGCGATCAGTTCGGCCAGTACGGCGTTGTCGCCGATCGAGGTGATGAGGGCGTGCAGGGCGGTGTTGGCCGCGACCAGCCGCTCGACGTCGCTCGCGGCGAGGGCGTCGACGCCCTCCTGGTGCAGCTCCCAGAGCTTCTCGACGTCCTCGGGCTTCGCGTGCTGGGCCGCGAGTTGGGCCGAGTAGGTCTCCAGCACCGCGCGGACGCCGAGGAGTTGGGCGGCCTCCTTCTCGGTGGGGGAGTGGACGAAGGCTCCCTGGGCGGGACGCAGATCGACCCATCCGTCGGTCTGGAGTCGCTGCAGGGCCTCCCGTACGGGCTGTCGGCTGACCCCGAGATGCTCGGCGAGCTCGGCCTCGACGAGATGCTGGCCGGGCTTGAGGGAGCCGTTGACGATCAGCTCGGTCAGGGCGTCGTACACGGCCTGCCGAAGCGGCGCCGGGCGGGTGACGCGCCGGGTCGCGGCGGCCGTGAGTGCCTCACGCATGGGAGCCCCGTTCCGCCACCGGGCCCGCGGGGCCGACGGCTCTGCCAAGAGGTGGCCGCCGAAAGGGTTCCCGACGGCTGCGTCAGCATACAGGTTTTCGTATGCAAGACGGTGGGGTGGCCGAGAGGTGATCCCAGGTCGGCGGGGGTGCCTGAACGGGTGTCCGCGAGCCACGGGCCGCGCGCGAGGTGCCCGCGGTCGTCCGTTCCCGCGGCCAAGTGCCGCCCCGCCGAAGGAGGTTGATTCGGATTGAGTTCTGTATACAGAAACCTGTATGGGGTAGTGTCCCGGTCTCGCAGGCATCGCCGGGAACCCGCACGACGGAAGGCGGAGCGATCATGACGGCCAGCGTGGATGACGTGACGGTCGAGAGCGTGGTCCGGAGGGCGGCGGCCGCGCACCGGGATCAGCGCGGCGCGCTCCTTCCCGTACTGCACGCCGTACAGGCCGAGTTGGGGTGGGTGCCGCGGGAGGCGATTCCCGTGCTCGCCGACGAGTTCAACCTCTCCCGGGCGGACGTCCACGGAGTGGTGACCTTCTACCACGACTTCCGCGCGGAACCGGCCGGGCGCACCACCGTGCGCGTCTGCCGGGCGGAGGCCTGCCAGGCGCTCGGCGCCGAGGGTCTGGTGCGACACCTGCGGGAGGCGGGACTGGAGCTCGGTGAGACGAGCGCGGACGGGGCCTTCACCGTCGAGCAGGTCTTCTGCCTCGGCAACTGCGCGCTGGGCCCGTCCGTCGAGGTCAACGGGCGGCTGTACGGGCGCGTCGGACCCGCCCGGCTGGGCTCGGTCCTGGACGGGACGGTCTCCTCGTGAACGGCGACGGCACGGCACGCCCCACGACCACCGTCTACGTCCCCCGCGACTCCGCGGCCCGGTCCGTCGGCGCCGACGACATCGCGGACGCCCTGCGACGGGCCGCCGTGCGCGACGGCCTCCCCCTCGACGTCGTACGCAACGGCTCGCGCGGCATGCTCTGGCTGGAGCCCCTGATCGAGGTGGTGACCCCGCACGGCCGCGTGGGATACGGCCCCGTGGCCCCGTCCGACGTCGAGGACCTGCTCGCCGCGGGCCTGCTCGACGGCGCCGACCATCCGCTGCGGCTCGGCGTCGTGGAGCAACTCCCGTGGCTGGCCCGGCAGAACCGGGTCACCTTCGCCCGGGTCGGTGTCACCGACCCGCTGTCCACGGACGACTACGTGGCGCACGGCGGCCTCGCCGGACTGCGCGCGGCGCTGGAGCGGCCGCCCGCGGACGTGGTCGCCGAGGTCACCGCGTCCGGTCTGCGCGGCAGGGGCGGCGCGGGCTTCCCGGCCGGCGTCAAATGGAAGACCGTCCTCGACCGCGCCGACGACCTCAAGTTCGTCTGCTGCAACGCCGACGAGGGCGACAGCGGCACCTTCGCCGACCGGATGGTCATGGAGGGCGACCCGTTCATGCTCATCGAGGGCATGACCATCGCCGCGCACGCGGTCGGGGCGAGCGAGGGCTACCTCTACATCCGCTCGGAGTACCCGGACGCGGTGGCCACGATGCGGGCCGCGATCGGCATCGCCCGCGGACACGGCTGGCTCGGCGCGGACATCCTCGGCTCCGGACTCGCCTTCGACCTGCACGTGCGCGTCGGCGGCGGCGCGTACATCTGCGGCGAGGAGACCTCCCTGCTGGAGAGCCTGGAGGGCAAGCGCGGCACGGTCCGCGCCAAACCCCCGATCCCGGCGATCGAGGGCCTGTTCGGCAGACCGACCGTGGTGAACAACGTGCTCACCCTCGCGACCGTCCCCGTCGTGCTCGCGGACGGCGCGCGGGCCTACGAGGAACTCGGTGTCGGACGCTCCCGCGGCACCCAGGTCTTCCAGCTCGGCGGCAACATCGCGCACGGCGGCATCGTCGAGACCGCGTTCGGCGTCACCCTGCGCGAACTGGTCGAGGACTACGGCGGCGGCACGTTCTCCGGGCGTCCGGTGCGCACGGCGCAGGTCGGCGGACCGCTCGGCGCCTATCTGCCCACGTCGATGTTCGACCTGCCCATGGACTACGAGGCCTTCGCGGAGGCAGGCGCGATGGTCGGCCACGGAGGCGTCGTCGTCTTCGACGACACCGTCGACATGGCCGCCCAGGCCCGCTTCGCGATGGAGTTCTGCGCCGCGGAGTCCTGCGGCAAGTGCACACCGTGCAGGGTCGGTTCGGTGCGCGGCGTCGAGGTCATCGACAAGATCGTGGCCGGTCGGCACCCGGACGAGAACCTGGCGCTCCTGGAAGACCTGTGCGATCTGATGACCGACGGCTCGCTGTGCGCGATGGGCGGACTGACACCGATGCCCGTACGGAGCGCCCTCACCCACTTCCCTGACGACTTCCTCGCCCGTGAGGCCGGCCGGGAGGCCGACTCCCGCCCGCCGAGCGGCGCGAGGAGGGAGGCCACGTCATGACCCTGCTCAAGGAACCCGACTTCGGAACCCCCGAACGGCCCGGGGCCGCCACCGTGTCGGTGGAGGTCGACGGGCTGGCGGTGACCGTCCCCGAGGGCACCTCCGTGATGCGCGCCGCCGCGCTCGCCGGTGTCGCCGTGCCCAGACTGTGCGCCACCGACAGCCTGGAGGCGTTCGGCTCCTGCCGGCTGTGCGTGGTGGAGATCGACGGCCGGCGCGGCACCCCCGCCTCCTGCACCACCCCGGTGACGGACGGGATGACGGTCAGGACCCAGACACCCAAGGTGGAGAAGCTCCGCCAGGGCGTCATGGAGCTGTACATCTCCGACCACCCGCTGGACTGTCTCACCTGTCCCGCCAACGGCGACTGCGAACTCCAGGACATGGCGGGCGTGGTGGGCCTGCGCCAGGTGCGGTACGGCTACGAGGGCGAGAACCACCTCGACGCGCCGAAGGACACCTCCAACCCGTACTTCGACTTCGACCCCGCCAAGTGCATCGCGTGCTCCCGCTGCGTCCGCGCCTGCGGCGAGGTCCAGGGCACCTTCGCGCTCACCATCGAGGGACGCGGCTTCGACTCCAAGGTCTCACCCGGCGCCGCCGAGACGTTCATGGACTCCGAGTGCGTGTCCTGCGGCGCCTGCGTCCAGGCCTGCCCGACCTCCACGCTCCAGGAGAAGTCGGTGGTCCAGCTCGGCATGCCGACCCGGTCGGTGGTCACCACGTGCGCCTACTGCGGGGTCGGCTGCTCCTTCAAGGCCGAGCTGCGCGGCGACGAACTCGTCCGCATGGTGCCGTACAAGGACGGCGGCGCCAACGAGGGCCACTCCTGCGTGAAGGGCCGCTTCGCCTTCGGCTACGCCACCCACCCCGACCGGGTCCTCAAGCCGATGGTGCGCGACCGCGTCACCGACCCCTGGCGCGAGGTCGGCTGGGACGAGGCCATCGGCACGGTCGCCCGCCGGATGCGGGACATCCAGAGGCGCCACGGCCAGGGGGCGATCGGCGCGATCTCCTCGTCGCGGTGCACCAACGAGGAGGTGTACGTCGTCCAGAAGATGGTGCGCGCCGCGTTCGGCAACAACAACGTGGACACCTGCGCCCGCGTCTGCCACTCCCCGACCGGATACGGACTCAAGCAGACCTTCGGGGAGTCGGCCGGCACCCAGGACTTCCGCTCGGTGGCGCAGGCCGACGTCATCATGGTGATCGGGGCCAACCCCACCGACGGACACCCGGTGTTCGCCTCCCGGATGAAGCGGCGCCTGCGCGAGGGCGCGGAGCTGATCGTCGTCGACCCGCGCCGCATCGACCTGGTGCGCTCCCCGCACATCGAGGCCGCGCACCACCTCCAGCTCCGCCCCAGCACCAATGTCGCCGTCGTGAACGCCATGGCCCACGTGGTCGTCACCGAAGGGCTCGTCGACCGGACGTTCGTGGACACGCGGTGCGAAGACTTCGACGCGTGGGCGGAGTTCGTCGCCCGGCCGGAGAACAGCCCGGAGGCCACCGAGGGGATCAGCGGCGTCCCCGCCGCCCAACTGCGCGCCGCCGCACGGCTGTACGCGACGGCACCCAACGGCGCCATCTACTACGGCCTCGGCGTCACCGAGCACAGCCAGGGCTCCACCATGGTCATGGGGATGGCCAACCTCGCGATGGCGTGCGGCAACATCGGCCGCGACGGCGTCGGGGTCAACCCCCTGCGCGGACAGAACAACGTCCAGGGCTCCTGCGACATGGGCTCGTTCCCGCACGAACTGCCAGGCTACCGGCATGTGTCCGACGACGCCGTCCGCGAGGTGTTCGAGAACCTGTGGGGCGGCACCCTCCTCGCCGAACCCGGACTGCGCATCCCCAACATGTTCGACGCGGCGATCGACGGGACGTTCCGCGGCCTGTTCGTGCATGGAGAGGACATCGCGCAGTCCGACCCCAACCTCCAGCACGTCACCGCCGCGCTCGAAGCCATGGAACTCGTCGTCGTGCAGGACCTGTTCCTCAACGAGACGGCCAGGTTCGCCCACGTCTTCCTGCCCGGCGCGTCCTTCCTGGAGAAGGACGGCACCTTCACCAACGCCGAACGCAGGATCAACCGGGTGCGCGCCGTGATGAAGCCGAGGACCGGCAGGCACGAGTGGCAGATCGTGTGCGAGATCGCCACCGCCATGGGATACCCGATGTCGTACGACCATCCGGGCCGCATCATGGACGAGATCGCCGCCGTCACCCCGACGTTCACCGGAGTGTCCTTCGGTCTGCTCGACAAGCTGGGCAGCGTGCAGTGGCCGTGCAACGCCTCCGCCCCCGAGGGGACACCGGTCATGCACGTCGACGCATTCGTGCGCGGCAAGGGCCGGTTCGTCGTCACCGCCTATGTGCCGACCGACGAACGCAGCACCCGGCGCTTCCCGCTCGTGCTCACCACCGGGCGCATCCTCAGCCAGTACAACGTCGGCGCGCAGACCCGGCGGACGGGCAACGTCGCCTGGCATCCCGAGGACGTCCTGGAACTGCACCCGCACGACGCCGAGGTCCGCGGCATCACCGACGGCGCGCTGGTGACGCTGGCCAGCCGTGTCGGGAGCACCAGGCTGCGGGCGGAGATCTCCGACCGGATGCCGGCCGGCGTCGTCTACACCACGTTCCACCACCCCGTGACCGGCGCCAACGTGGTGACCACCGAGAACTCGGACTGGGCGACCAACTGCCCCGAGTACAAGGTGACCGCCGTACAGGTCGGGCTCGCCCACCCGCTCGGGCAGCCCGCGCGGACACCCGAGCGCGCCGCCGACGACGTCCTCACGGCGGGGGACTGAGATGACGGCGACCGTGCCCCCGGAGCGCCGCATGGCCAACGACATCGCCCGGAACCTCGGGCATCTGCCGGAGGAGGCGGCCGCCGAGGCCGTCGCGGGACACATCGGCCGCTTCTGGGACCCCCGTATGCGCTCCCGCCTCCTCGCGTACGCCGACACCGGAGCCGACGGGCTGCATCCGCTGGTGATCGCGGCGGTACGGCTCCTGCGCTGAGCGAGGGCGGCCACCCCGGAGTGGCCACCGCCAGAACCGAAAAGCCACCAGGACCGGCCCGCGGCAGAACCGGAAATCACCTGGACCGGCCCCCCACTGGACCCGGGAGCCACCAGGACCGGCCCCCGCCGAAGCGGAAACCACGGGACCGAAACCGACAGAACCAGCCCAAGGAGGACCTCGGACCATGACCGCTCCCTCGACACCGGAGACCGCGGCGGACACCGACGCGCCGACCGAGCTCACCGACGGCTACCACCTGGTCGTCGACGCGCTGCAGATGAACGACGTCGACACGATCTACGGGGTCGTCGGCATCCCCATCACCGACCTGGCCCGTCTCGCGCAGGCGCGGGGCATCCGCTACATCGGGTTCCGGCACGAGAGCAACGCCGGTCACGCCGCGGCGGCCGCCGGCTTTCTCACCAGGAAGCCCGGCATCTGCCTGACCGTGTCCGCGCCGGGGTTCCTGAACGGTCTGGTCGCCCTGGCCAACGCCACCACCAACTGCTTCCCCATGGTGCAGATCTCCGGTTCCAGCGAGCGGCACCTGGTCGACCTCCGGCAGGGTGACTACGAGGAGATGGACCAGCTCGCCGCCGCGCAGCCGTTCTGCAAGGCGGCCTACCGGGTCAGCCGCGTGGAGGACATCGGCCGGGGCATCGCCCGTGCCCTGCGCACCGCGGTCTCGGGGCGCCCCGGCGGCGTGTATCTCGACATCCCCGCCGCGGTGCTCGGCTCCGTCATGGACGCGGAGACGGGCGCGCGGACGCTGAGCCGGCTCGTCGACCCCGCGCCGCGCCAGTTCCCGGGACCCGAGGCGGTGGACCGGGCCGTCGAACTGCTCGCCGGCGCGGAACGGCCGCTGCTGGTGCTCGGCAAGGGTGCCGCGTACGCGCAGGCCGACGAACGCGTCCGCGAGTTCGTGGAGTCCACCGGCATCCCGTTCGTACCGATGTCGATGGCCAAGGGCCTGCTGCCCGACGACCACCCGCAGTCGGCGGCCACCGCCCGTTCGCTGGCGCTGAAGCGGGCCGACGTCGTCATGCTCGTCGGCGCCCGCCTCAACTGGCTGCTGAACCACGGCCAGGCACCGCAGTGGAACCCCGAAGCCCGGTTCGTGCACGTCGACATCGAGGCCAGGGAGATGGACAGCAACCAGCCCATCGCCGCCCCGCTCGTCGGAGACATCGAGTCGGTGCTGGACGCGATCGCCGAGCGCGCCAAACCCGGCCGGATCACGGCCCCCGCCGCCTGGCGCGCGGAACTGGAGGCACGCTCTGCGCTGAACGTGGCCAAGATGGCGGAGCGGCTGAACGCGGATCCGCATCCCATGCAGTTCATGGGCGCGCTGAAGGCCGTACGCGACGTCGTGCGCGAGCACCCGGAGACGTACATCGTCAACGAGGGCGCGAACGCCCTGGACATCGCGCGCAACGTCATCGAGATGCGCGTACCGCGGCATCGCCTCGACAGCGGCACCTGGGGCGTCATGGGCATCGGCATGGGCTACGCGATCGCCGCCGCCGTCGAGAGCGGCGGCGCCCCGGTCGTCGCCGTGGAGGGCGACAGTGCCTTCGGGTTCAGCGGCATGGAACTGGAGACGATCTGCCGGTACGGGCTGCCCGTCGTCACGGTCGTCATGAACAACGGAGGCGTCTACCGCGGCGACGACGTCAATCCCCTGGGCGACGCTCCGTCCCCGACCACGCTGATGCGCTCGGCCCGCCACGACCGGATGATCGAGGCGTTCGGCGGCAAGGGCTACCGCGCGACCACACCCGCCGAGGTCACCGCGGCCCTCACCGAGGCGCTGGCCTCCGGAGGCCCGGCGCTCGTCGACTGCGTCATCGACCCCTCCGCCGGCACCGAGAGCGGCCACATCGCCCACCTGAACCCGAAGGGCATCACGGGCGGGAACATCGGGTCCGCCGCGAGGTGAGCGGGGGCCGGCCTCCTCGGGATCGTGCCCCTCTGGTGATCGGGAGTCAGGCGTGGGATCGTTTCGCGGTGACCGATACCGCGCCCGGAACGACCACGTCGGGGCGACCCGACGACCGCGTGCCGTCCGTCCTCCGCTTCACGACGGAGATCGTGGCCTGGGTGGCCACCCCGTGGGCGCTGTCGGACCGTTCGTGGCTGCTCGCCGTGGCGTCCGTGGTGCTGCTCATCGGCCTGCCGACGGTCTTCGCGACACCGGGGGACAAGGCCGACGTCGTCGTGCCGGTGCCGGGTTGGGCGACCGTGCTGCTGGTGCTGCTGCAACTGGTCGCGGCGGTGGTGTCCTCGTGGCTCGCCTGGCCCGCCTGGGCGGCGGTCCCGGTCACCGTGCTGGCCGCCGCGACCTGCGTGACCGAACGCCGGCGCTGGCAGTGGCTGTTGACGAGGGCCGGGCGGGAACGCCCGGCGGTCTGAAGTCCCGGACCGGCGGGGCCCGTTCAGGTCCGCGGGACGCATCAGCCGTCCGCGCCGAAGTGGCTGCCGGTGATCTCGCCGTCGTCCGTCTCCGCCGCGGCCACGCAGCGGAACACCCTGAGGCCCTCGGCCCACTGCGGGGCGGTCGGCGGGAGGACGTCCACGTCCCAGCGGGTGCCGTCCGAACGGCGCGCGGACGCAAGGGAGTCACGCATCACCTGCTGCGAACACAGTGCCTTGACGTCGGGATGCCTCACGAGATCCCGCGCGTTGTACGTCATCCCGTCCTTGGGCAGCGGGGCGACGGCGAAGGTCTGCCACACGTGCGCGACGTGGCAGTCGGCGCGGCTGACGGTGATCGTCCCCGAGATGTCGGTGATGCCGCTCCAGCACTCGGGGGTCGTGACGCAGCGGCCGCCCACCCCTTCGACGCCGGCGGCCGGGCAGCCGCTCCGCGTGGTCCGTACGCCGCCGAAGGCCGCGTCGGCGCCCGGCGAGGCCTTGCCCGAGGCGCCCGGGGCAGGGGATCCGCCCGTGGACGAGCCGGGACCGTCCGGCGACCCGTACGTGTTGACCACCCAGGTGACGGACACGCTCACCGAGACCACGACCGCCGCCAGCACGCCGATCAGACCCGGCCGCCACCGCGAGGACCCGCGGGCCCCCGGCTCCGCCACCGTGCTCGCCGCGCCACCGCCGGCGGAGTGGTCGCCCGGGGCCGCCGGGCCCGGTGCGTGCGGGGCCGCGGGCGGTGGGGGAAGCGTGGTGGGCGGGGTGGGGGAGGCGGGAGGCGTGTCGCGGTGGGCGGGGACGGTGGTGGCCGACCGGGGCGCCGGTCCGAACACGCCCCGGGCCGCGCTGTCGACGTCGACCGCGGCCAGAGCGTCCCGCAGCGCCGACGCGTCCCGCGTCCGTGAGGACGGATCCGTCTCCAGGGCCTGTCTGAGCACCTCGTTGAGCGCACCCGGCACGCCCGGCAGGTCGGCGTAGGGCCAGGTGTGCCGGACGATGAGCTCCGCGAGACTGAGCTGGGTGCCGTCGTCGGGGTGGTGCGGCGGGCGGCCGCGCAGGAGGGCGTAGAGCGTGGCGGCGAGCGAGTACACGTCGCCCGTCGTGGTGGGCTCGGCCAGGTGGAAGGCCTCGGGCGGCGCGTACGCCGGGGTCAGCGCCTCGCGTGTCACCGACAGCTCCCGGCCGGGCCTCGGCATGGCGGCCAGACCGAAGTCGGTGAGGGCGGCCCCGCCGTACCGGTTGACCATGATGTTGCCCGGCTTGATGTCGCGGTGCAGCACCCCGGCGGTGTGGGCCGCGGCCAGCGCGTCGGCGATGCCGAGCCCGATGTCCCGGGCCTCCTTGACCGAGAGTGGTCCGTGGCGGTGCAGGCGGTCGCCGAGCGAGCCGCCCGGACACAGCTCCATGACCATGTACGGGCGGTCGTCACCGAGGACGCCGGCGTCGTACACCGGCACCACGTGCGGATGTCCGGACAACCGGCCCGCGGCCGTGACCTCGCGCAGGAAGCGCTGCCGGTCGCGGTCCGTGGCCAGGACCCTGCTGTCGACCTTGAGCGCGACCTCGCGGCCCACCGCCACCTGATGGGCCCGGTAGACCGTGGCGAAGCCGCCCCTGCCGAGGACCTCCTGGATCTCGTACCCGGAGAGTTCCACGTGTTCGTACCGCATGGTGCCGTCATCCCCCAACGCACAGCCCGCCCACGGCAGAACCTCCGACCGGGGACCGCGCCGACTCTAACCCAGCCGTGCCGGCTCCCCTTCGCCGACGACGAGTGCGGCGAACTCGTCCAGCAGGTCCGCCGCCACGGTCACGTCGTCGGTGAGGGGGCGGTCCCGCATGTCCGGGTCCAGCGCCGCCGCGGCGCGCAGGTAGGCGCGGCCCGCCGGGGTGCCGGGCGCCGGCGGCGTGCCGCGCAGCCGCAACGCCCGTACGGTCGCGACGAGTTCGCAGGCCAGGACCAGCCGGTACGCCCTCGCCGCCCGCAGCGCCTTGCGCGCGGCCTGGGTCGCGAACGTCGCCGCCTCCTCCATGCCCTGGGACAGCACGACATGTCCGAGCGAGGCCGGGGTGGCGCACGCCTGGATCTCCGCGAGGGCGGACGCGGCGCTGTACTCCAGGATCATCATCCCCGACCCGGCCGAGGAGGCGTCGGCCAAGTAGGAGCGCAGTCCGGTCAGTTCGGGACGGCCGAGGGCGGACAGCCGGGCCGCGGAGAGCCGGGCCGTGCCGAGCACGGCGAGGACCGACTGGTCGAGCGCGAGGGTGAGCGGCGCGGTGAAGAAGCCGCCGTGATGCCGGGCGGCGGGAGCGCCCGTGACGTCGTCCCAGCCGATCAGTGGATTCTCGGTGGCGGAGTTGAGGTCGATGGACAGCACCCGTTCCAGGCCGGACCACGTCTCCATCGCGGGACCGTGAGCCTGTGGGAAGCACCGGAAGCCGAAGGGGTCCTGCACCCGTGCCGGCACCCTGTCCGCCCGTCCCGGAGCGCCTGTCCCCGATCCGGTCGCCGCGCCGAGCAGCCACCGGACGTGTTCCGCCGCGCGCGCGATCGCCGGGTGCGGATGGGCCGCGTGGACCTCCGGTGCGTACGGTTCGAGGGAGCCGTCCACCGCGTGCAGGGCGAGCGCGGCCACCACATGGGAGGCACGCAGCGGTGCCCCGAGGTCGTGCCAGGCGAGCGCGGACTCCCCGAGGGTGAGGGCGTTGCTGCTCAACAGGGCCAGGGCGTCCCCGCGTCGCAGCCGCAGGGGTTCGGGAGCCCCCTGCCCGGCTGACGGCTTCTCGGCCGACGGTCTCTCGGTCGACGTTCTCTCGGCCGACGTTCTCTCGGACGGGGGAGTACGGGGCGCCCACGTGTCGTGGCCGAAGAGCGCGAGCCCCAGACGGGCCAGCGCGGTCAGGTCACCGGTACCCACGGACCCGTACTCGGGCACCCGGGGACGCACACCCGCCCCCAGCGCCCGCGTGATGGCCGTGGCGATCTCGGGGGCCGCCCCCGAGCCGCCGACGAGGAGCTGGTTGGCCCGTACCACCATCATCGCGCGGACCTGGCGGGCGGGCAGTTCCTCGCCCACCCCGCCCGCGTGGCTCAGCAGCAGCCGCAGATCGTGGCCCGCGCCGTCGTGTTCCTCGACGGCCAGTCCCCGGTGCGCTCCCACGCCGGTGCTGCGTCCGTAGACGCGGGCACCCTCGGCCGCCAGCCGGTGCGCGGCCCGCCGGGTGTGCTCCATCGTCGCGAGTGCCGCCGGACACACGGGGGGTGGCGGCGCCCCGTCGGCGACCCGGGCCACCGTGGCGGCGTCGAGCCCCCGGCCGTCGAGGGCGGCGCCGGACGGCGCGCTCCACGAGGCCGGCCCGACCGGGGCGGCCTCGGCCGTGCGCTCGAGCATGACGGACCTCACTCCTCAGCCGTACTCCGTCACCGTCGACAGACGGACCGGGCCGGGAGGCCCGTCTCCCGGCCCTGGGCGTCCGGCGTCCGGGCCGCCGGTGCCGGGGTCAGCTCAGTCCGGCCGAGGCCAGCCAGTTCTTGGCGACGTCCAGCGGGTCCTTGTTGCCGTTCTGCACGTCGCTGTTCAGCTTCACCAGGGCTTCGGTGTCGAGCTTCGCCGAGACGTCGTTGAGGACCGAGACCCCGGCCGCGGGCAGACCGCTCTTGTATGTCAGCGGAGTTACGTTCTCGAACCCGAAAAGGTTCTTGGTGTCCTGCAGCACGACGAACTTGTTCTTGCTGATTCCGGGGTCCGTCGTGAAGATGTCCGCGGCCTGGATGCTGTTCCCCTTCAGCGCCGCCACGGTGAGCGGGCCACCCGCGTCCAGCGCCTTGAAACTCTTGAAATCGAGACCGTATACGGACTTCAGGCCCTTCAGGCCCTGCTGCCGGGTCTGGAATTCGGGCGAGCCGCCGACGACCAGGTCCTTCGCCACGTCGGCGAGGTCGCTGATGCTCGACTTCTCCGTGAGGTTGTACTTCTTGGCCGTCGCCTCGTTCAGGGCGATCGCGTCCTTGTCCTGGGCCTCGGACGGCTGCAGCAGGGAGAGCTTCGCGTCGAGCTTGGCCGAGATCGCCGAGCTGGTCTCGTCGACGGACGTCGGCGCGGCCTTGGCGTCCAGGTAGGCGAGCAGCGCGCCGTTGTACTCCGGCAGGACCGTGATCGTGCCGTTCTTGATCAGTCCGTACGTGGTCTCGCGGCTGCCGATGTTCAGCTTGTAACTGACCTTGATCCCCTTGGCCTTGAGGGCCTCGCCGTAGATGTCGGCGAGCAGGATGCTCTCGGGGAAGTTGTTGGAACCGACGACGACCGTACCGGCCTTGGCGGTGTCGCCCTTCAACGGGTCCTTGTTGCCCGAGTCGTCGGAGGATCCGCAGCCCGTCAGCGCGGCGGCGGCCACAACCAGCAGAGATACAGCGGAGGTTGCGGAGGTACGAGTGCTTCTGGCGATGGTCACTTGTTCATCCAGACTTGGCAATCGGCGGGGCGGTGGTGGCTGGTGGGCTCGGGTGACGGTCCTGACGATCCAATCGAGCCGCCTCAACTACCGTCAAGACACGAATAGATCACTGATGGGGACCGGGCCGCTTCAGCCCGTAGGCGCAACGCGACTGAAACATGAGCGAACCAGGCGTCTTTGCGTGCCACTTTTCGGTTGATCATGGCCGTACTCTGACGGCAGCCGCTAGTGTTGGCCGCGTCGAGGGCCCCCTTCCACTTGTCGGCCCGATCGCGCTGCTCGTGACCATTGATCCACGCAAGCCTGTCTTCGGGATGCCAACGGGGAATGACGTCAAGGAGGTTGGGTGCCCGCGCACAGAAAGGCCGCCTCGGGGCAGCCGTCCACTGCTCTCGGGACCGGCCGGACACCATCTCTGCTGGACCGCTGGCCTTTCCGCCGGAAACTCAACGTCCTGGTGATCGTGCCGCTCGCCGTCATCTCCGTGATGCTCGCCTATGTCGTGTCCGGGGAAATCGGCAAGGCCAGATCCGCCGCCGAGACCGCCCAACTCGTGCGCGACAGCGCGCAGGTGACGCAACTCATCGACGCCGTGCAGACCGAGCACCGGCAGGCGCTCCTGGTCTCCCTGCGCTACGAGGCCGCCGGTTCGGGCAAGGGGAAGAGCGCCCCGGACACCGCCGCCTATCTGGCCGCGCAGGACAAGGTCGGCGCCCGCATCGCGGCGGTCCGCTCCGCCTACGGCGACCGGCTGCCCGCCGGCGAGGCCGAGGCGCTCAAGGAGCTCGAAGGCCTGGACAGCCTCCGCACGACCGTCGAGCAGGGGCCGATCCCCGCCGACAACATCGACCCGGCGTACGGATCGGTGATCGAGGGACTCATCGACGGCCTCGGTCTCGGCCGCTCGGGCAGCGAGTCCTCCGCGTCCGCCGGCAATCTGCTCGACGCCCTGCTGCGCGCCGACACCGCCCACGCCTCCTTCGAGACCAGCGTCTTCGCCGCCCGCACCCGTGACGCCAACGCGCTCATCGAGTTCACCGGCGCCGTCGGCGACTACGACCAGTACACCTACCAGGCCGAGCGGTTCACCCGGTTCGCGGGCCCCGAACAGGGCACCGACCTCGCCGGGATCGAGCACAGCCCCTACCAGAGCGTCATCACCCAGCACTGGGCCGCGCTCCAGGTCGACACCGGAGCGCTGGTCGCCGAGAACGCGACCCAGCTCCGGGCCGCGCTCGACGAGGCGCTGCGCGCCGGGCCCACCTATGAGCGGCAGGCCGAGAACCGGCTGAAGATCGTCCAGTCGCTGATCGGCGGGATCGCGGGGAACGCCCAGTCCGCGTCGAACTCCGCCTGGTGGCGGGTCGCCTGGCTGATCGCCGGCATCCTGGCCGCCTTCGCGGGCTGGCTGGCGTTCTCCGTGCTGACCCGGCGGTCCGTGGTGCGGACCGTACGCGCCCTCACCTCCGCGGCCCAGCACGTGGCCGGCGCCGCCAAGAGCGAGCTCGCCCGCGTCGCCGACGACGACGCCGACGACGCGAGCCCGCCGCGCCTGGAGGCCGTTCCCGTGCCGGTGCGCGACGAGATCGGTGAACTGGCCGAAGCCTTCAACCAGGTTCAGGTCACCGCGAGCGCGCTGCTGGAACGCCAGGTCGTCGGCCGGCGCAACATCGCCGAGATGTTCGGCAACGTCGGCCGCCGCGTCAGCAACCTGACGGCCCGCCAACTCGCCCTGATCGACTCCGTGGAGCGGGGCGAGACCGACCCCGAGGTGCTGGACCGGCTCTACCGCATCGACCACATCGCCGTCCGTCTCCAGCGCAACGCCGACAGCCTCATGCTGCTCGCCGGGATCAGCGAGACGGGCCTCAACACCGAACCGATGCGGCTCAGCAACATCGTGCGCGCCTCGCTCGGCCAGATCGAGGGCTACCAGCGCGTCACCCCGCACGCCGAGGGCGATGTCACCGTCGTCCCCGACATCGTCGGCGACCTGACCCTCATGCTCGCCGAACTCCTGGAGAACGCCGTGATGTTCTCCCCGGCGACCAGCGGCGTCGAAGTCGTCCTGCGGCCCCGCCACCACGGCGGCGGAGCCCTCGTGGAGATCATCGACCACGGACTGGGCATGAGCCCGGAGCGCCTGGAGCAGGAGAACGCCCGGCTGATCCGGCGCGAGCGCCTCGACCTGGCGCCCACCGAGGTGCTCGGTCTGTTCGTGGTCGGCGGCCTGTCCCGGCGCTGGGGCATCGAGGTCGTCCTGTCCCGTACCCCGGGCGGCGGTGTCACCGCCACCGTCGCCGTCCCCGCGGCCCACCTCGTGCCCGGCGACCAGGTCGCCGCCCCCGTGCGGGCCCCGCGCATGCAGCCACCGGCGCGCCGCCCCGGACCCGCCGAGCCGCGCAAGGCGCGGATCGAGGCGCCGGCCGGACCCGCGGGCCTGCCCCGCAGGGTGCCCTCCTGGTCCCGTACCGCCGAGTCCCCCGGCCACGCCCGCCGGTCGGAGACGGCGGACACCGGCGCCGAGCGCGCGACCACGCACGGCGGCGCCAGGCCCGGCAGCGGGGCCGACCCGGCACCCACCGGACCGGCACCCACCGGACCGGCGCGCTCCGGCGAGACCGGTCCGCTGCGCCGCCGCGTGCGCGGGGCGACCCTGTCGGCCGGCACCGCGGCGAGCCGGCTGCCCCGGCCCACCGAACCCCCCACCCACCGCAGGCCGCCGTCCTGGCAGCCGACGGACGCCGAGGCCGCGCGCTCCGAACTCGACGAGTTCGAGGCCGCCGTCCTGCGGGCCGAACGCGAGAGCGCGGCCGAGGACCGCACGACCTTGGTGACCCGGCCGGGCGGCAGACCCGGCGGCCCGGCCGGGACCGACGACCAGAACAGAAGACCCTCTTCTCCGGAAGGCATGAGCACGTGACCATGTGGACAGGCGGACCCGAGTCCCGGACAGCGGAACCCGCGGCGGACGTGAAGACGGCCGCTGCCGACTTCAACTGGCTGCTCAACCGATTCGCCACCGAGACCGCCGGGGTCGTCGACGTGATCGGTGTCTCCTCCGACGGGCTGCTCATCGCGGTCTCCCAACTGCGCGGCCAGGCCGACTCCGAGCGGCTCGCGGCGATCGTCTCCGGCATCACCAGCCTCGCCATGGGGGCCTCCGGCAACTACGGCCTCGGCAGCCTCAACAAGGTCATCATCGACCTGGAGGAAGGGCACGTGCTGGTGTCCTCGCTCGGCGCCGGTGCGGTGCTCGGCGTGGTCACCTCGAAGGAGGCGAAGCTCGGCAACATCGCGTACGAGATGACGCTGTTCGCCAACCGGGCCGGTGCGGTGCTCAGTCCGCAACTGGTGATGGAGCTGAAGCGAACCGTGGGTGTCGCACCGGCCGGTTGACCACCGGCCGGCCGCTGTCCGAGGGCACGTCACACGACCGGTGACGCGCGCCGAGTTGAAGGGGGAGGACGTGATGACGTCCGGCGAGCCATTGGCCGGCGGCGACGCCGAGGGGGGAGCGGAACGCCCTGCCTCGGTCGTCCGGCCGTTCCTGCTGACCGCGGGACGGATCGCCGGCGGAGACAGTCTCGTACCGCCGATACCGATCGAGACACAGGTGGTGGCCACGCGTGTGGGGCTGGCGGCACTGGACCGCTTCGTCTTCGACCAGCACCGCGACATCATCACGGTCTGCCGCGAGCCGCAGTCGCTCGCGGAGATCGCGGCGAGGCTCCGGATGCACTTGAATGTGGTCCGGGTTCTCGCCGACGATCTGCGCGCCGACGGGCAACTGGCCCTGTACGCGCCGCAGGCCCGTTCCAACCGCGATGTCACTGTTCTGCGAAGGGTGATCGATGGTCTCCGAGCTGTCCCCGACTCCCGGGGCGCGATCCGTGAGGGATGACGACGAGCGTCCCCGGCCGCCCCTGCCCGTGAAGATGGTGATCGCCGGCGGCTTCGGCGTGGGCAAGACCACGACGGTGGGGGCCATTTCGGAGATCGAGCCGCTGACCACCGAGGCGTCCATCACCTCGGTCGCCGCCGGCGTCGACGACCTCAGCCACACCCCGGAGAAGGTGACGACGACCGTCGCCATGGACTTCGGCTGCGTCACCCTCGACCCGACGCTCAAGCTCTACCTGTTCGGCACGCCCGGCCAGGAGCGGTTCGGGTTCATGTGGGACGACCTCGTCGAGGGCGCGCTCGGCGGGCTCGTCATCGTCGACACCCGGCGGCTCGACGACTGCTACGCGGCCGTCGACTACTTCGAGCACCGCGACATCCCCTTCGCGGTGGCCGTCAACGCCTTCGACGGCAGGGTCGAACACGATCTGGACGACGTGCGGTGGGCCCTCGACGTCGCCGACCACGTGCCGCTGACCGTGTTCGACGCGCGCGACCGGGGGTCCGTGCGGGACGCCTTGCTCGTCGTCCTGGAACACGCCCTCGCCCGGGCCGAGGGCGGGGCACACGCTCGGGGAGAGTAGACGGACGCGGATGCGGGGAGGGGGACGGCCTGAAGGCCGTCCCCCTCCCCGCATC